>JBEBSR010000006.1:0-67038 GCA_040394195.1 Wohlfahrtiimonas larvae | reverse complement strand
TTTATTGAATACATCGCCTGAAAATCCTATGAAGGATTATGTGCGTGAGCAAGTTGTGGGGAAATTTCCTCAATGGCCATTGAGTACAGTGAAAACGACCGCAGTGTATTTGAATCATAAATGGAATCCTGAGAATAAATTTATTGATTTAGAAACAAATATTTGGGGTACTAAAACACTCTTAGATACACATACATCAGGTGGTTATCCTCGCGAGTTTTATAGCTCGTTCTTGCATCCTGAATTGAAAGGTAAATGGCGTAATACATCGTTAACTAATTCTGACAATCGTCGTTGGGGCATTACAACCAGCAATAAAATGGAGTTGACGGATAAATTAGATTTAACTTTGGGCGGTAGCTATCAATATGAAAAGTTAAAATCTAAAGATATTTGGTATTACGATCCTAAAGAAACTCAAGGTTATTCTTTCAGAACTATTCCAAGAGAAGGTTGGCGCAAAGAATGGAATATGAGTTTTAACTTCGATTGGCAGCCGACATCTTGGTTGGATTTAAGTGCAGGTATGCAGAAACAAGGCTATTCATCCTATGATGAGCAGTTGAATCGCCAGCGTAAAGCGCGTAACCAAGCTTATGCTAGCAAAGGCGCGCCTGGTTTATTGATGAATTATGAGCTTGCACCAACTCAAGATTTATTGGATGCTCATGCTAAATTCACAGCGGGTCGTAATAGTAGCGATTCTGCTGAAAGAACAAAGGCAATGAGAGAATATATGGCATTTGTTCAAAACTACAATAAAGAGCTTGCTGAGAAAGGAATTACAGCAAAAGTACCAACATTTTATGATCCTGAGAACCAAAAAATTTCAGGAGATGAAACTTGGTATGTGCGTGAAGATGGTAAATTCCATGAAGAAGATAATCCTTTTAGAAATGGCAAAATAGAATCTATGGGTGCTAAGCCACCTGCAAACTCAGGTTATACTCATACGAACCGCCCATATGATGGTGATCCGTTTGCTGAAGTACCTAAGCAAAGTAATAGTGGTACATGGCAACCTGTTTTAGCTGCAACTGTTTGGGTGAGCGATAATGCAAGATTCTATGCGCGTTATGCTAAGACTCAGAGAATGCCAAGTATGTTTGAATCCACAGTGGGCTTTTCTGCCAACCCAATTTATTTAGGCACAGGTTTAAAACCAGAGAAGAGCACAAATATTGAAGTAGGTTATGTCCACGATTTGAGCCAGTTGTTGGATGCTGATCGTTATGCTGATGTGAAAATTGCTTGGTTTAAAAATACGATTAAAGATGTGATTGATCGTGACCAATTCTTCTCATTAAGAAATATTGATAAGCAAATTGTGAGTGGCTTGGAGTTCCAAAGCCGTTATGACAATGGACGATTCTTTGCAGATTTCAGTGCATCATATTTCTTGAAAAATAAAGTTTGTGATAATTCAACGGCTATTTCGATGGATCCTTATTATGGTCGTATTAATAGCTGTGTGAAAGATGGATTTTATAATAGCTACCTACGTAATATGACACCGCCAAAATATGCATTAAACCTCACTTTGGGTGGGCGATTCTATGATGATCGATTAGAGCTTGGCACAAGGCTTTTACATCATGCTGGCTCTAAAAATACAGATAAAGAAAACTTTGGTGATATCGCACCTTGGCAGACAAACGTGCCTGTGCATTGGGCGAAAGCAACGACTGTGGATGCTTGGGTGAATTATAAATTTGATAAAAATACATCGCTAGAAGTTGTGGCGACGAACTTAACAAATCAATATTACCTCGATCCATTAACACGTTCGCATTTCCCAGCGCCTGGGAGAACAATTCGTGTAGGGTTTAATATTAAATTCTAATCATCATTGTGATGAAATATGAATGAATCAAAAAGGTTACTTGGTTTCAAGCAACCTTTTTTGATATTAAGAATTAACGACCAGCCATAATCTCAGATTCTGCCAATGTTGCAATTTCAATGCCTTTCATTGGTTTGCCTAAGTTACGAAACAATTTTGCCAATAGATCAAAATCTTCATAGTGAGCCACAGCTTGTACGATTGCTTTAGCAAATAACTCAGGGTTTTCTGATTTGAAAATACCAGAGCCTACAAATACGCCATCTGCGCCCAATAACATCATTAATACAGCATCCGCTGGTGTTGCAACGCCGCCCGCTGCATAGTTTACAACTGGTAAACGACCAGCTTTTTTGATCTCTTTGATCAATTCATAAGGTGCTGCGATATCGCGTGCATAAACCATCAGTTCATCGTCTGATTTCGTGGTTAATAAACGGATTTCTTCATTCACTTGGCGCATGTGGCGAACAGCTTCTACAATATTACCTGTACCCGGTTCGCCTTTTGTGCGAAGCATTTGTGTGCCTTCACCAATACGGCGTAATGCTTCACCTAAGTTACGGCAGCCACAAACGAATGGTACTTCGTAATCACTTTTCAATAAATGGTAAACATCGTCTGCTGGTGTTAATACTTCACTTTCATCAATGTAATCAATGCCAATCGCTTCTAAAATGCGTGCTTCTGCGATGTGCCCAATGCGTACTTTTGCCATCACAGGAATGGAAACAGATGCTTTGATTGCATGAATCAATTCAGGATCAGTCATGCGAGCAACACCGCCTTCTTTTCGAATGTCTGATGGCACGCGCTCCAAAGCCATTACTGCAACAGCGCCAGCTGCTTCTGCAATTTTAGCTTCTTCTACATTGACAACATCCATGATTACGCCACGCTTTGGCATTTCTACAAATTTAGTCATTCCAATATCCTCTTTGGTTTTGATGATTAACAGATCATGTAGACTAACAAAGGGAATGGCTATGAAATAGATCCAATTGGTTGCTTTTTATACCATCCACTTTTATTGTATTTCTTCTGCTATGCTTAGTGTGAATTGAGGAAATGGATTGAGATGTTTAACATTCAAAAGCAAAGTGGCAAACCACTGTATCAACAGATCATTGAAGGCATTGAAGCTGCGATTATTTCAGGTGGATTATCGCCAGGTGAACGTTTGCCTTCAGAACGTGATTTGAGTATTTGGCTCAATGTAAATCGTTCTACTGTGATTCGTGCTTTGGATGAATTGGCCGAACGTAATATTATCATTAAAAAGCTAGGCTCGGGCACTTATGTAAATGCTCAAAAGTGGGGATTATTAACCTATCCATCCTTTAACTGGCGCAATAATATTGTGGATAGTTATCAGCAATTGCCATCATTTCAGCCTACTTCTACACAAAGTAATTATGATCTACGCAATGGTGATTTGCCCATTGATCTCTATCCATCACTCAAATTACCAGAATGGGATTGGCAATCATTGATTTTGGCGGAACAGCAAGATAATGCGCAGTTGGGTGTTTTATCGCTGCGTGAATCAGTGCAAAATTATTTGAAAACACGATTCAATTTTACGGTACCTGTTGAACAGATCATGATTACATCAGGTGCTCAGCAGGCAATTTCTCTGATAGCTTTAGGCTTATTAAAGCCAGGCGATGCGATTGGTATTGAGCAGCCATCCTATTTCTATGCCTTGCCGATTTTCCAATCTGTGGGATTGCGCATTTACGGTATTCCTGTGGATCAACATGGATTATCCATTGAGCGTTTGGATGAACTAGTGCACAAGCATTCGTTGAAAATGCTATTTGTGAACCCTAATTTTCAAAATCCTACAGGTTCAGTAATGCCGATGAACCGTAAAAAAGCTTTGATGGATTTCTGCCGACGTAAAAACCTGCCAATTGTAGAAGATGATGCTTACAGCCAATTGTCTTTTTATTCCACGATTGATACGAATCCCATTAAGCAGTTGGATATCGAAGGGCAGACGATTTATATCGGCTCATTATCTAAATATCTTGGAAAATCCATCCGAATTGGTTGGATGATTGCGCCAGAATCTGTGGTGAATCATTTGGCGAATATTCGCCAAAAATTGGATTCAGGTTTGAGTGCTTTGCCACAAGTGATGGCTGAGCATTATTTGAATCATTATGCATTTGAACATGAAGAACATTTACGTAAAGAATTGCATCAGCGTGCACAAAATTGCGTGCAATGGCTGAAAGAAACTTTGCCAAAAGATTATCAATTTAATCTGCCATTGGGTGGATTTCATCTATATTTAACCCACAAAAATGCCACGAAAAATATCATTGATTCGTTGGCTTCTATGAATATTTTAGCATTATCAAGTGAATATTTTGGTGATAAAAAACTCCAAAATAGCGCAAGGTTGAGCTTCACACATTTTACCAATGAATCTTGAGGAAATTATGAGTCAAAAGAGTTTTGATCAGTATGCAGAAAAATATGACAGTTGGTTTTTAGAGAATGAAAACGTGCTGTTATCAGAAGTGAAATTAGTGGCCAAAACTTTAGAAGGTTGCCAGAATATTTTCTCAGTGGGTTGTGGCAGTGGTTTGTTTGAATCAATCTTGCGTAAAGATTATGGCATTGAGATCAATGAAGGTTTAGAGCCTTCTAAAGATATGGCAGAAATTGCACAAAAGCGTGGCATTGATGTGATGATTTCTACATCTGAAGATTTTGATTATGCAGGCAAAAAATATGACACGATCATTTATAACGGTTGCCCAGGTTACATTACAGATTTAGAGAAAGCGTTGAAAAACAGCTTCAATGCTTTGAATGTTGGTGGCAAATTGATTGTGATCGATATTCCAAAAGAGAGCGGATATGGGCTTTTATATAACTTAGCAAAAGCTGTAAAATCTTGGGATCATCCGTTATTGAAAGATGTTTATCCTCGCAATCCTTATCCAATTGAATTGGTGGATCAAGCCAATTGGCGTACAACGGGCGAAAAGATTGAAACCATGAAAAAGATTGGTTTAATAGATTTCGAATTTTATCAAACCTTAGTAGCGCATCCTGTGTATTCAGATGACAAAGTGGAAGAACCAGTAGAAGGTTATGATAAAGGCGATTACGTCGCGATTTGCGCTTATAAAAGGTAATCATCATGCAGCATAATCAACAAGGTTGGAGTGAAGCTGCATGGCAGAAGCATTTGTCAATTTATGAAAAAACTCAGCAATTGCCATTCATTCAAGAGCTGATCACAGGAAAATTGAATGCAGATAGCTTTATGTTTTACATTGAGCAAGATGCATTGTATTTGCAAGCATTCACTAAGCTATTGCACACAATGGCTGAGCGAATTCCTGAGCCAAAATATCAGCAATATTTTCGTGATTTTGTGGAAGAAAATATGGCAGTAGAACAAGGCTTGCATGATATCTATCTAGAGCGGGATTTAGCAGACATTGAACCCACAGAAACTTGCCAAGGCTTCATTGAGTTCAATGAAGAGCTTGCAACATTGCCGATTGAATTAGCAGTTGCAGGTATGTTGCCATGCTTTATTGTGTATCAGCAATTGGGTATTTATATCTATGATCAACATTTAAGAGAGCATAATCTCTATGTTGATTGGATTGATATGTATGCAGGAATTGAGCATTCAGAATCAGTGAGAAAACTTCGCGAAGTATGCGATCATTATGGTGATCAAGCTTTAGATTTTATCCGCAATCAAATGGATGAATACTATGAAGAGGGCTGCTTGTGGGATCAGAAATTCTGGCAAAGTTGTTATGAACAGCAGTAATTTATAAGAGAGAATATCGATCATTATCTATGAATTAAAATAGTGCTGTTTCAAATAATCTATGAATAATCGTGTTTTGTTAGGTAAGTGCTTTTGGTGTAAATATAAAGCGTGAATATCCTGCATTGGCAATGAATAATCTGGCAAAACACGGATTAATTTCCCTTGGTTGAGATCCTCTTCAACCAACCATAAAGGGCAAATAGTTAAACCTAAACCATCGACAGCCATTAAATGCGTTAATCCACCTGCATTGGTTTGGTGTTTGCCTTGTGGTGGCACGAAATGAAAACCTTGCTGAGTTGTATGGTTTGTTAATGTGAAATGATGATTTTGCCATTGCGTTTGTGTGATCCAAGGCACATTCAATAAGTCATCCAATTGATTCACAGGGTGTTTTTCTAAGAAATTAGGTGAAGCAACCAATATAATTTGAAATTGCCCGATTTTTCGGCTTTTGAGTGAACTATCAGGCAAATTACCTAAACGAATAACAATATCCAATTGGTCTGCAATGAGATCATTAATAGAAGAGTTCACATCATAATTAATGTGTAGATTAGAATGCTTTTGGCAGAATTGAGTGAGGATCGGTGCGATGAACTGCATGCCAAATTCATAAGTGGAACCAATGCGCAACGTACCATTTAATTGAGCATCATTGTGCTGAATCTTTTCCACAGCTTGTTGATAACTTTGCTGAATGGCTTGGCAATCTTGATAGAAAGATTTACCTGAATCCGTGAGCTCAATTTGACGAGTATTTCTATGGAACAAAGTTACACCCAAATTCTCTTCCAATTGCTTGATTTGAATGCTTACCATTGCTCGGCTGAGATTCAAATGCTCAGCTGCTCGTGTGAAAGAGCCTAATTCGGCAACCTGCAAAAATGTCTTAATTTGTTTAAATTCCATAGAATATTTCTTTAATTGTTTAACTCTGTTTAACAATGAGTTTAGTTTCATTGCATCGACAGCACAAGCATTGCCTTTTAAGATTGCTTCTTTTTATGATTTGAGCGTTGTGATGTCATACCGTTATCAATTGGCAATCGTCTTTTTATTGGGATTTTTCTTAGATTGCCTGAATATTTTTATGTCTGTGATGGCTTTACCTGCCATTTCTACACAGATGCAGTTATCCACCAATGAAATAACATGGATCAGCCATGCATATATCTTGGGTTTAACACTGATCATGCCACTTAGCCATTGGTTTGCGAATATGATTGGTGAGCGTAAATTATTAACGTTATCCATGTTGATTTTTGCATTGGCGAGCTTTGCTTGTGGGATGAGCAATGATGTTTACACATTGATGATGGCAAGGTTTATTCAGGGCATTGGTGGTGGATTGATGATTCCACTCGGGCAAGCCTTAGTTTTTCAAGTTTTTCCATTAGAAGAACGAAGTAAAATATCCACCATGATTATGGCAATTGCGTTGATTGCGCCTGCATTTTCACCAAGCTTGGGTGGAATGATTGTGGATGTTTGGTCATGGCATTGGGTTTTCTGGGTGAATGTGCCATTAGCCATTATCACTGCGTCATTAGCATGGTTTTGGGTGAAGGATTCTGTCACTAAAAATATCATTAAACCTGACTGGATTGGTTTGGGATTAATCTCATTCAGTTTGTTATTAGTTTTAACTGTATTGACACAATATGGCTTACAAAATTTTTCAGCATTAGCGCATTTGGCATTATTCATTGGGGTAGCTTTATTCGTGATCTATTACCGCTACAGCAAAAATAGTGCAAATGCTTTGGTGGATTTATCTCTATTGCGCAATCGGCGATTGAATGTATCTGTTGCCGTTTATTATGCGGTACCAGGCGTTTTTACAGGTGTAAATTTTTTAGCAATTTTTTATCTGCAAAATGTTTTGAAATTTTCAGCAACCCAAACAGGGCAGATGATGCTTTTATATGCAATGGGCGCATTTGTTGCAATGCTGTTCAGTGGGCGATTCTATAACCAAATAGGCGCTAAAAAACTCTTATCCATTGGGTTAATTATTCACAGTTTAGGGATTGGCACATTGTATGCAGTGAATGAGTTACACACATTAATCATTTTAATTCCTGCATATTTACTGATGGGGATTGGCGGTGGATTAAGTGCCAATGCTGCACAAACGACAGCGCTTTTAGATTTTAAAGATGATGAATTACTCAAAGGCAGTGTGCTATGGAACATTAATCGCCAAGTGACATTCTGCATTGGCTTATCAGTATTAACTTTGATGTTTTCGCTGTGGCAATTGTTTGTACCGATTGAATTAGCTTATACAACAACCTTTTTAAGTGCAGCCATGATCGGGATTTTGACGTTATTCATGGTTCGTAAATTACCATCTTAAAATTATTTCTCTAATATCTCGCCTTGTGGCGAGATATTAATCTTATGGTTATCTAAAAATAAGGAAAAACTATGTCCAATATTCAAATTGCAGAAAAAAGTGTGATTGATATTCATGAATATATTGAAACTGTATTCACGCAGAATCATCCTGAAGAATTAACTCAGTTATTCAACGCATTTCATCCTGATTTTCAGATGATTACATTGACAGGACACAAAGTTAATCTTCAGGCTGTTCAGCAATTATTTACGAATAAGCAAGGCACAAGAACAGGTTTAAAAATTACGATTAAGGATATCCAAATGATTAATCATCAAGATTCTGCGGTTTGGTTGCAATACAAGGAAATCCATAATGAAAATGGTGTGATCATAAGCAGATTATCCACGGCCTGTGTAATTGTAGAAAATAATGCTTGGCAGTGGATTTATTTGCATGAAACATCTATTTGAATTTAATCAATAAATATCATCATGTAAGCTATATTTAATTTTAATTAATTGACATAAGACGCTGTCACGTTACAATTTTATCTGTTTTTAATTAAGGCAGAATGAAATGGCAACGATGCAGCGCTTTTTTGTGACAGGTACAGATACAGAAATTGGTAAAACAAGAATCACAGTTGGTTTATTAGAGAAAGCAGGGCAATTGGGCTTACTTTCTTTGGGGATTAAACCTGTGGCAAGTGGCAGCGAGATGACAAAAGATGAGCTTAGAAATGAAGATGCTTTAGCGCACCAAAAGGCTTCCACATATGTTTGCGATTATGATGTGATCAATCCTTTTTGCTTCGCGCCTGCGATTGCACCGCACATTGTGGCTGAGCAAGAGAACGTTGAATTAACTGTAAAGTCCATCAATGAAGCATTAAAGCCTGCATTATCACAAACGGCTGAATTTATATTGATCGAAGGTGCTGGCGGTTGGCACACGCCACTCAATCAAACTGAATGTTATTCAGATTGGGTAAAACTAGTAGAATTGCCTGTGATTTTGGTTGTGGGCGTGAAATTGGGTGCAATCAATCATGCGCTATTAACACAGGAAGCTATCAAAAGTTCTGGCTTACGATTAGCAGGTTGGGTTGCCAATTGCGTAGATCCCAATATGCCGTATCAAGCTGAAAACATCGAATATCTAAAAGCTCATATGCAAGCACCTTGCTTGGGCGTTATCCCATTTTTAGCTGATGATGCTTCTGCAGCTGATTATTTATCCTTACCATCATTGAAATAAGAGAAAACCATGACTGAAAATCAAAAGTGGATGCAACGTGATTTATCCGTTGTTTGGCATCCTTGCACGCAAATGAAAGATCACGAAACTTATCCATTAATTCCAATCAAACGTGGCGAAGGTTTATGGCTCTATGATTTTGATGGCAATAAATATTTAGATGGCATTAGTTCTTGGTGGGTGAATGTATTTGGGCATGCGAATCCTCGAATTAATCAAGCTGTGAAAGATCAATTGGATCAATTAGAGCATGTGATTATGGCAGGCTTTACGCATGAGCCAATGATCGAATTATCAGAAGAGTTGGTGCGCATCACAGGCGAAGGGCTAGATTACTGTTTCTATGCGGATAATGGCTCATCGAGTATTGAATCTGCGCTCAAAATGAGCATGCATTATTGGCGTAATGTTGGTGAACTAACCAAAAATAAATTTGTGACATTTACCAATAGTTATCATGGTGAAACTGTGGGTGCGATGTCTGTTGGCGATGCACCTTTATACACGCAAAGTTATAAATCTATGCTGTTTGATACATTTAAAGTCACAGCGCCTGATTTGTATTACAAAGCGGAAGATGAAACGGTTGAAGCTTATACATTAAAAATGTTTGTGGAAATGGAAGAGTTAATCCTCAAGCATCACAATGAAATTGCAGCAGTGATCATTGAGCCATTGGTGCAATGTGCAGGTGGCATGCGTATGCATTCACCATTGTATTTAACGAAGTTGCGTGTATTGTGTGATCAATACAATGTGCACATTATATTGGATGAAATTGCTGTGGGATTTGGTCGTACAGGCACGATGTTTGCCCATGAACAAGCGAATATGGTGCCAGATTTCTTGTGTTTATCGAAAGCTTTAACAGGTGGATATCTGCCAATGTCAGTTTGTATGACGAGCAAGAAAGTCTACGATGCTTTTTATCGTGAATATCATCCTGAATCTGTGTTCTTACATTCACATAGTTATACAGGCAATGCGTTGGCTTGTAGTGCTGCATTAGCAACATTATCGATTTTTAGAGAAGATAATGTAATCGAGAATAATCAGAAACTCATTCAAGCGTTTGCGAAACATACGAATCCACTAAAAGATCATCCAAATGTTGCAGAAGTTCGCCAACAAGGCATGATCACGGCGATTGAAGTTGTGAAAGACAAAGCAACCAAAGAATCATTCTCTTGGGATAAACGCTTGGGATTGAAGATGTTTGATTACGCGACAAAACAAGGCTTATTGATTCGCCCATTAGGTGGAATCGTGTACTTCAATACGCCATATATTGTGACTGAAAAAGACATCGAATGGATGGTGAACATTGCGAGCGATGCGATTGATTATGGGTTGAAGAATGTTTGATTTGAAGCCTTCTCAATTAAAGAAGTTTGGAGAAGGCTCGGTATTTTATTGAGGAAGATTTTTAGGTGCTACAGGATTTATATCAAAACTATTAAAGAAACTGAGAACTTTCTCAGCATTTTTTTGGGAATAAGGAAATTTAGTATTAGAAATTTGAATACACTCCTTGATTGTTTTATTAATAACTAATGATTGGTGTTTGTTTATTATTTTAGGAAATAGAGTTTTAGATATAGAATTTTCAAAGTCTTCATCGCTTAAACTACCTGAAATTATAGAAATAGCAAATGCTGAGTGATATAAATAAATTTCTGTATAGACTAATAATACATACCATTTTAAGGCAAAAACATGATCTCCATGATTATCTTCTAACATTTCTGGTAGTAATTTATATAAGGTCTCTATATAGATATCTCCACGGGATAATATAAATTGTATAATTTTTTCAATTCGCCTAATTGAATACAAAGGTGCTAACTCTTCTAATACATTGAATAATCCATTTATTTCTCCTTGCATACTCGGGTATGATTTGGTAATTTTCTCTTTAAGAGTGATGATTACTTGATTTTTAATGATAGAATTTCTTTCTAGAGTTAGATAGCATTTGCTTTCAAAGAATTTCTCTAGGTAATTTTCTGCATTTAAATTATAACCATACGTATGATTAATGGTTGCTAATAGTTGACTAGCATCACATGAAAAAATAAAATTTACATTTTTAACATTAAACAAGTATTTAGCTTTTTCAATTATTTGAATCGCAAAATCTGGTTGGCATCTATCTAATTCATCTACAATAAAGACAATAGGAGTGTCAGAGGTAGCAAACTCTTCTAATATCTTTTTAAATTCGTTGTAATCTGAGTCTAATGTGAATATATCGTCTAAAGACCGCTCTAAAATATCTTTTTTTTCTGCTTCTGATAACTGTTTATATAATTCTATTGAGGTATTTTTAAAGGATATTTGGAACAGCGTTTTTGAAAGTAAGTTTAATTCATCAAGTGGTATATTTTCTTTTGCAAAGGTTTTTAGTAATTTCTGCCAATTGAGTTCCTTATGTAGAATGTAATTAGTTTTTTCTAATAGTTGATCTAATTTAGTTTTATGTAATTGTTCTATCTGCAATGCTTCTGCAATATTACCTTGTAGGGCTGCCATTAAAACCAGAAATGGATTATTGATTCTTTCTGCATTGAAGGCATTAATATAAACTGGTATCAGTATTTTATTAGGAATACTATTATTATTTTTAATAATAAAATTAAAAAATTTATGACAGAATTCCGTTTTACCTATTCCCCAGTCGCCATCTAATAGATGTGGAGAGAGAAAAGCATCATTACATAAATCTCGATAAAATTTTTGGGCGAGATGTTTGCGGTTTAAGTCATCTCTGATAATATTTGAGACATCGTTATCCATAATATCATCAGTTGAAAAGTGTATATTTTTAGGCACATCAAACATGAATTACTCTCTTAATATTAATTTGCATAATAAAGCAATGATGACTGTTTAATATAAGTTATTCAAGTAACCAATGAATTAGCATGCTTTATTTTAGAGTAAAAGCATTCCCATTTTATATTGATTAATGGCTAGTATGTCATGATTCTGATCTCTAATATTGATATAAAGCCCCTTTTTTACCCTCGAATCTATTCCGTCAGTGCAAATTTCACAGCAGGGAATGTCGTATTGCCTGTAGAAATTTCTAAAGAAAACTCACCAACAGGATCTGAATTGCTTGGAATCCAGCAGCCCATATACAAACCATTTTGTTCTTTAAGATCAGCTGTTGGAATATTATGGGTAATCGTCCATTGAGTTTTATCTTTGTTGTGTTTCACAGTTTGGCCATTGCTAACACTAAAACTACCTGCTTTTGGCGTTGTAATTTTTTCAGTGAGTTGGACTGTTTTTTGAGTCAGCTTCTCCGCAGGAATAGTTGTCATCCAGCAGTAACTTTCCTCTTTTTTAATGGAAAAAGATCGTTTATTGGGATTTAAATCGAGTGAGCCATCTTTTTTTTCTCCTAAATGGAAGAAAACGAATTTAGATGCATCTTGAGCTATAGCTAGGTTTACCGTGGGAACTAATAGTGAACATATTAAAGACGTGATGAGTACTTTCTTCTTCATGATGACTCCTTAATAATCTTAGATTTATTGTTATTTCTATCGTTTCTATTATTTTTTTGGTCTGTCTGTTTTCGAGTATATCTGAATATTTTGGAATGTAGAATAGTTAAATGATGATGAAGCAATAAATTTTGCTATGGTAAAAGAAAAGCCGCAGTAGTGCGGCTTTGGTGATGCTTACTTACGAATCAAATAGCGAATCGTTGGGCCATGTTGCTCAATGGCTAATACTTCATAGCCATGATTTTTAGCATCAATCGGAATATTATTAATGGATTGCGGGCAATCGCTGATCACTTCTAAAATATCACCATCATTCAATTGTGGCATCACTTCCAAAGTCGCAACCGCAGGATAAGGGCAAGGTTCACCCACCATATCTAGGCGTAATGTTGGGACGATTTCATCGACATTGATAGATTTACTCATATTATTTTCCTTATAGATTATGAAATCACATTAATTGGGCGTTGTACTGGTGCTTCAACTGCTGGTTGTTCTTTGGCTGCTTGGCGTTTTTTAAAGAAGTGATGTTCCCACCATAAAACTAAAGCTAAACATGCCATCATTAATGCATAGTTGATGACTAAACCACCGTAAGGACCAGCTTTTTGTAATAAGTTGATTTTCTCAAAGTCAGCCACTAAATAAGGTGTTAAATCATCCCAGTAGTAAGCCAAAATCGTTGCGCCTGCAATGTTACCAATGCCAACCCACCAATAGTGAACTTGGCCTTCTACAGCACGGTACATCCAACCAGTTTCGCAGCCACCTGCTAACACAATACCAAAGCCAAATAATAAGCCTCCCAATAAAGCATTTGGACCAGCCCAATAGATTTTTGGATCAATGCCAGATTCAATGAATGCAAATGTACCAATTGTGCTCACTAACATACCAATAATGATTGCTTTTGCCATGTGAGTACGGCCAGTTACCCAAAGATCACGGAATGCAGAAGTGAAGCAGATTTGCGCACGCTCAATCAATAAACCAAAAGCTGTACCAAACAATAATGCAATGCCGAACATCGGTTTAATGAATAACAATACAACGCCAATCACTGCTAACAACATAAAAATGCTAGAACCAAACATGAAACGGTTTTTCACTTGAGTTGGGTTTTGTTTCAAAGGTGCTTGTGCGGATACTTTTTTTAAATTCAATGGAATTCTGAAAATAGGATGTAATGCAACTTTTGCACCTAAATAAGAACCTACAGCCGTTGTAATTGCAAAGAACCAAGCATGTAATGAAAATTGTGGAATGCCTGTGAAGAAGGCTGCTAAATTACAGCCCATTGCTAAACGTGCGCCAAAGCCTGCAATTAAACCACCCACTAATGCTTGAAAAATACGGATTTTATGGGGTGAATTACGATATTTAATATTGTTTGCCCATAATGCAGAAGCAATACAGCCACCAAACATACCAATCAGTAATAAACCATCTGTGCGATCTAAGGGAGAGCCTTGAAAACCGATCATTTTGAAATATGTCCAATCACTTGGATCAACACCAACGATTTGTAACGCATGTCCGCCCCAGCGTGTAAATTCGCCAGTTACAGCCCATAATGTGCCAGTAATACCAAAATAATAAGTCGCCAAAATACCTGCTGCAATCACTGCTGGTACAGGATTCCAAAACTTAATTAAGTATTGTTGTTTAAAAGTTTGCCATGGATTCATAGAGTTAACACGTTCCTTTTTTTGAGATAGACAAAAGAAGGGTGTTAAACCTCAATCAATGGACGATCAAATGCATAACACCCAAACTTATCTCTAAACTAGAGATTCTGTGAGTGTTTCACTGAGAGCGAAAGCGATTGATATTCATCATGTGTGATGTAGATCCTGAATTCTTTATTTTTAATAATAATGTTCGTACAGCATAGCGCATTTTTCCAAGTTTTCATCTTTATTGTGTGAATTTTATTGATTTTGCTTCTTACAAAATAGTTAAAAAAATATAAACTATATTTCTGTGTAATAAGGGAGGCAACATGCACTTTTTAGAAACGGTGGTGAGCACCGTTAATGGTATTTTGTGGAATCATATTTTGATATTTCTATTAGTTGGCGTAGGAATATTTTTTACAGTGCGTTTAGGTTTTATTCAGGTTCGAGGGTTTATCTCGGGGATGAAGATGTTCTTTTCTGGCGTTTCCTTGAAAGGGGAAAAAGCAGGGAAGAACGGAATGAGCTCATTTCAAGCAGTGGCAACAGCAATCGCAGGGCAAGTGGGAACAGGCAATCTTGCAGGACCAGCAACTGCAATTTTATTAGGTGGCCCAGGGGCAATTTTCTGGATTTGGGTATCGTCATTTTTAGGTATGGCGACAATCTATGCAGAAGCAATTTTAGCGATCCATTTCAAAACTAAAGATAAGAACGGGCAAGTTGTTGGTGGCCCAGCATATTATATTGAGCAAGGCTTAGGCTTGAAGTGGTTGGCTGTGATTTTTGCGGTATTGATCATCATTGCATTAGGCTTAATCGGCAATATGGTGCAAAGTAACTCCATCGTTGAAGCATTCAATAATTCATTTGGCATCCCTGCAAGTGTGATGGGCGCAATTTTAGCTGTGATTACAGGTCTAGTAATCATGGGCGGAATTAAGAATATTGCTGCTGTTGTAGAAAAATTAATACCGTTGATGGCATTGTTCTATTTATTGGGCGTTGTTGTAATTTTAGCGTTGAATTATCAGTATTTATGGGAAGCGATTCGTATCATTTTCATTGCAGCATTTAATCCTGAGGCTGTATTGGGAGCAGGTGCTGGTATTGCTATTCAACAAGCAGCACGTTTTGGTATTGCGCGAGGTTTATTCTCGAATGAAGCAGGTATGGGTTCAACGCCACATGCGCATGCAGTTGCAAAAGACACCGCACCAGAACAGCAAGCATTTCTGGCAATGATGGGTGTTTTCATCGTATGTACTATTGTGACTTTGACAGGTTTTGTGATCATTACATCAGCATTGAAAGATTGGGCTGCATTAGGCTTAACCTTACAAGATGGTAACTTCTTATCGATCTATAAAGTGAAAGGTATTGCCGTTACGCAGCAAGCATATCAATCTGTATTTGGTGATTTTGGTGGTTACTTTGTGAGTATTGCATTGTTGTGTTTTGCATTTTCAACCATCATTGGTTGGTATTACTATGCAGAAACGAATGTGCGCTACTTATTTAATTCATCATTAGCGATTCGTATTTTTCAAGTTTTAGTGGTTTGCTTTATCTTTGTTGCTGCATTTTTTAAAGTGGATTTAGTTTGGGATATGGCGGATATGTTCAATGGTTTGATGGTGATCCCGAATATTATTGCTTTAATTTTATTATCTTCTATAGTGGTGAAAATAACTAAAAATATAAGGAAATAATATTGTGAGCATTCAGAGTAGTCTTCATGAGTCTATGGAAAAACTTGATCAATATATGCAAGAATCTTCAGCATTGGCTGATCGTGAAGATCTTTCTGAAGAAGAGAAAAATTATTTGGATGATCAAATTTTTGAAAAAATGGAAGCAGAGTTGGCAATTGTGGAGCAAAAACAAATCTTGTGGAAAGAAGAGCAAAAGCAACTAGATATACTTTCTAAAAAACGACATCGCAGGCTTGTCTTAAGTTTAGTTGGAGTTGCATTAGTTATAGGATTTTTCTATTGGCGATTTATATTGCCATCTTTATTTTAATCAAAAATAAAATGTAGTTTAAAAAAGAGATTCCTAGGAATCTCTTTTTTATAGGTGATTTAAAACAGTTCTATTTTGGAGAAAATGTTCTGAGTTTTTCTAACCATTCGCCTAAGCCATCTGTGATTTGTTGCCTAACTTCAGGGCTGATCAATTCATTCATCTGTTTTTCTAGGGCAACATGATCATAAATCAATTGGTCAATCAACTTTAAGCCTTCATCTGATAATTTGACCAATAAGCTTCGAGCATCCTCAGGATTACAACAGCGGTGAATTAATCCCTTCTTTTCTAATTGTTGAAGGCGATTTGTCATTGTGCCAGATGAAATCATTAATGATGAAAAAATATGTGTCGGTGATAATTCATAAGGTGCACCATTGCGACGAACTGTCGCTAATACATCAAATTCGCCACGATTAATGCCATAACTCTCATAGAGTGCATCTAAATGATTAAAAGCTTGAATAGAACAGTTGATCAATCGACCAATCATTAGCATTTCATCAGCCTCCAAATCTGGCTTTTGTGCTTTCCATAAGCTGAGTGCATGAACAATGTGATCATTATTTTTTGGCATATATCTTGACCTCGAGATAAATTAATTTATATTATATCTTAACATCAAGATACTTTTAGAGGAAATTTATGTCTCGCTTAACCATTATTTTATTAACAGCATTGACGCCATTGATTTGGGGCTCAACATATGTTGTGACAACAGAATTGTTACCACCTAATCAACCATTTCTAGCTGCTTTATTACGTGTTTTACCAGCAGGTTTAATCTTAGTTGCTTTCACAAGAGTATTACCAAAAGGTAAAGATTGGCTTAAAGTTGCTGTATTGGGTGTTTTAAACGTGGGTTTATTGCAAACGATGTTATTCATCGCAGCTTATCGTTTACCTGGTGGATTAGCTGCAATTTTAGGTGCTATTCAACCAATGATTGTCATGATCTTAATGTATGTTGTGGCTAAAGTTCAATTGCCAAAAGCAGCTTGGATTGCTGGGGTTTCAGGATTTATTGGCATGATTATTATGTTGTACTCGCCAAATATGAAAGCAGATATGATCGGTGTAACTGCAGCATTGACGGGGGCATTATCCATGGCTTGTGGTACATTCTTTAGTCGTTATTGGAAAGTTGATTTGCCATTATTTGCCTTCACAGGTTGGCAGTTGGTGTTTGCAGGCTTATTTATCTTACCAATATTTCTAACAATGGAAACTTGGCCAGCAATGACATTCACAAATGTTGTGGGTTATATCTATCTCTGTCTATTTGGTGCAGTATTGGCATATGTATTGTGGTTCCAAGGGATTAAGCAATTATCCCCAGCGATTGTATCGAGCTTAGGTTTATTAGCACCAGTTTCAGCATTCTTCTTAGGCTGGATTTTCTTAGGGCAAAAGCTATCATTCATTTCTATGATTGGTTTTGTGGTGATTTTAGGCTCAATCTTTGTAGTACAGAGATCATTGGGGAAACCAGCTAAAAGCAAATAATTTAAATGCGAGATAATAAAAAAGCGCCAAAGGCGCTTTTTTAGTTTAGGCGATTATTAAGAAACCTTTGCCCCAGGCTTCAATTCACTCAATGTTGTTAATAATGCTAAATCACCATCTAATGATGCAGATAGAATCATACCTTCGCTCACACCAAAGCGCATTTTACGTGGCGCAAGGTTCGCAACAACAATTACATATTTACCAATCAATAATTGCGGTTCACCATAAGCTGAACGAATACCAGAGAAAATATTGCGTGGTTTTTCTTCGCCTAAATCTACTGTGAATGCGAGCAATTTGTCAGAACCTTCCACGAAATCACAATGCAACACTTTACCTAAACGCAAATCAACTTTTGCAAAGTCATCAATGTTGATGAAGCCTTCTTCTGCTACAGGTGCTTCTTTTTTCTTGTTAGCTTTTTCTGATTTCTCAGATTTTTCTACTTTTTTCACAGGTTCTGATGCTTGCAAGCTTGCTTTATTGCGTTCAACTAACTGATCCAATTGTTTTAACTCAATGCGCTTCATTAAATGCTCATAGTTGTTGATGGTTGCATTTTCTAAGCTTTTTTCAGTTGCAGAGAAATCACTTAAATCATTATTTAAGTATTCACCAATACTTTTGATTGTTTCTGGTAAAACAGGGAATAAGTAGATGCTCAATAATCTGAAGGCTTCTAAATAGCTTGTGCATAAAGATTGTAAGCGCGTATGTTGCGCTTCATCTTTTGCTAATTCCCAAGGTTTCGTTGTATCAAAGCTCTCATTCACTAAATCACAACCACGAGCGATCTCACGCATTGCAGCAGCAAAGTTACGATCTTCATAATGCGCTAAAATCGTTGCTTTCATACCACGAATTGTATTCAATAAGTCTGAAGTTTCTTCTGCAAATGTGCTCAATTGATTATTGAAATTGCTAGATACAAACTTGCTTGTGCGAGATGCAATATTAATGAATTTGCCCACTAAATCTGAATTTACACGATTAACTAAATCTTCCATGTTTAAATCTAGATCATCGATTGCACCAGATGATTTAGCTGCAAAGTAGTAGCGCAACCATTCAGGATTCAATTTTTCATCCAAATATGAACGAGCTGTGATGAATGTACCGCGTGATTTACTCATTTTTGCGCCATTCACTGTAATAAAGCCATTCACAGCATATTGCGTTGGTAAACGATAACCAGAGAAATTCAACATCGCAGGCCAGAATAATGTATGGAAATACATAATATCTTTACCAATGAAGTGAATCATTTCTGTGCCAGCTTTTTCAGCCGCTTCACGTTCTGTATATTCTGCAAAGTTGTATTGAGGGTTTTTCTCAATGTAGTTTGCCAATGATGCTAAGTAACCAACTGGCGCATCCAACCAAACATAGAAGTATTTATTAGGTTCATTTGGAATTGGGAAGCCAAAATATGGTGCATCACGAGAAATATCCCAGTCAGACAATTTGTTTTCTTCTTCAGTGCCTAACCATTCTTTCATTTTGTTTGCAGCTTCAGGCTGTAAGCGATCACTGTTTGCTAAGAAATCGCGTAAGAATTTCACGCAACGTTCATCAGATAATTTAAAGAAGAAGTGCTCAGAGCCTTTCATCACTGGTTTATTACCAGAAACTGCTGAGAAAGGATTGATTAATTCAGTTGGTTGATAAACGCCACCACAAACTTCGCAGTTATCGCCGTATTGATCTTTTGCATGACATTTAGGGCATTCACCTTTAATGAAACGATCAGGCAAGAACATTGCTTTTTCTTCATCAAAGAATTGCTGAATTTCACGCGTTTCGATTAAACCAGCTGCTTTTAGTTTTAAATAAATATCAGAGACTAATTTGCGATTCTCTTCACTATCAGTTGTATGATAGTTATCGAACTTGATGTGAAAATCTTCGAAATCCTGCAAATGCTCTTTCTGTGCTTTATTGATAAGCTCTTTTGGTGTAATACCAAGCTTTTCCGCACGAATCATGATTGGTGCGCCATGAGCATCATCTGCACAGATGAAATGTACTTCTGAGTTACACATTCGATGGAAACGCGCCCAAATATCACCTTGGATATAACCCAATAAATGGCCTAAATGGATATCGCCATTGGCATAGGGAAGTGCATTGGTAATAAATAACTTACGTTTCTCAATCGACATATTGTTTTGCTCTCAGTTTGAAAAATAAAACGAATTGAATAGTGTACCATTCTATAAGGTGAATATTAACCTTATTCTTGGATTGCCTTTAAAAGGACGATGGCTTGTGCTGCGATGCCTTCTTCACGGCCAACAAATCCTAGTTTTTCCATAGTAGTTGCTTTCACATTCACATCATCTTCATGAATATTGAGTGCTTTAGCAATATTTAACGCCATTTTCTCTTTATGTGGCATTAATTTAGGGCGTTCTGCCATTACAGTGATATCAATATTACCAATTGTGTAACCTTTAGCTTGTACTTTTTCATAAGCTTTTTGTAATAGAATTACACTGTCTGCATTTTTATAAGCAGGATCAGTATCTGGGAATAACATGCCAATATCACCGCATTTTGCAGCGCCTAAAATTGCATCAGTCAGGGCGTGTAATACAACATCACCATCTGAATGGGCTAAAAATGATTTCGTATACGGGATTTTTTCGCCCGCTAAAATGACATAATCACCTTCTTTAAAGGTGTGAACATCAAAGCCGATGCCTATTCGCATAGTTTTCTCTCTTCTAATAAAAAGCGCATTAAGCGTAAATCTGTGGGATGAGTGATTTTAAAATTATGGGGATAACCTTGATAAATATAAGGTTTGTAGCCCAAGGCTTCAATGGCAGAAGCTTCATCTGTAATGGCTAGTTTTTTTGTTAAAGCTTCTTCATAAGCTTGATACAAATATTGATAACGGAACATTTGTGGTGTTTGTGCTAAATAGATAGTTTCGCGATCAATAGTTTGTGTAATTTGTCTATGAGCAACTTGTTTCACTGTATCGACAGCAGGTATTGCCATGATTCCGCCAATGGAGTCTTCTTCATACATCACTTCGGTGATAAACAATTCCAATTCTTCATTTGTTAAGCCAGGGCGTGCTGCATCATGCACAATGATCCAATCATCAGGTTTGGCAATATTTGCTAGAGCTTTTAAGCCTAGAAATACCGTATCACTGCGTGTTTCGCCTGCTGAATATGTGATTAAGTTATCTTTTGATAGGTTCAAAGCAGGGAAATAAGCATCATTGGCTGAAATACCCAATGCGCCACTGTGAACATTCTCCAATGATTGGAATAATCCCAACGTGCTTTCTAAAACTGTTTGATCATCCAGTAATTTCAAATACTGTTTTGGGCGATCAGCTTGCATTCGCGAGCCAACTCCACCAGCTGGAATGATGAAAAAGATATTTGCCATGCCATTCATTTAAAATAAAAACTCTATTTTATCCCATTCATCTATAGAATGTTATGATAATCCAAGTCATATTGTTCAATAAATTATTACGATATACTACCAAGTATATTATTATGTAGTTGAAAACCCCAATCAACCATAGAGGAAAAGCTATGAGTAATGAATATAAGCATGTATTAGTGGCAATCGATCATTCTGATGATTCAGAAAAAATTGTGAAACAAGCCATTGTAGTTGCACAGCGTAACCACGCAAAAATTACATTGTTACATGTTTTGGAAGATATCAACATCGCATTGGGCTATGAGCTCATGCCAATCATTTCTGAACAAACAGATACGGAAATTGTGAGTGAAGCAAAACGTCATGCGCGTGCATTGGCAGATCGTCTAGGCATTCCAGATGCTGATACACACGTGGTTTCTGCATTCTCTACTAAAGAAGGTATCATTAAGACAGCTGAATCACTACAAGTTGAATTGGTTGTTGTGGGTGCGCATACAAGACAAGGCTTGGCGCTTCTGTTAGGCTCAACTTCTGGCTCAATCATCAATGATTCACCTTGTGATATTTTGGTTGTGAAAGTCTGATTTAAACAGTAGTAGCAGTAAATTATAGCGATTAATGTTTGACAACAAGGTTGTCAAACATTAACATGTCCATCTTATTTTAAAATATTGCTAATGATGAATGATGGAAAAACGCTTCGAAATAGTTCATGATTTTTATACAAAATTCTTCACAACTAAAACAAATCTCATGAAAACAAGTCAGAAAAAGATTGAGCCAATTGGTATCAATTTCTCTTCGTGGCAGTTAGTAATGCACCTTTCCGTATTTTTTGAAGATAATAATAGAGGTATGACAACCTCAGAATTAGCAGAAGATTTAATTATTTCAAGGCAAGCAGTTTTGAAGCAAATGAAATGCTTACTTGAAGAAGGATTAGTAACTGTTCAAGAAAACGAAACAGACAAAAGATCACCCTATTACTGCATTTCTGAAAAAGGTGAGGAACTATGCAGATATGTGGTGGAAGAAATTTATGGTGAATGGATGTTAGAAAGTGTGAAAAATTTCAGTAATTCTGAAATTCAAGCAGCAACTAAAATCCTTGCACATTTAACGAAGTTTTAATATTGAGTCTATTGAGATTAAAAATTATGAAGAGAAAAGTTTTTTCTAAAAATAAATGGTTATTAGTTGTAGCGTCTACTTTAGCGCTCTCTGGTTGCTTTGAAGGTGATAAAACTGCTGCAGGTGGAGAAGTCCCGCCTGTTACTGTTGTTGCTATGACTACACAAGCTGAAGATGTGTTGATCAAGGCTGAATTACCAGGCAGAACGAAAGCATCAAAAATTGCTGAAGTACGTCCACAAGTGGGTGGCATTATCTTGGAACGTAATTTTGAAGAAGGTTCAGACGTTGAAGAAGGTGTGACGCTTTATCAAATCGATCCTGCAACTTACGATGCAGCATTGCAACAAGCTGAAGCAAGTTTATCTCGTGCGGAAGCGAATCAGTTTGCAGCAGCTGAAAAAGCAAAGCGTATCAACGCATTGGCGTCTTCAAAAGCTGTCAGTAAACAAGATGTTGATGATGCTAACTCATTATTGATTCAAGCAAATGCTCAAGTTATGGCTGCAAAAGCTGAAGTGAATACAGCTGAAATTAGCTTGCGTTATACCAAAATGTTGGCGCCAATTAGCGGTCAGATCGGTCGTTCTAACTATACGCAAGGTGCGTTAGTTGCAGCAGGTCAGCCAACAGAAATGGCTGTGATTCAACAAAATGATCCAATGCGTGTGGACATCACATATTCAGCAAAAGATTTCTCTAATATGCAACAAAAATTCCGTAATGGTACTTTGATTAACCCAGTGCCTGGTGCAATTGATGATAATAACTTTACAGTGAGCTTGGTATTAGATGATGGTTCTATCTACCACGAAACAGGTAAAGTAAAATTCTCTGATCGTACTGTTGATCCAACAACTGGTTCTATTTTGATTCAAGCAGAGTTTCCTAATAAAGAGCAAATCATTTTGCCAGGAATGTTTGTGAGAGCAATTGTAGAACAAGGCATTCAGAAGGATGCGATTCAAATTCCACAAAAAGCAATTTTCCGTGATCCTAAAGGTCAAGCATTCGTGATCATTGCAAATAAAGAAAACTTTGCAGAAGTTCGTCCTGTAACTATTGAGCAATCTAATGGTAACAATTGGTTGATTTCAAGTGGTTTGAAAGCGGGTGATCGTGTTGTTGTGGAAGGTATTCAACAAGTACAAAGTATGCTCCGCAGAGTAGAAAAAGTTCCTTTAAAAGTTTCTACGCCAGAAGCACAAACTAAAGGTTAATTAGGGTATTTAAAAGGAAAATATAATGGCTCGCTTTTTTATTGATCGACCTATTTTTGCGTGGGTAATAGCGATCTTGACGATGTTCTTAGGGACATTATCGTTACAATCGTTACCTGTATCGCAATATCCAGAGATTGCACCGCCTCAAGTTTCTATTTCTGGTGTGTATCCTGGTGCAAACGCAACCACTATTGAAAATAGTGTGACGCAGGTAATTGAACAAAACTTATCAGGTTTGGATGGCTTTAGATACATGTCTTCGTCTAGTACGAGTCAAGGTAGCTTCCAAATAACGTTGACGTTCAATCAAGGTATTGATCCTGACATGGCCCAGGTTCAGGTGCAGAATAAGATTCAAACTGCATTATCAACTTTGCCTGAAGATGTTCAAAGACAAGGTATTACAGTAGAAAAATCATCTGGCTCATTCTTTATGGTTGTGAGTTTCTACTCAACAGATGGTAAATACAGTAATGCTGATATTGGTGACTTTGTTAACACAAATATCAAAGATACCATCAGTCGTATTCAAGGTTTAGGTAGTATCCAGTTCTTTGGTTCTGGTTATGCGATGCAAGTTTGGTTAGATCCGTACTTATTGACTAAATATAGCATGACACCAATGGATGTTATGGCTGCAATTAAAGAGCAAAATACTCAGGTTGCATTTGGCCAAATGGGTGCAATGCCAACGGCAAGTGGTCAGCAAATTAATTTTACGATCACAGCACAAACACAGTTAGAAACTGTAGAACAATTTGAAAATATTCAATTGCGTGTGAATGAAGATGGTAGTCAGGTTCGCTTAGCAGATGTTGCTCGCATTGAATTAACAGCAGAATCATCAGCGTTTGAAGCTAAATATAACAATATGTCATCTTCGGCATTGGGTTTAAGTTTGGCATCTGGTGCGAATGCTTTGGATACAGCGAATACTGTTAAAGCAACATTGGAAGAGTTATCAACTTTATTACCAGAAGGTGTTGCAATTGCATATCCTTATGATACAACGCCATTTGTTGAAATTTCTATTAAGAACGTTGTTAAAACATTAGTTGAAGCAATCATCTTAGTATTCTTGGTTATGTATTTGTTCTTACGTAACTTGAGAGCGACAATTATCCCAACATTAGCAATTCCAGTTGTATTGTTAGGCACATTTGCGATTTTAGATATGTTCGGGTTTACACTGAATACGTTGACGCTATTTGCGATGGTACTGGCGATCGGGCTTCTGGTGGATGATGCAATCGTTGTGGTAGAAAACGTTGAGCGTATTATGGAGGAAGAGCATCTTTCACCATTGGAAGCAACACGTAAATCTATGGACCAAATCACAGGTGCCTTGGTTGGTATTGCAGTTGTATTGTCAGCAGTATTTGTACCAATGGCATTCTTGGGTGGTGCATCGGGTGTTATTTATCGTCAGTTCTCCATTACAATCATTACTGCGATGAGTTTGTCTGTATTGTGTGCGATTGTATTTACATCAGCACTATGTGCAACTATGTTACAACCGCATTCAGAACGTACAGAACCTAAGGGTTTAGCGAGAATCTTTATACCAGTATTGAAGTTGATCGATTGGCCAATTACTAAGTTTAACAATTGGTTTGATCGTGTAAACAAGCGCTATGAAAGCAGTGCTCATCATGCTGTAACAAAGAAAAAACGTTATTTAGCAGGTTTTGCAGTCATTTTAGTGCTAATTTACTTTGGTTTCCAACGCTTACCAGCAAGTTTCTTGCCCGATGAAGATCAGGGGATCATGATTGGTATGACAATTGGTCCTGATGGTACATCTTTGAATATCACAACTGATATCTTAGAGCAAATCACAACGCATGTATTAACAGAAGAGAAAGATTCAATTGAAGCAATTATGTCTGTTGCGGGCTTTAGCTTCAGTGGTCGTGGTGGTCAGCATGGTGTATTCTTCTTGAAGTTGAAAGATTGGAGTTTACGTACATCACCATCGCAATCGATTGGCGCAATTCAGCAGCGTTTGACAGAATATGTGCAAACAATTCCAGGTACGCAAGGTTTCGTATTTGCACCACCTGCAATTATTGAATTGGGTACAGCTACAGGTGTTTCATTTACATTGCAGAATATGACAGGTTTGCCACATGAACAATTCATGGGTGAAGTGATGAAGTTCATTGGTTTAGCTGCAACGAAATCAGAAACAATGAATATTGCAACATTACGTCCAGGTGGACAGTTTGATGGCCCACAGTTGTATGTAGATATTGACCAAGAGAAAGCACGTGCATTACAGATCACTGTAGGTGATATCAATAGTTCATTAGCAATTGCTTGGGGTAGCTTTTACGTGAATGACTTCGTTGATCGCGGTCGTATCAAGAAAGTTCTATTGCAAGGTGATGCAGAATTTAGAATGCAGCCAGAAGACTTTGATAAGTGGTATGTGCGTAACAAAGTTGGCAAAATGGTTCCATTCAGCGCATTTGCAAAAACCGAGTGGACTTATGGCCCTGCACAGTTGAACCGTTTTGATGGCTACTCATCATTCCCATTGTCGATCGAAGCAAAACCTGGTTTCAGTACAGGTGAAGTAATGAATGAAATCGAATCTATGACTGAACAGTTTTTGGATGGCATTCAGGTCAAATGGACAGATACATCATATGAAGAGCGTGAAGCGGGTAATATGCAAATGTATCTCTACATGGTTTCTGTATTCGTTATCTTCTTAAGCTTGGCTGCATTGTATGAATCATGGTCAATCCCATTTGCAGTAATCTTTACGTTACCAGTGGGTGTTGTTGGTGCGGTCACAGCAGCAAATGGATTTGGTCTAGAAAATGATGTTTACTTCCAAGTTGGTTTGTTGACAGTGCTTGGCTTAACCTCGAAGAATGCAATTTTGATCATTGAGTTTGCTAAAGATCTATTGTTACAAGGTAAGAGTATTGTTGAAGCAACGGTAGAAGCGGCTCACTTACGTTTACGTCCAATCATTATGACATCATTGGCTTTCGGTTTCGGTGTATTGCCAATGGCATTGAGTAGTGGTGCAGGTTCTGGTGCACAGACAGTAGTAGGTGTAACTGTAATCGGTGGTATGATTGGTGGTACATTGCTTGTTCTTTTCTACGCACCAATTTTCTTCACAATGATTGGTAAAGGTTTTGAGAAAAAAGAGCATGAATTAGGCGAAAAAGAGAAAGCTGAAGGAAAAGTAGTAGAAGGTGTGTAAACACTGATAACTCTTAGATTTTCAGTTAAATGATAAAAGCCACCTTCGGGTGGTTTTTTGTTTGTTTGCGATAAATCAATGTTATAAAAAGCATTTCATGTATATTATTGAATCACATATAAGAATAATAATTGTGCGAGTGATGACATGAATGAAAAATATAATGTGATTTTTGAAGGCAAAATTTTACCCGAGCAAGATATCAATATTGTGAAAGGTCGGGTGTTGAAGCACTTAAAAGTACCTACCTCACAATTAGATGCATTTTTTTCAGGTAAGCCTATCCATTTGAAGAAAGATATATCACTTAATGAAGCTTTAGAGTTACGCGCTAAATTGGAGCAATTAGGGTTAATTGTGACGGTTTCTGCAGCATCCATGCTATCACTCTCTATTTTCCAAGATGAAGAGAAAAAAGAAGTTAAGAAAGTAGAATCACCCATTAAAAAAATTGTTGCACCTCAAACATTTGCACCGAATATTGAGAATAAGCGTGCTGAATTTAAAGGTGATTATGATTATGACGATTATGAACCATTAGCACCGATTCCTTCTATCTTTGGCTTTGATGTAGAAGGGCGATTTGGGCGTTTAAGTTTCTTGAATGCCCAATTAGCTCTCCTATTATCAGTTCTTCCTCTAGGTATTTTATATTTTGTATTAATTTTCCTTCTGAATGCAGGAATATTCTCTCTATTGACGATGATTGTTACAGTCGTTGTTTATGTTATTTTTTCTTATCGAATTGTGATTTTGAGATTGCATGATGTGAATTTAAGTGGCTGGTTTGTTTTAATTTATTCACTCGGAAGAATTCCTGTTGTTGGTCCATTCATTGAATTTTTCTTCACGCTGTTTTTAGTATTTGCACCAGGTACAAAGGGTGAAAATAACTATGGTGCACGGCCAGAGCAAGGTTCTAAAATAGGCCTCATTGGCTTTATGATCATTGTACCTTTAATGATTGGAGCGGGTTCTTATATTGAATATCAGGAACGGCTTAAACTAGATAAAGTAGCGGCGAGCTTAAAAATGGTAGAGAGCTTGCAAAATAGTATTCAAAATTATTATGTTGAGCATAAAAAGATGCCAACAATCATTAACAATGTCTCAGGTTGGCAGGAAATTTTAAAAACCTCACCAGTGATTCAAAAACTCGATCTAACAGAAGAGGGAATGATAGAGATCACTTATAATGACCAAGTAGAACAAGATGCGAATCTTAAAATTGCATTGTATGTGAATGAGGGCTTAATGACTTGGCGTTGTTATGACACAACTTTATCTTATGAATTAATACCATTGCAGTGTTTATCTGATATCGAAAGTTATTATGAGAGTGATTATGGAATGGATGAGGCTGAGTTTGAAAATGATTCAGAATTATTGAGTTGGTAACAAAAATCCCATCAAGTGATGATGGGATTGAATGTTTGATATGAAAGCGAGTTAGTAAGGACCCCAAGCAAAAGGACCTGCTCCCCAGCCAAATGGTTCATTGAAGAACATACCATTTTCCCAGTTGAGGGCATTAGCTTCATCCCAAGCTTGCATTTTAGCAATCTCTAACTGATTTTGTTCTTGGTAGGTTTTCCATGCCATGTTGTAACATGCTTTGAATGTTGGGTTGTTGAGGCGTTTAGTATAATTTCGTTCAAATGTTTTTTTCTGAGCAGGTGCTAATTGATTGGCTGTTGGCATCTGTGCCATTAGCTTTGCAGCAGTTGGATCACATTGTTGTGCGAGGCTGATTTGTGTTTCTAGTAATTTGTGAGCACGTTCTTTGGATTGTGCTGCTTGTTGTTCCGGTGTTAATGCGCATGCTGCTAATAAACTAACAGAAAGAAAAACTGCTGAGATTTTTAAAATATTCATTCAAGTTTCCTCACAGGGTTGGATTTGTTCAGTATAGTGCTAATATTAGTTTTAAATCAATGTAATACTATTTTTAGATAAGGATAATCAATAAATTTATATGTCTGAAAAATATAACTTAGTTTTTAATGGTACTATCTTGCCAGGCTTTGATGAAAGATCAGTGAAAGATAAGGTGTCAAAAGTATTAAAGCTCCCTGAAGCACAAAGAGAGGCTTTCTTTTCTGGCCAAGAAATTACTTTAAAGAAAGATCTATCATTGGATGAGGCTTTGAGGCTTAAATCTCAATTAGAGCAATTGGGTTTGATGATCACGATGATGTCTTCTGCCATGGCAAACATGTATTTGTCGTTAGAGAAATCACAATCAGAAAAAGCTGAGGCTATCAAAAGAGAAGCACAGCCTAATTTAGAAGCTGAACAGCGACGCCAAGCTGCACGCGATGAATACGAAGCGAGAATGGCTCAGCAGGCTGAGGATGAAGCTGTAGAAGTGGATAAGCCGCCAGCTATTTTTTCTTTATCATTGGCAGGGCGATATGGCCGATTGAACTATTTAAATGCGGGCTTATTATCCTTTGTTGTAGTTTTTGTGATTGTATTGATTTGGATGTCATTAATGATCAACCCTAATGTAAATAATGCAGATCAAGCAGCTGAAAGCTCAATGATATTAGCTATCGTTGGATTGTTGTATTCATTGGTGAGTTTGCGTTTTGGTATATTACGATTACATGATTTGAATTTATCTGGTTGGTATTTATTATTAACATTTGTACCAATGATTGGCGGACTATTTTCGTTATATTTGTTATTTGCACCTGGAAATGAAGATAGTAATGATTATGGTTATCCGCCGAGAGAAGGTAGTAAACTTGGTTTATTTGGGATTGTTTTTGTAATTATAGCGTTATATTGGTTGGCAGGTTATCGGTAAAATTCAATAAAAACCCACATAAATGTGGGTTTTTAGTATTAATAGATATGGTTTACAGCGCCCAAAGTACACGTTCTTCAGCTTTTAATAACTCATAAACCTTATCAATATCTTCTTGAGTTTCTACCCAAACATCAATAGATAAAGATAAATATTTGTCTGATTTACTCATTAAACGTTTAATTTTTGAGCTATCAATTTTGGGATCCACTTGCTTCAAAATATCCACGATATCATTTTCAAATTCATCAGTATTTAAACCTGTAATTTTGAATAGAAAATGTGTTGGAAAATCTACTAATGGTTCTTTAGTTTCTGGATTAATCATAGTATTAACTCCTTAAATTTAATTTGTTTCTCTGCGCCATGTTGTTTTGCCTTGTTTATCTTCCAAGACAACATTGCGAGCCTTTAATTCATCACGAATACGATCAGATTCAGCCCAATCTTTATTAGCACGAGCTTCGTTACGTTTTACGATCAATGCTTCAATGATTTCTGAATCATCATCAGATTGATTGGGTGCGCTTTTTAAGAACTGATCAGGATTTGCATCCAAAATACCTAAAACATTGCCCAAAGTTTTTAATACTACGTAATCTTTTGGATCATGGTTTTTATTGTATAAGTTTGCAGCTTCAAACAATAAATCAATTGCTTGTGGTGTATTGAAATCATCATCCATCACTTCTGCAAAACGCACAGCAATCGGGTGATTTGCATCAAAATCAGGTAATGATTCAGGTGCATCATTCAATGCTGTGTATAAACGACGTAAACCATTCCATGCTTGGTTTAATAAATCATCTGAATAGTTCACATGTGTACGATAATGGCTGTTCAGCATGAAGAAACGAATCACTTCAGCAGGGAAGTATTTCAACACATCACGAATTGTGAAGAAGTTGCCGAGTGATTTACTCATTTTTTCATTGTTGATGTTGATGAAACCATTATGCATCCAATAATTTGCCATTGGGTGATCATGATAACCTTCAGATTGCGCAATTTCACATTCATGATGCGGGAATTTTAGATCCATACCGCCGCCATGAATATCAAAATGGCTGCCCAATGCTTCTTTACTCATTACTGAACATTCAATGTGCCAACCAGGGCGACCATTGCCCCAAGGTGATTCCCAGAATGGTTCGTTAGGTTTAGCACGTTTCCATAATACGAAATCTAAAGGATCTTCTTTTTTCGATTCTACTTCAACGCGTTCACCAGAGCGTAATTCATCAATATTTTGGTTGGATAATTTTCCGTAATATTTAAAGCGGCGCACACGATAGTAAACATCGCCATCAGGCACAGCATAAGCTAAATCTTTTTCAATCAATCCATTGATCAATTCAATCATACCAGTTACAGCTTCTGTTGCTTTGGGTTCTGTATCTGGTGCTAATACATTCAATGCATCACAATCTTCATGCATTGCTTGAATGAATTCATTGGTTAATTCTTGAATTGTGATGCCACGTTCATTGGCACGAGCAATGATTTTGTCATCAATATCAGTAATATTACGCACGAAATGAACATCGAAACCTTTATGCATTAAATAACGACGAATCATATCAAATGAGATTAACGAACGCGCATGGCCAATATGACAGTAATCATAAACTGTCATTCCACATACATACATGCGGATTTTGTTAGGCTCAATGGGGACAAAGTTTTCGTGTTTTCTCGTTAGACTATTAAAAATCGTGAGCATAAAATGATTCCGATGAAATAAAAAAGTACTGTATAGCTTAACATGATGGGGACATTTATGATTGATTCAAGAGAATAACACTTGGAAAAAAATCAGATTAATATATCCTTTAGGGCAGTGGCTTTAAAACAATAATTAAAGGAGACAAATGTTACTCCATTCAGTAGAAATTCAGGGCTTTAAGGGAATTAAAGACCTATATATGAGTTTTAATAGTGATATCAGTGTATTGATTGGTGAAAATAGCTGGGGATCATCTAGCTTGCTTGCTGCATTGGCTGTCATCACTAAAGAGAATTTCTTATACGATTGCCAAGATCATGATTTTTATCATGATGAAGATTGCTCAGAAGAGTGTTTAAGTTTACGATTTACTTATATTGAGAATCCATTGGTTACAGAAGAATCGTTGCAAGTCTATCCTGAACTTGCTGATGTTAGCTATTTCTCTCCTCAATTAAGAAAAAATGTTGTTTGCTATCAAGTGACAGCTAATCGAGTTGAAGGAAAAATCACAACATATCATCATTTTATTGATGACAATGAAGAGATCATTGAAACAGATAATTTTCCAATACGTTTGCGCCGATTATTAGATATCAGTCCATTGATTATTTTTCGCAGTAATCGCCGTTATGAGCCGATTCTTAAGAATGAAGATCAGCGTGTTAAGGCATTTTATGATTTATTGGCTCAGCAGTTATCCAAAGATAATGACAGTTTAACTGAACGAGAATTGAAGCAAGGCTTGTATGCTGCAACGTTATTATTAACTTATTATCTTGTGAATAATAAACAGGATGAAGAGCACATTAAAAAGCCAACATTGGAAGATTGGCAAGTACTGGATAAAATTAATGATCTTTTAGATCAAATGGATAATGCAACTGCGCGTAATGTGATGATGAAATTCTTCTCTAGCATTATTTTTTATCGAATGGGTTACTCTTTGCCAGAAAATTCATTGCCAATTCTATGTTTGAAAAACTTTGGTAATACTCATCCCATTGTAACTTCTGTTGGCATGCGATTATTGAATAATATTCCTGTGCAAAAGATTTTAACGAGTAATACAAGCGATTTAATCCCAATGTTGGCATTGCCTAATGTGATTCGTATTTCACGTTCTGAATCTGAAATTGTCGCAAATCAAGTCATGCCAAAAGAGTTGAGTGCAAGTACTAATCGCAAAGTGTTATTTCATATCTTTCATCGCCGTCCTGTTGCGCTGTTTGCACGTTGTTGGTTTTTGGTGGAAGGTGAAACAGAGATTTGGCTCTTGCGTGAATTGGCAGAAATTTGTGGGCATAATTTAAATGCAGAAGGAATTGCTTTGGTTGAGTTTGCTCAATGCGGTGTTTTGCCTTTGATTGAATATGCGGAAGCGATGGGCATTGAATGGTATGTAATGTCAGATGGTGATGCAGCAGGGCGTCATTATGCTAAAACTGTGCGATCATATTGTCGAGATAAAGAGACTTATTACCAGCATATGACACAGCTGCCATCACGAGATATCGAAAATTTCTTATTCCAAAAAGGTTTTAGTTCTGTTTATAAAGAGATTGCTTATGGATCTTCTGAATTTGTGAATGTGCCAGTGCATGAGATTATTCAAAAGGCAATTCAAAAAAGCTCTAAGCCAGATTTAGCCTTAGCTGTGTGTGATTATGCAAGGGTTCGTGGTGCGCGTGTAATCCCTAATTTATTGCAGAAAACATTTAAGAAAGTTATCGAATTGTCGAAAGGATCAATGTCGAGCTAGAAAATTTATACTATAATCAATAGCAGTATCGTTTCAATTTTGGTGACGCAGAGTTGAAATGTGGGATGATAGATTAAAATCTTAAATAACGCATGTTTAGTATTTTAATAGGCAATTCCCTTGTATATGTTGGTTTAAATATATACTATGTTTCCGTCAATTATTTTTCGTTCAATTAACTTAAAGGAGTATTAACATGGATGTTGATTTTACTTTTGGTAACTCAAAAACTGTTGGTGACCGTTTAGACGCTTTCGAAGTAACAGGTGTTAAACCAGGTTTCAATCATCACGAAGAAAACGGCGTATCTGCGTTCGAAACAATCAATGAAAAATCTTTCCCAGGTAAATGGAAAGTTATCTATTTCTATCCAAAAGATTTCACATTTGTTTGCCCTACAGAAATCGTAGCGTTTGACAAATTAGCTGGTGAGTTCGCTGATCGTGACGCTGTATTAATGGGCGGTAGCGTAGATAACGAATTCTGTAAATTGGCTTGGAGACGTGATCATAAAGATCTAGATAAATTAGGCCATTACTCATTTGCTGACGTTAAAGGTGAATTGATCGACATGTTAGGTGTTCGTGATCAAGAAGCTGGTGTTGCATTGCGTGCAACATTTATCGTAGATCCAGACAACGTTATTCAACACGTTTCTGTAAACGGTTTGAATGTTGGTCGTAACCCTAACGAAGTTTTACGTATCCTTGATGCGTTACAAACTGATGAATTATGCCCATGTAACCGTGCAGTAGGCGGCGAAACTCTATAATTTGAGTTTTCCAAAAGCATAATGAAAACCACGCGAAAGCGTGGTTTTTTATTGCCATGGAACTTATTAAAAACAAATAGATTTCTATATATAATATTGAAATTTATAAAAAAATCTTAATGTAAGTTATGGTAATAGCAGGAATGCAAAAATTAGGAGTAATCACTCATCACGATAAGATTAGAAAAATCTAAATTCTTTAAGTCTTTTTCTGAAATAAAGAAATAAGCAAAGCCACCTATATCATAGTAGTCCAATAAGCTGACATGTAATAAGGTAATAGATCTACTCTCATCTTTTGATCTAAATTCTCCATTCATAAAGGTTGGATAACCTCCAATATAAGAGCCATGCCAACCAATGGTAGTGATCTCTTCTTCTATCTCACAAGAAAAATCACCATAGGTAGGATTATTTACACATAAATCTATGTAATCATCTAATTCTTTGCTTCTAGGTTCATAGTGGAAATCGCTCGGTAATGTATATATTAGATGTGTAGTTATAGAGCGACTAACTTTCCAATAATCTGGTATGCCTTTTTCATAATAATCGGCTGCACATAATTCTTTATGCATGTCATGCGCTTTGTTGCTATCATTTTTTATAATTTCAGGAAAATAATAAACCCTAGATCCATTCTTATTATCATCGTCTAAGCCGAGCATTTCATCATCCAAAACATCATGGAAAAAGCTAAGCATTCCTGTTTTAGGGAGAAATTTTAAGAATTTATCCTTCTGACATGCTTCTAAAATTTCTGGATTTGAAAAAATCTCATCTAAATTAAATTGTGCCAATAAAGCTAATGGCTCTCCTTCATTATTCCGTGGATACTCTATATCCTTAGGAAAATATGGTATACCACCAAATTTACAGGAATAGATATGACTGTCATTATCAATTATTTCATTGCTTACTATTTTGATGGTTAGAAGCTTGGCTTTGTTAATAATTACCATAGCTTCTTCTGGAAATATTGTTGCCATTTCATTAAATTTTTCTTGGTTTTCAATTATAGATTTCATTTTTACTTCCCGTATATTTCTATTGTAAAGTGCGGTATTGGTATCTTAATTTTATTTTAATCATTGGTTAGATCATGAATATTTAACACGTTCTAGATAGTTATAAATCAGTTGTAATACTATTTTTTAGGCTTTTTCTTAGCACGAGGATGTGCGGAATCGAATACTTTGGATAAATGCCCAAAATCTAAATGTGTATAAACTTGGGTTGTAGATATATCAGCATGGCCCAATAATTCTTGTACAGAACGAATATCTTGGCTAGATTCTAAAACATGAGTTGCCATAGAGTGACGAAACATGTGAGGATTTACTTTTAAGCCTTTTCCAAGCTTACTAGCAATATGTTTCACTCGATTACTGATTTGTCTGCTTGTGAGGCGATTACCTTGTTGTGTGATGAATAATGCATTGTCTTGCTTCATCCATTGATTACGAATCGTAAGCCATCTTTGCAATGCTTCTTTAGCTTTATGACCTAACGGTACAATGCGATCTTTGCCACCTTTACCATCAATAACACGTATTTCATTGGCAGATATGGAGATATGCTTAATATTTAGCGCTGTAAGTTCTGATAAGCGCACACCAGAGCTATAAAATAGCTCACAAATGGCTAAATCACGAACTTCTAATGGGTTATCAGGATCTGGCGTTTGATCCAATAGTTCTTGAATTGTATCTACAGCAATCACTTTAGGCAGCGCTTGTTGTACTTTTGGTGTTTTCACTAAGCGAGCAGGGTTAGATGTGATGATTTCTTTTGATTCTAAGAAATCAAAAAATACTCGAATACCAGCTAAGTGAGTTTTTAAACTTGTAAGTGATAATGGTTTGCTGAATGTTGCGTGTTGTTTATCACCTTTATGGCGATAGATAATGTATTTTTGTAAGCATGCTTGATCACAATCATCCCATGATTGAATATGATGATCAGATAGGTATTCAGCCAGTTGTCGTAAAGTTAAGGACTTAATTTCAACGCTTCTTGGGCGATAGCGTTGTGCAAATTGATCTAAGAACTGATCAATGGGAATGAATAGGTTACTCATAACCTTTACGCAAATCTCTTAAACGTTGGCGATCTTTCTTATCAGGTGCTTTATCTGGCTTTGGATTATGTACGAGCTTTTTCATTTCTCTATCTTCCATGCGCTTTGCTATGCTTTCTTCTGTTTCATGATAGAGCAGAGCCGCAACTTTAGCAGGACCACGAATTTCGCTTAAATCATCCACGATTACTGTAAAAGTTTCGCCAGCTTTTTGAATGATTAGAGTATCTTCAATTTTAATTGTGCGAGCAGGTTTGGCTCTGTCACCATTGACTTCCACTTGATTCTTTTCTATGGCTTCAACAGCCAAACGGCGAGTTTTAAAAAATCTCGCCGCCCATAACCATTTATCGAGTCTCATTGTTGAGAACTGCTATTTTGGCAGTTTCTTCTGTTGCATCAGAGTCTTCATTTTCCAATAGAACAATGTTGAGCTCTAAAACATCACAACCATCTTCTTTATCCATAGCGACTTTGATTTGATCACTGTCGATTTGCATATATTTACGCACAACTTCTAAGATATCTCTTTGTAGTGCTTGTAAAAAATCAGGTTGTTGAGAAGGTGAGCCTTGGCTTCTTTCGTGGGCAACAATGATCTGCAAACGCTCTTTAGCGATTGAAGCTGTTGATGCCTTCTTTCTTCTTTTAAATAGCGCGCTAAACATGATTAACCTCCAAAAAGTTTTTGGAAGAAGCCTTTTTTCTCTGCTTCAATGAAACGATGAGGTTTATCTTCACCTAGGAAGCGAGAGATAATATCCTCGTATGCTTGGCCAGCATCAGCTTCTTCATCCAAAATTACAGGAACACCAGCATTCGAGCTTTGCAACACAGCTTCTGATTCTGGCACAACGCCTAATAATGGAATGCCTAAGATTTCTAAAACGTCAGTTACAGATAGCATATCGCCTGAGGCAGCACGTTCAGGGCTATAACGGTTCAAAATCAAATGTTGTTTGATTTCTTCGCCTTTTTCAGCTTTTGCTGTTTTACTTGCAAGAATGCCTAAAATTCTGTCTGAATCTCGCACTGAAGAAACTTCTGGGTTGGTTGTGACGATTGCATCATCTGCAAAGTACATTGCCAATTGAGCACCTTTTTCGATGCCAGCAGGTGAATCGCAAATGATGTATTCAAATCCCAATGCTTTTAAATCATTGATGACTTTTTCAACACCTTCTACAGAAAGTGCATCTTTATCACGTGTTTGCGATGCAGGAAGAATGAACAGGTTTTCTAAGCGTTTATCTTTAATCAAAGATTGTTGGAGCGTTGCTTCATTATTCACAACATTAACAAAATCATAAACCACACGACGTTCACAGCCCATGATGAGATCTAGGTTGCGTAAACCCACATCAAAATCGATCACAGCTGTTTTATTGCCACGTTTTGCTAAACCAGCGGCAATGCTAGCACTTGTCGTGGTTTTACCAACACCACCTTTGCCTGAAGTTACAACTATTACTCGTGCCACATTTTACTCCTAGTTCTTATGTTTAAAATTCTTTGGTAAATTGCTCGATTTTCAAATCATCATTTTCAAGATAGATTTGTACAGCTTTGCCGCGCCATTCATCTGCTATGGATTCTAATACTTTATATTTTCCTGCGATGGACACAAGCTCAGCTTCTAGTGATTGGCAAAAAATTCTGGCAGAAGTATCACCTTTCACGCCAGCTAATGCTCTACCACGTAAAGCACCATATATATGGATATTACCATCTGCTAAAACTTCCGCACCAGTATTTACTGTGTTGATGATAATCAAATCTCCACCAGGATGATACACCTGCTGGCCCGAACGAATATGATTTGTGACAAGTTTAACAGCAGTTATCTCTTCTTGTGGTGCTGTAACTTTTTCCGTTTCTTTTTTCAGTTCAACTTCTGCTTTTGGCTTATCGTAGCGAGGTTGAATATTTGGAAAAATTCCCCAATCGCTTTGTGTTGCTTTATTCAATAAATTTTTAGGAATATTGTGCAATGCAACTGGAATGATGCCTTGATTGATTAAAAGGTTTTTGAGCCAATTAAAATCTAAGTGTAACGCATCTTCTGGCAATTGGCTTAAGTCAACGATCACAGGTAATTGTTTGAAGAAATCAGGAGACTCAGCAATTTTTGTGTTGAGAGTTTCTTCGAACTCTTTGAGATCAATGGTTTGTAAATGAAGAACGGTCAATGTAAAAAGACCGCCCTTTAATTGAAAACAAGGTTTAGACATGAAGAATAAATCCTAATTATTTAGTGATCGTGGCCGCCAGCGTGTACGTGACCGTGATCTAATTCTTGTGCAGTTGCATCGCGAACTTCTTTGATTTCCACATCAAAATTCAATGTTTTACCTGCTAAGAAATGGTTTGCATCCAAAGTGATATCATCGCCTTCTATGCTTAAAATTACAAAATGACGTTGATGGCCATTTTCTTCAGCTGCAATCATGCCACCTACTTGGATATCATCCGCATCCTTGAAGTGTTCGCTTTTGCTGATTGTGAATACATTTTCTTCACTACGTAAGCCATAACCATCTTCAGGTGCTACGCTGAATGCAACTTGTTGACCAGCCGTTGCGCCTTCCAATGCTTTTTCAAAACCTGGAATCATCATGCCAGCGCCGTGAATGTATGTTAATGCTTGCTCTTGACCTTTATTGCTGTCAATCACGTTGCCTGCATCATCTGTTAATGTGTAGAAAACAGATACAACTTTGTTAGGTGCAATGCTCATTATTAAATCCTTTCAGTTTTTTTGGTTCATAAGCCTCACACTATACAGGAAACTCAAGTTAACCACTAGAGACGAACCTTGTTTTTCTTATAAATAAACTCCCTTTTAGCCTTAAAAACACCTATAATATGGCTAGTTTTTAGTTAGGGGAACAAAATGAGTCAAAAAACTTTAAAGCAGTTAGCGGCAGAAAAAGCTTTAACGTATATCAAAAAAGGTGAGTTATTGGGTGTTGGTACTGGATCAACAGTTGATTGCTTGATTGCATTATTGCCAGATGTTCGTCACTTGATTGATGTTGTGGTATCCAGTTCAGAGCGTTCAACTGAACAGCTCATCCAATTGGGTTTTGATGTGATTCCTTTAACAGATGTTGAAAAATTGACGTTGTACATTGATGGCGCAGATGAAATCAATGCACAATTGCATATGATCAAAGGTGGCGGTGCTGCTTTGACGCGTGAAAAGATCGTTGCTGCACATGCTGATCAATTCATTTGTATTGCAGATCAATCTAAATATGTTGAAACATTGGGTAAATTTCCATTACCAGTGGAGGTGATTCCAATGGCAGTGGGTCATGTTCAACGCGAATTGAATAAATTGGGTGAAGCACGCATTCGTCCAAATGTGATCACAGACAATGGTAATCCAATCATTGATGTATTTGGTTTAAATATTACAGATCCATTGGCTTTGGAAACTCACATTAATCAAATCGTTGGTGTTGTAACAAATGGCATTTTTGCGCATCGCCCAGCAGATTTATTAGTGTTGGCTACTGAAAATGGTATCAAAACAATTAAGGCACAATAAACGTGTTTTCTAAGCAACTTTTACAAAACTTATTTTTCATCATTGTGATCGGTGTGTTGGGTTATGTTTCCATGAATTTATATCGTGAAAACAACACTGAAGAAGCACAAAAGTCACCTCATCCTTTATTTGTTGTGAAAGGTTATGATTTAGTGCGCTTCAATGAAAATGGGCAAAAGATCTATGAGATTGAAGGCCCTGAAATGCGTCATTTTGATGATGAACGTGGCTCAACTTTAGATGACCCATTTTTGACACATTTTACATTGGAAGATCAACGAGATTGGACAGCGCGAAGCGATATTGCTTTGGTGAATGAAGATCAATCTTTGATTACCATGAATGATAATGTCGTGTTAACTAAGTTTGATAAGAAAGATGCGAAGACAACAATTTTAAATACATCACAATTATTAGTGCATGATAAAGGTGAAAAAGTGACCAATGATGTATGGACGAAAATTCGTACATATCCAAACAATACAATCGAAGGCATTGGATTGGATGGTTATCCCAAAATTGGTCAATTTAACTTATTAAAGGATGTGAAGAGCTATTATGAAACCATCAAAGATGAAAGTAACCCTTAGTTCGCTATTTATGATGGCGCTATTTTCTGTGGCTCACGCTTTGCCTGAAGATAGCAGTTTGCCGATTCAAATCACAGCAGATACTGGCGGATATGATCAGCAGATCAATGAAGGGTTTTATGATAGCAATGTTGTGATGGTACAAGGAACATTAGAAATCCAAGCGGATCATGCAAAATTCACAATGGTGAATGATGAATTAGATAAAGTCATTGCCAATGGTAAGTTGATTAAAATTAAATATTTGCCAGAGAAAGATAAGCCTTGGGTATTTGGTGAAGGTGAGATTTTAGAATATTTCCCGAAGAAGAATTTATTAGTATTAAAGAAAAATGCCAAATTAACGCAAGATACAGATATTGTTGAAGCTAATGTGATCGAATACGATACTTTGAATAAAAAAGTTAAAGCATTGAGTGGCAGTAATAAATCTGACCGTGTGTTTTTTGAAATTAAGCCTAAAGGGAAATAACCATGCAATTAAAAGCCAAAGAGCTGGTTAAACGCTTTAAAAAACGCACGGTTGTGAGTGGTGCATCATTCTATGTGAATGCAGGTGAAATTGTAGGATTGCTTGGCCCGAATGGTGCAGGTAAAACAACAAGTTTCTATATGACGGTTGGTTTGATTGTGGCAGATGAAGGCCATATTTTTTTAGATGATCAAGACATCACAAAATTGCCAATGCATGAGCGTGCACATCGTGGTATTGGTTATTTGCCACAAGAAGCATCAATTTTCCGTAAGATGACATCGCGTGATAATATTTTGGCAATCTGCCAAACCCGTAAAGATTTGAATAAGAAACAGCAGGAAGAATTAGCGGATCAATTGTTAGAAGATTTCAAAATCACGCATATTGCCAATTCGTTGGGAATGTCGTTATCTGGTGGTGAACGCCGTCGTGTTGAAATTGCACGAAGCTTAGCATTGAATCCTAAGTTTTTATTATTGGATGAACCTTTTGCGGGCGTTGATCCGTTATCAGTTGCGGATATTCAAACAATTATTTTGGATTTATCTAATCGTGGCATTGGTGTGTTGATCACAGATCATAACATTCGTGAAACATTGAGTATTTGTCAGCGTTCATATATTTTGAGTGGCGGACAAGTGATTGCAGAAGGTAGCACAGAAGAATTATTGAATAATCCAATTGTGCGCAAAGCATATTTGGGGGATAACTTCTCATTATAATGGCTGAATTTCTCTTTTACGATTATGAAACATTTGGGACTAGCCCAAAAAATGACAGAATTGCACAATTTGCGGCGATTCGTACAGATTCTGATTTTAATATGATTGATGAGCCAATCAATATTCATTGTCAGCAATATGATGATTATATTCCATCACCAGAAGCGATTTTGATTACAGGCATTACGCCAGATTATTGTAATGAACATGGCTTGCCTGAACATGAATTTGCTAAACGAGTTTATGATGAATTCATGAAGCCAAATACTTGTGTATTGGGCTTTAACTCAGTGCGTTTTGATGATGAAATGACGCGTTATCTCTTTTATCGCAATTTCTTTGATCCTTATGCTTATGCTTGGAAAAATGGTAATTCTCGCTGGGATGCTTTGGATTTAGTGCGTGGCGTTTATGCGCTTCGTCCTGAAGGTATTCAATGGCCAGAAGTTGATGGTAAAACCAGTTTAAAATTAGAAGAATTATCGAAAGCTAATGGTTTAGAGCATGAACATGCCCATGATGCATTAAGTGATGTTTACGCGACAATTGCTGTTCTGAAGCTCATTAAAGAAAAACAGCCTAAATTCTTTGAATACTTTTATCAAAACCGACGTGCTAAAGATTTACAGCCCATTATTGAAAAACATATGTACAAACCTTTGGTGCATGTTTCAGGAATGTTTGGTGAAGTAAATGGTTATTTGTCTTTGGTGATGCCAATTGCAATGCATCCTTGGAATAAGAATGCTGTGATTGTGATTGACCTCCGTGGCGATATGGATGAGTTGTTAAATTACAATGCAGAAGAGATTAAAACTGCAATGTACACTGCAACAGAAGATTTAGAAGAAGGTCGCAATCGAGTGCCTTTGAAGTTGATTCATTTGAATAAATGCCCAATCGTTGCACCATTTGGTGTATTGCGTGATGTGGAAAATTTACATGGTTTAGATATTGAAGCTGCGCAAGATAAAGTTTCTATCATTATGGGAAGGTTATCTGAAATTGAGCGCAAATTGATGGATGTATTTAAACCAACGACAGCACCTTCTTATTCAGATCAACCAATTCTACAGCGTGTAGAATCCATGTTGTATGATGGATTCTTTGGTCCTGAAGATAAAAAAGTGATGGAGCAAATTCCATATTTATCTGCTGAAGATTTACAATCGGCACATTATGAATTCAATGATGCTAGAATTGCGCCATTGCTATTTTTGTATCGTGCGAAGAATTTTCCTGAGACTTTGAGTAGTGAAGAATATCAAGAATGGGAAAAAAACTGTGATATTCGTCGTGAAGGGAATTTAGCAGAGCAACAACGAATTTATCAAGAAAATGTCGATAAATATCGTGATGATCCTGAAAAAAGTCAATTATTGGAAGCGTGTTATTCGCTCTATTTTGAATAATGAAAGAATTAAGAATTGCAACGATTAATGCTGCTAACTTGGGTGAATGGTCCAATATTGAGCGCATACAGAATTTTGCACGCTCCATTGTAGAGGATTTGCAGTCACCAATGGTGATCGCAGTACAAGAGTTGGGTGGATTGCAGAAAGATGGTGAGTTAACAGTTCGAGCAACGGTTGCAGATGATATCTGTAAAGCATTGTTGGATGAATTTCAGCAAGTTTATCACTATGCTGAAATCGCACCTAAACCAGAAAGTAGCGGTGGTGCTGAAAATATTAATATTCGTTGTGGCTTTTTTTATCGACCCGAAATTGAATTGAAGCAGTTGATGCAAATTGGGCAGGATTCAGAGTTTTTTACGGGCAACGAAACTGGTGAATTTGCAGCTTCGCGCATACCGTTATTGGCAACATTTCAATATGATGATATGAGTTTTCAAGTGATCAATTGCCATTTGAAATCTATGAGCACGAAAGATCAAACCAAGAAGCAAGCTAAGAAACAGCGAAACAAGCAAGCTCAACTGATTGCAAATTATATTCAAGAATATAATTTAATGGATTTACCATTATTGATAATGGGCGATATGAATGATACGTTTGCAAGTAAAACAGTGCAGGCAATAGCTTCCCAAGGCTTTGAGAGCGCTCATCATGCATTAAAATATCAAATTTATACTTACAAATATCACAAAAAGCCCATTCTTTTAGATTATATTCTGTACAATAATCGAATTGAAAATATAGAGAGTTTGATCGCGCATATTAATACAGATTCCAATAGCGATCGATCTTACAGTGACCATGATCCATTAATGATGATTTGCCACATATGTTAAGAATAACTGTAGCTTTCCTTATCATGATCAATGCTATTAGCTTTGCTGATAATTTCAGTGATGCTGTGGATGCTTATGATCGTCAAGATTATGTGGAGGCTTATCGTTTATTCACAGAGCTAGAAGATTTGGGGCATGTGGATGCGATGAATAATCTAGCGACAATGTATCAAACAGGCACGGGCATTCCGCGTGATTACGTTAAAGCTGCAGAATTATATTTGAGTTCTGCAAAAGCAGGGCATATTGATGCAGCTTTTAACTATTCAACTTTGGCGAGATTAGGGATTGGTACATATAAAAATATGGCAGAATCTTATGCTTGGGCAGTGATTGCAGCTCGCCATGGTGCAAGTGATTTAGTGGCTTATCGTGATGTGTTAGCAACAAAAACTTCGCCAAAAGAGTTGGAAGAGGGCTCAAAGATGGCAGAATTGCTTTTGGATGATTTTGCACAGCATGAATATGCTGTAGGTTGGTTATTGCCTAATAATGTTCGCATTGCATCACGTGAAACGCCCTTGCCGAAAATTATTGAGAAAATTGAACGTATTTCTGCTGATGGTGAAGTTACAATCATTAAAAATGAAGATGTGCTAAAAATTACTGAAGAGAATGCGAATCAGTCTTTAGCACCAAGTTATCGTGCACTATTTACAACATATCCACTGATGATGAGTTCGTATCGTTCATCGTTGTACCGTCCATTATTAAATTCAGCCAAATATAGCAGTGATGAGATATTAAGGCCGCGTCGAGTTTTAGGTGAAAGATCTGTACCAATCGTAGAAGCGATGGAGATAGATGAATCTTTATTGCCATTATTTCAGAGCTTGGCTGATAGTTATAGTGTGCATGTGAATGATGTTGTACGCGCAGTACAATCAATCAATCCTGATGTATTTGAGCCTGATTTACCTTTGCGTTTAAAAGATTCTGATACGAGTTTAAAAATTCCAGATTATTCACAAGTTAAACATTTCTAAAATGTTGAAGAATCTATTTCAGGCTCTTTATCCCGAACAATGCTTTGTTTGCCATCAATCTGTGAAAGACACTGTATTGTGTGGTGATTGTCGTGCGCAAACTGAACGACAATGGAATTATTGTGAATCATGCTGTGGTGAATTATTGCCAGGAAGTCATTGTTTGCCTTGTGAGCTGAATGAAGGTGTTCATTCAATTGATCATTACATTGTTGGCTATCATTATCAGCATGCAATGCGAGATGCGATCATTCGCTTGAAGTTCAATCATAAAATGCATATGGTTCGTATAATTAAAACTTTGATGGAGCCTGTATTAATTGAGCATAAAGATCTATTGGATGAAGTCGACTATATTGTGCCAATGCCTGTAGATCGCATTAGATTGGCAGGGCGAGGATTCAATCATATGTTGGAGGTTGTGAATAGCTTGCAGCCGATGATTGGTAAGCCAATTGAGTACAATAAATTGCATAAACGTGCATTCTCAATCCCTCAGAGTAACCTATCTAAATATGAGCGGGCAACTAATCTCCGTAATGCTTTTGAGTGTGATCAAATTAGTGGGCATGTTTTATTGGTAGATGATGTGTTAACAACAGGTAAAACATTGCAATTTGCATCGCAAGCATTGAAGAATGCAGGTGTTAACAAAATTACTGCACTAGTTTTAGCCAAAGTATAAAAATTTATCAAGACTATGGGCTTTATCGAAAAAATGCTATACTTCTGTCATGGGTGGATATCTGAAGTATTCGTGTTTAATATGCTTAAGTCCCCTTGATCCTAAGTATATCGTAAGATATATTACTAGGTACCAGTGAGCATACCGACTTGTTTCGGGAGCCTAAGGTGCTTAAACTTATATCCATTTGAACCATTTGGTTCAAGGGTAAAGTATACCTAACGGTGCTTCGGAGTCCACTCTATATCTTATGACAATGCAATCTCACATTCGTCGTCAAATGCTTGCAGAACGCAAAGCACTCAATTCAGAATATATTAATCACTATCAATCTTTGTTTAATGCAAAATTAGTTGAATTTATTCAACAATTTTCTTCTGTTGCAATTTATTCAGCCATTCAAAATGAAATATCTGTGAATTGTGTCGCTAGTTATATTTCACATGGTGCTATTGCATTACCTAAGGTTAATAGTAGCAATAATCTTGTATTTATGAATTATGAAGATCCAAGTTTATGGCAAAAAGGGCAATATAATATTTTAGAGCCGACAACATCAGAGATAGCTTTCATTCCAGAGGCATTTATTGTGCCATTGACAGTAATTGATTCTGTGGGTACTAGAATCGGCATGGGGAAAGGTTATTATGATCGTTATTTAGGGGGTTTACGGGATGATGTGGTGTTGATTGGTGTAGGTTGGGATTTTCAATTGGTAAAAGATAAATTGATTAGGCAATCACATGATGTAGCAATGGATTATTTTATTTCACCATCATATTTCTTAAATTTTAGGTAATAAAAAACACCTAATAAATTAGGTGTTTTGAGATAGTCTAGATAAGTAATAAATTACTTGCTAGCGATACCTTTGATAGTTACATCAACGCGACGGTTTTGAGCACGGCCTTCAGCTGTGTCGTTAGTAGCGATTGGGTTATCTTTACCGAAACCTTCTGTAGTGATGATTGCTGGGTTAACACCGTTAGCAACCAAGTAAGCTTCTACAGCTTTAGCACGACGTTGAGACAAGCCCAAGTTGTATTGTTGTGAACCGATGCCATCTGTGTAACCAGCTAAGTTAATTGATTTAACTTTAGCGCCAGCATTTTTGATGTCAGCTGCTAATTCATTTAATTTTTCTTTACCAGCTTGTTTTAATACAGCTTTGTCGAAATCAAAGAAAGCATCAGCATTCAAAGATACGCTGCGAGTATTACAACCAGCAGTACCATCTAATGTCAATACGCATTCGCCTTGACGATCTCTTACGAATTCGCCTTGTCTGTCAACTAAACCTTCAAGTTGAGCCATTGCTGATGTTGAAGCAACAAGCCCAGCAATTACTAAAGTAGTTAATTGCTTTTTCATATGTAACCTCCGAATAAGGACCTAAACTAAATAAAAAATGAACACCTAAATAAATAAGTGTAAATATATTCAGCGCAAGAATAACACAACTGATGGCAGAATGATACCGCATTTTTGGTAAAAAACATACATTTTTGTGTCAAAAATGAAAATATATTATCCTGAATCATACAAAATTTAATACAGATACTACTAGTAAAAACCTTGAATATGAATAAAATCATTATTTTTCAATAGATTGTCTTGATTGTTATTTTTCTTCTCCTAAACGATAAAGACTGGCATAAATGTTGTTTTTTTCCAACAACTCTTTATGAGTGCCCATTTCCACAATTTGCCCAGCATCGAAAACAACGATGCGATCCGCTTGCTCAATTGTGCTTAAACGATGGGCAATAATGATCATAGTTGTGTCTTCACTGAGTATTTTAATGCTTTCTTGGATGTTAAATTCACTCTTAGTATCCAAGCTGCTAGTTGCTTCATCTAAGATTAACAATGGTGCCTTCTTATAAAGAGCACGAGCAATAGCGATTCTTTGTCTTTGTCCACCAGATAATTTACTACCATTTTCACCCACTTGGGTGTTTAAGCCTTCAGGCATATTTTCAATGAATTGCCATGCATTAGCATTTTTGGCAGCTGTGATGATGCGCTCCCAATCAGGATTTGGATCGCCCAATGCAATATTATTAGCAATGGTATCTGAGAAGAGTACAACATGTTGGCTTACATAACTAATGTGGTGGCGATAATCTCTTAAAGATAAATCAGCTAAGTTATATTCATCAATTAAAATTTTGCCGTTTGTTGGTGAGTAGAAGCCTGCTAATAAATTTGCAAAAGTACTTTTCCCACTGCCAGATGCTCCGACTAACGCAATCGTTTCTTTGGCATCAATATTAATAGATAGTTGATTGAAGATATTTGGCAGATCTTCACCATAATTAAAGCTAACTTTATCAAAATGAATATTGCCTTGAATGCTTAATGGCAATTTTTCAGGGTTATGGTGGGTTGCTGTATCACGTTCAATTGGTGCATCAATTAATTTAAAGACGCTTTCAGCACCTGCTAAGCCACGTTGTAGAGATTCATTTAACCGTGTTAAACGTTTGATAGGATTCAATAAGCCAACCATTGCAGCCAATGTTGCTAAGAATGCACCAGGGGTTAAACCATCGTCACTCACTTGCTGTGATGCATAACTAATCACGCCAGCAACACAGAATACAATCATCAATTGAACCAATGGGCTTGCGATTTCAGAAGCTACCATGATTTTAACATTCACACGCTGTAGCTGATTATTTGTTTTATGAAAACGTTCTTTGACAAAATCATAAGCATTGAATAGCTTAATTTCTTTATTGCCACGAATAGTTTCTTCAGTAATATGATTTAAATGCCCCATATCTTCTTGTGCTTTGCGGGAAAGTTTGCGAAGTCGTTTAGATACAATTCGTAAAATAACTGCAATAAAGGGGGCAATTAAAAACATCACTAAGCTAATTTTCCAGCTGTTGTAGAACATTACACATAGTAAGCCAATCACTGCTGCTGAATCTTTGATTAATGTGACTAGAGCAAATGAGCTGATGGTTAATAGTTGGTTAACATCAAATGTTAATTTGGATAATAGAGAGCCAGAACTGTTTTTGTCATATTCGGAGATCGGCAATGTAATTAAACGATCAAACATTTGTTGTCTTAAAGTTTGGATAACTTTTTGAGCCACAAATTGCATACCAACGTTGCCAAGGAAAGCAAAGATGCTTTTGACTAAGAATACGCCAATTAATATAAATGGCATCATTTGAATAAAGCTTGGGTCTTTGTCAAAAAAGCCTTTATCTAAAATAGGCTTTAAGAGTGCAAATAAGCCTGCTTCAAAAACACCAGACATCGCAATAGCAACGAGTGCAAAAATAAGTATGCCACGTCTTTGACTTGTGTAAGAAAGGAGTCTTTTATATAGATGTAAGCTAGTGGTTTCCATGATCTTTTCGACATAAAAAAGAAATAATTATGCCATAGATAGCAAAAGCGCACAGAAAGAATCTCTCTGTGCGCTTTGAAAGGTTTTAACGTTAGCGATTAGTAGATGATTTCTACACGACGATTTTGTGCACGAGAACCTTCATCTGAGCCACCAACAGCAGGGCGCTCTTTACCATAGCTCACAACACGGATTTGGTTAGGGCTAACACCTTCTGAGGTCATTAGGCTAGAAACAGACTTAGCACGTCTTTCGCCTAAACCGATATTGTATTCACGTGAACCGCGATCATCAGTATGGCCTTCTAAAATGATGCCACGTGATGGATTATTGCGAAGTTCAGCTGCATGTGCGCTCACAACCGCATATGATTCTTGACGTAAGCGATCTGAGTCGAAATCGAAGTATACGATACGATCTTGTGTGCCGCGTTTGCCATACATCTCATCATGGTAAGTGCTTGCTTGTGCGCCATTGTAACCAGAACCGTTGCCATAAGCATCAGTACCGCCAGCGCCTGATCCAGACGTGGAAGAACAAGCTGCAACGAGTGCAGAAAGACAAACAATGCTAAGAAGTTTGAAGCTGCGTTTTTTCATAATTTCTCCCAATTTTGAAATTAATCAGTACGTTGATATTGTTAGTTCGACCAAGCAGGCTCGCGGACATCTGAAGCATTGCTTGAGAATCGTTGTGTTACATTGCCGTCATTAGAAACAGCATTTAAACCACCATTGCCATTCGCATAAATGATCATGTGACCATTACTTGAGAAGCTTGGTGCTTCATCTTTACCGCCGTTGGTTAAACGCTTCGTTGCACCTGTTTGTAAATCAATGATTGCAATTCCAAAGCCACCGCCATTGCGATTCATAACAGCCAAGTAGCGGCTATCATTAGAAATAGAAGGGCTGGCATTGTAGTTGCCGGATGTTGAAATTCTGACAGGTGTTCCGCCGTTTGCACCGATGCGGTAAACTTGAGGATTGCCAGCTCTGTCTGATGTGAAGTAAATCATATTGTCTTTACCCCAAACAGGTTCTGTATCAATCCCAGGATGATTAGTGAGGCGAGTTAAATTCTTGCCATAAACATCTGATGTATAAATTTCAGGGTTGCCATCTTTAGATAATGTAAATACCAAGCGTGTGCCATCTGGAGACCAAGAAGGAGCACCGTTGATGCCTGGTAAATCTAGTACAACATGACGTTTGCCTGAATAGATATCTTGTACAACAATCTTGCTCTTTTTACCTTCTAATGAAGAATAAGCAACTTGCTGGCCATTTGGTGACCATGCTGGTGATAAAATTGGCTCAGCTGAGTTGAAAATAGTGCTTGGATACGCACCATCAGCATCCGATACGATTAACTGATATTGGCGACCATTTTTAGCAACATAAGCAACTTTTGTATCAAAAGAACCAGTCACACCTAAGATCTTTTCGTAAATTGAATCTGCAATTTGGTGAGCAGTTTTACGCCATTGGCGTTCATTGCCACCATTTACAGTATAAACGCGTTGCAACATAGAGGTTTTTGAGAAAGTATTCATCAAATCTACAGAAATTTGATTACCTCTCACCGTTAAAAATACACCATATTGAACGCCACGTTGCATCCATGCATCGCTATTAATACTTGCAGGTCCTGCCGTTGGTTCTGGAGAACTTTTAGCTGGTAATGCAATGAAGCGGCCAGAGCGAGCAAGGTCAGCACCGACTATTTGTTCTACGTAATTACCTTGTGCATCCGCTGAAAACAGTGCAATTGGAATTGCATTGTTGGCAGCTTTGGTCACTTGTATTTTTAATTGCGCATGGCTAAAAGAGATTAGAGAAACCAGCGTTATTAGTATCCAATACGTCAATTTTGCAACATGTTTCTTCATTTTACACCTCTTGAGATGATTTACGATTCGTTCTTCAAAGCCCAGATACTGCCAAGGTTGCGCCAATATTCGTTGCAATCCATGCCACAACCAAATACATAACGATCTGGAACATCTAGACCAATATAATCTACCTTAAAATCTTTAGGTTTGCGATCATGTACCTTATTAAATAAAGTTGCGGTATAAACTTTTGTTGCACCCATATCTACTAAAGCCTTAGTGATTGCTTCTAGTGTAGTACCTTCATCGAAAATATCGTCAATTAAAAGTACAGGTTGTCCTTCAACAGGAATACTTGGTTGTGCAACCCAGTGTAAATCTCCACCAGTTGTTTCACCACGATAACGCGTTGCATGAAGGTAACCGATTCTGAATGGGAAATTTAAACGAGAAAGTAGAAGGCCGCCAGGAATTAACGCACCATTCATAACCACTAAAACGACAGGATCTAAATCTGATAAGTCATTCTTAATGACTACAGCCATTTCATCCAATGCATTTTCAACTGCTTTGGCAGAAATAATTTCTTCAGAATTGGCTAAGATTTGCTGAGCCTTATTGTCGGGATTTGACATGATATTACCTATTTGGATGATTAAAACTAATGAGATGTGCGTTTCTTACTAGGTGTGTATTGAGCAAGAATTCTATTAACCATATCGGAATTACCTTCCTGTTCTAGCTCTTTAATTAAAGAGATCAATGGGTGTAGAATTCGATTACCCATTTGTGAAACCACTTGATCAATCACTTCATCAAGCTCATGCTGATCCTGATGATTCACTAATTGGCGGGCTTTACGCAGGGTTGTATTTTTTTGCTCATCAACAAAATGGAAGACTGATTGTAGATGGACAGAGAGATCAGCAAGTTGCAACCAATCTTCCCATTCTGAAACGCTTTGCTGAACATAAACTTCTGCTTCTTTTGCAGCAGCTTCTCTGGATTGATAATTCTTTTCAACGATATTGTTTAAATCATCTACGCTATAGAGATAAATATCATCGAGTTCATTAACATTGGCATCAATATCGCGAGGAACTGCGATATCCACCATTAAAATAGGTTTGTTTCGACGAGCTTTTAAAGCATTGCTCGCCATTTCTTTAGAGATTAAAGAAAAAGGTGCGCCTGTTGAGGAAATGACAATGTCAGCATTTTCTAACAGTTTTGGTAATTCATTTAATTCATGTACAGAAGCAGGAATTGCTAATCTGCCGCTCATTTCATGTGCGCGGCTTTGTGTTCTATTAGCAATTGCGATGGACTTAACATTCGCTTCAATCAAATGCTCGGCCACTAATTCTATAGTTTCACCAGCACCAATCAATAGTGCTTTTTGTTCTGAAATATCAAATATTTGCTTTGCTAATTGGACAGAAGTATATGCAACTGAAATTGTATAGGCACCAATATTGGTTTCTGTGCGAATGCGTTTTGCTGTTTGGAAAGCTAATTGGAATAATCGATTCAGGGTTTTACAAAGCGCATTAGCTTGATGTGATAAATCAAATGCGATGCGCAATTGTCCCATGATTTGAGGTTCACCCAAAATCAATGAATCTAAGCCAGCAGTTACACGCAATAAGTGCGAGATTGCCTCATTATCGCGGTAGCAATAATGATATTCTTGAATATTATCGATGGAGATTTTTGAATGGCTTGCCCAAAGTGAGAAAAATTCTTCTAAAGGAACCGTTAATCCATCTAAATAAAATTCTGTTCTGTTGCATGTCGAAAGAATGACAGCACCGTTCGTCCACTCATTATCTTTGAGTGTTTGTAAGAATGCTGGGACTTTTTCAGGCAATACGGAAGCTTGGCCGCGGATTTCAACCGAAGCTGCTTTGTGATTAATGCCGATAGCTATTACTGTCATTGGTGGTTAAATCAAAGAAATAATGAAAACATAAAGGTTGTATATATTAGCAAATTATCTCAATAAAGATTCATACAAATCTTGAAGCTTTTTTTGAGCAGATAAAATATTGTCATCAATAGCTGGAATTTCCCTATCTTCTGGCCCAGTATTTAAGAGTGTAATTACTGCGTTATAAAGCGCTGTTGGGTCGTTTGGCGTAATTGCACCTAATGGAAAATATTTTTCTAAATTTTCTTGAACACCACCGTAATTATAACCAATCATAGGTGTCCCACAAGCTAAAGATTCTAATACAGTTCTACCATAAGATTCAGGTTTTGATGTGAGCGAAAAGCTAATATCTGCCATTGTATAAATGGATGGCATATCATCGCAAGTTCCAAACCAAAAGATTGTATCTGTTAGGGATAGTTTGCTGATTTTTTCTTGCATTTCATTGTAGAAATTCTGATTTCTTGAGTTGTATTCACCAACAATCAAAGCTTTAACGTTATGAAACCCATCTTGTTTGAGTTTATACATCAAATCAATTAATGCAGGAATGCCTTTGAATCTAGTAATCCTTCCTGGTAATAATAAAATTTTATCGGTCTCAATATTGATGCCAAAGCTTTTGATTTTCTCTTGAATTTTAGTTGATGGGACAACAGTTCTGTTGAACTTAGTGTCATCTATTCCTTGAGTGATAACTTCTATTTTATCCACAGCTTCTTGTGGATAATTTTTTGCTAGATAGTCTTTGAGGAATTGTGAAACAGCAATGACTTTATCTGCGCGAAGTATTTGTCGGCTGTATCGGCTAATGGAATTAAAACTATGAGCAGTTGTCACAACTTTAGGGCGGTAAGATAACTTTTTTAATGCAAAATAAATTAACCATGCCTGTAATCTTGAATGAATGTGAATGATATCAGGATGAACTTCCTCAATAATTTTTACAATTTTTCCAACTTGAAATAAAGATTTTAGGTTTTTCTTCTCGATAGGCAATTCAAAATGCTTAGAGCCATTTTTTAAGAGCTCAGGCACCAATCGACCGCCAGCTGAAATTACGTAAGAATCAGCATATTCATTAATAAATCGAGAATTTTCTAAAATGTAGTACTCAACGCCACCTTGATTCAGTGCAGGAAGAATTTGTAGGATTTTCATAGTTTACTGCACCTCGTATTTATAACCGTAACGCTCTTTATTATTTGGATCAAACATTGGTTTAGTTGTTCTCCAAATACGATGTTGCTGCGCTGAAATCATGATGATTTTAGTATTGCCATAGCGAGTCATTTCAGCTAGATCTGTGATTGTACCGATTGCTGAAATACGTACATTCTGAAGCTGTTCTGATGGAATCGTTTCAGGAATGTTGATGATCACACGTTGGCTGCTATTGCCATGAATGGATGGTGCATCTTGGTCATTCAAAGGCGCATTCGCAATTTCGATCTGTGTACCAGTTGCTGTTTGGTTGTATGAAATGATTGGGCCACCAACAATAATGGTTTTACCTAAAGCATTAGATGGTGATTGAACTGCTTCTTGATAAGTGATGGCATTTTTAGCTTGATCACCAAACGTTGATGCGCATGCTGTTAGTAAAAGAGCTAAAGGTAATATTTTGAATAGTTTTAACATGGCAAATGACCTGTAATGATTAATTTTGAGCAAACAGATTAGTTTCAATGATTTGGCACAGCATGTGTTCAATCAATAAATGTGATTCTTGAATTCTTGGTGTATGTATGGATGGTATTTTCAACATAACATCACATAAATCATCCATTTTACATGTTTTTGATCCTGTTAAGCCAATACAGTATAAGCCTTGTTCTTTGGCAGCTTTCACGGCATTAACAATGCTTTCAGAATTACCTGATGTAGAAATGGCGATGAAGGCATCATTGGCATTGCCTAAAGCTTCCACTTGGCGAGCAAAAGTATAATGATAACCATAATCATTGCCCACAGCAGTTAAAATTGAACTATCAGTAGTTAGTGCAATTGCAGGTAAGCCTTTACGTTCTAATTCAAATCGGCCAACTAATTCTGCCGCCATGTGCTGAGCATCAGCAGCTGAGCCACCATTGCCAGCGATTAAGATTTTACCATTATTGCGATACAGTTGAATGAGTTTATCGGCAACAGTTATGATGTTGTTGAGTAAAATTTCATCTTTCAAAATTGCTTGTTTAGTATCGATTGATGCTTGAATTTGCTGAATAATATTATCTTTCATAGCCATACTCTTTTAGAATTTTACTCATTTTATCGACAACTTCTTGATCCATTTCTATAGGAATGCCCCATTCACGATCGGTTTCGCCCGGCCATTTGTTAGTAGCATCCATGCCCATTTTAGAGCCTAAGCCCGAAACTGGTGAAGCAAAATCTAGATAATCAATCGGTGTGTTATCAATCATAACAGTATCCCGTGATGGATCCATTCGTGTCGTGATTGCCCAAATTACATCGTTCCAATCTCGGCAGTTCACGTCTTCATCCACAATGATCACAAATTTTGTATACATGAATTGGCGAAGAAATGACCAAACCCCCAGCATTAAGCGCTTTGCATGGCCAGGATATTGCTTCTTCATAGAAACAACTGCCATACGATAAGAACAGCCTTCAGGTGGTAAATAGAAATCAACAATTTCTGGGAATTGCTTTTTGATGATTGGTACAAAAACTTCATTCAAAGCAACGCCGAGCATTGCAGGCTCATCAGGCGGGCGGCCAGTATAAGTTGAATGGTAAATTGGATCCTTACGATGAGTAATACGCTCAACTGTCATCACAGGGAAAGTATCTACTTCATTGTAGTAACCAGTGTGATCACCATAAGGGCCTTCAGGTGCCATATCATCAGGATAAATATAGCCTTCCAATACGATTTCTGCATAGGCAGGCACAGTTAATTCATCTGAAATTAATGATTTTGCAACATAAGTTTTCTTGCCACGCAATAAGCCAGCAAATGCATATTCAGATAATGTATCTGGGATCGGCGTAACTGCTGCAATGATTGTCGCAGGATCAGCGCCCAAAGCAACTGCTACAGGGAAAGGTTTGCCTGGGTTTTTTAATTGGAATTCACGGAAGTCCAAAGCGCCGCCACGATGAGCTAGCCAGCGCATGATGATGCGATTTTTACCAATCACTTGTTGGCGATAAATACCAATATTTTGGCGTTTTTTATGCGGCCCTTTTGTGATGGTTAAGCCCCAAGTAATTAAAGGTGCTGCATCCAATGGCCAACATTTTTGAATGGGTAATTTGCTTAAGTCTACATCATCTTTTTCAATCACAACTTCACGGCAAGCTGGTGATGATGTCACTTTTGATTTCATCGCCAATACTTTTTTGAATATTGGGAATTGTTTAATCATGGAGCGCAAGCTTTCTGGAGGATTAGGTTCTTTCAAGAATGCTAATAATTCACCGATTTCGCGTAATTTTGCAGGATCTGTTTCACCAATAGCCAAGGCAACGCGTTCTGGTGTACCAAAAAGATTGGTTAAAACAGGAATGGAGTGATCTTTTGGATTTTCAAATAAAAGGGCAGGGCCTTGTTGTCTTAAAACGTGATCCGAAAATTCAGTCATTTCAAGATTGGTATCAATCTCGTGGGAAATTCTCTGTAATTTGCCATTTTTTTCTAAATAATCGATGAATTCTCGTAAATCTTGAAATTGCATGCCGATCAGTCCAATCCAAAAAAATCTGATTATAACATTAATAAAAATGCTTCTGTTATAATTCCCAACTTAACTTTGAATGATGATATTTAAAAGCAAAAGAGGATGCTATGTTGTGGAATGCGAATCAAATTGATCAAGAATTAAAGCAAGCAGAAGAAACATTACATGATTTAGGAACAGCTGTGACAATCTTTGGTTCAGCAAGAATCCCAGAGGATGATTACTATTATCAAGCAACAGTTGAAGTTGCACAGAAGATAGCAGAAGCGGGTTTTGCAATTATTTCAGGCGGTGGGCCTGGCATTATGGCAGCCGCAAACCAAGGTGCAGTTCAGGGTAAAGCTGAATCAGTTGGTTTAAATATTGTATTGCCACGTGAGCAACATCCTAATCCTTATCAGACAAAACCGTTAAAGTTCTCACAGTTTATTCCTAGAAAACTCACGTTTTTTAATTACTCATCTGCATTCATTTGTATGCCAGGCGGTTTTGGTACATTGGATGAATTATTTGAAGTGTTAACGTTGATTCAAACGGGCAAATTAAAGCGCTCTCCAGTGATTTTATTTGATAATGATTTTTGGGCGCAATTATTTACTTGGTTTAAAACATCATTGATGGATAAAAGACTCATCAGTGCAGATACCTTTGATTGGGTTTATATCGTGAATTCATCAGAAGAAGTGATGGATATTTTGAAAAAGCATAATGTATAAATTCGTTTGCTGAATGATTTAATGCTACTGTAAAGAAGTTGTGCAAAATTATTTCTCAATAATAAATTATAAGAGGATGGTTAACATGAAAAAAATCGTTTTGGCATTGTCTTTATCAGCATTGTTTACTTCATATTCATTGGCAGAAACCGTCACAGTTGATATGAATATCGTTACAGCTGATGGCGTTACAGATAAGATCGGCACAGTTGAATTGCAAGATACAAAATATGGTGTTGTCTTCACGCCAAATTTAACTGGATTAACCGCAGGTGTGCATGGTTTCCATGTTCATGCAAATCCAAGTTGTGATAATACAGCGGTAGATGGCACAAAAGGGCCTGCATTAGCAGCTGGTGGTCATTTTGATCCTGCTGATACAAAAAAACATGGGGCACCTTGGGGAGATGGCCACTTAGGTGATTTACCACCATTGCATGTCGTGGCAGATGGTACAGCAACAACAGCGGTATTAGCACCACGCATTAAGTCTGTTTCTGACATTAAAGATCGTGCAATTATGGTGCATGTTCATGGTGACAACTTCTCTGATGATCCAGCACCGTTAGGCGGTGGTGGCGCAAGAATGGCTTGTGGTGTCATTCCTAAATAACAATCAAAATCAGTGAAATACAATTAAAGGGACATCATGATAGAATGTCCCTTTATTTTTGAAGGTGATTTAGCAATGCAGACAAGTGATCGTTATTTGTTTTGGGTCGATTTAGAAATGACAGGATTGGATGAGACGCGTGATCACATCATTGAGATTGCTTCCATCGTGACAGATAGTGACTTGAATATTGTGGCCGAAGGCCCGGTCATTGCAATTCATCAGTCTCAAGCTGTTTTAGATTTAATGGATGAGTGGAATCAAAATACACACGGGCAATCTGGTTTAATCGATCGTGTGAAAGCAAGTACAATTGATTTAGCAAAAGCAGAACAGATGACACTTGAGTTTTTATCACAGTGGATCGTTGAAAATAGCTCACCATTGTGTGGCAATAGTATCGGAACAGATCGTCGCTTTTTAAAAAAATATATGCCATTGGTGGATAATTATTTACACTATCGTAATGTGGATGTAAGTTCGTTTAAAGAGATGATTAAACGCTGGTATCCTGAAGGTGAAACATACGCTAAGCAAAACACACATCAAGCTTTGGATGATATTCGTGAATCCATCGGTGAATTGAGATTTTATCGTGAGCACTATATTAAATGATGAAAGACAAGCATGATCACAATGTGAAAATTACAATTAAAACGCCAATGCAATTTTTTGCATCAGGTTTTGGCTCAGGTTGTGCACCTGTTGCACCAGGAACTTTTGGCACGGTTGCATCAATTCCAGCTTGGATGCTATTAAGCTTTTTATCACCAATTCCTTATGTAGTTGCTGTAATAGCAATCTTTTTATTTGGTTGGTATGTGAGCGAGAAGGCTAGCCAAGAATTAGGTGTGCATGATCATGGTGGGATTGTGATTGATGAGTTTGTTGGCTTTTTCATCACAATGTTCCTAGTGCCATTTTCATGGATAAATATTTTATTAGGATTCATCTTATTTAGAATCTTTGATGTGATAAAGCCATGGCCAATTAAAATCATTGATCAAAAAGTTAAAGGCGGCTTTGGCATTATGATTGATGATGTGTTTGCAGGCATTATGGCGCTCATCTGTATGCACATTATTTTATGGGGAGTTGGCTATCTCTTCTAAGAAGAGGTTGATCAAATATTTAGGTTGGTGGGTGAATAAATCTCGCCAATCTAACCGATGGCTTAATGTTTTAGTTATTGTCGGTTTATGCATATGTTTATTTTGGTTGTCATCTTTCGATGAAGAACCTCAAAGCCGTTATGATAAATCTCCTTATTCTCGTTATCCCATTGAGCTTATTTGTGAAATTTCTCGGGTTGTGGATGGTGATACAATTGTTGCGAAATGTCCAAAATCATTGAAAAGTTCTGAAAGAAGTTTACGTTATATTAGAGTTTGGGGGATGGATGCACCTGAAACTAGGCAAGAGCATTGGGGCGATTTTGCTACTAAAACTCTTAAGGCGATGATTGGTCATAATCAAGCTATTCGTATTAAGATTATAGAGCAAGATCAATATCAGCGTATGATTGGCAAACTATACATTGATAATAAAGATTTAGGTTTGGAAATGGTGAAGCAGGGGGCTGCTGTTGTATATCACCGATATAATAAAGATCAAGACTATATAAATGCAGAGAAAAAAGCTAAAATGTCGCGCTTAGGTATTTGGAAAGTTTCTGGAGCGCAACAAAATCCTGAGCGTTGGCGCCGAATGAATCCATAATAAATATTGGAAAAGATATGATATTCAGTAGAAAAGAAGAAGATTTAGCACGAAACGAAGAAATATTATTACAACAATATACCCATTGGTGGATCTTTGTCGTACCTGGATTATTATTACTATTGGGCTTTTATTTATGGTTGAAAGCTGTGTCGAAAGGCTCATTTTCACTGTATTCATTAGTGGTATTTGATGAGCCAACAGCCATAGCTGATTCATTGAAATATCAAGTGCAGTTTTATTTACATCAAGGTTCAGGCTTATTGCGTGAACATTTACCTGATTCTATTTATAGTTTTTTAAGTGAAACACGTTTGCATCCTAGAAAGTGGTTGAGCCAAATAGTGATAGTGTATGCTTTATACCGTTTGATTCGTGCAACTTTTACATTTTTATCAACTCGCATTACTGTGACAAATATGCGTGTTTTAGTGGAAACAGGTTTATTGAAGCCACAAGTTGTGGAGTTTCCAAGAATGCATATTGATGCATTTCATATTAAAAAAGGCATATTCAGTCGTTTCCTACAAGTTGGTACTTTGATCATTCAAGCTTCTGGTGGATTAACAGCCCGTTTACCTGCGATTCGTTTTCCTCAATTACTAACAACTCAAGTTGTTGAGAATGAAAGCCTATGATGTTAATACAAGATAAAAATCAACTAACATTACAAGGGGATTGGACAATTGCTAATACTGCGGCGATTGAGAAATCCATTGCGAGTGTTAATTTTTCTAATATAGATTTAAAGCAACCTATTGAAATCAATGGTGATGCTTTGGTTGCCATGGATACAAGTGGTGCATATTGGATGAGCAAGTTCAAATGCCAAATTGAAGCACAGCAAGGTACAGTTCAGCTTGTGAAGTTTCATGATGAAATTTCAACTTTGGTTGAATTCATTACTGCGCGTACAGACAAGGTTAGGTGTGAGGATTTAGCGCCAGCACCCAAAGATTCATTCTTCACATCCGCAGGTAAGCTTGCTTATGATGTGAAAGGACAGTTTTATAACTTTTTTGATTTTGTTGGCCGTGTTTCCATTGTTATGGGCAAAAATCTAGCGAATCCAACGAAAATTCGTTGGAAAGCTTTATGGTCTAATGTGCAAACTGGTGGTGTTCAAGCTTTATTTATTATTGGTTTGTTGAATTTCTTGATCGGCATCGTAATTGCGTATCAAGGTGGCGCGCTGTTGAAGCAATATGGTGCAAATATCTTCGTTGTTGAATTGATTTCTATTTCAATGTTGCGTGAATTGGCGCCCTTGATGACCGCGATCATTGTTGCGGGTCGAACAGGCTCAGCGATTGCTGCACAGATAGGTACGATGGTTGTGAATGAAGAAGTTGATGCTTTGAAGACTATCGGGATCAATCCATTGGATCAATTGGTTATACCTAAAGCATTTGCATTAGTGCTTGCACTACCATTATTGACTGTATTTGCTGATATTTGCAGTATTTTTGGTGGCATGGTTTTAGCCAATAACTATTTAGATGTATCATTTACTGTGTTTTTAGACCGAATTCCAGAGGTCATGACAGTAAATACGTTAATTGTAGGTTTAGCAAAAACTCCTATTTTTGCATTAATCATTGCATTGACAGGTTGTTATCAGGGCTTTCGTGTAAAAGGTGGTGCAGATAGTGTTGGTAAGCAAACAACCGTTTCTGTTGTACAGGCAATCTTTTTGGTCATCATTTGTGATGCGATCTTCTCAATTATTACAAGGAACGTTCCGATCTAATGACAGATATTATTTCAGATAAATCCAATATCGCAATTGAGATTGAGCATTTATATAATCGCTTTGGCACTCATTCTGTACATGAAGATTTAAACATGACAGTGAAAAAAGGCGAGTTGGTTGCTTTAGTTGGTGGTTCAGGTTCTGGTAAAACAACACTGCTTCGCGCAATTATTATGTTGTTGAAACCGCATTCTGGACAAATCTATATGATGGGTGAACCAGTTTGGGGAATCAATGGCCAACAACAGATGGATTTAAGAAAACGTTTTGGGATGTTATTCCAGAGTGGTGCATTATTCAGCTCTTTGACCGTACTAGAAAATGTAATGGTACCGATGAAAGAACATTTATCATTATCCAATGCAGAAATGAAAGAGCTTGCGGAGCTTAAAATTATTTTGTCAGGTTTACCTCCGCATGCTGCACATTTGTTACCGAAAGAGCTGTCTGGTGGCATGATTAAACGAGCAGCATTAGCAAGAGCATTAGCATTAGATCCGCAGTTATTATTTTTAGACGAGCCAACAGCTGGTTTAGATCCTGTTGGTGCAGGTGAATTTGATGACTTGATGAATCAGCTGAAAGAGTCACTTTCGCTCACTATTATGATGGTAACGCACGATTTAGATTCATTGTGGGCAATTACAGATAAAGTTGCCTTTTTGGGTGAGAAAAAAATTCTAGCTTATAAACCCATAGGCGAATTAGTGAAGGATCCACATCCTTTAATACAGCATTATTTTCAAGGTCCAAGAGGACGAGCGACAGAGGAAACTTATGGAAAATAAATTTAGTTTTGCTGCTGTCGGTGTTTTTGTGGTGGGGTTTGCCATCGCATTATTAACACTGGTAGTTTGGTTAACAGTAGGTACTGAAAAAGTTACTTATTTACCATATAAAGTTGTTACAACGGAGTCAGTTTCAGGCTTATCAGTCAATTCATCTGTGAACTATAAAGGCGTGGATGTTGGTATTGTCCGTAAAATTCAATTAAATGAAAAAGATCCACGCTATGTGATTATCTCTTTGGATATTATTAAAGGCACGCCAATTAAGGCTGATACAGAGGCTGTTTTAACAAGCCGTGGGATCACAGGTTTAGTGGGTGTGAGCTTAACTGGTGGGAGAGCAACTTCACCTGATATTGTACCAACATCAGAAAATCCAGTACCTAGCATTAAGAATGGTGCATCTTTAGCCAAGCGCTTAGATACAGCTTTCAATGAAGTATCTAAGTCTGTTTCTGATCTATCTTCCAAATTAGATTTAGTTGTGACGCAAGAAAATGCTGAGCATATTAATAATATCTTGAAAAACATGGATCGCTTAACAAACAATTTGGCTGATAGTTCTGAAGATGTTGCGAATATGGTGGATCGTATTGAACCAAAACTGGATAGAGCTTTACAGGCTTTTGATTCATTCAGCGTGATTACTGATAATGTGAAGAAAACATCAGAAGACTTGCAGGTAACATTGCATAATGCAGATCTCACATTGGAATCATGGAATCAAACAGCAGTCGTGTTCGAAAATTTAGGAAAATCTATTCGCACACAGATACCAAACTTGAATTCTACATTTACTGAGTTGAATACAATTTTATATCAAACTTCTCAGTTAATTAATCAATTGAATAATGAACCAAATGCATTGATCATGGGCAAATCTAAACCTAAACGTGGCCCTGGTGAATAAGGAGAATATAATGGGAAAATTAACAGTAGTTTTAGCTTCACTATTATTCATTGCGGGTTGTGGATCTGCACCTTATAGAACTCAATACACTTTTAATTCAGATGTAATTTCGTCTATTCAGCCAAGTAATAAGCAAAAGCCATATTCAATTACTGTGAGTGATGTGAAATCTTTTGGCACGGGTGCAAATAAGGATATTACGTATACACGTAATGCTAATGTAATTGAAGCATATACGAAAAGTGCTTGGGTTGAGCCACCAATATATTTGATGAAAGTTGCTTTGGCGGATGCATTGATTGCATCGAATGCTTATCAAGATGTTTTGATGGCGCCAACTTCTATTCAGAGCCCATATAAAGTGGATGCAACAATTCAAAAAATGCAACAACGCTTTGTGGATGGTAAAAGCACAGTTGATTTGAGCTTAATGGTTCGTTTAGTGAATTCAACGACACATCAATTAGTCTTCTCTAAAATTTATTCAACAACTGAGCCAGCAACATCACAAGATGCAGCAGGCGGTGTAGAAGCTTATAATCGTGCATTAGCACGTTTATTACCAACAATTGTTAGAGATATTAATCGCCATTAAAGTTTACTTATGACATATCAACATTTATTGGCTGCTTTGCCAACGCCAAACCTAGCAAATTATACGCCTTTGAGCTTTCAAGGGCAGAAGGTTGGTTATGTAAATAAAGCGCATATTGCTATATTTGATCAATTTCCTAAGATTTTTCAATTCACATTTGGCAATTTAATGGGCATGTTTGCTCAAGAGTTTGTAGAAATGAGCATTGAAGATCGTTCACATGCTTTGAAAGAGCTATCTCAAAAATTGCGTGATGAAGGTTTAGTGAATAATTGGCGAGATGAGCTTTTCTCTATTTATTTGGATGCTGATCGCCAAACTGAAATATTTCAACTAGAACGCGGCGTTGTGCCATTGCTTGCATTGCAAGCGCATGGTGTTCATTTGAATGGTTACACAGTGATTGATGATGTTCCGCATATTTGGATTGCACAGCGTTCTATTAATCGTGTGATTGCACCTTTAAAATATGATCAATTGGTGGCAGGTGGTTTGCCAGCTGAATTATCACTCAAAGATAATTTATATAAAGAAGCTGAAGAAGAAGCTGGCATTGTAAAAGATTTGGTTGAGCCAGCCCAATACAAAGGCAGTATTCAATATATTACGGAAGATGAATTTGGTATTCGTAACGATGTTTTACATTGTTTCGATGTGGAATTGCCAGAATCATTCAAACCACACAATCAGGATGGGGAAGTAGAAAAGTTTATACGCTTGCCAATTTCTGAAGTGATAGCATTGTTACAACAACAAGATTTATTTAAACCTAATACAGCGTTAGTGATGTTGAATTTCTTGTTGCGCCAAGATTGGTTAGATGTGGATATTTATGAAAAAGCTCAATTAATGAGTTATTTTAAACCTGCAATTTAATGTATATTGAATCCTGATTGAAATATAGCAATGAGGATTCGATATGATGGAATGTAAAATGATTCATGGTGATTCAGATCCATGTATCCAAGATGCATATTATGTGCGTGATTTAGTCTTCACACAGGAACAAGGCTTTCCTGCGGAAATCGATATTGATGATTACGATAAAATTGCATGGCAATGTATTCTCTATAAAGATGGTGCAGCAATTGGCACGGCGCGTTTAATCCCGCAAGATAATATTGGCAAAATCGGGCGAGTGGCTATTTTAAAAGAGTTTCGTGGTCTTGGCTTAGGTTTCAAAATTATGGAAGCCATTTTAGATCAAGCTGAGAAATTATCTTATGAAAGCCTCAATTTATCTGCACAAGTTTATGCTGTGCCGTTTTATGAAAAATTAGGTTTTTCAGTTGTGGGTGATGAATATCTGGAAGATGGTGAGCCTCACATCAATATGATTAAGACATTGATTGTGTAAGTTTATTCAATATCACTCTCATAGAGAGTGATATTTTTTTAATCTTAAAATTATTGATCTGTAATTTGCCAATCAATTGGCGTTTTACCATGTGAAACTAAGTATTGATTGGTTTGTGAAAATGGTTTAGAGCCAAAAAATCCACGATAAGCAGATAATGGAGAAGGATGCACAGATGTGATGATGTGATGCTTTGATTGATCAATCAATGGAATTTTCTTCTGAGCATGGCTGCCCCATAAAATAAAGACAGCATTCTCACATTGCTCGCTGATTTCACGAATGGTTGCATCCGTAAGATGTTGCCAGCCAATATTAGAATGAGAACCTGCTTTAGAAGCTTCAACAGATAATGAGGTGTTCAGTAGAAACACACCTTGCTCAGCCCATTCGATTAAAGAACCATGATTAGGGAGCTGAAATCCTTCAATATCATCTGCGAGTTCTTTATACATATTGCGTAATGATGGTGGAATAGGAATATTTTTATGCACTGAGAAAGCTAATCCATTCGCTTGATTAGGACCATGATAAGGATCTTGCCCTAAAATCACGACTTTGACATCAGATAGTGCTGTGAGCTTATATGCAGTGAAACGTTCTTCTTCAGTTGGGTAAATACTTGTATTTGTTATATCAACTTGAGAAAGCTTATGGTGGATTTCTTGAAAATAAGGTTTTTTGGATTCTATTTGGAGGAATTGTTTCCAAGAGTTGGTTAAAGTCATATGTTCACTGTATAAAGATAATTCTAGGTAATCGCACAATATGGAAGAATTTAGCATATAATGGGCAAAAATAAAATTATAGTCTAGTAGTTATTAATTAATTAAAATCTAAATGCGGGGTTAGATTTTGGTACATAATCAACAAAGAAGGCATTCTCGATGGTATGAGAGATTGTTATTTAATTTTTGGTTTCAGCTAATTGTGGGGTTCATTACAGTAGTTCTTGTTCCTTCTGCTATTATGTGGCCAGGGTTATTAAAATTATATAGTTTTTCATCAGCTGTTCAATTGCATACTACTTTAGCAAATGCATTTGCGTTTTTTTTATCATTCATATTGTACAAAGGTATACAGAAGTTTCCTGGTGCTCGTTTGATCATTTATTTATTGCCATCAGTGACAATCAGCTGGGCTTGTATAATAGGTATCATTTTAGTATTACGATTAGATTATTCTCGTTCAGTATTGCTAATGTCTTTTTTAATTGCTAACGGCTGGGTTGTAATTGGGTATTATTTGGGTAGAAAATATCAAAGCTTAAAATTAGCTTTGGTTCCTTATGGTGATTATCTTGGAGTTGAGGTATTTTCTCAAGTAGATAGTAGGGTGCTGAGCGAGCCTTCTCTCGGTAATACTAGATATGATGCAGTTGTCGCTGATTTAAGAGCAGATATGCCAGATGAGTGGCAGGCTTTTCTTGCCAATTGTGCATTGGCTAATATACCTGTTTACCATAGCCGACTAATGGTGGAACAATTAAGTGGTAGAGTAAAAGTTAATCATTTATCAGAAAATATATTTGGTGCTCTTTATACAACATCTTTATATGGAATTATTAAAAGATTAGCTGAAATTGCATTTGTAATTCTTTTAGCACCAATTTGGATTCCATTAATGCTAATTTTTGGCTTAATTATAAAACTCGAAAGCAAAGGCCCTATGTTTTTTATTCAAGAGCGAGTTGGGTTGAGCGATAAAGATTTCAAAGTTTATAAGCTTCGGAGTATGTGTCAGGATTCTGAAAGTAAAGGCGCGCAATTCGCGACACAAAGTGATTCTAGGGTAACAAAAGTTGGTAAGTTTATTCGTAAAACACGTATAGATGAAATACCTCAATTTATAAATATCCTAAAAGGTGATATGAGCTTAATTGGCCCGCGTCCAGAGCAACGTGTATTTGTGGAACAATTTAAGAAAGAAATTCCATTTTATTCGTATCGCCATGTTGTACGCCCTGGGATTTCAGGCTGGGCACAAGTGACGCAAGGTTATGCAGCGAACGCAGATGAAACAAGCATCAAACTCGAATATGATTTGTACTATATTAAGCATTTTTCATTTTGGTTGGATGTATTAATTGTATTTAAAACGATTAAAACAATGTTGACAGGTTTTGGGGCAAGGTAATGCTGAAATATAATAATCATATATTTTTAAGTTTGTTCTTAGTATTTTGTTCATTTGGAACATTAAAAATATATATATCAGCAGAAATTTACTGGGGAATTTTATTAATTTTTTTTAGTTTATTTTTATATAGTAGTTTTCTCTCTAATACAACCATGTATACATGGCGATTAATTATAACAACTCAATATCCTTGGATTATAGGGTGGT
>JBEBSR010000005.1:0-79187 GCA_040394195.1 Wohlfahrtiimonas larvae | reverse complement strand
TTTAATCGTCACGCATCATCAAGAGATGTTAGTGCCAGTAATGGGCATTTCGGGAATCTTAGCCGTGATTGCTTATTTAAGTCTCTATCAGCCTTGGAGAGAAGTTAGCACAACTTTAGAAAAATAGCTTTAATCAGCCATAAACAAATATCTCGCCAAAAGTCGAGATATTTAAGTTAATTTAGACCATATTTAAAAGGATTCACATGCAAGACTATCGTGCGCTCGTTTTAGAGTATTTTGATCACAATGAATTTAGCTATCCAAGTATTCATTCATTATGTGAATCCTTTAATCCTGCTGAGAATTTTGAGAAATATCGTTATCCATTCACTAAAGGCTTGGAAAGTGTTGCAATTCAGCACTTCCCTATGCTGAAATCTTTTGATCAAGCATTACAAACAACATCGAATGAAGAGCTTTCACCCATTCAATCGGATATTTTAAAAACCTTGGCTTATTTGGCTCTTTGCCATATGAAATATGGTGCAAGCTATGATCAAGTCACGGCCTATCGTTTTTACGGAATCATTCAAAAGTTATCACCTGTATTTTATGAAACTTTGAAAGTTGATAACACAACGCAAAATGAACAGATCACATTTCAATACAACAAATACTTTGCCACCATTCATATTATCTTCCACCAAACAGATGAAAATGCATTAAAAGTTGCATTAATAGCAATTAATCAGCTATTAGCTACGAAAGAATTCCCTAAAAGCTATCAGCTCACTTTTGAAATTGAATCTGGTGCAGAATTTGCAACGTTACCAATTGATGATCTACCGATTTGTCCACCATATCAATTATTTGCAGAAGCTGTAAAATACCCAGTGTTACATCCTTTGATGGTGGAATATATCCAATTAGCACAGCATAAATGGCATGGTTATAACAATCCTGAATTGGAAGATCCTTGTGCGATGCCATCTACATTTGCAGTGTTTGCCTTAGCATTATTGGATGAACAATATTTTGATCTCACACTTCGTTATTTCAAAAATTCTGATGATGAGCATCAATGCATTCAAACGCTCTTTACGCCTGTCTTTATGGAAAAATATGGCGTAACTAAAGAGAGCATTCGCGTTTATATTCAGTGCATTTTATCCATGCAGGAACATGAGCATTTCCCGCTCTTTGCAGAGTTATTTTCGACAGATGAAGCTAAAGCACTGTTGGAAGATAGCCGACAGAATATGCGTGAATATTATTTCACGGATGAAGATTGGGAAGATATGAGCCTTGAAACTGATGAAGAGATCAATGAATTATTGGCTTACATGTGGGATAGCGTGCTTTATACAACCTACAATCAGACTGAATTCAACTGACTTTCTTTGAATCAATCTTTGGAGTGTTATCATAATCTTATTTTTTGTTGTAGCTTTAATCAGCCACAAACAAATATCTCGCCAAAAGGCGAGATATTTGAACAAACTTAAACCATATTTAAATGGCTTTGATCTTTATGATCCGTTGCCATTTTCTTCAAGATGTAATTGAGCAAAATGCCATACAACGGTAAGAAGAACAACGCACAAATAATGATCTTAAACGCATAATCCACTATCGCAATTTCCTGCCAATTCGCTGCCATGAATGGATCTTCACTCATATAAAACGCAACACTGAAGAATACAATCGTATCAATCAAGTTACCTGCAACTGCTGCAGCACTTGGCGCAACCCACCATTTTTGTTGACGGCGCAAATAACTGAATACAGTAATATCCATCAACTGCCCAACTAAATAAGCCGCAAAGCTTGCCAACGCAATACGTGCCACAAACATATTAAATTGTGAAAGCTCGCCAAAACCCATCCATTGCCCTTTGAAAAACACAACAGACAAAACATACGAGATCAATAAGGCTGGCATCATCACCACAAAAATGATCTTACGCGCAAGAGATGCACCAAACACGCGAATTGTTAAATCTGTGGTTAAAAAGATGAATGGAAACGTAAAAGCGCCCCAAGTTGTATGAAAGCCAAAAATAGTGAATGGCAACTGCACCAAATAGTTACTCGATGCAATGATTAAAATATGAAAAAATGATAACTGATACAAAGCTCGGCGGCGTTGTTCGTGTGTAAAACTATACATAATGTTCCCTTTCTGCTAAATATTTCGCTAATCCTTGTTCACGTAACTGACAGCTTGGACATTGCCCGCAACCGCCTTCCACGCCCTCATAACAAGTGTGCGTATATTCTTGAATAAACTCTAATTGCCCCATTTGATCTGCCAATGCCCATGTTTCAGCCTTGGTTAAATACATTAAAGGTGTGATGACATTGAACTTATAATCCATTGCTAAATTCAGCGTCACATTCATGGATTTAATGAATACATCACGACAATCGGGATAGCCACTAAAATCCGTTTCACATACACCAAGGATGATATCTGTAATGCCATTTTCCTTGGCATGGCAACCTGCCAACAATAGAAACAGTGCATTGCGCCCTTCCACAATACTGTTGGGATATGGTTCACCATCATTATGTGCAATCGTGACAGAATCATCCGTTAACGCGCTGTGCGTTACAGTTTTAATCACAGAAGTATCAATAAAAGTTTGGGAAACACCTAGCTTTTCAGCAATAAGTTTAGATTTATCCAACTCAATTGCATGGCGCTGGCCATACTGAAAAGTAATCGCAGGAACATTTTGCACGCCATAATCTCGAATGGCTTGCAATAAGCATGTGGTGGAATCTTGTCCGCCAGAAAAGATCACCAATGCCTTTTTTGAAGAAAGCATATTAATTCCTTAGTTTTTTAAAGTGGGAGGTTTTCGAACCACGGACGCTATTCTAACGTGCTTTCTAATAACATCAAGTTTTTTAGTAGATCAAAGATTTTGACCAATAAAACTCGCAAGTTTAGCTAGCGTTTTTTCATTACGGCGATAGTATGTCCATTTCCCATTGCGGACAGATTCTAATAATTCTGCTTTTTGCATGATGGATAGATATTGGGAAATCGTAGACTGGGACAAACCTGATTTTGTTTGGATATCGCCCACACAAACACCGCCTCTGAGCATTAATTTCTCATTGCTAGTATCAAAGTGTTTCTCTGGTTCTTTAAGCCACTGCAAAATCTCTAAACGTTTATCATTTGCGAGGGCTTTGAAAATTTCAACGGTATCCATGGCGATCATCATAATATTAACTGTTTACATAGTCAAAAAATCGCTCAATCATTACAAACCCATCTTACTCAAAGCTTGATAAATACCTTCAGCTAAAACTCTATAGCCTGCTTGATTTGGGTGAACATGATCTTGCTTTAAGTTTTCTTGTCCTAAAATATCTGAAAATACGCTTGGAATGAGATTAATTTTCTCTTCTTTCGCAAGTTCCTTATAAATATCAGCATCACTTGGCTTCCCTGTGATCGCTGCAACTGGCGACAATGCAGGCACGGCAACCAATACAGGAATCGAACCATGAGCTTTCACACTTTGAATAATAGCTCTTAAATCGTCCTTAACAGCTTTAGCATTGCGCCTTTGCAAAAAATCATTACCACCCAATTCGATGATCACTAACTTTGGATTATGTTCTGCCAAAACACCATCAATGCGTGATTTAGCTTGATCAGCTCGTTCACCACTAATTCCCGCATTGATCACATTCCAATAGGATAATTCTGCCAAAATTGTAGGGTAGGAATCTTTAGGATCAACGCCATAGCCAAATGTCACGCTATCCCCAAATGCTAATACAGTTGCACCTGATGATAAACGATCGTAACGTTGTGGCTTATCACCACAAGCCATCACAACAAAGCTTAATAACAATACCCAAAGATATCTCATTCCTTACACCTTCACTAAAATGATGTTTTTAGGATCAATACTAACCCCAACTGAATCACCTTCATTCAATGCTTTAACATCTGAATGAATTTGACTTGAAACAACCATTTGATTGCCCACTTTCAATGTTACTTCACAGCCATCTTTATCTGATTTATGGGAAATGACTTCACCCAAAATACAGCCATCTGTTGTGTTTGATACAACATCCACATTCGGTGCTTTGATGAGCAATATAAAACGACCATTTTCTTCGATTTCTAATAGTTTTGTGCTTTCATCAGTGATGGTTGCTTTGAGGATATGCTCTGCGCCAATGTCAAAATAGATATCATCATGAATCCCAAATGATTCAATTTTTACAACTTTACCTGATAACTGATTGCGCGCACTCGTTTGAAAGCGCAATTGCTGAAGCAAGTTAATATCTGCTTCAAAGCTCTGTGAATATTGGCTCATGCTTTTCAAGAATGCTGAGTGAGCTTCTTGGATTAAATCAAAATGTTTCACTAATTGTAAGCCGCGCTCCGTCAAACACGTGCCGCCGCCGCCCTTGCCGCCTGTGACACGAATCACCAAAGGTTCATCCGACAGATTATTCATTTTATTAATGGCATCCCAAGCAGCCTTATAACTCATTGGCACAGCTTTCGCTGCATGAGTAATAGAACCAGTATTCTGGATCTCTCTCAATAATTTAATCTGCTGTGGGTTACCAAAATGAACACCTTCTGCTGTTAACCGGAGATCACCTTCAAAGTTAAACATTTGTCACCTCATAATTTGCTAATTGTCGAACACATAGCTGGCGCAATTGATCAATCTCTGCATCATCTTTTAGGGCGCGTTTAGGAATGATCATGTAATGATCTGATGCATCATAAAATACCATGAATAGCTCATCTGTTTCCAAATAGGCAGCATAATCATCCCACGTAATAACTTCGGCAACCATGCCACATTCGTAGATGATTTTTTCTTCAGAGAAAGTCAGTGTTTCCAGCTCTCCTGCATTTAGCATTTTATAAAAATTACGACGCACAATCCAACGTTTTGCATAACCTTGATGCAAAATGAATGCGATCACTGCAATGATTCCACCCAAAAAGAACTGACCAATCGCCATGAAAGCAATCGCGATGAGCCACAATGCAATTTGCACATATAAATCCACCGAGCTTTTATTCAAAGCTTGGCGAAAAGCTTCATCCGCATGATAGTATTCTTCCAACGTTGCAGTATAGGCAACTTTAATCTGCATCCTATTTCCCTCGAGTTACAATTGCTGACTCATATCGTACAACGCAAATCCTTGTGGTTCTATTTCAATATTCTTACCCAAAGCTAGTACTTTAAAGCGCTCACCCATTTCGGCTGGTAAAACGAGTATTTGGATCGCCTGTGCGATTTTATACCATGTCATTTCATCACTGATTTGCTCTTTAGCTTCTGTGAGCATCGCTTCCAAACCATTGCCATATAAGAAATATGCTTGCGATGTATAGCCTAAGAAATCCAAATCAGCAGCTAAACCTGCTTCTGCCAACAATGTGAAATCCACATTCGCAGTCAAATCCTGCAAGCCTTGGAACAATGCCCAACTGTTGTGCACACGATGTTTAAAGTGAGCGATCAACGTGCCTTCTACACGCTCTTGCATATAATATTGCTGGCGGCTATAACCATAATCTACCATCAATACTGAACCTTTGGTTAAAGATTGCGTTAAATCAGCCAACCAAGTTTTCACCATTGGGCAAAATTCGCTTAAATAACCATCGGGCAATGCAATATTTGCTTCTGCCAATTGCACCATAAATTGCGTTAATTGATCGTCTTGTCGATTCGCCACAGTGATAAACTGCTCTGTTGATTCATCATAACCAACGTCAGCATAATACGCCTCGCCATTTTGAATCGTAAAACGCTCCACAGGCAATGCATCCACAATCTCATTACCAATGATGCAACCTTGCCATGCTTCTTTTGGCGGTTCATTCAACCAAATCACACGATCAATCAGATCAGGATGTGCTTTTGCAATGCTTTCATGCTGTCTTTCACGCAGAATTGGCGAAATTTCAATGATGTAATAATGCTCTGGCAAAGCATTGATGGCTTTTAACTGCGTTAAAATATCCATTACCATTACACCTGTGCCTGCACCAACTTCCATGATGGAAGGTGATTCACATAAGGCTAAAATTTCTGCAATTTGATTCGCCAAACAAAATGAAAAATACGGAGAAATCATCGGAGCCGTGACAAAATCGCCTGTGCGACCAAACTTTGGCAAAGTACCTGTGTAATAACCTAATTCAGGATGATATAAGCACTCGGCAAAGTATTCACTGAATGGAATTGAGCCTTTTACTTTGATTTTCTCAACCAATAAATGCGCTAAACGCGCACTATGTGCGCGCTCATCGTCTGTTAGCTCAGGAAGATCTAACTCAACCTTCATCGAACCGTTACCTCACCGTAACCGCCCGCTTGTCTCTTCACATTAACTTTCTGGCCTGGGAAAAGATCTTTAGGTTCTTTCAACATCACAACCATATAACCTTGGTTTTCAATTTCGATGCTGACTTCTTGTTGGTTATCTTCACGAAGAATAACAGAAGAAATTTCACCATTACCTGTATAAGCTGATTTTTGATCTTCTGGTACTGGTGCATTCGCACAACCTACAACAATTAAACCTGCCAATAAAGCCGTTAAAAACTTAACCTTCACCATTGCCTCCATTTTCTGTCGGTGTTTGTGTATTACTGCGTTGATGTGATTTGCTGCGACCACGCGTGTGCATATTGCGTGGACGGCGGCGTTTATCAAATTTACGCTCGATCTTATCTTCTGCAGATTGAACCATTTCATTATTGTCTGAAGATTCTTCAACAACATCTTCTACAATGAATACTGGCTCTTTCTCAGCTTTCTCTGATTGTTCAGTTGATTGTGGACGTTCAGCTCTTGGCTTATTGCGATTTTGATTCTGGTTCTGACGAGGTTTATTCGATGAATGATTTCTGCTTGGCTTTTTAGGTTCCACCAATAACTCATCTTCCAACTGAATGGTTGGGATTCTCATCTCAATATATTCTTCGATATCAGGCAATGAATAAACATATTCTTCACAAGCAAAGCTGATTGCTGTGCCTTCTTCGCCCGCACGCGCTGTACGGCCAATACGGTGAACGTAATCTTCCACATCTTGCGGTAGATCATAGTTGATCACATGCGTTACATCAGAAATGTGCAAGCCACGTGCTGCAACATCAGTTGCCACCATGATTGAAATCTTGCCATCTTTGAAATCACCCAATAAACGTTCACGTTTATTTTGTGGAATATCGCCAGATAACACGCCAGCTTTATAATCATTTGCCGCTAAATAATTCGAAATTTCTTCAGCAACACGTTTTGTGTTCACAAAGATGATTGTGCGAGCTGGTTGTTCTTTCTTCAACACGCCAAACAGCAATGAAATTTTATCAGGCGAACCAACATGAATTAAGTATTGTTTGATCTTATCTGCAGTAATATTATCCGCTTCGATCTGTACTTTTTCTGGCATATCCATATGCTCATACGCCAATTCTAAAACGCGCTGAGAGAATGTTGCTGAGAAAAATAGATTTTGGCGTTCTGCTGCGCTTGGCATTTTTTTGAATAAATAACGAATGTCTGAGATAAAGCCCAAATCAAACATACGATCTGCTTCATCCAAGACCACAACTTCGATCTCTTTAAGATTCAATTCGCCTTGCTTAAAGAAATCTAAAATACGGCCAACTGTACCAATCACAACATCTACATCAGATGCTAAATCACTGCGTTGCTTCTCATAACCAGTGCCACCATAAATACAGCTGAATTTTAAGCCTGTGTAACGGCCTAGCATTTCTGCATCTTCATAAATCTGAATCGCTAATTCGCGCGTTGGTGCCATGATGATGGCAAAAGGCCCACGTTTACCTTGCTGAACTGGAACAGTCATCAAACGATTCAAGGTTGCCAACAAGAACGCCGCACTTTTCCCCGTGCCCGTTTGCGCTTGGCCAACCACATCTTTACCTGCCAATAAAAGTGGCAATGATAAAGCTTGAATCGGAGTACATTGCACATAATTGTTATCTTCTAACGCTTCTTGCAAAGATTCATCGAGCGGTAAATCCTTAAACATTATGTGACTTAATTCTGGTTTTGCCATGTGTATCTTGACCTTTGATTGAAATGTGTAATAAACAATTTTTACTGAAAGCGTTTAAACTTTAAATACAAACTATGCTTGTTATTTCTAACTAATTCCGTTTTAATAAACCAGAATTTTAAATAACAGACTAAAATTGTCTATTATAAATTATTTTAAGGAGTTTTATCATGAGTAATTACGTTAATGCAACAGATGCTACATTTGAAGCGGAAGTTTTGCAATCAGATCTACCTGTTTTAGTTGATTTCTGGGCTGATTGGTGTGGTCCTTGTAAGATGATTGGCCCTCACGTTGAAGCTGCTGCTGAAACGTTTGCAGGCAAATTGAAAGTTGTTAAGTTGGATGTTCAAAACAACCAAGCAATCGCAACTCAATTACAAATCCGCTCAATCCCAGCATTGATGATTTTCAAAAATGGTGAAGTTGTTGATACACAAGTTGGCGCGATTCCTAAAGCTGCATTAGAAGCTTTCATCAACAAAAATATCTAATCTTCATTAGATCACAGCATTTAAAAGGCAGGTTTTCCTGCCTTTTTTGCATCTTAAATACCCGAAATATCTATTACATCATTTTTCAACTATAATTCTAAAAGCTTTCCGCTATTGAACGATTCTCAAGGAGATGACAATGTCACAAAGATCTAGCATTACAATGAAAGGCAATCCAATCACATTATTGGGTACAGAAGCAATTGTTGGACAAGAAGGCGCAAACTTTAGAGTAGTTGATTTAGGTTTGAATCCTGTTACTTTGGATAATTTTGACGGAAAAATTAAAATCATCTCCGTTGTACCATCGATCGATACTGGTGTTTGCTCAATTCAAACTAAACGTTTTGAAGAAGAAGCAAAAGCATTGGCAGATGTTGCAGTACTAACGATCTCTGTGGATTTACCATTTGCACAAAAACGCTTTGCAGATGAAAATTCTATCAGTCATCAAAGCATGTTGTCTGATTACCAAACACATGATTTTGGTGTTGAATACGGCTTTGAGATCGAAGGCTTAGCATTGTTAGCACGCGGTATCGTTGTTTTAGATAAAAACAACATCATTCGCCATGTTGAATACGTTCAGGAAGTAACTAACGAACCTGATTATGACAAAGCTTTGGAAGTTGCAAAATCGTTGTAATTTTCTAACAGACAAATATTAAAAAGGCAGAGAAATCTGCCTTTTTTTGACGTTTATTGCTTGATGTTATCTAATTGTTGAGAAATATTTTCTAGCAAAGTTTTATTTTTCAAACACATTGTTTTAATCTCACTAATTTGGCTTCTTTTATATCTTTGATTCGAATCAATTGCAATATCCCATTTTTCTCCAATTGATATTAACATTTCAATATTTGTTGTTAATGAACCATCACTATTTAAACTCTTAAAACGATCAACGGTTTCATCATATATCTTTTTAACCTCAATACACTCTTCAGGAATTTTTGCTGAATTATAATAATAATAGCCAAAATATATCACAATAACTGCAACTAACCCCACCAAAATATTTTTCATATAAACACATCCTATCAGTAAAAACCTATTGCTACACAAGAGATGAAAATTAATATGAAAGCCTTTTGTTTACTTATTAACCTTTCATATCCAAACCATTCAACCTTGATTTGTATTTTCTTATATTTTGAATCAAAAGAATATCATCTAGAAAGCGACAACACTTCTTCTGAACCTTGAGTAATAGTAATACCACCAAAACTTGTAGATTGTGGTGGGATGATTAACTGTGCATTAACCGTATTATTTTTAATCGGGAAGTGAATAAAATATTCTGAACCATCCTGAAGTTCTATGCCATAAGTTGTAATGCCATTAACGGTTTTGACAGAATATTGAGTATAACTAGAATTCATCACAACCTTTCCTTGAGCATCAGTAATTGTGATATTTTTCGGCTGAAAAACCACTTTATATTCAGTAGAACTTTCATCTTTTGCCTTCCATTCACCTTGATAAGCATCGGATCCACTGCAAGCTGCAACAATAAACATCAAAACTAATAAAGCACCCATTTTAATAATAAACTTCATTTTTTATAACCTTATATAATTTTATAGGGAAACATAATTTTACCAATGATGGCTCAAAGTATATATGCAAAATAAAAATCCCTTGCTATGCAAGGGATTGAGATCAATATTTAAGTCATCTATTATTTACTAAGCTTTCATATCCACTACCATTCGGCCTTGGATTTTTCCTGCTTCCATTTCTTCAAAAATAGCATTCACATCAGCCAATTTGCGCTTTTGTACAACTGGTACAACTAAACCTTCTGCTGCGAATTGGAATGCTTCTGCTAAGTCTTGGCGCGTACCAACTAAGCTACCAATCACTTCAATACCATCTAACACTGTTTTAACAATCGCTAAATCCATTGTTTCTGATGGCAAGCCAACCGCAATCACTTTACCTGTTGCGCGGAGTGAATCCACAGCCTGATTGAATGCAACTTTTGATACAGCCGTCACAACGGCTGCATGTGCACCGCCAATATCTTCTTGGATTTGTTTAGCAACATCTTTGATTTTCGCTGAGTTATAAATCAAATCAGCGCCGACTTCTTTCGCTAACTGTAATTTATCATCATTAATATCAACAGCAATTACTTTGGCATTGAACACTTTCTTAGCATATTGCACGGCCAAGTTGCCCAAACCGCCCACACCATAAATCGCAATCCATTGCCCTGCTTTCACATCTGCAACTTTTACGGCCTTATAAGTTGTTACACCCGCGCAAGTTACGCTACTTGCTTGGAAGGAATCTAAACCATCAGGCACTTTCACCGCGTAATCCGCAGCAACAATACATTGCTCTGCCATTGCGCCATCTACAGAATAACCTGCATTTTTTACGCTACGACAATATGTTTCTTTACCTGTAATACAATATTCACAAACGCCACAGCCCTCAAAGAACCAAGCAACACTTACGCGATCGCCCACTTTCAAGCTCGTTACGCCATCCGCAACTTTAGAAACTTTACCAATACCTTCATGGCCAATCACTCGCCCTGGCACTTTACCAAAATCGCCTTTTGCAACGTGCAAGTCAGTATGACAAACGCCACAACATTCTACATCCACCAATGCTTCACCAGGCTTTAGGTCACGAACTTTTAGCTCTTTAATTTCAACTTTACCATCACTATTTTGATTGACAACTGCTGCTTTCATAAAAGCTCCTTATATTGTTTACATCAATTAAAATAAAATCTTATTAAAATATTGATAATGATTATCATTTACAGTGCAGAATCTATCATACTATTAATTAGAAAAATAAATCAAAAATTTAGCGATCATTTAATTCTAATAATTTGGAGATCAAAGCTTTTTATAGAAGCACATCGTATTTTAGCGCTATAATAGCCGACTTAAAATTTTCATCAGTCGAAAGGAAACACAATGGAACTCAATTTACATTACGAAAAAATTGATGACCTCTTAACAAGATTGCACGATCTTAGGGGGTATCTTTGACTTTGATACAAAGTCAGAACGATTAACTGAAGTTCTCATGGAACTTGAAAGCCCTGAAATCTGGAATGATCCAGAATATGCACAAAAGCTCGGTAAAGAGCGCTCTTCTCTAGAAAACATCGTTTACAACATTCGTGATCTGACTGCTCACTTAAGCGATGCGAAAGATTTATTAGAACTCTGCGAAATGGAGAATGATGAAGATTCTCTCGAAGCAGTGTTGGCTGATATTGCCACTTATGAAAAAGATGTTGAAGCATTAGAATTCCGCCGTATGTTCTCTGGCGAATTAGATAGCGCAAGCGCGTTTATGGATATCCAAGCAGGCGCAGGCGGTACAGAAGCACAAGATTGGGCTTCTATGGTGATGCGTATGTATTTGCGTTGGGGTGAAGACAAAGGTTTCAAAACTGAAATTTTAGAAGAATCACCTGGCGATGTTGCGGGCTTAAAATCTGCCACAATCAAGTTTGAAGGCGATCATGCTTATGGTTGGTTAAGAACAGAAACAGGGATTCACCGTTTAGTTCGTAAATCACCTTTCGACTCTAACAACAAACGCCATACATCATTCTGTGCTGTGTTTATCTCACCCGAAATTGATGACAATGTAGAAATTGAGATCAACCCTGCTGATTTACGTATTGACGTTTATCGCGCATCAGGCGCAGGCGGACAGCACGTTAACAAAACTGAATCTGCAGTACGTATTACTCACTTACCAACGAATATCGTTGTACAGTGCCAAAATGATCGCTCTCAGCACCGTAACAAAGAAGTGGCAATGAACCAATTGCGTTCTAAGTTATATGAATTTGAAATGCAAAAGCGCCGTGAAAAATCTGATGCTTTAGAAGATTCTAAGTCAGATGTGGGCTGGGGTAGCCAAATCCGCTCTTACGTATTGGATCAATCACGCATTAAAGATCTTCGTACTGGTTACGAAATGGGTAACACACAAGCAGTATTGGATGGCGATCTAGATGGCTTCATTGAAGCTAGCTTGAAATCAGGCCTATAAACCAAAAAAAAAGCTCTTGAAAACCAAGAGCTTTTTTCTTTCAACTCAACCACCTTATCTTATGAAAATTTGTATCATCGGCCCATCTGGCGTGGGCAAAACAACGATCTCTCAACAATTGTCTTGCAGACTCAATATTACCAATCATGAATTTGATGATATCTATTGGGATTCACCCCACGAACATTATGTGAAAAGCTCACAAGAAAATATGAATTCACGCATTCAAGAAATCTTACAACTGGATCAGTGGATCATGGAAGGTGCTTACGACAAACGATTACTGCCCTTCTTTCAAGAATCATCCACGATTCTCCGCTTAAAAATTCCTTATTGGCTCTATGCTTTTCGCTTAATCAAACGTTTTATTGGTGCAAAAATTACAAATAAACAGCCTATAGAAACATGGGCAAATACTGTAGAACTGCTCAGGTTTTCTAAAAACTTTGATCAAAGATTGGATGAGTTTTTCAAAAAGCATCCTGAACTTTCAGACAAAGTTGTCGTTGTGAAAGATTTGGGTGGATGTGTTCAAAATATTCCGAAGTAAGATTGAGTAATAATAAAGCACCAATGGTGCTTTTTTTATTCGCTTATTTCAACTTAGAAAATTTCTCTGCGCTATGCTCAAAAGATTGACTAGAGAGAACTTTAGCTAAGCACTCAATTGGCGGCAAATCCAATGTTGCCTGCATTTTGTTATTTTGATCTTTTGTGATTTTTACTTTGCAGTAAATCAACCCACTGTGAATGCCAAGTTCCTCTTTTTCTTGCTTTAAAGCCATAGCAGTTTCTGCTTTTAAATGTCCCACAGGCATACCATTGATCAATATACGATGCTGAGCTTGATTATCTCGACTCAATATATTTTGTGTGATCATCCCATCCATAATGTTCACTATTTCATTTGATCGTGCAGTAATGATTTGCAAATTTTCCTGATGAACTTTTTCAGTTTCTAAAACTTCATCAAAAGCGCCATTGGCATACACATAAAAAATATTGCCAGAACCAATATGCTTCTTTCTAAATGAAAAAAAGAGTTTATAAACAATCGCAGATATTGCCGCCATGATGGCCAAAAGCCCTAAGATTTTTAACATAGTTACTCCGATTGCGATATTGCCCTAAAACGATGATGGTAATCAATATTGAGGATCGTTACAATGGCAAACTCTCCTCAATCCTGATCTTTAGAGCAAATCATGACTCAAACCATTACTTTTATAGATAGCGCATATCCCGAACCACATAATCTACGTGAACTTGTTTGGTCTGGGCGATTAGATGATCAGGGAAAATTATGGTTTGATTTGCACTTAATCAGTGAAGACTATTATGCCAATGAGCCTGATGATATTGAGGATGAAGAAACAGAGGACGATGAATATACAAGCCTAGCTTACTGGCAAGCGAAAGATCTTTGGAATAACTACCATAAATGCATTCTTTCATCCACTTATTGGTCAGATGACCAAGGTTTTCTAGTTGGCGATGTTAATCATCCTTTTGATTTCACAATACTGAATGGCAAAACATTTCACCTTGATGCAGAACCATCTTTAGAAGATGAAGCATGTGCTTTTAGCGTTTATTTGGCTGGACATGATGCTTGCGCCAATCATCAAATTACATTCAATCAGCAAGCTGATGGAACTTGTCATATTCTATGGCAAGGTAATATTGCATTGTTTTATAGTGGATTCACAGAATTCATTCATCAATTTGAAGCCGATTTAGCTGATATTAATTTTGATGGCTTTTATTTTCCGAAAGATTGGAGTTTAGATAAAGCGACAACAGAATTCAAAAAAGTATTAAAGGATTTTGAAAACTATGAATTTGTTGTGATTAATCCTAAGCATAATTTTCTGCAATATAAATTAGTGAGGATCTAATACAATAAAAAAGTCCCATAAAAATTTAAGGGACTTTTGAAGTTTAAATTATTACAAATAAAATATTAGTACGTTAAGCTTGCTAAATATTGTCTATATTCATCCATAGATAAACCATTAGCCAAAATAACAGATAGAAGTAATCTAGCTTTTTTAGGACTTAACCATTCACTCATAGTTATACCTTTGTTTTGAAGATCTATTTCACCACCAATGTAGCCATAAGTTTTTGAAGCAGTTGAGCCTCTAAGCGTTGCAGAAGAAACAACGATAGGTAATTTTTGTGCCAGCTCACCTAACTTATTTGCCATATCTTCTGAAACGTGGCCTGCACCAAAAGCAGAAACTACAATGCCTTGATACTCAGCAGCAACTACATCTAGCAATTTTACAGAATCACTGAGCGATGATTCCCATAAAAACACTTGTGGAATAGATTCCTGAGGCCTATCAAAAACATATCGTTTAGATGGTGCTTTAAAATATTGGCACTGGTTTTCAAAGACAGTTCCAGAAGCGCCAACTTGTGATTGAAATGCATCAACATCAGCAGTATGATTTTTTTGAACCCAACGCGCTTCATGAATCCAGTTATTCATCACAACCAATACGCCACGTCCAAAACTATTTGTAGAGGCTGCTGTTAAAATAGAGGCTAATAAATTACCTGGCCCTTCTGCACCTGCTTGCTGTGGTGATCGCATTGCTCCCATTAGTACTAATGGCACATCAGAATCCCAAAGCAAATCTAACAGATATGCTGTTTCCTCTAAAGTATCTGTGCCTTGCGTTAATACAATGCCTTCTGCACCATCATTCACTTGCTGTTTCGCCCAATCGTAACATTTTAGAACATGCTCAAATGTTATATAACTACTAGGTACTTGTAAGATATTTTCAGCATGTATTTCTAAACCATCCAAAGGATGCCCTACAGAAGCAATTAAGTCTGTCGCCGTTAATCTTGGCTTCACCCCTGCTTCTGTTGCCTCTTTAGTCATGCTGACTGTGCCACCTAAGGAGCCAAGTGAAATTTTAATGGTCATAATATCCTCCTTACTTCAATTTTCCTGGACGTACTAATAACATTGCAACCATACCAATACAAGTGACAACAGCCGCCGCAGTAAACATAGCACCATAACCTGATTGACTGACTAAGTAACCTGTCAATGTTGGTGCCAATACTGCACCAATATTAGATAGGAAATGCATCATTCCACTATATGTCCCAATTTTTGCTTTTGGCGTTGTATCAATCACGACTGTCCAATAAACCGTGTTCGCTAATGCGTTTAAAGCGTTACCAATAGAAATTAATGCTATAACTGCTGCTGCACTACTGACAAAATTAACCGATATAAAGCAGATTGTAGTCAAAAACAAAATGCTTGCCGCAAACCAACTTCTTGCGATGGTTAACTTGCCAGTTTTCTGGAATAACCAGTCTGAAAAACGTCCACCTAATAATACCGTGAAACATGCACCTACCCAAGGAACCATCCCCATATACCATAATGAAGATAAGTTATAATTAAACTGATCTTGCAAAAATTTTGGCGTCCAAGTTAACAACAAGAAATTCACATAAATGAATGCAAAATACCCTACAGTATTAAAAATTAATGTACGGCTTTTAAAGAAATCAAACCATCTCAAACTTGAGCCTTCTTGACTAGCCTGTTCAGCTGCGTTTGCAGATGCTATTTGACTTGCTTCAATTTCTGCCAACTCTTCTTCTGATACATATTTACTTTCGCGAGGGCTATTCGTAAATACACGCATTAAGAAGAATAATGCAACTAACCCAACAATGCCTAAAATGATAAACATTGCTCTCCAACTACCTGTTAGCGCTAATAAACCAACAGATACTGGAGCAGTTAACAATGCACCTAATGGCGTACTTAATAGACCAATACCTACAACAAATCCACGCTCTTTAGGTGTTGCCCAATTGCCAATTGTTTTATTAATGATGGAGTAAGCTGGTCCTTCAGAGAAACCAAATAACACACGCATAATGGCAAAACCTGCTAAAGCAGAGCCGCCAAAGAACATCATGCCTATTTCACCAGCGAATGCAGTGCCTACTTCAAAAATTGACCACGCAATACCTGCAATCAACCAAACTTTTTTTGGTCCCCAATAATCGCCTAATGCACCACCAATCAATGCGCCAAACATATAACCATAGCCAAAATAACCTAGTATTTTTCCCCAATCTTGATTGTTAAAACCAAATTCTCCCATAACCTGTGATCCTGCATAAGACAGTGCACCACGGTCAATATAGTTGATTAAGGCAACCACCAAAACTAAGAAAAATATTTGATAACGAAACTTATTATGTGATTTCACCATATCTAACTCCTTTGATACTATTCAGTGTGTTTTATTATGTTTTTAACACATTGATTATTCTGCAACCAACTGATTAATTGCAGAGCCTACTTCTGTTGTCGAAGCCTTCCCACCTAAATCTCTTGTGATTGGACCTTTAACCAAAACAGTTTCAATTGCATGTAAAATAACATCATGCGCTTTCTTAAACTGTTCATTTTCTTGCCCAAAAAACTCTAGCATCATTGCTGCGGACCAAATCATCGCGATTGGGTTGGCAATGTTTTGCCCATAAATATCTGGTGCTGAACCATGAACGGGCTCAAATAATGAAGGAAATTTACGATCAGGGTTTAAGTTTGCAGATGCTGATAGTCCAATCGTACCAGTCGTTGCAGGGCCTAAATCAGATAAAATGTCACCAAATAAATTAGAAGCAACAACAACATCGAAACGATTAGGTTGTAAAACGAAACGTGCAGATAAAATATCAATGTGCTGCTTATCCCATTTTACTGAGGGATATTGTTCAGCCATAAATTCTACTCGCTCATCCCAATACGGCATACTGATTGCGATACCATTAGATTTAGTTGCTGATGTTAATAACTTTCTAGGACGGCTTTCTGCCAATTCAAAAGCAAATTTTAAAATACGATCTACACCGTGGCGTGTAAAAATTGCTTCTTGTGTTACAAACTCACGATCCGTACCTGCAAACATTTTTCCACCCACAGAAGAATATTCACCTTCAGTGTTCTCACGCACAACGTAATAATCAATATCGCCAGCCTTAAAACCCGCTAATGGTGATGTAACACCTTCAAATAAACGCACAGGACGTAAATTCACATATTGATCAAATTTCTGTCTGAACTGTAACAATGAACCCCACAAAGAGATGTGATCAGGAACAGTTTCAGGCCAACCCACAGCGCCAAAATAGATTGCATCATAATCTTTTAATGTTTCAAACCAATCATCTGGCATCATTTTTTGATGCTCGATGTAATAATCGCAGCTTGCCCAATCAAAGATATCAATCTCCAATGGTAAATTGAATTTCTCTTTAACTGTGTTTAAAATTTTTAAACCTTCAGGCATGACTTCCTTACCAATACCATCACCTGCTAATGCTGCAATCTTATAAATCTTTGACATATATCCTTCCTCATTGTTATGTATAACTTTTAACTAAACTCTTTTCCTGAGCAAAAATATAGTAACCTGTATCTGTTTTGTAACTAATCCTTCTTCTATAAATACAAAGGACATGAATCGTGAATAATCTACCTCAAACCGAAGATTTAAATGTATTTATCCAAGTGGTAAAAAATGGGAGTTTTGCTAAAGCTGCTGATGAAATAGGTATGTCGCCCGCTTATATCAGTAAACGTATTCAAATCTTAGAAGATTGCTTAGGCGTAAAATTGCTTAATAGAACAACAAGATCCTTAAATATTACCAGCCATGGATTACTGGTTTATGAAAAAGGCATTGATATTTTATTAGATATTAAAAATGTGGTAGAAAGCATTTCAAACCAAATGAATGAACCTAGCGGTTCTTTAAATATTACAAGCAGCTTAGGATTTGGTAGGCAACATGTAGCGCCATTAATCTCTGAGCTATCAAATAAATACCCTAAATTAACAATTCGTTTTGACACCATTGATCAAATTTTAGATTTAGCCAGTGAACAAATAGATCTAGATATTCGGGTTGGCAATAATATCGCACCGAATTTAATCGCGCGAAAATTATTCTCAAACCGCCGAATTTTATGTGCAACACCTGATTATCTAAAGAAATATGGTACGCCAAAAAAGTTAGATGAACTTTCTCTGCATCAATGCTTAATCATTAAAGAACGAGATCATCCTTTTGGATTGTGGGAATTAGACAGTAAAAAAGGCAAAGTATCCGTCAAAGTTTTTGGTCAATTAGCTTCAAACAATGGTGATTTAGTAAAATATTGGGCATTGCATAGCCATGGCATTATGCTGAGATCTCTATGGGATATTAATGATGAGCTCAAGCATAAAGAGCTCATTCAAATTTTACCTAATTATTGGCAAAATGCTGATATCTGGGCAGTCTATCCTACAAGATTGAGCCATTCTGCAAAATTACGTGTCTGTGTTGATTTTCTTCAAAGTCAGTTACCACAGCGCTTAAAACATTTACAAAGCCATTAATCTCTAAATTGCCTTCCTGACATTTGAGCATCTTTAATTTTCTGGTCTGTTGTGTATTGTGATAATGCATATACAGACCAAATCACTGCAGGCAACCAACCAATAATTGTTAATTGTAGAATTAAACAAACAATTCCAGCAATTGGGCGACCGATCGTGAAAAATTGTAACCAAGGCAATAAAAATGCCAACAATAAGCGCATTACTCTTCCTTTAATTTAATTAGAATTAGATAAAAACTCATCAATCACAGGCTGAAAATGAGGTGCCATACGCTGTTTTTCAAAGTATGAAACCAATGCTTTTTCATTGTTAGGTTGATTGAAGTCTTTAGAAATGCTGATCAAAGCAGCATCATCCACAACCCAACGTTTAGGCATATCATGCTCAATTGCCACTTCTTCCCTTTTCTTAGCCAACATTTTCAACAACTGTAAACGTTTACCGCGCAATGTTTTGCGTGCTTTGACTTTCATCCAAGCCATTTCAGGGTTCGGTGCGTATTTTTCCACCATATACAAAGCTTCTGTTTTATCAAAGAACATACGTTGCTCTTCTTTGGTTTCGATCTTACCTTTCATTAAAAGATAAAGATCATATAAATACGTCACATCATCATATGCATAATCAATTTGGCTTTGTGACAATGGGCGTTTTTCCCAATCTGTGCGCGTTTCTGTTTTTTCTAATAAAACATCTAAGCGCATTTCCACAGTATCTTGGTAGCTCATTAGATGATCAGCCCCCAAAACTGTTTCTGCAATTTGCGTATCAAAAATAGGCTTAGGAATCAGATTAAATGTTGTATACAACGTTTCCAAATCTTGGCTTGCTGAATGGAAGATTTTCACAATTTTTGGATGCGTTAACATCGATAATAATGGCTCAAAATCATTAATTGCCAACGGATCAATACAAATGGCTTCTTTATCTGTCGCCAACTGTATTAAACATAATTTTGAAAAGTAAGTACGAAAACGCATGAATTCTGTATCCACTGCTATCGCTGTTAAATCTTGTTGATTGGCCAACCAGTTTTTTAATGCTTCATCACTATCGATGAAAAGATATTCTCTAGCCATGCTGTCCAGTTATTTTAAAAACATGGCGAAATTATAGAGTAAATTCCACAATAACAAAGATTATTTTTATAAAGATTCGTTCTAGTATAGAATTAGCACTATTTACCGACTTACTTTGCATGGAAATGATGATGAAAAAGAGAGTAATGCAGATCAGCAGTCTATTATTAATCACAGGGCTTGTTTCGGCGTGTTCAAATATGCCAGGCTTACATAAAACCGTAATTCTTCAAGGCAATCAAGTTGAAGATTCGCGTTTAGAACAAATTAAACCAGGCATGGCACAAGTGGATGTTCAACGCATTTTAGGTACACCATTAGTGCGCGATGCTTATCATCCTGATGTTTGGCACTATACTTTCATAAGCTCATTATCAACAGGCGAGCAAACAGCGCATCAAAATGTCAAAGTAACATTTGATAAAAACAAAAAAGTTCAATCTGTTGAAAGACTTCAGTGATGATAGGAGAAGTTATGCTTCATAAAGGCATTGGTTTAGTCGCACATGACCAAAAGAAATTAGAATTGGTAGAATGGATTAAACCACACTACGAATTTTTCAAACAATTCCCTTTGTATGCAACAGGCACAACAGGTAAAGTAATTTTAGAATCCTATCCTGACTTAAATTTAACACGTTTAAAAAGTGGACCATTGGGTGGCGATCAACAATTAGGCTCGTTGATTTGTACTGGCGAATTGGGCTTGCTCATTTTCTTCACAGATGCATTAACACCGATGCCTCATGATGTTGATGTTAAAGCATTAATTCGTTTATCAACACTTTATAATATCCCAATGGCTTGTAATCAAGGTACAGCGGACCTATTAATGTTAGGTCTTACTCATGTTTACTCACAAAAAGGTTAATACAATGGTTAATATCCCTCTATTTAAAACTCCAGTTAGCAATGACACACCTTTTTTCTTAATCGCAGGTACGTGCGTAATTGAATCAGAAGAAATGACATTTGAAGTTGCAGGTCGTTTAAAAGAGATGTGTGAAAAACTCAACATTCCTTTTATCTACAAGTCATCATTTGATAAAGCAAACCGCTCTTCTATCAATAGCTATCGTGGCCCTGGTATTGAAAAAGGTTTAGCAATTCTTGAGAAAATTCGTTCAGAATTGAATGTGCCAGTATTAACAGATGTGCATGAAGATACACCATTAGATGAAGTCGCTGCTGTTGTAGATGTATTACAAACACCTGCATTCTTATGTCGCCAAACTAACTTCATTCAAAATGTTGCGAAAACAATGAAGCCTGTGAATATCAAAAAAGGCCAATTCTTAGCACCTTGGGATATGCAACATGTGATCGAAAAAGCACGTGCAACAGGCAACCAAAACATCATGGCTTGTGAGCGTGGTGTTTCATTTGGTTATAACAACTTAGTTTCAGATATGCGCTCATTAGAAGTGATGAAAGATATTGGCTGTCCAGTTGTATTTGATGCAACTCACTCAGTACAATTACCAGGTGGACAAGGTACAAGTTCTGGTGGTCAGCGTCAATTTGTTCCTGTGTTATCTAAAGCTGCCGTAGCTGTTGGCGTGGGCGGCTTATTCATGGAAACTCATCCTGATCCTGATAAAGCATTATCAGATGGCCCAAATGCAATCAAATTATCTGAATTAGAAGCATTATTAATGAAATTAAAAGCCATTGATGAGATTGTTAAAGGCTAATGATTTTACTTGCATCGAAATCGCCTAGGCGACAAGAACTACTGAAACAGATCGGTGTTGATTATCAAGTGATCAATACCGATATTGATGAATCAGTTTTACTGAATGAAAATCCCCATGACTATGTGGCGCGCATGGCACATTCAAAGGCTATCGCAGCACAATCGCTTTTAGGTAATGTACAACATCCTATTTTAACGGCTGATACCAGCGTGATTAAAGATGATGTAATTTTAGGTAAGCCCGGAGATTATGCTGATTTTTATAAAATGATGAATATGCTATCAGGCTCAACTCATCAGGTTTTATCTGCCATTGCAGTACAATATCAAGATAAAATTATTGTGAAAACTAGCGTTAGCCTAGTCACCTTTGCGCAATTACCAAAGCCTTTCATTGAAGCTTATTGGGCAACCCATGAACCTTGTGATAAGGCTGGTGGGTATGCAGTACAAGGCTTGATGGCAAGATACATCGAGAAAATTGAAGGTAGCTATTCTGGCATCATGGGATTGCCTTTATTTGAATTATCCGAAGCATTACGAGAAATTGGGTATAATGATTCTTCATTAGCCTTTTCATAGATCATGAAACCAAGCAAGATTTAATATGGAACCATCATTTAAATACATTAAAAACCCAGAAAGCGGTAATCAAGAATCTGTTGCCATCGAAACTAAAAATGTCGATGAACAAAATAAAGAAGCTGAAATTACCCAAAAGAAAGAATCTAAGAAACATGGTAGCTCTTTAGGTTGGGGCTGGTTTCAAGGTTTTAATTTATTCATTACAGGTAGCTTTTTAGCCATCTGCTTAGTGTTTGCTTATTTCATGATGGGCGGTGAAACAACACGCACAGGTTTACCTAAATATTCTATTGATCGCACCAATGATCTAGCTAAAGCAATTTATAATCCTGCTTTATCTGAAGAAGAACGTGAATCATTTGTGTATAAACCGCCAGTAAGACGTCCAAAGGCAACAGAAAAGCCTGTATTAGATGAAATAGAATTGTTAAGCGAAGCGGCTAAAAACCCTACAGCAAACTTAGATTTACCAGCTTTAACACTTATCTCAGCAGCTGATGATGACGATGAAGCGGAGCATAGTGCAGAAAATTTCTACGGTGATTCTCCTTTTGGTTTAAATATGGAATCCTTACAATTAGAATCATCTTCTCAACCTACAGAACAAAGTGCAGCTTCGAGCAATCCTGAGTCAGAGGCCATGGTAAAACAAGCAGAAACTGCTTGGAATCGTGGGCAGTTAAGTGAGCCATATCAAGGCTCTGCCCTTGCCTATTATCATCAAGCTTTAGCTACAGATGATAATAATCAAGCCGCACTCACAGGACTCAATAAACTTGCAACGCATTATTTAAACCTTGCTAAGAAAGCATTTAGCCAAAATGATTATTTCTCCGCCTTGGATTATGTTGATTTAGGTTTAAAGGCTGATCCGTTGAACCCTGAATTGAATCAATTAAAAGCTCGATTGGTTAATGAATAAAGCCATTCGCATTACAGTTTTAACTGGATTCATATTCTTTTTAGCGAGCCATTACCTTGTAATGAGCATTGATAGAGAATATTTTCCAGTTTTCGCTTATTTGTATCCGTTTGTGGCAAAAGTCTGGTTTGAAACAGGCCGTTTATTGTTGTCAATGAATTGGAATATTGACTTAGAAAGCCTCTTCAAAGTCATTAAATACCTCTTCTTATTCAACATAGCCATTGCTGTATTCGCTTTTAAATACCAACGACTATACAAAATCACTCTTTGGATTGGCGCTCTTCTTTTTGCCTGTTATTTATTAGCATTGCTGTTTTTAGGCTTAACAACTATTTATCCAATTTATACAGTTTGCATTGCTTTTGCACTCGCAATCTTTTTATCTTTAATCAAAAACAGACCGTTATAAATACCTGATTTGACTAATTGATAAAACCATAAAACAGCATTACTACCCTTTTAGATCAAAAAAAATATAAATTTTGTCATAAAAATGCTGTATAAATAACATACAATCTTAAATAACAAAGTTTCTGTACAAAAGTTTTAAGGTGCCCATTATGGTTAAATACGTCCTATCAGTCATGATCACAATCATGTCTTCCATAGCACTGGCATACAACGTCGATGATCCTAATTTTTGGGATGGATGGAAACGTGATACATCTGTGGAAACAAATGTTTTCAATGTGGTCAATAACAGCCGATTTTCAGCACAAGAGCTCATTGATTATGCAACGGAAGCTCATCCTGAACATGCATTTTATGTAGGTTTGCTCTATTATTTAGGCTATCACAATCATGCAGGTGTGCCTTTCAAAAGAGATCATAATAAATCCCTGCAATATTTCCAAAAAGTTGGATCTCATGGCTATCTAACCCCTTATGTAGATTATTATATGGGAATGATTCTATGGAATGGCTATGATGGCGCACCATTAAATAAAATCCGAGCTAAAATTTTATTAGCACGAGCAAATACACCTGAAGCCTTTTTAATGCTCACTGCCATGAATGCAGATAATCCTAATGAACAGTTGATTTGGTATAAAAAACTGGCCTATATGGATGATTGGCGTGCTGTTTTAACTGTGGCACATTGGTACAATATTGGCCGAGGCACACGAAGAAATAGCGGCGAAGCATACTACTGGTATAACAAAGCTTGCGCGCAACGTGTTGCAGATGCATGTAAAACACTCAACACCTTAAGGCCTTAAATAAAAACTAATAAACATTTTACTATAAATTAAACAACGTTTATTGAACAATGATTAAATATAATATATGATCATTTTATTCAATCAAAATTCAGGTTAATAATGAAAATATTCAAATCAATTTTAATCGCAACTGCTGCTATTGCTCTATCAGCTTGTTCCACAACTTATACAACGGAAAAAACGGAAAATGAAACCATCTCTGCCCTAGCGATGGATCAAAAAAACCTATATGTGATGGGCACAAAACATGATTATCAATTCCCCACAGAAAATACACAGAGAATTCAAAATTTTGTCAAATCTTCTTATGCTAAACAAATGTCATATATCGCAATTTCAGGAGAAGTGCATAACCAAAGAGAAGTCAAAGCAGAATTAACATTAGTTGCATCACCTATGAACTTCACCAAAACTCAACAAGAAGATCTCGTACAAAACTATGGTTTTAGAATTATTTCAGATATTCCCAAAACAAGCGTCTATTATCAAAATCCTGCATTAGCTAAAAACCTTAAAAAATCACCTAACCTTCTAAAATATGACCAAAGGTTGAGTGATGGAAAAATGGTACAAATTAAAAACCGCCAAACATTCATTCAGCAATATCCTCTTTCACAACCGATCCACTTAAAACTTGAATATATTAAGAGCTCTAGCAAAGTTAATGGTACGGATGCTGCAATTGTCATTGGGTTGCCAATATTATTCATTGTGGCAGCGCCTTTGTATTTAATCTGTGAAACAGGTAACGGATGTTGATGTTAAATTGAGTAACTTCATTCATAGCATCATTGAATTTTCACATTGAATAGATCTTTTCACCTTCGGTCTTTAAAATTTTATTGATTAATAATCAATAAATTATAATTATCGAATTGAAAAAATGGTGATCTGGATAAAAATTATCAATGTTCAAAATAAAAAAATGTAGCCAAATGAGAAAAATGCTGTAAAATCCCCTGATTCCTCATCTAGTTATGAGGAATTTTTTTTAGAGTTAAATTTATATTGGGTCTTTAACTCGCACACAAGGGGGCAATAATTCTTTTGAATTAACGCGCATATTTATCTCTCTTTCAACACGCCAAGGAAAGGCTGGGGGAAATAAACTTATGTTATCAAACACACAAACGTTATCTCCTAACGTTACCAATAACGGTTCTGCAAGCTTACAGAAAACTTTAGTTCTTTGGCAGCTTGTCATGATCGGTTTAGCATATATGCAACCTATGACTGTATTCGATACTTTTGGTATCGTAAGTCAGGACACAGGTGGACACGTTCCAACTGCATATATCATCACATTAGTCGCTATGATGTTCACTGCATTAAGTTACGGCAAGATGGTTCGCCGTTATCCTTCTGCGGGTTCAGCTTATACATATACACAAAAGTCAATTGATCCTAAAGTAGGTTTCGTTGTCGGCTGGTGTACATTATTAGACTATTTGTTCAATCCAATGATCAACATTTTATTAGCAACTATTTATTTGAAATCACAATTTGGTGATATCAATATTTGGTACTACGTTGTTCCATTGGCAGCATTGATGACTTATATTAACTATCGCGGTGTAGAAATGGTGGCGAGCTTTAACAGCATCATCGTATTCTTCCAGCTATTGTTAATGGTTATCTTTGTTATTTTAGTTTTAAAAGGCCTGTATTTTGATGGCGTAGGTGCTGCAACATTAGTGAGTTCTAAACCTTTTGTTAGCCCCGAAATGTCAATCAGCGTTGTAGCAGCAGGTTCTGCAATTCTTTGCTTCTCATTCTTAGGCTTTGATGGTTTAAGTTCACTGTCAGAAGAAGCTAAAGATGCTGCTAAAGCTGTACCAAAAGCAATCTTTTTAACGACATTAATTGGTGGTGTGATATTCATCTTCATCACATATTTTATGCAGTTATTTTTTGACGGTTATACATTCACTAATCCTGAAGAAAGCCAACCAGAAGTATTGTTATATGCTGGTGAACAAGCGATGAGCGGCGTGCAAATCGGCAAGTTCTTAGCATCAACATTCTTCCAATCAATTGGATTATGGTTAGCAATCTTCGCGGTATTTGCATCAGGCTTAGCAGCTCATACAGGTGTTTCTCGTATGATGTATGTAATGGGTCGCGATGGTATTTTCCCGAAAAAAGCATTTGCATATATTAATCCTAAATACAAAACACCTTCAATTAACATTGTAATCGTTGGGATTGTATCTTTAAGCGCTGGCTTTTTTGACTTAGACTTTGCATTACATTTGGTTAACTTTGGTGCATTGACAGCTTTCTTTATTGTTAACGTGTGCGTAATCGTACAATGTTACTTCAGAGATGGTCAAAAAGATGGCTTTAAAAATACTATGAATTATCTAATCCTACCTTTCTGTGGCATGCTTTTCATTGGTTACTTGTGGTACAACCTTGAAGAAATGGCATTGAAAATTGGTTTAGTATGGGGCGCATTAGGCATTATCTACTTGGCAATTGTAACCAAAGGATTTAGGAAATACCCTAAAGCATTTTTGGATCGCGAGCATAGAGTAGACTAATAACATAAATTTCCCCCAGGAAAACAAACACCCGCACCCAATAGCGGGTGTTTTTGTGTTACAGTTTGTACACTTTTATTCATTCATGAGAACCCATTCATGCTTAACTTAAAACGCATTGGTAGCTTACTCACAATCATTGCAATTACAGCAGGTTGTGCGACGATAATTCCTGATCCTAATAAGCCATTGGAAAAATATACAGCTATTGGACGTGCAGCATTAAAAGCACCTGATAACAGTGGTCAAGCAAGCTTTAATTGGGAACAAAAAACACCAGAAGAATTAAAATTGATTGTTCAAGGCCCTTTAGGCAGTGGCAGAATTGATTTAGATGTTGCACCTAATGAGAGCGTACTCAAAACAGAAGAACAAACTTACAAAGGCAAATCGCCTGATGAGCTATTTACAGAAATCACAGGCTTTGACTGGCCAATTTCTGGCATGCAAAATTGGTTAGTAGGCACACCAAATGCCAAAGCAACTAACATTGAACGTGATGATAAAGATCGCATCATTGCCTTTAAAGAAGATGGTTGGAACATCCAATACAAAAAATGGATGACTTATAAAAAACGTAACATCCCACAAAGCATAGAATTAACACGTGGTGATGTTCGTTTACGTTTATTAGTTGAGCACTGGTTATATTAAGATGCAATTTTTCAAATCTCCTGCGAAGATTAATCTTTTTCTTCGCATAGTTCGCCAAGAACCGAATGGCTATCACTTTTTGCAAACGTTATTCCAATTCATTTCATTGCAGGATGAAATAGGATTTGAATTGCGTGATGATGACAAAATCATTGCGGATTATCACAATGAATTCATCACAGAAGAGAATGATCTCATTGTTAAAGCCATTCGTTTATTGCAAAAAGAAAGTGGTATTGCAATAGGCTTAAACATTACGCTGAATAAAAGCATCCCAATGGGTGCAGGTTTAGGTGGTGGTAGTTCCAATGCCGCTACAACATTAATGGCAGTGAATGAATTGTATCAACTCAATTACAGTTCAGAAAAACTCCAAGCTTTGGGCCGTACTTTAGGTGCAGATGTTCCAATCTTTATCTATGGACAAAGCGCATGGGCTGAAGGCATTGGTGACTTATTCATCCCAATGCAGCCGAAAGAAAAAGCTTATGGCTTGATCATTCCTAATATTTCCATTAGTACGCAAAAAATATTCCAGTATCCTGCCCTATCACGTACAAATCCTATCTTAGAAAAGACAGATCATCCCGATTATTTAAATGATTGTACCTCTGCCATTTATGCACTCTACCCTAAAATGCAAGGTTATATGACAGCACTGACTGATTTAGATTTATCACCCAAAATCACAGGCACAGGCTCTTGTATTTATATTGATGAACCCACAATTGAACAACAAGTTCAACTGGGTCAATTTTTGCAGGCAGAAAACCTTCAATATCGTACTTTCAACACGTTAAATCGTTCGCCTTATCACGGCTAGCCATTCATTTAATGCGCTCTTTTGTGGTATGATTCAGCTCGATAATTACCACCAATTCACTAAAGGAGCGCATAGTGACCATTATCAAACGTGAAGATCTTGTTCAATCTATCCACGATAGTTTGCAATTCATCTCCTATTATCATCCTGAAGATTATATTAAAAACCTAACAGCAGCTTATGAGCGTGAAGAATCAAAAGCAGCTAAAGATGCAATGGCACAAATCCTGATTAACTCTAGAATGTGTGCAGAAGGCCGCCGCCCAATCTGCCAAGATACAGGGATTGTGACAGTATTTGTAGAAATCGGTACATCTGTACAATTTGAAGCTGGCTTTGATGTCACTCAAGCGATCAATGAAGGCGTTGCAAAAGCTTATACAGATCCTGACAATATCTTGCGTGCTTCTGTATTGGCTGATCCAATGGGTAAACGCATCAATACTAAAGATAATACGCCTGCTGTGATTCACTACGACTTAGTACCTGGCGATAAAATCGAAGTTCATGTTGCTGCTAAAGGCGGTGGCAGTGAAGCAAAAAGTAAATTTGCGATGTTAAATCCTTCTGACTCTGTTGTGGATTGGGTTTTAAAAATGGTACCTGAAATGGGTGCAGGCTGGTGTCCACCAGGAATTTTGGGTATTGGCATCGGTGGCACTGCGGAAGAAGCAATGTTGATGGCTAAAAAATCATTGATGGAGCCAATCGATATCCAAGACTTAATCGCAAAAGGTGCAAAAACTCGTGCAGAAGAAGTTCGCTTAGAGTTATATGATAAAGTGAATGCATTGGGCATTGGTGCGCAAGGCTTGGGTGGTTTAACTACAGTATTGGACATTAAAATCCTAGAATGCCCAACACATGCTGCAAACTTGCCTGTTGCTATGATTCCTAACTGCGCTGCTAGTCGCCATGTTCATTTCACATTGGATGGCAATGGCCCTGCGGTATTAACGCCACCAAATTTAGATATCTGGCCAAAGATCACAAATGATAGTTCCGCAGGTAAAAAAGTTAACCTAGATAACATCACTAAAGATGAAATTGCAACATGGCAGCCTGGTGATACTTTATTATTGTCAGGTAAAATTTTAACTGGCCGTGATGCTGCACATAAACGCATGATCGATATGTTGAATAAAGGTGAAAAATTACCTGTAGATTTCACTAATCGCTTTATCTATTACGTTGGCCCTGTTGACCCTATCAATGATGAAGTCGTTGGCCCTGCTGGCCCAACAACTGCAACGCGCATGGATAAATTCACTCGCCAAATCTTAGAAACTACAGGTTTAATCGGTATGATTGGTAAATCAGAGCGTGGTGACATCGCGATCGAAGCCATCAAAGATAATAAAGCCGTTTATTTAATGGCGGTTGGTGGTGCAGCTTACTTAGTTTCTAAAGCAATCAAAGCTTCTAAAGTATTAGCATTTGAAGATTTAGGTATGGAAGCGATTTATGAATTTACTGTAGAAGATATGCCTGTAACTGTTGCTGTTGATACATTAGGTCAATCAGTTCATAAGACTGAGCCAGTTAAATGGCAAGCTAAAATTGGTAAAATTCCAGTTATCACTCAATAAATTAAAATGCCCAATGAAATTCATTGGGCATCTTATAATTCAATCATAATGCCACCAAAAATAACTAACAAAATTATGTTGTATAATCATCAGCTGTATAATGAAAATCTTCTAGATTAAAAAAATAAATATATTGCTGAAAATATAATCATTAAAGAAAGTAATATTGCCATATAGTTTTTTTCTGTTCTTGATAATGAAATAGTATTATTTATAGAATTTTCTTTAACAGCCCACAGATAGACAGGGATTCCTAGAGAAAGAATTAAAGGAACCATCAATACGTTCTTAATCCCACTTGCATAAATCATAAAACAACAAAAAATAATTCCAATTACAGAGCTAATCATTGCAAATATTTTTCCTTTTTTTGCATATTGCTCATAACTATTATTTAGACATATTTTAAATAAAAATGCTGTTGAACCAATATATGCAGGTAAAACAGTTACGGCAGAAATATCAAGCATAGTTCTCCATGCATTATTTGAAAAATAAACTAAAAAAACAACTAATTGCATAATTATACTACTAGACCAAAGTGATGCTGAAGCAGCTCCTTTATAATTTCTCTTTTGAAAAAATTTTGGAAAAGTACCATTTTGGGATGCTACCATAGGAATTTCAGCACAAAGCATCGTCCAAGCAAGCCAACCAACAAGGACAGATACCAAGACACCTATATTCATAATATCTTTTCCTAAACTCCCAACCGCTATGCCTAAAACACCCGCTGTTGATGGGGTAGGTATTTGGCTTAATTCATGTTGTGACATAATTCCAAAAGGTAAAATGGATATTAATATACAAATGAAAAGAGATATAACAAAGCCAATCATTGTTGCCTTACCGATATCTTTTTTATTTTTTGCCCTATCAGAAAGAGCAACAGCTCCTTCTATACCAATAAAGCTCCACAACACAACACTCATGGGGGCGATAATTTGCTCTATTATTGATCCTAGCGGTTTAACATTATCAATCTTTTCAACACCCCAAATATTACTAAATAATTGATGTTTAGTTATAAAATACCCAACACATACAACAAAAATAATGAGAGGAATTAATTTACCAATAGTTCCAATTGTATTTAAAATACTTGCATTTTTAGTACCAGATAAAACAAGAAAATTAAATCCCCAAATTAATATGGAAGCGCAAATAATTGAAGTAATATTATTCCCACCTGTAAAATTTCCAGGGAAAAAATAATTCAAAGAATCCATAACCATTACAGCAAAAGCAACATTGCCAAATATTGTCATTAGCCAATAGCCCCAAGCGACAATAAACCCTATAAATGCACCAAATCCTTCGCGTGAATACATATAAACACCTGATTGTAAATCAGGTCTAATATCAGATAAAATCCTAAATGTATTAGCTATAAAGAACATTCCAAAACCCCCAATAAGCCATGCTAAAATTACAGGGCCTAGTGCTGATTGAAGTGCCATACTTTTAGGTAAGCTATCTACCCCGCCACCAATCATAGAACTAACAACAATAGCAATTAATGCAATCAATCCTAGTTTTTGAGCGTTATCTTTATTGCTACTCATAAAAAATTTATTCCTTATTATCAAGTCACCCTATTTTATATTAAGAAAATAGGGTGACCATTATCATGTATGATGCACACACTATATTCAAACTTTTCAAAGATAGGACCATTATCTTTTTTTTCTTTTTGTGCCCAAATGAATACTGGTAGACCAACAGTTAAAAGCAATGGAATTAACACCACATATTGTATTTCACTTGCATATAAGATAAATAGACAGAAGAATGCACCAAGAATCCCACCAATAACAGCCAGTGCTTTACCAGTTTTAGCATATTTGCTGTATTCATTTGTCAAACATAACTTAGAAATATAGAGCGTAGTCGTAATATATGCAGGTACTACCATCAATGCACTAATATTGTACATTGTGTTCCATGCATTATTAGAGAAATACACCAACAACATTGCAGCCTGCATTACAGCACTACTAATCCAAAGTGAAACGCTTGCTGATTGATTCTTATTAGTTTTAGCAAATGCTTTTGGAAATGCGCCTTTTTCCCCTGCAACCATTGGAATTTCAGCACAGACCATCGTCCAAGCTAACCAGCCAGCAAGAACAGAGATGATCAGACCAACACTCATCAACCATTTACCCCAATCGCCAACAACTTTCTGTAAAACACCTGCTGTTGAAGGGTTTGCAACCTTTGCTAACTCAGTTTGTGGCATAACACCAAAAGGTAAAACTGAAAGCAAAATGTAAATCACTAATGCAACGATAAAGCCTAAAAGTGTTGCTTTACCAACATCTTTTTTATTCTTAGCACGGCCAGAAAGCACAACAGCACCTTCAACACCAATGAATGCCCAAAGTGTTACAGTCATAGGCGATAAAATTTGTGACAATAAAGAAACGGATTCTGACTTACCCCCTACCTCTGTCACAATCTGTGGATCCATACCCCAGAAGTTGCTAAATAGCTGCGAATAGTCAATTAGCACACCCAAAATCAATACAAATAATACAAGAGGAACAAGTTTAGCAATCGTACCTAATGTATTAATAAATCCTGCAACTTTTGTTCCTGATAGAACTAGAAAATTGTAACCCCAGATTAAAATAGAACCACAAATGATTGAATTTAAATTATTACCATTGGTAAATACGCCAGGAAAAAACTCATCGAATGCATCCATTAAAATAACAGCAAATGCAACATTCCCGAAAGCTGTCATCAACCAGTAGCCCCACGCAACATTAAAACCTATGAAAGAACCAAATCCTTCTTGTGCATACATGTAAACACCAGCTTGTAAATCTGGTCGTATATCAGAAAGAATACGAAATGAGTTGGCAATAAAATAAACGCCTATCCCTGCAATCACCCATGCAATAAGAACTGGACCTACGCCGGAACTTGCAGCTGTATTTTGTGGCAAACTAAAAACACCACCACCTAGCATTGAACCGACAACAATTGCTATTAAGGCGAGAAGACCAAGTTTAGCTCCACCACTATCTGTAGATACTTGGCCACTACTAGTTTGATTTTGAGTGCTCATATAATTGACCTTTCTTTGAAATTATAATTAACAGATAGATATCAACCACATTCATCATACTTTTATAATCACTATTTCCCGAAAAAAATAGCGATTAACATTATTGAATTATCTAATCGTATTTAGACAGATTTTTAACATATAAATTAATATATTAAATAACATCAATCCACTTACCAATTTGTGCACCAATATTGATTGTAATACCACCGACACTTGCACTACCTTCAGGTAGAATTGGTTCTTTAGGAATCAAATTGCCTGCTGCATCGATGAAAACGAGCTTTTTGTTTGGTATTTTTTGGTAAATCATCACAAAAGAAGATCCACCATAATTAAATGTACCCATCTCTTCACCTTTCAGAACAGACGCACCTTTTTTCATTTTTTCATCAAATGAAATGGTTGAAACCTCACCCATTCCTAATGGTAAACAACAAACATAACCGTAATCTTCAGTTTTAAATACAATTAAACCACGAGCATTAACTTGGATTGAGTATGGCAATGATGCTGTTGTTGCACCTGCAAAATCAGGAATTACCACTTTGTTAAAATAATCACCTGGAATAACAATTGGGTCGAATAATACGTCACCATTAACAGGCACCCACCATCTATGGAAGTTATAAGGGTTTAGGTACGTTTGGAAAATGGTTCCGTCTTTAAACATATTCACAAGATCGTATTGATCAATCAAAGCTTGCTGCTCTTTATCTGAAGAGTTCAAGATATCTGAGATAGAATAACGCATATCTTTAAACCAAAATACATCGGTTTCTAATACATTATCTTGCCATCTGAAAACTGAACCATCGTTCGGAGAAATAACAGTTTGGTTTGATTCTGGACCAGCAATTGGCCTTTGCTTTGCTTTATCTTTAAATTGTCGAGTAAAAAATGAGTTCCAAGATTTCCAGTATGGTAATGTTTCTGAATCTTTCGCCCAATCATCAAATTGATATTGAGCTTTCGCTTTATCTGACAACCATTGCTCACCTTCTTTACCAAATAACTCTGTACCTGATTCTGCATGATCTAAGAATAAGAACCATTCATGTAGAATTTCTTTCATAGCTTCGTTAAACATTGGCAAACTGAAAAGTGCAACTCCACTTAAAGTTGGATCCAAGCCAACAACCCAAGCTGAATAAGGTAAACCAACCAATTCATTATCTACAAACTGAGGTGCTTGTTTTAAAATGGTATTAAAGCCATGTAAAAACGTTTCCGTATCTTTAATTCTAGGGATCATAATATGATCAGGGTTATCTTGCTCATTTTCACAAGCTTCGACTAGATTTTTATTTTTATTACAAGCATCTTCTACGAGATACTTGATAACAGGATTATCTTCAATAAAATCTGCTAATTTTTGCACACTTGGTGCGTATTCTTTTCGTTCTGCACTATGAATTTTTTCATGAAAGGCTGCTAATACTTTACTGGAGCGCGTCATCCATCCACTTTGTACTTCATGAGGACAGCCATTAAGTAACTCTTGTTTCTTATCCATTTTGTACCCCTACTTATTAAATATAATGTCAATAATATTAATTGAGTAATGTCACATAAGCATGAAACAGAATAATTCTATTGTCTAAAAATTGAATTCCAATAAGAAAAAAGCAAACAGTGTATGTTGTAATGTAATAACCAATATAATCAAAGAAACATCACCAATTATAATTAGATATCACGAGGCCTTTATCCTTAGTAGAATAGCTTTATCAAAATACTCCTTATTGGTCTTGAATAGTCTTTTAATACTATCACTTCTATTAAAATTAATAAAATAGATTACTATTAAGATATCGCTCAAATTATCTACCAGTTAATATTATAGTTTTGTACTGATAAATAATGCTTATTATTCTAAATTAACTAATCGCGCTTTCAACCCTGCTGTATACTTTTCACATTTATCGCTGAATTATAAAACACCCAATGAAATTCATAGGGTGCAATAAATCTGTCGACTTATTTTAGGATAAGCCACATATAACATGCAAAATATAATTATTTTTCAGCTTGTTTAGCCAATAAATCACGAATTTCTTTCAAGTAGTCTTCAGAAGTTAGTGCTGCTGGCTCAGCAGGCGCTGCCTCTGCCGCTTCTTTCTCTGCACGCTGAGTTGCCGCCACCACTTTGTTCACAGTTTTCATAATCAAAAACAATACCATTGCTGTGATTAAGAATGTGATTAAAGCACTCAATACAGAACCCACGTTGAAAGTTACACCTTTCACTTGGAAAACCATGTTACCTAATGCGTCATCTGCAGATTTACTGCCTGTTGTTAATACAAAAATCAAGCTAATGATTGGAGTTAATAAACCCTCTACAATTTTATTAACGATTGCTGTAAATGCTGTACCGATCACAACACCCACTGACAAATCAAGAATATTACCGCGCAATAAAAATTTTTTAAATTCTTGTAACATAGTTATCTCACTTATATGGTTATAAAATTGAAGAGTAATCAGGGTAGTACAAAAATGTTTATATTGAGCTACCCTGCACAATTTTTACTTATTATTTATTTTTGCTATCACAGCAATACCATCATATTAGAAAGTACCTGGATATGCACCACCATCGATTAAAAAATTTTGTCCAGTAATGTAAGCTGCTTGCGCACTACATAAATAAGCACACATTGCCCCAAATTCATCAGGCTGACCAAAACGCTTAGCAGGAATCTTCTGCATACGTGCATCCACTGCTGCATCTTGTGAAATGCCATTTTTATCTGCTTCTGCTGCGATTGTTTGCAATAAACGATCTGTTGCAAATGCGCCTGGCAAAATGCTATTGATTGTCACATTATCATGCACAGTAGTACGTGCAACACCAGCAACAAAGCCAGTCAAACCTGCACGCGCACCATTGGATAAACCTAAAACAGCAATCGGCGCTTTAACAGCGCTTGATGTAATGTTCACAATGCGACCAAATTTCTGTGCTTGCATTTTTGGCGTCACTGCTTTGATTAATTCAATGGCTGTCAGCATATTATTATTCAATGCTTTCATCCAATCTTCCGTTGTCCAATCTAAGTAGTTTCCTGGTGGTGGGCCACCTGCATTATTGATTAAAATATCAATTTGTGGCGCTGCTGCTAATACCTTTGCTCGGCCTTCTGGCGTTGTAATATCTGCTGCTACAACAATAACTTTGCCTGCATTTGGCAGTGCTTCTAACTCTTTCTGTGTTGCTAATAATGATGATTCAGTACGGCCATTAATCACAACATTCACGCCTTCACTCACCAAAGCTTTCGCGCAAGCCTTTCCTAAACCTTTACTGCCTGCACATACAATCGCCCAGCGATCTTTAATCCCTAAATCCATGATATCTCCTTTGATTACAATCATTATCAAATGTTAATATTAATCATAGCGGAAATTTTACGATTCATATGCTTAATTTTGAACATTTATAAGGATTCCCATGCTCAATCAATGGCCAGAAAACTCCAATCCTAAATTCATTTTATCTTTCAGTGGCGGTAAAGATAGCACTTTGGCTCTCTATCATGCTTTGCAGCAGGGTAAATGTGTTGGCTTAATCATGATGTTATCTGATGAAGGTGATCATTCGCGTTCCCATGGTGTACCCATGTCCATCACACAAAAACAAGCAAACTCCTTGGGCTTCCCTATTCTCAGTGCACAATCCAGTTGGGATGATTACGAAGTGAATTATCTACAGCTTTTAAATGATGCAAAATCAAAAGGTGCTGAGCTTCTAGTCACAGGTGATATTGATGTACCAGAACATGCTTCATGGCATGAACAAGTCGTGCAAAAAGTAGATTTAGATTTATACATGCCATTATGGAATCGCCCACGCAGAGAAATTGTTGAAGAATTTGTGAATCGTGGTTTTCAAGCCATGATTGTATCTATCAATCTCACAATGGGCATGACAACGGAAGATTTAGGTAAAATACTCACATTAGAGATGATTCAAAACCTAGAGGATCGTGGCATTGATCCCTGTGGTGAAGCAGGCGAATTCCATACTTTGGTGATTGATGGGCCAATCTTTCAATCGCCCATCGAAGTATTCCCCATTGATATTCGCTCTAATGGGACAAATGCTTTTTTACAGCTTACATCTTAAAATTTAACTCAATGCCTAATGGGCGAGATTGAATATTAGGCAATAAAGCACTATCTTTCCAATTGCCCGATAGAAATACATTACTCAAATCTATATTTTTGAGTAATGTCCAGTTTGGCTCTAGAATTTCACCAACATGACCGCCCAATAAGTAGAAATCCACGTGCTGATAATTCATTTTAGGCGCATCATCTTTCAAGTGAGCAATTTTAATAATCTTAATGGATTCAGGCAATTGCTCACGCAATTTAGTGATAAAAGCTTGGGTTTCCCAACCATTCAATAAAATTGCATTGAGTTTGATCTCATTCACCACATACAAAATATCGGCTAAATCTGAATTTTGAAAAATACCAATGTGCTTTAAAGGTGAATCTTTGGCAATCTCTTTCGCATCCTCAATTGCAATGCCATAAGGCGACGTCAACACAAAAATAAAACCTGCATAAGTTGCACCCGCAGCATGCGCTGCCATTAAATCCGCACGATTCGTAATGCCACTGACGATGGATTCTTTCGATTGTAATGTTTTCAATTGTGTTAACGCTGCCATTTCATTTCCTTTAGGTATAAAAAAAGCCCGCTTTTTAGCGGGCTTTCATTTGATATAGGGTGAACTATTTTTTCATTCACGAACAGCTATATCTCCCGCTTGTGGAGATAATAGTAATAATAGTAGTTCGCAAAAAATTGGTTCATAGATATTCAGTTAAAATAATTTAGATAACAGATTGATCATAATCTTTTAAAAAAAGAAGTCAAGAAGGTTCTACTGATGATTCATTCACAGTTGCTAAACTGCCTGATTCACCGAGTTTAGCCGCTGCTCGCTTCTCTGATAGGTCCACCATTTTAGCTGCAACTAAGTCACCTGTTACATTTCCTAATGTGAACACCATATCTACAATGATATTAATCCCTGCTGTTAATGCAACGATCTCAATGGGCAAACCAGCTTGAGCAAATACTGCGGACATTGCGATCAAACCAGTGCCTGGAACGCCAGCTGTACCAACTGCTGTCAATGTTCCGATCAAGATAATAGACACAAGCTCTACGATACTTAAATCAATGCCCATGATTTCTGAAGCAAAGATAACCGCTACACCCAAACGTAATGCTGTACCGTTCATATTCACAGTTGCACCGATTGGCAATGTTAAGTTTGCAATACCTTCATCTATGCCTGCTTTTTTTGCTGCACGAATCGAAATTGGCAATGTACCTAAGCTACTTGCTGTTACAAATGATGTCAGCATACATTCTTTAATGTCACGGTAAAACTGAATAACTTTACAGCCCCACAATTTCAAAATGAGTGGATAGAAAACTACTAGTAATAAACCAACGCCAATGTATGAAGTTAAAATAAATTTGCCCAATGCAATCACAGTATCCAAGCCTTGTGAGCCGATTGTTGCCGCTGTGATGCCAAACACACCAATGGGTGCATATTGTAAAATACCGCTCAAGATTCTTAACGTTACTTCATTCGCAGCTTCCACAAATTTCATGAGAGTTTCACCCATATCTTTGTGAACGTCATTTTCAGAGTGGCGCATATACAACATAGAAATACCAATGATGATCGCCACAAATACGATCGCTAAAATATTGCCATCTGCAAATGTTTTCACAATATTTGTTGGTACCATATTAATGATCGTATCCAAGAAACTTGGGCGATCAGGCACAGTCACAGAAAGACCTTCTTTTAACTTTACGCCAGCACCAGGATTCATGAGTTTTGCAATCACAATACCAATCACAACAGATAATGCTGTCGTTACAATATAAATTGGGAAAACTTTTACACCAATGCGCCCCAACTCAGATGGGCTTGAATGATTCACAGCAACAACTAATGATAAGAAAATGAGCGGAATTACGATCATTTTCAACAAATTCATAAAGATCGCACCTAGCGGTGAAAAAATTTCATTTTGTGGGCCCAGTACAACACCAAAAACCAATCCAAGAATAAAACCTACCGTAATTTTGAGCATAAAAGATTTGCTCATGTACCAATTCCACAACAACTTCACTACATTCCTCCTTAAAACATTCTTATTTTTACCGATAAAAATATCAATCCAAAGATTGACGACTTCGGTAAAATACTGATACAACTGATGTCCAGCATTTTTGATGAACATAACCTATAATTTGATCTAGGTCATGCAGTCGGCTAGATTAGTAGTAAATGTGTTATAAATGCAAGCGAGCTTTCCGCATTAATTCATTCCATATTGGATTGAACAGTAGTTTTATATTTTTAAGGACAAGATGTATGAACCTTTCTCAAATACCGCGTAAACAGATTCCATCGATGGCTTCTTTGCAGTGTTTTGAAGCCTCAGCGCGTTATTTAAGTTTCACGCAAGCAGCTGAAGAACTCTTTTTGACTCAAAGCGCTGTGAGCAAACAAGTGGCGCAATTAGAAGCAACATTACAAACTAACCTATTCTATCGTGTACGTAAGCGTTTGAAATTATCCGCAGCAGGTGCTGCTTATTTACCAGAAGTAAGAAAAATTCTCGGTATTGTAGAAGATTCCACTTTGCACATGCTCACTTATGGTGGCGATCGTGAAATTTTAAGCTTAGCCGCTCACCCAACATTTGGTGCGCGCTGGCTTATTCCTGCACTCAAAGAATTTTATGATATCTACCCCAATATTCATTTAAATCTTAAAGATTACGTTCAACCTTTTGACTTAGCCAAAGCAGGCATTGATGTTGCCTTCATATTTGGTGGTGGCGTTTGGGAAGATATTGAATGCATCAAATTATTCGATGAATGGATGATACCTGTTTGTCATCCAACATTCCTTCAAGATAAAGGTCATCCCATTAAAGAGTTGGAAGATTTCAAACATTACACCTTATTACAATGTCAATCTCGTGTAGCTTCTTGGTACTTATATTTTTCTAGCCAAGGTGCCAACATAGATAATTGTTATCAAGGCCCTGAATTCGAGACTTGGTCGGCTTGTATTCGTGCTGCTGAAATGGGTTATGGCATCGCTTTAGTGCCAAAATTTTTAGCACAAGAAGAATTAGAGCGCGGAACTTTGATCATTCCTTGGGATTATGAACTCGATAGTCACGGCGCTTATTATTTAGCTTATGAAGCACAATCCATTGATATTCCTAGAATTAAAAAATTCATTACTTGGCTAAAAAGTCACTTAGCGAACATGAATACCCTAGAATCGGAAAAAAAGGAATAATTCACAGCATTTTTTTCGTTTGAACCACTTTCAGATTTTTGATTTCATAACTCCATAATCAATAGCACTGATCATACTTTTCCATGAGAGGAAAGCCATCAGTGTTATCTTTGGAGGAAACTACATGAGCATTACATCAGCACTTTCTATCGTGCACCCTATCACTTTGTCCCACGGCTTAAATTCAAAAGTTTGGGATGAAAACGGTAAATCTTACATCGACTTCGTTGGTGGCATTGGTGTTTTAAACTTAGGTCATTGTAATCCTAAGATCGTTGCAGCAATTACTGAACAAGCACAAAAGCTCACTCATTATGCTTACAATGCTGTACCACATGGCACATATCCAAAAGCAATGGATGCTTTGGCAAAGTTTGTTCCAACTGCAAAGCCAATGGTGGGCATGTTCACTAACTGTGGTGCAGAAGCGACAGAAAATGCTTTGAAAATTGCGCGCTTACAAACTAAACGCACTGGCGTAATCGCATTTGATGGTGGCTTTCATGGCCGTACATTGGCTGCGTTGAACTTGAATGGTAAAGTTGCACCCTACAAACAAGGCATCGGCCCATTGCCTGGCCCTGTTTATCATTTACCTTTCCCAAGTAAAGATACAGGAGTCACTTTCGCTGAAGCTAAAGCTGCATTGGCACGTTTATTCAGTGTAGAAGTAGATGTTCAAAATATCGCATGTATCTTCCTAGAGCCAATCCAAGGTGAAGCAGGCTTCCAATTGATGGATAAAGAGTTCGCACAATACTTGCGTGAATTCTGTGATCAAAATGGCATTTTAGTAGTGTTAGATGAAATTCAATCAGGCTTTGGTCGTACAGGTAAACGCTTTGGCTTTGAACATTTAGGTATTGAACCAGATCTACTATTACTTGCAAAAAGTATTGCAGGTGGCTTGCCATTGGGCGCGGTAATGGGCAAAGAGCATTTAATGAATAACTTACCAAAAGGTAGCTTAGGTGGCACTTATTCCGGCAATCCTATTGCTTGTGCGGCTGCATTGGCAACTATGGAAATTATGTCTGATGATCAGCAAATGGCACAATGGAATCAGCAATACACGCAAATGATCGAAAAGTACCATGCAAAATGGCAAGCTGAAGGTTTAACATGCGTCGGCCCATTAACAGGCGTGGATGCAATGCGTGGCATTACTTTATTGAATAAAGATGGTTCAGCAGGCACAGAAGTATTGGCAAAAGTATTAGCAAGTGCTCGTGAACGTGGTTTGCTATTAATGCCAAGTGGTAAAAGCCGCAACATCATCCGCTTATTAGCACCGATTACAATCGAACCAGAAGTATTAGAAGAAGGCTTGAACATTTTAGGCGAATGTTTAGCTGAAGCAAATCAATAACAATAGTAAAGAATTCATTTGGAGGAACTCACCATGTCAAATACAGCATTTATCTCGCCTGATTTAATCAGAGCAAAATTTTCTAGAGCAATGTCCCACATGTACCGCGATGAAGTACCATTGTATGGCGACTTAATGCAGTTGGTTTCTGATGTAAACCAATCAACATTGGACAGCAATCCATTGCTCCATAAACACTTGATCAAAACTGGCGAAATCGAGCGCTTAGATGAAGAGCGCCACGGTGCAATTCGTTTAGGTACAGCAGAAGAACTAAACACAATTCGCCGCTTATTTTCAGTCATGGGCATGTTCCCTGTTGGTTATTATGATTTAACTCCTGCGGGCGTTCCTGTTCATTCAACAGCATTCCGTGCGATTCATGAAGATTCTTTGAATGTTAGCCCATTCCGCGTATTCACATCATTATTGCGCTTAGAATTAATCGATGATGCTGACTTACAAAAAGAAGTCAAAGAAATCCTTTCTCAACGCAATATTTTTACTGATGGCGCAATTCGCTTGATTGAAAAGAATGAGAAAGAAGGTGGTTTGAATGAAGCAGATGCAGATGAATTCATCAAAGAAGTATTAGAAACTTTCCGCTGGCATTCAAATGCAACAGTAACAGCAGATCAATACCAAACTTTGCATGACCAACATCGCTTAATCGCGGACGTTGTGGCATTCAAAGGCCCGCACATTAACCACTTAACACCAAGAACTGTGGACATTGATGTGGTACAAGATATGATGCCAAAACGTGGCATTACGCCAAAAGCAGTTGTGGAAGGTCCACCTTCACGTAAATGCCCTATTTTGCTTCGTCAAACGAGCTTTAAAGCATTACAAGAAAATGTACGCTTTACAGATCAGGCTGACCAAAATGGTACAGGCAATCACACTGCTCGCTTTGGTGAAATCGAACAACGCGGTGCAGCATTAACGCCAAAAGGCAGAATTTTGTATGATCAATTGTTGAATCAAACGCGTGCAGAAATTGGTACAACCAATGAGTCTAATGCGGATCAATATCGTGCAGCATTGGCAAAACACTTTGCAGCATTCCCAGACAGCTACAAAGAGTTGCATGATAACAAATTGGCATATTTTGCTTACTATCCAACGCAAGATGGCATCGCAAAAGCAGGTTCATTTGCAGCAAACGCTACGATTGAAGATTTAATCGCAGCTGGTGCAATCAGCTATGAGCCAATCGTTTATGAAGATTTCTTACCAGTAAGCGCAGCAGGCATTTTCCAATCTAACTTGGGCGACAATGCACAAGCGGAATATACAATCAGCTCAAATCAAGAAGAATTCATGAAAGATTTAGGTGCAAAAACAATCGATGAATTAGAGTTATATGCTTCATCCCAAGCACGTTCATGGGAAGCATGTAAAGAAGCTTTGGCAATCTAATCTCATCTTTCAAAGCAAATGGCGTTCCTCCCGCCATTTGCTTTTTTTCATGGCATAATATCCCACTATGTTATGCAGTCACTGAGGATATGATCGAATGGCAACATTATTAAACTATAAAATCACCCAACCTGAAACCGAGCTTCATGCAACACCGATTTTGTTGATTCATGGCTTATTTGGCGATATGAATAACCTCGGTATGATCGCACGCGGTTTGACGGATTACACAACCATCCAAGTGGATGCACGTAATCATGGTGATTCTTTCCATTCCGATGAAATGAATTATTCTGCAATGGCGCAAGATATCGTTACCCTACTCGATGATCTGAATATTCCTGAAGTCACAATTATCGGTCATTCTATGGGCGGTAAAATTGCAATGAAAGTCACAGAATATATCTCTGAAAAAATCAAAAATCTCATTGTGATTGATGTTGCGCCTGTGGCTTATAATGTTCATCGTCATACTGAAATCTTTGCAGCCTTAAATGCTGTGAACGATGCTAAAATTACAGATCGCAAAGAAGCGGCTGAGTTAATGCGCACGATTTTGGATGAAGAATTTGTAATTCAATTCTTATTGAAATCATTCAAGCAAGGTACTTGGAAATTTAATGTAGCAACCTTGCAAGATCGTTATTTAGAGATCATTGGTTGGCAAGATATCCCAACTTTCACAAAGCCAACATTATTCATCATTGGCGGTGAATCTGGCTATGTTCGCAAAGAAGATCAAGCATTGATCACAGCGCAATTCCCTAACGCTACTGCAAAAGTGATCGCTGGCGCTGGTCATTGGGTTCATGCCCAAAAAACGGATGCTGTGCTCCGCACAATCCACACGTTTTTAGATGAGCATAATCATTAATCTGTAAATTTTCTAAGTGATACAATTAACAGCTTATATCAAATATAAATTTTAAAATAAGGATATCTATGTTTACAGATTTTGATTTTGATCTTCTGTTAGATCGTGATTTTAAAGAAGATTCAGTTCGTGAGGAATTGATTCTTCCAATAATTAAATCTTTAGGCTACTCAGCATCTGGAGATAACCGAATTGTCCGTAGCAAAGCTTTACTGCATCCTTTTGTCTCAATAGGATCGAAAAAGAATAAAATTAATATTATCCCTGATTATACTTTTCTTTCAGGCCAACAGCCTTATTGGATATTAGATGCCAAATCACCATCAGAAGATATTTCAAAAAGCTGTCATGTTGAACAGGCATATAGTTATGCGATTCACCCTGAAATAAGAGCAAAACTATACGCATTATGTAACGGAAAACAGTTTGCACTTTATGATATTAGCAAAGCTAAACCAATATTATTGTTTGATTTAAAAGATATTAATAAACACTGGAATACATTAAATAGAATTTTAAATCCTGATATTAAAGCTACACCTGATCTTATTGACTATGATTTAGATTTTGGTCTAGTCATGTTAAAACTAAGTGGATACAATTATGATCTAGAATATATTGCAACATCAATAAACTCCAAATTTATTGCAAAGGTTAATGATAATTTATATACAGTTTCCACTACTGTAGGAGGTGATCGGAAATGCTTAATGTCAATTGATCTTTCGCCTGATCAATATCAGGATCTACTAAGCCTTTTAGAACCATCTCTTAAAGAAGATATTTCAACAAAATTAAAACACATGCCCTACTTTGCTGAAACTTCACAAGATTTCCAATTTGGATTTAAAGGCCATTTGTCTGGTGAAATAATGTCTAATAATGAAGAAGAATTCCTTCCCTTCATCGTCGATGAACTATTTCCCTATATAGAATAAATATTATTAATTTCATTTGATAACCTCAAACAAACAACTTCTTCTCGCCCATATTCTCAATCTATTGCTTTTGTGATATGTTCAGAAAGTAAGCAAAATTACTAAAATTGGGAGGAAGAAGGTTTATGAGAACAAGTAAAATTTTATTGCTATTGTCAGTTTTGATGCCATTTTCAGTGGGCACATTATCCTTGGCAGAAAAAGCTAACAAGCGCGTGGCAATCACTGCGATTGTTGAGCATCCTGCATTGGATCAAGCGCGCCAAGGTGTGATTGATGAACTAAAAGATGCAGGCTATGTGGAAGGTCAAAACTTAACAGTAGAATTCCAAAGCGCACAAGGCAATACAGCAACTGCTGCGCAAATTGCTAAAAAATATGCAGGTGATAATCCTGATGTAATCGTAGGAATCGGCACACCAAGCGCACAAGCATTGATTGCATCTACAAGAACTGTGCCAATCGTTTATACCGCGGTGACAGATCCTGTGGCTGCTAACTTAGTGAGAAGCTGGGAAGCAACAGGCGGTAATGTGACTGGCGTTTCGGATCATTTACCTTTAGAACCACAAGTGGAATTGATCAAAGCAATTGTGCCAACTGTGAAAAATGTCGGCTTCGTTTATAGCCCTGGCGAAGTAAACTCAACGATTGTGTTGAAAGAGCTTCAAGAAGTTTTAGACAAAGACGGCATTAAAGTTGTGGCAGCCCCCGCACAACGCACCACAGACATTTCAACGGCTGTGAAAAGCTTGCAAGGTCGTGTGGATGTGATTTATACAAGTACAGATAACAATGTGGTTTCTGCTTATGAATCCATGTATCAAGCTGCTGTGCAAACTAAAATTCCATTGATCGCATCGGATACTTCATCAGCTGAACGTGGTGCAGTTGCAGCCTTAGGTGGTGATTATTACGGCATGGGCAGACAAACAGGTAAATTAGTTGTGCGCATTTTAGAAGGTGAAAAAGCAGGTGATATTCCTTCTGAAAAACCGCAAAAAACACAGTTGTATGTCAACTTAAAAGCAGCAAAACAACAAGGCGCAACATTGCCACAATCTATGATTGATTCGGCAACGAAGGTTATTGAGTAAATTTTTCTGGAGCATCAATGTCTTTAATTTCTTTATTTGGCGCCTTGGAAGTTGGACTGATCTACGGATTGGTTGCCCTTGGCGTCTTAATTTCATTTCGTATCTTAAACTTCCCTGACTTAACCGCCGATGGCAGTTTCCCTTTAGGCGGTGCAATTTGTGCCATTTGTATCGTTTCTGGTATGAATCCTTGGCTCGCAACATTGCTTGGCACATTAGGCGGTGCAATGGCAGGTTTTGTCACAGCTTGGCTCAATGTTTCATTAAGAATCATGCAATTATTGGCAAGTATATTGGTAATGATCGCGCTTTATTCTGTGAACCTACGAATTATGGGCGCGCCTAACGTGCCTATCATTTGGGACCCAACGATTTTCAGCCCATTCATTGCAGAAGATTACAGCAATCAATTTTGGGTAAAACCTTTGATCATTTTCCTATTTGTGATTGCAATTAAGCTGTTATTAGATCGTTTCTTTAAAAGCCAAACTGGTTTATCACTCCGTGCAACGGGCGCTAATCCTCGAATGTCCCGCGCACAAGGCATTAATACTAATGTGATGACTTATTTGGGCATGATGCTATCAAATGCTTTGATTGCTTTGGGCGGTGCTTTATATGTGCAAACACAAGGCGGTGCGGATATTTCCATTGGCATTGGCACAATCGTGATTGGCTTAGCCGCTGTGATCATTGGTGAAACGCTGATCACTTCAAGAAAAATCTTCTGGATTACCCTTTCCGTGATTGTAGGTGCAATCTTATATCGCTTATTCATCGCATTAGCACTTCATAGCGGACCATTGAATAAAATCGGCATTGGTGCACAAGATTTAAACTTAATCACAGCCGTTTTAGTCGTAATTGCCTTGGTATTGCCACAAATCAAAACAAAATTTAAAAGAATGAGAAGGAGAAAACCATCATGATGCAATTAAAAGATATTCGTGTCATTTTTAATGAGCATACTCCTTTGGAAAACATCGCCATTAGAAAGATCAGCTTAACGATTCGTGAAGGTGAATTTGTGACAGTGATTGGTAGTAATGGTGCAGGTAAATCTACGTTATTGAATGTAATCAGTGGTGATATTCCTGTGACAGAAGGCACGATCAAAATCAATGATATTGATGTGACGAACCATTCAGTTTCTAAGCGTGCAAATATGGTGGCGCGTGTTTTCCAAGATCCAATGGTAGGCACTTGCGAAGCATTAACCATTGAGGAAAATATGGCACTTGCTTATGGTAGAAATGATGAATCAGGTTTAGGATTAGGTTCAGCAATTACAGAAGAGCGCAGAAAAATCTTTCGTGAACATTTAGCAACATTGAATTTAGGCTTAGAAAACCGATTAGGCGATAGTATGGGCTTATTATCAGGCGGACAACGCCAAGCCATTAGCTTATTAATGTCTTCCCTGCAACCTTCTAAAATTTTATTATTGGATGAACATACCGCTGCACTTGATCCTAAAACGGCATCTTTCGTTTTACAGTTGACGGATAAAATTGTACGCCAAAATAAGCTCACAACATTGATGGTAACACACTCAATGCAACAAGCTTTAACGTATGGCACAAGAACCATCATGCTCCATCAAGGGGAAATCATGCTGGATGTTTCAGGTGAAGTTCGTGAGAATTTGAGCATTTCTGATTTGCTAGAATTGTTTGAACATAAAAAAGGCACCAAAGTGAGTGATGATGCCTTGTTGCTGGGTTAAATAATTTTATAAATCTAAGCATCATTTTTCGGGATAATGCTTAGATTTACTTTCCATTATTTCTTCACAACTGGTTGTTGAATCAAATCAAACGTTAAATCCCAGAATTTATCTTCATTAATGGTATGAACAACTTTTGCGATCTTTGTGCCCAATGGACCTTGAATTGTATAAGCTAAACTTCTACCATAATCCTGCGTATATTCAGTATTCACATCAATCCACTGATTTTTGGATTCTGTAATGATTGATGGGTCAATGATAATCGCTGAAACTAATAAATCCCAAACATATGACGTTGCCTTAGGATCTTTAAACTTACGCTCATACCAACTTGTTAAAAACATATCTTTTAATGCAGGATATAAACGTGGTAATGCTTTCATCTTTTCATAACGATCTTTCGTTACAAATACTTTATCTGTAACATCCAACCCTACAACTATTTGCTCTTTAAACGGTGCTCTTACACACATTTTTGCAGCTTCAGGATCAAACCACCAATTGAATTCAGCCGCTGGTGATGTATTACCAGGTACTTCGAAAGCACCACCCATATAAATAATGCGCTTAACTAATGGGATAATGTCAGGATCTTTTCGAATTGCCATCGCAACATTAGTGCACGGCCCAATTGCTGCAATTGTGACCTCATTCGGGTTTTGACGAATCGTGTCAATAATAAAATCAACCGCATCTCGTTCAATTGGCTTCATTTTTGGTGGTTCAAGATAGATCTTTTTATAAAAAGCATCCCAAGATTTAGGTTCGCCTGTTGATCGTTCATCATAGCCCAACGAACCTAAATAATTTGAAGGCCCAATGCCAAACATTTGCTGCTCTAATTTAATACCTTCATGACGACTTGCACGTAAAGGATAACGAATTCCCTCAACAACAGGAATATCCATACGATCAATTAGTTCCAATTGCTTAATGGCGTACGCTGTACCTTCGCGTGACCAAGTATTGCCCGAAACTGTTGTTACACCGAGAAGATCTACTTTATCGGAATTCGCGAGCATGATCATGGCTAAGCCATCATCAAATAGTTCCACCATATCTGTATCTAGAATTACTTTCTCTTTTGCCATCGTCATCGTCATAGAAGTTGCCAACACTGCTGTGGTTAATAATATTTTTGTAGATTTCATATCATCTCCTGGAATTATTATCGCTTAAACCAACGTGTAATGAATGTAAAAGAAACCTGGCCTCGGCGTACTTGATCTAAGAAAACCGCAAGAATAATCACAACACCAATAATCAATCTTTGTGAGTAAGATGCTACGTTGAGCAATGTTAAACCATTTTGTAAAACGCCCATGATCAATGCACCAATTGCTGTGCCAATCACAGAACCAACACCGCCCACTAAACTTGTTCCGCCAATTACAGTTGCAGCAATGGCATCCAATTCATAACCATCGCCTGCGATTGGTTGCGCGGCATTCAAGCGCCCTACTAAAATCACTGCACCTAATGCAGCTAAGCCACCATTAATAATATATGCACGAATTTCTAACCAAGAAACATTAATACCTGATAAACGCACTGCTTCACGATTGCCACCCAATGCATAAATCTGTCGACCGAATCTCGTTTGAGTTAATACATAATAACTCACCATCACAACTGCAAAAGCGATAATAACAGGCACAGGCAAACTGAAACTTTCTGTCACAGGAATTTTACCATTACCCAAATAACGTAATGATTGTGGGAAACTATAAAGCGTTTTACCACCTGCAATAGTTAAAGCTAAACCACGTGCAATCCCCATCATACCCAACGTTGCAATGAAAGGTGGAACCTTCATACAGACAATTACAAAGCCATTGATTAAGCCACATATCGTGCCTACTAAAATCGCTCCAATAATGGACAGAGCCACAACCAGAAGCACCATGAATTGCGAGGGATCTTGACCAATCCATTTCATCCCTGCATGAATGAATGTACCTAAACACACAGCGCTCAATGCAACGATTGATCCTACTGATAAATCGATCCCACCAGTTAAAATGACATAAGTCATTCCTGTTGCGATGATGGAAATTGTCGCCACTTGCAGGAGAATATTCACGATATTATTCGTTTTTAAGAATACAGGCGAAGCGAAACTCATACCAATCACAAGCCCAACTAAAACAAGGCCAATCCCGAGATTGGATATAATGGCAAGTGCAGATGATTTTGTTAGTTTTTGCATAATTATGTCACCTAAATATTTTAATATTTTAATATTTTAATATTTTGAGATTAATGGATTTATACGCCCACCATTAAGTGCATCAATTTTTCCTCTGTCGCATCTTTTCGTGAAACTTCTCCTACCATTTTTCCTTGTCGCATCACCATAATACGATTGGATAATAATAAGAGTTCAGGCAAATCTGATGAAACCATCACAACTGTGCCACCTTCTTTTGTAAATTCACGCATTAAGTCATAAATTTCAGCTTTTGCACCGACATCAATACCGCGTGTTGGCTCATCAAAAAATAGAATTTTCACACCACTTTCTAACCAACGTGCTAATACTACTTTCTGCTGATTCCCACCTGATAATGTTCCTGCAGTTTGCTCTTGGCTACTTGCCACAATGCGAAGTTTTTCTAAATTCTTTTGAACACACGCTTTTTCTTTCTTTTGATCAATGAATAAACCGTTCCATAATCTATGCAATATCGGCAAAGTCACATTTTTGCGAATACTTGTACCGAGCACCAAGCCTTGCCCTTTTCGATCTTCTGTCAGTAAACCAATGCCAGAATCTACAGCATCTTTCGGTGAACGAATATGTTTATGAACGCTATCAATATAAATTTCACCACTGCTTTCATCTGCACCAAACATTGCACGAAGAATTTCTGTTCGACCTGATCCTACTAAGCCTGCAAAGCCTAAAATTTCACCTGCATGCACATCAAACGATAATTTTTGTACATGAGGATTTTCGAGGTTTTTCACGCTGAGTTTAATATGACTATAATCCGTATAATCTTCTTCATTGGATGCTTTGATCTCCCGCCCAACCATTAATTTAATGATTTCATTATTATTGGTATCTTTATAAAGCATAGTGCCTGTGCGAACGCCATCGCGTAAAACAGTAACTCGATCAGCAATATGATTGAATTCTTCTAATCGATGGGAAATATAAACCATACCAACGCCTTTTGCTTTCAATTGATGAATGATTCTAAAGAGCGTTTCAGTATTTTTACGGGATATAGATGCCGTTGGCTCATCAAAAATGATGATTTTATAATCATGTAAAATAGCTTTGGCGATTTCCACCATTTGTTGCTGTGCGATGGATAATGAACTAACTTTAGCATTTGGGGAAATGTCGAGCTCCAACTCATCGATCACTTTCTTGGAACGATCATACATCTCTTTCCATTTCATCTGACCAAATGCATTGTGCTTTTCACTGCCAAGAAATATATTTTCTAAAACTGTCAGCTCAGAAACTAATAATAATTCTTGATGAATAAAGCCAATACCTTTTTGTTGTGCTTCTTTCACTGTAGCAGGTTTGTAATCTTGCCCAAACAACGTCATTGAACCACTATTGGCTGGGTAAACACCTGCAATTATTTTACAGAGTGTTGATTTACCTGCGCCATTTTCACCCACCAAGCAGTGAACTTCACCAGCATGTAATGTAAAATCTACGCCTTTTAGGACTTCCACTTGATTAAAAGCCTTTGTGACTTCATGCATCTCGAAAACAATTCTTCTATCTATTTCATTCATATCATTATTCTTTTAATTAAATAGTTAATGAAAATTTCAACTGCTGTATAGATTTGCTTGCTTAACAATTTTACTACATAATAATCAAGCTTTGTTGTGATTTCTCTATTTTTACTATATCAATTAATCAGAGGTAAATCAGTATGAAACGTCTATTACAATCATTATTAGCAACAATCACTGTACTCAGTGTTATGGCTTTCGGTCAAGCAGATAAACCCAAAATCGCACTCATTATGAAAACCCTCAGCAATGAATATTTCATTGCCATGAAAGAAGGTGCAGATAAAGCTGCAAAAGAACAAAATATCGATCTCATTGTACAAGTTGCAGAAAAAGAAGACTCCACTGAACAATTAGTTTCATTGGTCGAAAATATGATTGCTTCTAAAGTTGATGCAATCATTGTGACACCAAACGATTCCCATGCTTTCGTTTCTGTATTCAGCGATTCTGAAAAAGCGGGAATTCCAATCATTGATCTAGACGTAGAGTTAGATAAAGATGCAGCAAAAGCAGCTGGTTTAACTTATTACTATGTTGGCGTGAATAACTTTGAAGGTGGCTATAAATCAGCAAAACGCTTAGTGGATGAATTAGGTGGCAAAGGTAAAGTTGTCATTCTAGAAGGTATCCCAGGCGTTGATAATGGCGAGCAACGTAAAGCAGGCGCGATGAAAGCTTTCTCTGAAGCACCTGAAATTACTGTTGTAGCATCACAAACAGCTAACTGGGAAACAGAACAAGCATTGAATGTGATGACAAATATTCTAACTGCGAATCCTGATGTTGTTGGTGTATTTGCAGCGAATGACAATATGGCGATCGGCGCAATTACAGCAATCGAAAATGCTGGCTTAGAAGGTAAAGTATTGGTTTCTGGCTATGATGCATTACCATTAGCATTGCAATACATCAAAGAAGGTAAAATGCTGAATACAATTGATCAAGGCCCAGGCGCACAAGCAGCAAAAGGCTTAGAGTTTGCAGTTAAACGCATCAAAAAAGAAGAAGTGCCTGAGCGTTTCTACCAAGATTTAATTGTCATTGATAAAAGCAATGTGCAATAAATAGCCTAACTCATTCATTATTCAACATAAACAGCCATATTTTTATGGCTGTTTTTTTATGTTTTAAAAACAAAGGACAATCTTCCAAAAACAATGCTAATTTTTATATTTAAAATAAATGTATTTATAACTTTTATCGATTTTTGAATAAAAATATTGTGTTTTACTGTCACTTTCTAGTAAATTTACGTTTTTTATGAAATACAACTTTGGGAGAATGGATGTATAAAAAACTTCAGTACTTTTTTGCTTTACCCACAGCAGGTGGCATCGTTTTAATGATATTGGCATTACTGGGATTACTCATTGCCAATAGTCCATTGGCAGAATCATATTTCTCAATTTTAAATAGCTATATTGCAGGTTTATCCATTTTGCATTGGATTAATGATGCATTGATGGCGATCTTTTTTCTCTACGTTGGCTTAGAGCTTAAACGTGAATTTTTAGTGGGTGAATTAGCCACTAATTCACAACGAATTTTACCAGGATTAGCGGCATTGGCAGGTTTAGCTGTGCCCGCTGTCATCTATTACTATCTCAACAAAGGCGATGCTGCTGCTTTGAATGGTTGGGCAATCCCAACAGCGACAGATATCGCATTTGCATTAGGTATTTTGGCTTTATTGGGTAGCCGAGTACCTTTATCACTCAAGATATTTTTAACAGCTTTAGCCATCATTGATGATTTAGCAGCCATTATCGTCATTGCTGTGTTTTACACACAAGAGTTGAGCTTAATGTATCTATTAGGCGCATTAGTTAGCATCATTGCACTCGTATTTTTGAACTTCAAAAAAGCAACATCACCGTATCTATATCTCATATTTGGCTTAATCTTATGGTTTATGGTTTTAAAATCAGGCATTCATGCAACTTTAGCAGGTGTAACTTTAGCCTTAACCATTCCGCTCAATAATGTTGCCCTTAATGCAAAAGGTGAACCACCATTGATTGCTTGGGAACATAGCTTAAGCAATTGGGTAAGCTTCTTGATCATTCCTATCTTTGGCTTTGCCAATGCAGGAGTTTCATTTGCTGGCTTAGAATTATCTATGCTTGCTCATCCTGTGGTTTTAGGTGTTGCTTTAGGCTTATTCTTTGGTAAGCAAATTGGTATTTTCGGTATCGTGTATTTGGGTGAAAAATTAGGCTTATTCCAACGCCCAAATGGTGCAACATGGCTACAAGTTTATGGTGTTGCCTTATTGTGCGGTATTGGCTTTACAATGAGTTTATTCATCAGCATGTTGGCATTCGTTTCACCTGAATTGCAGGATTTAAGCAAAATCGGCGTATTCATCGGCTCATTCTTATCAGGTGGATTGGGTTATATGATCTTGAGGTTGCATCCGCAAGTTAAGTAAATATAACTAGGCTGGATATGAAACATATTCAGCTTTTTAGAAACTAATTAGATATTTTGTATAGCTTCGCAGGTCTACCCATTGTGGAATAAAGCAACTCGCTTTCTAATTCTCCTTGATTTTCAAGATAGTCTAAATATTTCTTTAGTGATATGCGTGACAAACCACTAATGTCGGCAATTTCTGTCACAGTAAAAGTATGAGTAAAATCTTTTATGAGCTTTTTAATTGTTAATAATGTTTGCTCATTAATCCCTTTAGGGTGTTGGCTTTGTAATTTAGGTATATCTATAGAGATAATTTTGTCCAAAGCAGATTGTGTCAACTCTTCCTCTGAATGCAATATTTTGTATCTTTGACTAAAAGCTAAAAGTGTTGATTGAAATCTTTCAAAGGTAAAAGGCTTCACTATATAATCTATCACGCCATGATTTAATGCAGTTTTAATATCTAAACTTGCCCTATTAGCAGTAATCATAATGACATTCACATCTGAGAATGATGACTTGATTTTTTTGAGTACTGCTAATCCCTGCATATGTGGCATAAACACATCCAGTAAAACTAAATGCACACTATGATTACTCAAAAAATCGATAGCATCTCGCCCATTATTAACAATTTTAATAACATGAAAGCCATCAATCTTCTCAGTATACAAGCGGTTCAGCTCTGCTACCATTGGATCATCTTCAACTATTAAAACTGATATCATCATAACTTACCAAATATTCTTCTGAGGTATTTGTATGCTAACACCAAAGCCAGCTTTTTTTCCAGAATCAAAACTAATCTTACCGTTTAACTCACTCAATATATTAAGAATAATATATAAGCCGTAACCTCTACCTTCTCCATTAGAAGAATAACCTTTATTCATAATTTTATCTAAATCATCAGGATTAATACCTTTTCCACTGTCCTCTATCATGCATAAAAGTTGACCTTCATGTAATGACATAACCACAGTAACGTCCTTAGCATCTTCATTGGCGACAGCATCAAATGCATTGTTGATTAAATTACCTAATAAAGTCACTAAAGAATAGGCAATACTTTTATTGTCTATGACATCAATATTATTCTGAATATCAATATCTAAGTTAACGCCTAACTCATTAGCATGTCTTAACTTGCTGTGTAAATAACTTTGTAAAATTGGGTCTTTCACAGACGCAGTTAAGCTATATTCTTCTTCATTCAATTCGTACATGAGCTCATTAAGGTAATCCCCCAAATCGCTATAATTTTGTGTACTGAATAATCCATGAATAACATGCATCTTATTTGAAAAATCATGCTGCTGCACTCGAAGTGCTTCTAAATAACGTTTAACACCTGTTAATCGCTCAGCCAATTTCCTGAGTTCAGTCATATCTCTAAAAGTAGCCATCGCTCCAACGACTTTTCCTTTGACAATTAATGGCACTCTGTTTGTAATAATAATCGTATTATCCAATTTTTGTTCGCTATCATATTCTGGCATCTGAGATTTCATAACATCTTCCAACCTAGAATTAGCCAAATAATCATCAATTTTATAAATATTCTGCCGAAAAAAATTTCCTTCAATTCGATTATCTAATCCTAGAATTCTCTTAGCTGCATCATTAATCAGTGAAATATACCCAGATGTATTGATCACAATGACGCCTTCTTTAACTGTGCGGAACATAGAGTTTTTTTCTTCCAGCATCCTTGCTATTTCATGTGGCTCTAAATTATTTAATATTTTCTTAATATGCTTAGCTAAATATACTGTTGATACAACAGTCACACATAAAATGAAAGCCAAAAAATACATAATTGGCATATATATTTTAGCTGCCATTAAACTAATAGACTCTACTGTAATGCCAATAATGACAGCACCAACTTGTTGTTTTCCATCATAAACAGGCTCAAACAACCTCAAAGATCTTCCTAAAGTGCCAGCAGCTGTAGATATATAAGATTTGCCTAAAAATACATCACTGACATCATCACCCTCTACTAACAATCCAATTTTGTTTGGATTAGGATGTGTTAAACGAATGCCATCCATATCTATGATCACTATAAAATCTACAATTGATGCACGTTGAATAATATTTGTTAAATTCACCAATTCTTTCGAGTTTTCAGGTGTTGGATTTATAAGCGATTGAGCAACAAGTGGTTGGTTGATAATTTCACTCATTGCATGATTGCCTCTATCTAAAGCAATATCATTAAAATATGTATCCACAATCCTTAAAATAACTACACCACCCACACTGATGGCTAAGATTAATATCACTCCTCCTAAGAGCAATATTTTAGTTTGCAGCTTTATTTTACTGAAAAATTTCATCATATGATAAGTCTATTACTTTGAATTAAATCACTAATATATCTTGAATACTTTGACAAATAATATCGCTTACACTATCTAAAACATCTGTATAAGAATGTTCTTGTGATCTAGCACAAACATGTGCAAATGAACCACATACAAGGCACTTCCGACCTGATAAATTTAAATCACTTCGAGAAACTATATGATGATTCATAGAATTACCAATGATGACATCAAAATCACATAATCGCCCATATATCATCCGTTCTTCTAAATTTATACAGAGCTTTTTTACACAATACATGTCTTCAGTTTTAATCATCCAATATGCTTCTAATCCAGTGTTTTCAATAATTCGTCCATGACAAATAATTGATAGTTTCTGTTGTATGCATTGTTTCTCAAAGTCTAGCAATGCTCTATAAAAAACATATCTAAAACCATCATTATTTTTAATATTACCAGGAGCTACTAAGGTCAAGTAAACAAGTGTGCCATCATGCTGACGTAACAATTGTAATTGTGTCTTTTGTCTAGTTTCTTTAGATAATAAAACTTCATCTAGTGAGACTTGTTTACCATTTAGCATTTCGCAATATTGCATCACTTAAATACCTCTACTTGTTTGCCATTCCTGAAATGCTTTTAAATATAATGTAATAGCTAATAAGTCAGCACAACCACCTGGGCTAATATTATTAAGGATAAAAAGGTTATCAATACCTTTTAAACGCATTAAATTGTGATCATTAAAAACACTACCTGAATCTAAATAATATTTAGCAATATCTTGTGCAAACATCAATCCTTTCATATCTTTGCGTGAAATAATATTTGTATCATTGGTATATGCAACTAGGCTCATTAATATGTGTAAATATATTTGTTCTTCAGAATGCAGACCTGATAACTCCTCTAGAATAGGCAAAGCAATCAGTCTCACTGACCGAAAGCCATGTTCAGCTTCTCCTCGTGCGCCAGCAATACCATACTTTTTAAAAATTTTTTGCCCTGCAGTATTCTGCTCATCTGAATTTTTCAACTCATTGTTAACAATACCCGAACAAATATTAGCAACCTCATTACATAAATCATCAATTGAAACCCTATCAATATTATCCCAATACTTCCCCATAGCAGTACCGATCAAAGCAAAAGAAAAAATTGCGCCTTTATGTGTATTAATACCATGCGTTACATTAAACATATCTGCTTCACACTGGATCCCAACTTCTCTAATAATTGGCAACAGCACACTTGATGGCAAAAACCTATTTTCCCACCCTATAGATACAAAATGTTCCATGTAAGTTGAAATAATGTCTGCACTTTTCATAAATAATTCAACATTCATGTCACAATGTGCACCATTATTCAAACGATCAACCAAGCCAGGTTTTGGGCTCAATAACACTTCAGACTTTAAAGCAGTTGCTGCAAGATTATTCAAGAATGTATATTCTAACAACTTCATTTTTTATACCTTTCTACTAAATATTTCAATGTAGAATCTGGTACTAACTGAGCAATTGCATCAAAATTTTGATCTGCTAAATATCGCCTAACAGAAGATGCTGATATAACATTTGCTGTGATCGATATCCTAGGGATCTCTATTACATTAATGGCAAGAGATTCACCTTGTGTTTCCTGTAAATAATGCACCATTTCTTCATTATATTGCCGAGTAATCATGTCTGTAGGTTCTGTTCCGACAAAACGACAACTAATGTTTAATGCTGGCGCAATAAATTTTCTAAAAATTGATAAATCTAAGCCAGCATGACTGCTTGATACTAAATTAGTATCTTTTAAAAAATAATTAGGAAATGATGCACGAGAAATAATATAGTCAGATCCTTTATGAACCGTTACCCTATCGAACTGTTTTGTTCCTTCTTGAACTAACTGATAACGATCTTCAAAGCTAAAAAATGATAAATTCTCTTGTACAACAAAAACATGTAACCAATCACAATTTTCTAAAGCTTTCTGGATTAAATACTGATGGCCTAGAGTGAAAGGATTAGCATTCATAACTATCGCACCACTTACACCATCGATTTTTTGATATTGTGTTAAATGATGACAAAATTTTGCGAAACGATTCTGGCTATTCTCCATCAGTACCACTTTGTCATGGATGATGATTGGGTAAAATCCTGCGGCTTTAAACAGCTCTACATTACATGGCTTGGTAAATAAAAACAGCTCTGAATAACCTTGTGATATCGCTAGTTTTTGCACTTCGCTCAGCATAGATAATGATATTCCTGAGCCTCTATCATTTTCATTAATTGCAACACATTTGATAATATTGCCATCCCAACCTGCACAAGCCACCAATATAGACTTATCACGTACTTCTATAAAATCTGTCACATTACAATCCATTAAAAGATTATTTTGCTCTAAAAACTCTTTTATTTCTTGGTACGCAACATTATGTTCCTTCGTAATATGATTATAAATATATGACATATCGCTCCCATATTATTTTAGGATAGGCTTTACTATCACAATGTAAAGCCTATCATCTAACTAACTATTTTTTATTGAATAAATGAGATCAATAACAGTGCCATCTCTATATTCTAAAATGCCAACTATTCGATCTTTATTAACTTCAGCAACCTGAGATTTACCAGCTTTCTTTTCAGCAAGCTCTTTCATCTCTTCAATACTAAATAAAGGGAGTTTATTCTGTGTGTATAACTCAATTAAATCTTGTCTACATGGGTTCACACAAATACCATACTCTGTCACTAACACATCCACAGTTTCACCTGGTGTAGTGATTACCATAATGTCATCACGAATAATTGGCAAACGGCTACGTAATAAATTAGCTGTTACAATTGTTAATTTAGCACCTGCCGCGGTATCACTGTGCCCACCTGACCCTCCCATAATTAAACCATTGGAGCTTGTGGTAACATTAACATTGAATGATGTATCCATCTCAGTTGCCCCTAATACCACGCAATCTAGTTGATTGACAACACAACCTGAATTAAATGGATTAGCATACATGCCAGCGCCAATTTCCATATGATTTGGATTATCTCTTAAAGACCTGATGGCTTCTAAATCAAACCCTTGAACATCTAATAGGTTCTTAAATAATCCTTCTTCTAACATTTGAACCAAATAACCTGTAATGCCACCTAATGCAAAACTACCCGTAATATTTTGTTCTTTCATCATTTCTCGAATATATTCAGCCACTGCTAGAGATGCACCACCAGCACCTGTTTGAAAAGAGAAACCATTTTTTAATAATCCTGAACACTCAATCGCTTTTGCGGCTAGTGAAGCAATCTTTAATTGCACGGGGTCCTTTGTAATAGTAGTTGTGCCTGACACAATTCCTTTAGGGTCTCCAATTTCATCCAATTCTACAATATAGTCGACTCGTGTTTGTGGTATAGAAATACGATTCAAAGGATAAGGTAATATATTATTAGTTACAGCCACGACATGTTCAGCATATTCCATATCAGGAAAAGCATAACCTAAAGAACCACATGCAACATCACCTTCTACACCATTAATATTGCCATATGTATCAACACAAGGTGCTGCAATAAAAGCAACATCAACCTTTAATTGCCCACATTCTATAGCTCTTGCCCTCCCACCATGAGTTCTCAAAATGGCAGTTTTTTTCAGCTTGCCTTCAGAAATTGCCTGAGCAACTGGTCCAGACATATAGTTTGTATCAATTTGAGTAACGGTCTCATCTTTCATGTAATCAACTAATGGTGCATGTACAGGAAAAATAGAACTCAGTGCGACTGTTAAATTTTTAATATTGAGCTTATGCGCGACAGCCATCACCTTATTAACAACAAAATCACCATTTCTAAAATGATGATGGAAACCTAATGTCATACCATCAACTATAGGAATATTCTTAAATACAGCCTCTAAATCCTCTAAGATTTTATCCTGAGCAGGTAATGAGTATTTAACTTTAGGCGCATATCGATTCATATCTGGTGTTGTGCTGAATGCACCATTAAATGGCTTAACGACACCATAACCTTCTATAAACTCTGGCAATTCTCTACCAACTAAATTTTTCATTATTGTTCCCCCATAATTAAATTCAAATGTTGGGCAATTTTAATTGTTCTTTCTGCGCGTGATACAATCGGGGCATCAATCATTTTTCCATCTAATGCAATCACACCTGAACCTTTTTGTTTTGCAATATTGATTGCCTCTAACACCCTCATTGACCACTTAATTTCATTTTTAGATGGTGTAAAAGCCTTGTGAATGCTCTCAATTTGTCGTGGATTAATCGCTAGTTTGCCTTTAAATCCTATTTGCTTAGCATAAAGAGTATCTTTCAATAAACCTTCTTTATCTTGCACATCAGTAAATGGTGTATCAATCGCAGTTAAGCCGTGCGCAGCAGCTGCATTAACCATTTTTTGCCTTGCAAATAATATTTCAGTGCCTTCTGTTGTTCTTTCTGTACCAATAGAAACACTATAATCTTCAGCACCAAAAGCCAATGCTAAAATTCGATCACTTGTACCTGCAATTGCATCAATATTTGCGATTCCACCAGCTGTTTCAATTAATGGAATAACATCTATTTTTTTACCATCTGCATGACGATCTATTAATTCAATAATTTCTAACAATTCATTCGGATGTTGAATCATAGGAAGCATTAAAGCATCTGGTTTTGCCTGAGCAATCATTGCGATATCATCACGCCCACCATAAATTAATGGATTAATTCTTACAATAGTTTTGGTTGGACCATACTCATTATTAATCAATGCATAATAAACCAAGTGCCTTGCTGAATCTTTTTCAAGAGGAGAAACTGCATCTTCCAAATCAAAAATAATACCATCTGCTCCAAAGACTCCAGCATTCTGTAACATCCCAGGATTGTTACCTGGTAAGAATAATAATGATCTTAATAAATTCATTATTTTTCTCCTTTTAAAAGATTGGCTCTCGATAACGCAGTTACCATTCTTGCTTCGATAGTGTATGGTAGAGCACCTTTATCTATAGCTTTAATCAAAAGGCCACAACTCTTAGCTCTCGTTTGAACCAAATTTAATAATGTTTCTCTTATAGAATCACCAAATTGAGCCATTACAATACTTTCTAACTCAATAGTGATATGGTCACCGTTTTCTAAAACTTCTAATGTTATCCAAATGTCATTAGATTCCAGTGTGCCTGCGCTTACTTTAATCATGTTGGTCTCCAAAATTTTAAGCCATCAATCGCATGATAATGACAGCAAGCACAACAACACCTGCACCACCTAAACGGGTCGCAATTTGTGCAAAAGGCATAAGCTCCATACGATTTGCTGCTGATAAAATTGCAACATCGCCTGTACCACCTAATCCACTGTGAGTCCCAGTAACAATAGCTGCCTCAATCGGGTACATCTTCATATATTTACCCACAAAAAAGCCTGACGTAATCATTGTTAAAACAGTTGCAACAACGGTAATGACATAAGCAGGACTAATAGCCTGTAATACTTTATCCCATGGCGTATATAAAACACCGACACCTACTAATAATGCCCATGTTAAATTAGTCGCAACAAAACGATAGAATTGATAAGCTCCCACTTCCATTTTTTCTGGCAAAATCGCAAGTAATTTAATTAATGCAACGCTGATAATCATAATGATTGGAGCGGGAATTGGAATAATCGTATTCAACAAACCACCCAAAATAAAAGCACTGCATGCTAAAACCATGCCAGCCCCCATTAAAGAAACATTAAATGGAAGCTCTTTTCTTTCTTCAAAAATTTCATCACCTGATTTAACAAGTGTTCCATTACCTGTTAGATGTGGTTTCTTGATACCTAAACGATGTAAAAAGCCAGCAGACATAATTGCTACAACATTGCCCAACATCGCAGCAGGTACTAACATACCAATAAAATCTTCTGGGCTTTTACCCAAAACAGCAGAGTAACCAATAGATAAAGGTAAAATACCTTCACCAATACCACCAGAAATAATTGGCACAACAATGTAGAAGAAAGATTCAAATGTCCCTAAACCCAATACTGTTCCTACTAATGTACCAACAATACAAGATGCCACTGTACCGACAATTAATGGTACAAATAATCGTACAAACCCACTAATTAATGTTTTTCTAACCATGCCTAAAATGCTACCTGTAACCAAGCAAGCAATATAAAAATACAAGAAGTTAGATGTTTTAGTGACAGCAGTGATCGCATCAATGGTATTTTTATTAAAAACATTATAAAAAACGAGAATTGATGGAATAAAAATAGATAATATTGCTGGTCCACCAATATCTTTTAAAATAGGAATTTTTAAGCCCAAATCGCCTAATAACATACCTATAATCATCATAAGCGCGAAACCACCAATCATATCGACAGGTAATTTACCCACATAAGCAGCTAATAAAATAATGGCTGCCAATACAATATAAACAGGTAATGGAAGAATGCCTATTTGCATCTCCATCCACTTGCCTTTATTAGAAAAACTACTATTCTCCGCCATGTTTGAGTCCCCAAGATTACTATAAAAAGTAAATTCTTTGTAACATGGAGAACTACATTTTCACTACTTACGTAACTAATGAAAGTAATTAAACTTAAGATTTAGTTTGGTAAACTCTCTCTTTAAACTCACTGGGTGACATTTGTGTCACTTCTTTAAATTTTCGGCTAAATGCGCTGTGGTCACTGTAGCCGCACTTTAATGAAATTTCTGTAATAGAAATGTCTTGAGATAATAAAGAAATCGCTAAGTCAAAACGTTTCTTATGGATTAATTGTAAGGGTGTCATCTGAAAAATATTTTTAAATTGACGATTGAGTTGTGACTTTGACAAGTTGGCAATATGTGCTAAATCTTCAATTGTCATATTTTCTTGAAAATTTTGGCTTATATATTGTTCAACTTTACTCAATTTAGAGTTAATCTTTGGTCTATTTTCTTTTTCATCTTGTAAATCTATCGCCATTCCAACCATTCCAACAACAATACCCATTGGATCTATTAATGGAATTTTTGTTGCCATGCACCATCCCAATAAACCCGATTTATAGTGATGTAATTCTAAATGATTAATGAGAGGTTTATTTGTCATGACTTCTAAATCTTGATTAGTGAATGCCGCACCAACTACTCCAAAGACTTCTTCTGCTTTTTGACCAATTAGTTCAGAAACATCTTTTTTTTGCGAACGATAAACTAAATTCTGATTGGCAATCACATAATTACCCTCAGTATCTTTTACGAAAAAAGTAATATTTTGTAGTTGATTAATCAATGGCATAACTAATCGAATATGCTTTAAGAAGCCTTGTAAATCATCGACTTCAAATGCCGCATTACTTAATTCAAAATCAAAACCTGCTTCACTCAACATAGCTATTTCTCAATACTCAAGCCATAAAAAAACTGGATAAACTCTATAGAATTTATCCAGTTCAACTCAAGATTGCAATATTTCTATTCTGCTTTATCAAATGTTAACTCTTTTCCTTTTGTTTCCTTTACCAATGAAATACAGATGATTGATACTAAACTTGCAAAAACTAAATAAATAGCGATAGGGATAGAGCTATGGAATTTATTTAACAATGCTAAAGAGATTAATGGGGCCCATGACCCTGCTAAAATTGGGGCTACTTGGTAACACAACGATAATGATGTATAACGCACATGTGTTGGAAACAGCTCCGTCATTAATGCAGAATAAGGTGAATATGTCATTGATTGGAAGAACAACCCAATAATAATTGCTAACATAATGATCCAATCATTACCTGTATCCATCATTGGGAATGCAAAGAATCCCCATGTTGCTGTCAATACTGCACCGATCATAAATATAGGCTTTCTACCATGAATATCACTTAAGTGCCCCATTAATGGGATAAAGAATACGTGTACAAAATGGGCACCAAACATCATCCAAAGTATTTCGGTCGTATCTTTTTCTACAATTAACTTCAGGTAACTAATTGAAAAAGTTACAACCATATAGTACAAAATATTTTCTACAAAACGAGCACCAATGCCTGCAACAATTGCTTTTTTATGATGTTTTAAAACTTCTACAATGCCGAGTTGTTTATCTTCTCTCAACTCTTGCTGCTTTTGTGCTTCTTTAAATACAGGAGCATCATCTACACTTTTACGAATCCATAAACCTATTAATACAACAACTGCAGAGAACCAGAATGCAACACGCCATCCCCAATCTAAAAATTGTTCTTGTGTTAGAGTCGTAGAGAGAATTAATAGTACGATTGTTGCAACTAAATTGCCTAATGGTACACCCGCTTGTGGCCAGCTTGCCCAAAATCCTCTACGATCTGGTGGGCTATGTTCAGATACTAAAATTACAGCACCTCCCCACTCACCGCCAAACGCAAAACCTTGAATTAAGCGTAATGAAACTAATAAAATTGGAGCCCAATAACCAATACTGTCAAAGCCTGGAATCGCCCCCATCAAAAAGGTTGTAATTCCTACCATAATTAAACTAATTTGTAAGAGCTTTTTACGACCATATTTATCGCCAAAATGGCCAAATACTAATCCACCTAAAGGCCTTGCTAAAAATCCCACCGCGTACAAAGCAAATGCAGCCAAAATACCGTCAATAGCATTACCTGTTTGTTTAAAAAATACTTGCCCAAAAACTAAAGCAGATGCGGTTCCATATAGAAAAAACTCATACCATTCAGCAACGGATCCCACTGTAGAAGCAGCAACCGCTAATTTTAACTCTTTTGATGCCTTATTCTTCTTCATATCCTTACCTCTTTATAAGCATTCACTAGAAAACTCTAATGAATGCTTAACTCCTTAATTTGGGTTAATTCATATACCAAATAACCTTTTGTTGTATATATTGGTCAAATGCTTCCAATCCGTTATCTTTGCCCCCAAAGCCTGACTGTTTAAATCCTCCAAATGGTGTTGTGATATCACCTTCACTAAAACCATTGACTGAAATTGTTCCAGCCTTAATTGCACTGGCGGCTTTAAAAGCGCGCTTAAGATTTTCTGTATAAAACGATGCCGCTAATCCATAATGTGAATCGTTGGCTAAAGTCACAGCTTCATCATCTGTTGTAAAGCTACAAACAGCTAAAACAGGGCCAAAAACTTCATTTTGAAAAAGTGTCATATCTTTTGTGACATGATCAAAAATAGTTGGCTCTACATACCAGCCACTACCTAAATCACTATGAGTTTTTCCACCTATAATTAACTTGCCACCTTCTTTTAATGTGACATCAATGAAAGATTTAACTTTATTAAAATGAGCTTCTTCCACCATCGGGCCAATTGAAACTTCAGGATCTAGAGGGTTCCCTACTTTCCATGACTTCAAACCTTCTTTTAACTTAGTTAATAGTGCATCTTTAACGTTTTCATGGACAAGCAAACGAGAGCCACAGCTACAGTTTTCACTCATGTTCCAAAAAGCAGAAGCTAAAATATGGGGAACGGCAGCATCAAGATCAGCATCTTCAAAGACAATTTGTGGGCTTTTACCACCACATTCCAAAATAATCTCTTTTAAATTGCTTTCCGCAGAGTACTTTAAGAAATAACGTCCAACTTCTGTGGAGCCTGTAAAGGAGACAACATCCACATCCATATGTCGACCTAAAGGCTCACCCACTTTTTCACCTAATCCACACACTAAGCTCAAAGCACCTTTAGGCACACCTGCTTCATATGCCAATTCAACCATGCGATAAGCACTTAGCGAGGTTAATTCTGCCGGTTTAACAATCACCGAATTCCCTGCTGTCAATGCAGGTGCAACTTTCCAAGCAAACATTTGAGCGGGAAAGTTCCATGGTAATACTGCGCCTACAACACCAATGGGCTCATTCGTGATCAAACCCATCACATCATTCGCCGTAGGTGCAATTTTTCCAAACACTTTATCAATAGCTTCTGCATACCAATAGAATGTATCGATCGTAGCTGGAATATCTGTATTTAAACATTCTGTAATAGGCTTACCCGCATCCACACAATCTAATGCTGCAAGCTCTTCACTGTGTATTTCTAACAATGAAGCAAACTTCAACATCACAACTTTACGTTCAGCTGGTGATTTTTGACTCCACTCACCACCTTCAAATGTATCTCGAGCAACTTTCACTGCAGCATCAATATCCCGAGCATTACCATCGGCAATATAACCAATCACAGTATTATCAATGGGAGAAATACACTCAATTTTCCCACCTGAACTGGTGTACTCAGCAATCAAGTTACCTGCCCATAATTTTCCATCTTTCGCTAGTTGAAAGATCTCTTCTTTAGTTTTAACCATGTTTCACCTCTCATTCTTAACGAAAAAATGTCAAAAATTCTTCTTTCTCTTCATGAGATAGATCAGACAATGGTAAGCGTACTGTGCCTACATCAATTGTTGCTTTCAAACAACCTAGTTTTGCTTTTTGGTTATAGTTGCCTGATTCCATAGAGTGAATAGCCGGATAGATCTCTTTCATGATCTTGCGAGCCAAATTCCAATCATTATTTTGCGTTGCATTAAATAATGCTACTTGCTCTTCAGGGAATACATTACCTGCGCCAGCAATCCAGCTTTTTGCCCCCCAAAAGAAGAAATCAACAGGCTGGTCATCACAACCACAGACAACTTCAAAATCTTTGAAATCAGTCTGTAATAAACGTAAAGCTCTACTGAAATCACCGCTACTTTCTTTAATCCCAGCAATATTAGAATTTTTTGCCAAATGCACCACTGTTTCATATTCAATTGAAATACCAACACGTGCTGGAAAGTTGTACATAATGATTGGTAAGTTTGTTGCTTTAGCAACCGTTTCATAGTGTGCAATCACGCCTGCTTGATCAGGCAAACTATACGCAGGTGGAGACAACATAAAGGCTTCATAACCCAATGCTTCTGCTTCTTTTGCACGGCGGCAAGCACCGTCTGTTGAGAGATCATTAATCCCTGCGATTAATGTAACTTTCCCTTTGGCAATATCAGCAACTGTTTTCAAAACTGTTGCTCTCTCTTCTTCTGAAAATGTATAGTATTCACCAGTTGTACCACATGCCACTAAACCAGAGACACCTTTATCAATAAAGCTTTGCACCAATATTTTTAATGTTTCAACATCTAAACTTTTATCTGCTTTAAATGGTGTCACTAATGGAACATAAATACCTTGAAATTTCATACAATCCTCCTAAGTCAATCATAAATTAGTAGCAATTTTGTAGCTGCTATATCTAGATTCTATTATTTGACTTAAGTTTTCTTGATGAAAAGTATAAAAAAAATGCGTCTTTTAGCATAGTGATATACTTTGAAAAAAATATATATACTGTAATTATATAAATTCTCATCATGCAGCATATTACTTATAATATTGAAACTGGCTAGCCCTGTTTTATGAAAATATGGCTATTCCTTATCATTTTTAAATTATCAAAATTACATAAAAAAGCGAATCTCTAAGATTCGCTTTTATTTTATACTGATATTACTTTGACATTTTTGGGCTAAACTTATTCACAACAAGTACCATTGAAAATGAGAAAGCCCCCACTAAAATACTTGCCAATGGCAAATATGGCACGACATTTTCAGGGAAAACAAAAATCAAAAATGGAAATGCATAAGCAGCTGGGATCTTCATTTTAAACAATGCCAATAAGATATAAACCAACACCATCAAAATTGCTGAAAGCATCAACCAATCCTTAATCACAAATTGTAATAATACTGCTAATGTGATTGATATCGTGAGCACAATTGTTTGCTTGATTGCCATCTTCACAGGATACATTTTCATAGCCAAGGACTCATATAACACAACTGTGATGGGTGGAATCACAGCAAAATGTTCTATACCAAAAATGCTTGTGATCACAATCCAAACAGCCGTAATAATTGTATAAGCCCACAATTTTTTATGATTGAAGGCAACTTCCCTACTGATCCCTTGATTCAAGCGAAATGCTAAAACTCCGATCATCAAAATCATCGTTGTGACAACAATTGAGATCATAAACGACCATTCATGTGCATTGGTGACAATCGGCAAAAAACCCGTTGCTAAAGCTGGCGGAAAAATAAAACGAAAGGCATACATTACAGCAATAATCGCCATCAATACCAAGCTGATTTTGGCAAGATATGGAATATTTAACATATTAACAGCAAAGCCTAATAGCGCCGTGACTGTTGGAATGGTAAAAATTTTATCAGGTTGGCTCAGCCAAGAAGGCGATTTATATGCCCATAATGCCACTGCCATTGCGGCAATTTCAGGCAGGATAATTTCCCGATCTTTGAAATAGACCGCAAAAAATACCATCGCAAGAATGAAGATCAGCGCACAAACATAGTTGAGCGCTCTATTTTTATCTTCAGAAAATAGTGAAACAAAATTATTTTTCATTTTAAGGCCAGTTATTCTAAAAATTAAAATTCCCTAAACCTTACTCCAAAATTAGTTTAGCGCATTTTGAAAAAATACACTAAAACATGATGCTCATATTATCTTTCGCATCTGAATAATAATCAGGCAAAGATGCTCTATTCTCAGGATCACGTAGCCACATATCCATATCATGACTAATATGCGTTAGTATCACACGATCGCATGATAAACGACTTTCGATCTTCTTCACTAAATTAAGATCATTATGATTGCGTGGTGATGTATCTTGTGGAGGAAATGTGCAATCTAAAATCAAATAGTCAAAATGGTAAGCTTTCAATAGCTCATATGTCTCTTCTGGTAGGTCCACCGTATCTGTTAAATACGCTACAGAACCTCTACTTGTTGCAATCACATAACCCAATGTTGGTTTAGAATGATTGAGGTTAACTGCTGTGATGCTAAAACCTTCAAACTCTATCACTTGCCCATGTTTCCATGGTTTTTGAAAGTTCAAAATTCCAGGATGCTTATAAAGATCCGCAAATCCTTCTTCATCATGTGGCCCATAAACTGGTATTGGTTTGCCAAAGCCCCAGCGAATATGCAATAAACCTTGCGCATGATCACCATGATAATGAGTTTGAATAATTGCACCAATCTCATCACGCCTAAATCGCCCCAACATATCAGAAATGCCACAATCAATCAGCAATGTTTGCCCTTCGCATTTCAACATCACAGAACAAGAGCTGCGACGAAATTCTTTTAAATTATTAGCATCCAAACACACAGGACAATCACAGCCAAACACTGGCACTTCTGCTGTATCTGATGTTCCAAGAAATGTCAGCTTTAACATATTTCACCTTTTCTGATATTGATAATCAATTGAATGCCATCCTCAATCACTTTGGATAAAGGTTGATTAGCATTTAACTGTAATATTTTGTGAGATAACATTTGAGATTGAAATGATTCACTTCGCACAATACGCTGTTCAATCTCTGATTGTGTTTCTCGTGCACGCCCTTCTAATCGGGAACGCTGTATATCGCTATCTAAATCCAACGCAATTGGCACTAATAAATCAGCAAATTTCTCTTGAGCTTCAGGCCAATATTCACGTGAACCATTGAGTAAAACAATCTTCTGCTCATCCAAATCATTGAGCCATTGTTTATCATAAGCATAGCGATAACCATTAGCTTGCCAGCTCAAAGAGAAGCAATCTTTATCCTGTAATTCTTTAAAGATTTCTGGTGCAATGACATTATGTTGTTCTGCATCATCGCTACTCAAAATGCGTGTAATGTAACGTGGTGGCCGACTGACTTGATCAGCAAAGTAGTCACAAAGTCCTTCAATGACTGAATCTTTGCCTGAGCCAGATGGCCCCATAATATAAAATGCACTGTAATGCATAATCATCCTTTAAACAACGCGACAACCACTTTTCCAAACTGCTTGAATTAATGGCTGATCACCATGCATAATCACTTGCAATAAATCCGCTTTTTTACCCACGGCGATTTCACCACGATCATGTAAATCCACAGCTTCCGCTGGATTTTTGCTCACGCAACGAACAGCTTGAGCTAAATCATAGCCAATATCTTCATGTGTTAATAAAAATGCTGCGTGTAATAAACTGCTTGGATAATAATCACTGGATAATATATGCAATAAATTCTGCTTTGCCAAAAATCCTGCTGACACATTCCCTGAATGAGAACCTCCACGAACCACATTGGGCGCGCCCATTAATACTTGCATATTCTTCATCGTGGAAAATTTGGCTGCTTCTTCTGTCGTTGGAAATTCAGCAATTTTCATGCCCAACTCATAAGATTCTAAAGCATGAGATTCCGTTGCATCATCATGGCTCGCCATAACAATATTATGATCACGACAATATTGCGCAATATCTAAACGATGTTTTTGGCTAAATAACGCAGCATTTGCTAATTGCTGAGTTTCATAATCACGCATTTCATCAGCAGTTAAGCCATATTTCCCTTTGTAATACACGCGATAATGCTCAACTTCTCTGAATTGTCTTTGCCCTGGTGAATGATCCATCAAGGAAACTAAACCAACATGCTTATTACCAATTGTCTCCTCAAACACATCTAAGGTATTAGGATGCGCCACTTCACAGCGTAAATGTAGCTTATGCTCCACTCGAGTGATTTGATGCTCTTGTGAATAATTTAGAGTTTCCAACATCGGCTTTAAATTCGTCAAGCGTGTACTTTTAGGTGTAATATCACCCAACGAAATTGCATCGAAAACAGTTGTAATCCCTGCACTTGCAATCTGGTTATCATGGCTAATCATCGCAGGTAACGATGGCCATTTTACAGATGGCCTTGGCATCATATGTTTTTCCAAGTTATCTGTATGCAGCTCCACCATACCAGGCATTAAATAATTGCCCTGCATATCCATCGCTGATGGCACAGAAACATTGCCATGCTCGATGCTTTTGATTTTGCCATCTTGTACAACAACTGTACCTTTAATAACCTCATCACTTAAAACGATCTGTGCATTTGTAAAAATTTGCTCAGCTGACATGATCAACCACCTCATTATTTAGTACGTTGAATTGACGATTACCCACTTGTTGGCGCACATAAGCATCATGGAAAATTCCAATGATCGCACTGCCATTCTCTTTAGCTTCTTGAATGAGCTCTAAAACCACATCACGATTCTTTTCATCCAATGATGCTGTCGGTTCATCTAGCAATAAAATTGGCCAACTCACCATAAATCCACGTGCAATATTCACACGTTGCTGTTCACCACCTGAAAATGTACTGGGTGCTAAATGCCACAATCTTTCTGGAATATTTAATCGACTCAATAAATCTTCTGCGCGCTTTTGTGCATCTTCTTTTGGAATGCCTCGCTCCAATGCTGGCTGCATGACAACATTCAATGTTGTTACTCGAGGAATCGTTTTCAAAAATTGGCTCACATAACCAATGCTGTTTTTACGCAAAGCAACAATTTGGCGTGGAGTTGCTGTCACCATATCCACCCATTGATTGCCATCTTTGATTTTAAGCTCACCACTGTTAGATAAATAATTGCCGTACATCATTCGCAATAGTGTTGATTTTCCTGATCCTGATTGCCCTGCTAAAATCAAACACTTGCCAGATTCAGCATCAAATTTCAGATCATTGAAAACATTAATTTCTGCACCATTTTGCTGATGCATGACGAATTTCTTTGAAATACCATTCGCTGAGATCATAACTTCGGACATATTGCGCTCCTTATACTTGCAAGATGGATGACACTAACAACTGGGTATATGCGTGTTGTGGGTCATCTAAAATTTGATCAGTTAAACCTGTTTCAATGACGCGTGAATTTTGCATCACTACTAAACGATCCGCGAGCAACCTTGCAACTGCTAAATCATGTGTAACTAAAATGATGGATAAGTTATATTGACGAACCAATGATCGAATCAAATCTAACAGCTTAGCTTGCACAGAAACATCTAAACTACTTGTGGGTTCATCCATAAACACTAAACGAGGATTGGATACTAAATTGCGCGCGATCTGCAAACGCTGCTGCATGCCGCCTGAAAATGTTCTTGGATAATCATTCACACGACTTTCAGAGATTTCTACTTCTTCTAACCATTCACGCGCTGTTTGATTTAAATGACCATAATGACGAACACCTTGCGCCATCAAGCGCTCACTGATATTTGCGCCTGCTGAAACAGCCATTCTCAAACCATCACGAGCATTTTGCTCAACAAATCCCCATTCTGTTCTAAGTAATTGCCTGCGTTCTGCTTCTGTTTGTTCATATAGATTTTGGATTGTGCCATCTGCATGAATATATGTCACAGAACCATGATCTGGTTTTAATCGCCCTGATAATGTGGACAATAATGTCGATTTACCTGAGCCTGATTCACCCACAATGCCAATCACTTCACCAGGATAAATTTCAAAAGAAACATCTTGGCAGCCTTTGTTTGGGCCATATAATTTTGTTAAGGCTTTCACTTCTAATAATGGTGTTTCAACCACTGAACTTTCCATTGCTAACTCGCTTTCATTCACTAATTGCATGCTTCATCCTTTGTTGCCAGCTGAGATTGGCAATAATCAGTATCTGAACAGACAAAAATATGATGACCTTTATCATCCACCACAACTTCATCCAAGAATGAATCTGGGCTACCACAAATTTCACAAACGTTGTCCCATTTTTGAACTTCAAAGGGATAATCCTCAAAATCCAAGCTCACAACATCTGTATAAGGTGGTAGCGCATATAAACGCTTTTCACGACCTGCACCAAATAGCATTAATGCTTCACTTTGGTTCATTTTTGGGTTATCAAATTTTGGAATCGGTGAAGGATCCATAATGTAATGGTTATCCACTTTCACAGGGTAAGCATAGGATGTTGAAATGTTGCCAAAGCGAGCAATATCTTCATACAACTTCACATTGATCACACCATAATCTTGCAATGCATGCATTGTGCGCGTTTCCACTTCCGAAGGCTCAATAAAACGTAATGGCTCTGGAATTGGCACTTGGAAAACGATGATCTGCCCTGCTTTTAATTTCTCTTCAGGGATTCTATGACGCGTTTGAATGATATCTGCTTCTTTTGTATGTGTTGTTGTAACAACATGGGCAGTTTTTTCAAAGAACTTACGAATAGAAATGGCATTCGTTGTGTCATCCGCACCTTGGTCGATCACTTTTAGAACATCAGATGCACCAATAATACTAGCTGTTACTTGAATCCCGCCTGTTCCCCATCCATAAGGCAATGGCATTTCACGACCGCCAAATGGCACTTGATAACCTGGAATTGCAACTGCTTTCAACAAAGCACGACGCAACATTCGTTTGGTTTGTTCATCCAAATAAGCGAAATTATATAAACTTGTTTCTTGCATGTTCTTATCCTTCCATCCCTTGATGACTTTTCGCTTGTGCTCGTTCAGCTCTGATCTTGCGCAAAAGATCCAATTCCGATTGGAAATCAACGTAATGCGGTAATTTTAGATGAGATACAAAACCCGAAGCTTCCACATTGTCACAATGGGATAAAACAAACTCTTCATCTTGAACAGGTGATTCACGCTCTTCTTCCCAATCATCCGCACATAATGCGCGCTCCACCAATGCCATCGACATTGCTTTACGTTCACAGTAACCAAAGCCTAAACCATAACCGCGTGTAAATTGCACATCTTCGGATGTTTCCACAAATTGGTTCACCATTTCGCACTCTGTGATTTCAATTGTGCCAATGGGAATATCCATATCCAACTCTTCAGGATGCAACCAGATTTCAATATCACCAAAGCGCATTTCACCCATGAAAGGATGCGTGCGACCAAATCCACGCTGAGTTGAATAAGCCAATGACAGCAAGAAACCTTCATCACCACGTGCCAATAATTGCAAACGCTCTGCTCTACCTGCTGGAAACTGCACGGGATCACGCGTAATATCCTTAACAGGTGCTTGGCGCTTTTCATCAGGCTTCATCACAAGCCCTTCATTCATCAATAAATCTAATATATGAGGGCAATTAGCAAACTCTTGATCCTCATTTTTAGAATCACCAATGCTTTCTGCTTGATCTGATTCAGCAGCTAATGCAAAGTTCAATAAGCGATGTGTATAGTCAAATGTTGGACCTAATAATTGGCCACCTGGAATATCTTTATAAACAGCAGAAACTCGGCGTTTTAACGCTATTTTTGTTGTATCCAATGGCAAACTATCTGTGAATCTTGGTAACGTTGTACGATAGGCTCTCAATAAAAAAATTGCTTCTACAATATCACCAGCGCTCTGTTTGATTGCCAACGCTGCCAATTCAGGATCATACAATGAACCTTCAGTCATCACACGCGATACAGCCAATGGTAATTGTTCTTTGATCTGCGTGATAGTTAATTCAGCAATGGCTCGATCACCACGACGATAATCATCTAAATATGAATGGGCATTTTCAATGGCTTTTTCGCCGCCCTTAACTGCTACATACATTAGTTTTTCTCCTCAAGCGTGATTCTTGTGCTTCTTGGTAAACCCATCACGCGATTGCCTTGCGTGAAAATAAAATCAATACCACGTGGAAATGCGATGAACTTTTGGCGTTTATCCCAAAACTTTTTAGGTAATGGCAACTGACATTCACGAGCATTTTCAATCCCAGGGCCACGCCAAATCACTGAAGTTAAATCCACTGACTCTGGAATCTGTAAAATCACAGTGGCGGATAGATCAGGATAGCGATCATTTCCCATAGATAAGACAATGTTGTCATCGTTTAGAAATTTTTCTAAATCATAGATTGCGAACTGTGCCATTTCTTGTTGCGATGTAATTTTACAACCACAATGGAAAGTTAAATTTGTTTGTACCGCTTCTGTTTGTTTAGCTTTAGGCAACCACAAAACAGTATCTGCATCCAATAATGTGAATAAAACTGACATTGTGCTGGATTCAAATTCAGGTAAAGTTTCGCATTCGGGCAATGTTTGCCAAATACCAGGTTCGCTCAAAGCGGATAGAATATTTCTGAAAACCAATTGCGATGTGTACACTGGATTTTCAAAACTCTTTACTAAATGTACACCCATTAGTCTTCTCCTCTCACCATTGTGAAAAAGTCTACTTTTGTAGTTTGCACTTTGTTTTCTTGTGCTTTTAAACGCTTCTGCAATGAAGTATTTAAAGGTTCTAGTAAAGTTTTTTGCCACATGGCTTGATCAGCACCTTGCAAATAAGCATCAGCTAAAGCGATCAATAATGCTTGATCTTGATTACGACCAACAACATAGCCGAAACCCATCGTGCCACCTTCAATGCGTACAACACAACGTGTTACAGTCACTTCGCCTAAATTAAAAACCTGCCCTTCGCCTGCTGTTTTCCCCTTCACCATTGCCATACCAATTTCTGGTGCTCGTACAATGTCATACTTTTTTGCTTTCAAATTTTGCGCATAATGATTAATCTCTTCTTTCTGTTGCGTCAGAATCGATAACCATTGTTGGCGATCTGTCAGTTGCATGAATACATTTCCCATGTTGCTAATTAAATGAATTTTTTACGAAGATACTGTGACAACATATCGATCAATGAAACGGTCACAATAATGATCAAAATGATTGCGGATGTTGCAGGGAAATCGAATCCACGAATGCTTTCCCATAATAAAACACCAATACCACCAGCGCCCACCATGCCCACAACTGTTGCGGAACGAACATTAGATTCAAAACGATATAGCGCATATGAGATCCAAAGAGGTAATACTTGCGGAATCACACCATATTGAATTTCTTGCAATTTACTGGAACCTGTCGAGCGAACACCTTCCACAGGGCCTTCATCAATGGCTTCCACTGCTTCTGCAAAAAGTTTTGCCAACGAACCAACTGTATGTAAAAAGAGCGCTAGAATTCCAGGAAATGGGCCTAAGCCAACAGCTGCCACAAAGATCATTGCAAACACCATTTCGTTAATCGAGCGAAGTGCATCCATCAATCGTCTAACAATTTGCTGAACCCAACGTGGTGCAATATTAGAGGCACTCAATAAACCTAAAGGAATCGCAAAAATCACGCCCAATAATGTTCCCCAAATCGCGATATATAATGTCACTAGAATCTCAGATAAATAGAGCTTCCAATGTGTAAAATCTGGCGGGAAAAATTCTTTCGTGAGTGTCCACATATTATCGGCATCAGTGATTAACTTCATCGGTTGCATTTCACCGCCACGCCAAGAAACCACAAGGATAAATGCAATCCCAACCACTAATATCCAGTTGAACCATTTTTTAAAAGGATTGGAAGATTGCATATTGATTGAATCCATATTATTCATTCATTCGACCTTTATTGCTTTGCTTGTGCTTTTCTGAAAGCTTCTAGCTCTCTAATTGGCTGTAGCTGGCTATTATCAGAAGCTTGGAATTTAGACCAACTTAAACGTTTCAAAATTGCTTGTTCTTCTGGCGTTGCACCATAATTTAAGAAAAATTCTTTAACCTTTTGCTTCGTCTCTTCTGGCATATCTGAGCGCCACACTAATGGATCTGATGGAATTTCTGGTGATTCCCAAATCATTTTCACTTTTGCTAAAATTTCTGGCTGGCGTTCTTTCATCATATCCCAACCATTACTATTGAACGTTGCAACATCCAATTGTCCATTAGCAACAGCCATCAAATTACTTTCATGATTAGCATTCAATGTACGTTTAAAAATTTGCTTTGGATCAACATTGTGTTTACCAAAAATATAATAAGCAGGCACCAAATAACCAGATGTTGAGTTAGGATCACCATTGCCGAAATTCAATGTTTTTGCATTAGCCAACATATCTTCAACATTATTAATTGGGCTATTTTTCTGAGCGATTAAAACACTTTTGTAACCTGTTGTGCCATCATCATAAACAACGCGAGCAAAGACTTCACCTGATGCGCGATCCACTGCTTCCATTGCTGATTTATTGCCATACCAAGCCATATCTACTTTGCCAAAGCGCATTGCTTGAATCACACCTGCATAATCACTTGCAAAAAATGGCTTAATTTCTGCACCCACTTGTTTGCTCATATCATCCAAAAGTGGTTGCCAATCGGACTTCAAATTTTGAGAAGATTCTGTACTAATGATTCCAAAATTAATCACTTCCTGCTCTTGTGCATTTGCAGAATTCAGTATGCTAATACAAGCCACAGAAACCAGTGCAACTTTACCTATCGAACCTAAAATTGATTTCAACATAATCATCTCCTAACTTTTAATGAACTGTAAATCTAAAATGGAATTTGGTAATGTGCTGCACGCTTCATCATTCGTAATGCGTGATGCATATAAATTATTTAAGAAAGCATCATCTAAATGATCCATACGACCGTAATAGCGCACTCGCCCTTGTTTTAATGCTGCAACGTGATCACAGTATTCACGGGCATAATCCACTTGGTGCAACGTTACAATTACGGTTTTGCCATCAATCTGATTAATATCTCGCAGTGCTTGCATTACAGACTTCGCAGCTTCAGGGTCTAAAGATGCAATGGGTTCATCTGCCAAAATAATGTCTGCTTCTTGCATCAATACCTTTGCAATTGCTACGCGCTGTTGCTGTCCACCTGATAATGTAGATGCGCGTTGATATGCAAACTCTTCTAAGCCAACTCTTTTTAAACAACGCAGTGCTTTATGTTTTTCTTCTAATGTGAAATATTTTAATAAGCTTCTCCAGCCAGAAATTCTGCCTAATCTGCCAATCAAAACATTATCCAAAACAGATAAACGATTCACCAAGTTAAACTGCTGAAAAATAAAACCAATATTAGAACGTTGTTGGCGAGCTGTTTTATGAATATCACCGCCTGATTGCAAAGTTGAGCCTAAAATTTCAACATGTCCTGATGATGCTTTTGTCAGTGCATTAATATGTCGAAGTAATGTTGATTTACCAGAGCCAGATGGACCTAATAAAGCTGTCATCTGCCCTTGTGGGATATCTAAATCGATATCAAATAACACCTGCTTCTGTGCAAATAACTTATTTAACGATTTGATTTTGATGGCATCCATAATTAAATTCCTTAATCATTTTTGATGGATGCAGTATAGATAGTCATCGTGACATGGTCATGACATGAATATGACAGCAGCATGACTAAAATATGAAAGTTTTATGACACAATCAGTGCCATAATCAATCAATAGATATATTAAAAAACTAAGCTAATTCAAAGCGCTTATAATGCAAAAAGTATCGTCAACCCAATAAGGTAATATTATGAAAAAAATGATTAAAATAATGTTTGTTGCGATGTTATTTTCACCTGTATCGGCCTATGCACAAGGTGGATTTGTTGCAGATAAAACACCAACCAAACTACCTTCAACAACACAAGCTGATTACACAAAATTAACCACAGTTGCAGAAGCTAAAAAACAGGCTGATGATACATTTGTATTATTAGAAGGTTATATTACTGGCAGTGCAAAAAGCTTAAATGCTGAAGAATATATGTTTAAAGATGATTCAGGCACGATCAAAATAGAAGTAAACAAAAAAGTCTGGCGTAATCAAACTGTTACACCCACAACTAAAATCAGAATACTCGGTGAAGTTGATCATAACACTGTGGCAGGCTCAACTGAAATC
>JBEBSR010000004.1:0-91719 GCA_040394195.1 Wohlfahrtiimonas larvae | reverse complement strand
AATGAAGCCATTTTACCCTATTCGATTTGAAAACGCTTGTTTTCGATAATAAATCTCAAAACCACGCCCATTACTTGATATACCGAGTGATTCCAATAATATTAATCGTAGCTTAAAATGGCTATTTATTACGAAAAATGGTAAAACTAATAAATATAATTTATGAAAAACATTTTAATAATTGATTAAATCTTAGAGGTGTTATATGAGCTCGCCACGTAGCAATAAAGCTAAAACAGGCATTATCATCGCAGCTATCGCTATCATTATTGGTGCAGGTTGGTATTTTTCTCGTGATGAACTACACGGCATCACAGTCAGCAATGGCCGCATTGAAGTGACACCTTTAGATATTTCAACCAAACTCCCTGGTCGTATTAATACTATCTTGGCGGATGAAGGTGATTATGTAGATCAAAACCAAATCTTAGCTGTTATGCAATTAGATTCATTAGAAGCTCAATTGAACGAAGCCAAAGCTCATCATCAACAAGCCATTCATCAAGCTAATAGCGCCAAATCAGTAATTGCTGCGAGAGAAAGCGATAAAGCTGCAGCACAATCAGCAGTATCTGCAAAAGAAAGCCAACTCTACGCTGCTAATCGTAAATTCCAACGCATCAAAACATTAACAGCCAAAGGCGCTGCAACAGAACAAGATTTAGATGATCAAGAAGCTTACACAAAAGTACTTCAAGCAGAAATTGAAACAGCAGAAGCACGTGTACAAGCAGCACAAGCAGCCATTGATGCAGCTAAAGCACAGTTTGTGGCAACTGAATCGCAAATCACAGCAGCACAAGCAACGATTGACCGTATTCAAGCTGACATTAAAGATGCTAACTTAATCGCCCCTGTAAAAGGCCGCATTCAATATCGCATTGCAGAACCTGGTGAAGTTTTAGGTGCTGGTGGTAAAGTTCTAAACTTATTAGATTTGTCCAAAGTTCACATGACATTCTTCTTGCCAACTCAAGCAATCATTGGCTTAGTTGCAGGTGAAAAAGATGGTTCTGAAGTCCGTATCATTTTAGATGGCGCACCTGAATATGTTATTCCTGCACGCATTACATTCATCTCTGCTGAAGCACAATTCACACCAAAAACAGTGCAAACTGAAGATGAACGCCAAAAATTAATGTATCGTGTAAAAGCGAAATTTGATCCTGAATTGCTAGAAAAATATCAAAAGTACATTAAAACTGGTGTAACTGGCGAAGCTTACATCAAAACAGATAAAAATATGGAATGGCCGAAACGCTTTGATATCAAATTATTGGAAGAACCTTCTGCTGAATAAAGAACGGAAGGAGATCACATGAAACATCAATTCGTTGTATCTATCAGCGATCTTTCACTCAATTATGGTGAAATTAAAGCGCTGAATCATTTATCCATCAATATTCCTACAGACATTGTTGTCGGATTGATTGGTCCTGATGGTGTTGGGAAATCCAGTCTATTGTCATTGATATCTGGTGCTCGTGCGATTCAAACAGGCGAAGTCATCGTTCTCAATGGCAATATGCGAGAAAAATCTGTGCGTGATGAAATTTGCCCTCGCATTGCCTATATGCCACAAGGATTGGGTAAGAACCTCTATCCAACATTGTCTGTTGAAGAGAATCTACAATTCTTTGGTCGCTTGTTCGGTCACGATGAACATGAGCGCAGGCAGCGCATTGATAATCTCACCAAAAGCACAGGCTTATATCCTTTTTTAGATCGCCCTGCTGGAAAATTATCTGGTGGAATGAAGCAAAAGCTTGGATTATGCTGTGCTCTCATTCATGACCCTGATCTTTTAATCTTAGATGAGCCAACCACAGGTGTTGATCCATTAGCGCGAGCACAATTTTGGGATCTCATTGATCGCATTCGATTAGAGCGTCCACAGATGAGCGTAATCGTTGCTACCGCTTATATGGATGAGGCTGAGCGTTTTGATTGGTTGATTGCCATGGATGATGGCAAAATCTTAGATACAGGTACACCAAAAAAATTATTAGAAAAAACGGATAGCGATAATTTAGAAAGTGCTTTCATCAAATTATTACCGAAAGAAAAGCGTGAAAATTTTGAGCCTGTCACAGTACCGCCATTAAACTTGGATGAAAATTCACCAATCGCTATTAAAGCTGAAGGCTTAACCATGCGCTTTGGCAATTTTACAGCTGTTGATAATGTCAGCTTTGAAATCCATAAAGGTGAAATCTTTGGCTTCTTAGGTTCTAACGGTTGTGGCAAATCCACTACTATGAAAATGCTCACTGGTTTATTGCCTGCAACTGAAGGTCAAGCTTGGTTATTTGGTAGAGAAATTGATCCTAAAGATTTGGATACTCGCCGCCGCGTTGGTTATATGTCACAAGCATTCTCTTTATATAGTGAATTAACGGTATTACAAAACTTAGAGTTACATGCACGTTTATTCCATGTACCTGAAAATGAGATCAATGCGCGCGTGAATGAAATGGTTGCACGCTTTGAACTCAAAGATGTCTTGCATTCATTGCCTGATGATATTCCATTAGGCATGCGTCAGCGCTTATCTTTAGCTGTTGCAATGGTGCATAAGCCTGAATTATTGATCCTTGATGAACCAACTTCAGGTGTTGATCCTGTTGCACGTGATAATTTTTGGCGGTTATTGATAGATTTATCCCGAAATGATGGCGTGACAATCTTTATTTCTACACACTTTATGAATGAAGCATTGCGTTGTGATCGCATGTCCATGATGCATGCAGGCAAAGTACTGGATAGTGATGCACCACAAAATCTCATTGAAAAACAAGGTACAACAACTCTCGAAGAAGCTTTTATTAAATACTTAATTGATGCAGGTGCGGGCACAGATGATGAAGATCAACCCGAATCACTCACACAAGGTAATACAACGCTAGCCTCTACAGATCACTTCCATCGTTTTAGCTGGCAGAGATTACTCAGCTATACATGGCGTGAAACACTCGAGTTAAAACGTGATCCAATTCGCGCAACTTTAGCATTACTAGGTTCAATTATTCTGATGTTTGCCATTGGTTTTGGCGTGACATTGGATGTTGAAGATTTGCCTTATGCAATTTTTGATCGTGACCAAACAACTTTAAGCCATAACTATGCCAACAATATTTCTGGCTCTCGCTATTTTGTAGAAAAACCACCAATTCATAGCTATGAAGAACTGGATCGACGCATGCAAAGTGGTGACATTGCTTTAGCCATAGAAATACCAGGTAACTTTGCGCGTGATGTGGCAAAAGGTACGCCAATTGCCATTGGCGCCTGGGTGGATGGCGCAATGCCAAAACGTGCAGAAACCATTCGTGGCTATGTACAAGGTTTACATCAAGGCTGGTTAACTAGCATTGCAAAATATGAATATGGCATAGAATTGAAACCCGCATTTAATGTAGAAATGCGCTATCGCTACAATCCTGATATTCAAAGCATCCAAGCTATTGTGCCTGCAATCATTCCTATTTTATTGTTATTGATTCCATCCATGTTGACAGCATTATCTGTTGTGCGTGAAAAAGAAATGGGTTCCATCATCAATTTATATGTTACGCCTGTCACTAAATTGGAATTTTTACTAGGTAAGCAAATTCCATATGTTGCCATTTCAATGCTGAACTATACATTAATGGTGATTCTTGCCATTTACTTCTTTGGCGTCCCCATGAAAGGGAGTTTTTTAGCACTATCATTGGTGACATTACTATTCTGTATCTTCTCCACAGGATTTGGTTTATTGGCTTCGACATTAACCAATAGCCAAATTGGTGCAATCTTCTTCACAGTCATTCTTACATTGATTCCTGCTGTGCAATTTTCAGGATTGATTAATCCCGTTTCATCATTGGAAGGCTTTGGTGCAATTGTTGGGCAGATTTACCCAACATCTCACATGCTCACAGCAACACGCGGCGTTTTCAGTAAAGCATTACACTTGAACTCATTAACATATGAATTGATGATTCTAGTCATCGTTGTACCCATCATTATTATGGCAAGTGTTGCGCTATTGAAGAAGCAGGAGGCATAACATGAGAACTCAAAGAGCTGCCAACATTTATCATCTTGGAATTAAAGAGTTGTGGAGTTTAATTCGCGATCCCATTTTATTAGTGCTCATTGCATTTGCTTTCACAGGCATGGTTTATACAGCTGCAACAGCAATGCCTGATGGTTTACAAAATGCATCTATAGTATTTGTGGATGAAGATCGCTCCACATTATCTAACCGCATTAAAACAGCATTTTACCCACCTGAATTCACCAAACCACACGATATTAATTTGGATGAAATGGACCGTGGTTTAGATAAAGGTGAATATACTTTTGTTGTGAATATTCCGCCCTACTTTCAAAAGGATGTGATGGCAGGTAAACAACCCTCCATTCAATTGAATATCGATGCTACTCGTATGTCACAAGCTTTTACAGGTAATATGATTGTGAATCAAATTATCAATGGTGAAGTCAGTGAATTTTTAGAACGGGCAAGAGTGCCAGCAGAATATCCTGTTACGGTTGAAGAACGTATGCGTTTTAATGCAAACTTGACCGCTTCATGGTTTGGCGCATTGATCGAGGTCATTAATTTGATCACATTGCTTGCAATTGTATTAACTGGTGCAGCACTCATTCGTGAACAAGAAAAAGGTACAATTGAACACCTATTGGTAATGCCATTAACACCTTTTGAAATCATGTTATCGAAAATCTGGTCAATGGGCATGGTGGTTTTAATCTCAGCAACTTTATCATTGATATTCATTGTTAAAGGAGCTTTAAATGTGCCAATTATTGGCTCTATTCCACTGTTTTTATTAGGTTCTATATTGCATTTATTTGCCATTAGCTCTATTGGTATTTATTTAGCGACAATTGCCCGCAATATGCCACAATTCGGGATGCTAATGCTCTTAGTATTAATTCCATTGCAAATGCTCTCGGGCGGAATGACACCACGCGAAAGCATGCCAGAAATTATCCAAAATGTAATGCTTATTGCTCCCACAACCCACTTTATCGAATTAAGTAAAGCTATTCTCTTCAAAGATGCAGGTTTTGCAATCGTTTGGAAACAGTTCATAATGTTATTCATTATTGGGATAGTGTTTTTCTACTTTGCTCATAAGCGTTTTCGATCTACAATTAGCAAAATGGCTTAACAAAAAATTATAAGAGGAAATCATGACTCAGACTGCTCCAAGCACTCACACAATATCTTCACCTGTAGATCTCTTAAACATTATCCAAAAAATAGAGCTATCACCAAGTCATCATCTATTTTATCTAGGGTTAAATAGCCCAAATGATGTTGCAAACTGTAGCCCACAAACAGCATTGGATGTTTCACGTAATCCTTTGATTGCTCTATTTTTTGCCTGTGTGGATAATAGCCCTAATAATGGGGAAATTATTATCTATCATATTCCAAAGCAAAAAATCAGCCGTGCGTTAATGGGGCATGATAATGATATTTTAGTGCGTACGGAACGTGGCACATTCATTTTTGTGAACGACCAACAACACGAAGCAAGTCTTTTAGCACAAGATAAACTCAGCAAGGCACCAATCGAAATTATTGTAAATAAAGATGCCAAACAATTGATTATTCATGAATTAGAAAAGCTTGGTGTTTCAATGATCACGCTTTATCCTGAAATGGCTTAAATCAGTAATAAAAAACTCTGCAAATGCAGAGTTTTTTATTACTTAATGAGATAAGTTCATATTGGCTTGATCTCTACAGTTTGCTGGCAACCATTTTAAATCTAAATGTCCTGTTGGCTGAGGTTTCATACAAGCCCATTGAAAACTTCCATCCACTTTACCATCTGCATTTGTTACAGCTGCAACCGTTAAAGAATTTTTCCCTGCACGTGTAGATATTGTTGCATCACTAGCTTCTGGATTCACGCTTTCACCAATAATACCTGTAACCTTACCACTATAAAAAATGCGAATATGTGTAACGTCTCTTTGTGCAACTACTCGATTTGTAGGATCATTAATAGCAGAAGGACCATGACCCAATGTCATTGCCATTACACTCTGAGCACTTAAATCAAAAGGCGCTGGCAAACCTGCTTCTGCGTTATTTTGCGGCCACTTATTATGTATTGAATAATATTCAACAGCTGCATTTCTTAATGTAGAAGATAGCGTTAGCCCCTCAGCCACATATGTTCTTCTTGTATAATCTTGATATGCTGGCAATGCCATCATAGATAAAATACCAATGATTGCTACAACAATCATTAACTCTATTAATGTAAATCCTTTTTCTAAACGCATAAATCTCTCAATCTCTGATATTCATAATATTTTTATATTTTCAAGATGGATATATTATGCTTTTATATTTAAAAGTGAATTAATTTAATAAATTTCTTTTATGATTCTGCTGATCGATCGCCCACTGAATATGATTTTTTAGAAACTCTTCTTCAGTTTCTAATGCAGTTAAAGCCGTGACAATATCTTTACTATAGCTAGCATTACCTAGCGCAACAGTAATATTGCGGATAAACCTTGCATGACCAATTCGACGAATCGGCATGCCTTCTGTTTTCTTTAGGAACGTAGCTTCATTCCACTTCAATAAATCCAATAAGCTAATATTATTGAGCGAATGTCTTGGCGTAAAATCTTCCAAAACCTCATGATTTGCAAAACGATTCCATGGGCAAAATAACTGACAATCATCACAACCAAAGATGCGATTGCCCATCAATGGACGAATCTCCTCATCAATTTCACCATAATGCTCGATCGTTAAATAGGAAATACAACGGCGCGCATCCACAACATGCGGTGAAACAATCGCTCCTGTTGGACATTTTTGAATACACTTAGTACAGCGACCACAATGTTTATCCACAGGTTCACTGGGGATAACAATTGGCAATGTAATGAATAATTCACCCAAAAAGAAATAAGAACCTTTTTCTCGATCGATGATCAATGTATTTTTACCACTGAATCCCAAACCTGATCGCTCTGCTAATTCACGCTCTAAAATCGGCGCACTATCAGTAAATGCACGGAACTCTACATCAGGAAAATGCTCACGAATCCATTCACCTAATTTTGTTAAACGTTTACGAATCACATTATGATAATCACGCCCTAAAGCATAACGCGCGATGTAAGCTTGTTGATCTTGCTTAAGCGTAATCATGGCTTCGTCATTATTGTGATAATAAGGCAATCGGAACGTCAAAATACTTTGCGTATTGTCCATCAATCGCCCAGGCTCAAAGCGCAGATCGCCATGCTTTTCCATGTAATCCATTGTGCCATGATAGCCTTTTGCTAACCAAGCTTCATAGCCTGCTTTCACATCCAATGGATCGGGCGATTGACTACTAACATGCGTAAAGCCCAATTCTTGGGCTTTATCGGTTAATGCAGTAATGAATGTTGCATCATTACAATTGGTAAACTGCTTATCCACGTAACTTACTATGTAATCCTACTTCAACAATCGGATGAATAAAATTACTCACATCGCCGTGTAAACGGAATGCTTCTTTAATCATGGATGAAGAAATGAATGAATATTTTTCTGAAGGTGTTAAAAAGAGTGTTTCCACTTCTGGACGCAAGTTACGATTTAAACTCGCCATTTGGAATTCATATTCAAAGTCTGAAACCGCACGCAACCCACGAATAATCACATTTGCATTTGTCTCTTTCATATAATGAACCAACAATGTTCTAAAACCCTGCACTTCGATATTCTCATCATTCTGAAAGATTTCCTGCGCCATTGCAATGCGCTCTTCCACTGTGAACAATGGGCGTTTAGATGGCGAAGTTTCACTCGCAACTGCCACAATCACTTTATCAAAGATGCGCGCAGCTCTTCTTGCGATATCGATGTGCCCATTCGTGATGGGATCAAATGTTCCAGGATAAACAGCGGTGGTTTGTGTCATAATGATCTCTTTATTGTCACAAAAGAAAGTGGGTATTATAGCTTATGTCGGCATTCAATCACCGAGCTTTATTGCATAAAAATCCTGATTTATTTAAAGATCATGCTTTTTTACACCATGAAATTGCAGAAAGGCTCGTAACTTATCTGCAAGAGAACCCTAATTTTGCCCCAAAAAGCGTTTTAGAAATGGGCAAAGAAGACCAACAATTGATGTCTGTATTTCAGGAGGCTTACCCAAATACAAGTTATGAACAATTGCATGAAGGTGATGATAAAGCCAATGTCGATCTCATCATCAGCAATCTATACCTACAAAATTCTGCCAATATTGAAACCACAATTCAAACGATGAAGAATCATTTGAATCCCAATGGCAAAATATTCCTAAGCACAATTGCTGAAGGTAGTTTTGAAAATTGTATGATGGTGGATGGCCCAGAATTCAATGAATATCCTTCCATTAAGCGCTTAGGTGACTACCTACATTCGCAAGGCTTTGTGGATGTGATTATGCATTTAGAGAAAATTACTTTGCAATACAATGACCTCAAAGCATTATTGAAAGATATCCGCGTTGCTGGTGGGCGGTTACAATCGCCACTCATGAAAGGTTTACGTACTAAAAATTGGTATCAAGCTTGGGTGAATCACATGCATCAACAAGCCGATGATAATGGCATTTATGAAATCACCATCGAGATTTTATATGGTCATGCACAAATGCCACCATTGCATGCTGCGCCATTGAATGAAAAGAACGAAGCTTTCTTTGATTTGAAAAAGCTCTGTACTCAAAATCTATAATATTACTCTTAGACCTTGCTCTATTCGGAGCAAGGTTAGTTGAGTTTCAAGTTTTCTGCTCCTATCAAAACAGCTCATCCAACAAAATATAATATTGAATTTTTTCCCAATCTGGTTGGATATTCAGCAGTTCAAATAATATGTTAGGATCAAAATTAGGATATACAATTCCACCATTATAGCGGCTATCAAATTCATGCAATAAAGTGCGATAACACAGTGCTATATCTTGGTAGCGATCAGCCACTCCACTTCTACCTAAATCAATGAATCCACCGACCGATTCATCATCAATAAAAATATTGGGCAAACAAAAATCACCATGTGAAAACACTAAAGCTTCACTGGGTTGATGTTCTTCTAGCCATTTCAATAAGGCTTGTGGGGATTCAAATCCATCTTTGCCATAAGTGCCTTCTTCCGCATCATCCATATCACACAAACCATGCTCAACATTATATTTTGCATGCATCAACTTCTGAGATAGCCCCGCATCATAAGGGCAATTATCAATGGCAACACTCCAAAGCAACTGCAATGCTTCAACCAATATGACAACCAATTTCTCAGGTTGCTTTAACCATTGATCCGAACATGCATGCTCACCTTTTAATTTTTCCATCAAAAGATAATGATGACCTTGGTGCTCAACAGTTTCTAAAACATTAGGTATAGATAGTCGCTCTTTTAGCCATTCATACATCTGATGTTCGCGCTGAGCTTCTGCGTTAGATTCTTCAACTTTAAGCACTAAATCATCATAAAACATGATATGTGCATTCGACATGCCGATATCATCTATTTGATATGTACGATTACCTAGTTTTTCACAAATTGCTTCAGGTAGGCTTTCTACAGCACGATTCATTTATAATATCCTTAAATTTTTAAGCCCCTATTATAATTAATTCTTATTCTGACATGCATGTTAATATCGGGCACTACAGATAAATATGAAGCCATCAAATATGCATAACAATAATTCATTACCGCCATATATCAGCCTTCATGACAAAGTGATTCTTTATGATGGCGTTTGCCGTTTATGTGCAGGTTGGGCAAAATTTATTATTCACCATGATCATAAACATCATTTTAAACTCGTAACAGTACAATCTCCCGAAGGGCAAGCTTTACTCGCACATTTCAATTTACCTTTAGATCATTATGAAACCATGGCATTGATCGAAGGCACAAAAATCTATACACAATCCACAGCTTTTATTCGCGTGATGGCTCGTTTGCCTTGGATTTTTAAAGGCGCAGCGATCAGTTGGGTCATTCCTAAATTTATCCGTGATTATCTTTATAAGAAAATCGCCCTGAATCGTTATCATCTCTTTGGTAAAAATGATTCCTGCATCATGCCAACGCCCGATCATACTGCAAGATTCTTGGATAAAACCATCGATGATTTTGATAAATCTAGTTATAAACATCAAATGCTGTATCTATTATTGGGCAAAGATCAATATCAGCATTTACCACAAATTATTCGAGAGTTTCATCAATCGCCCAATAGTGTTTGGCAAGGCTCGGCTCGAGTTGGAGGTAATAATTCGCTATTTCTTAATATCATTCGCACAATAAATTCATTGCCGAAAATAGCCCCACAAACACCAATTAATGTCAGCGTGCATTATCGTGGCAATGAAGAAGTTTGGATAAGGCAATTTGGTGCAAATACTTTTACATCTTATTTAGGTTGTGATCTTAATAGAAAGCTCATGTATGAACGTATTGGACCATTACGGTTTTATTTTAAATTGCGCGTTGAAGCAAATGCACTGCATTGGGATTTTGATTCTTTCTCTTGCCTGCATTGCCCTTTACCTAAGTTTTTAGCACCCAAAGCGGATGCTCGTGAAAGTATTTCGAAAGAAGGCAAATACCAATTTATGGCATATGTTCATTTACCAATACTAGGAACATTAGTGGATTATGATGGTGAGTTGGAGCCTGCCTCTAAATAGTTTGTCATAACTTCATATAATTCATATACAGATGTATCATGCAAATCATTACAGATTTTAGCTGTACGCACTTTTTCATTCTGATCTTTTATCGTGACAAACAAATATGGCACTGAATACCTGCCTCGTTGTTTTCTCTTTAATTCAACAGCAACAACATTTTTCCATAATATGGGATATGCAAAATGAGAATTATTCAGCTGATAAATTCCATCTTTATCAAAAGCAATTGCAAGTGGCTTAAATGCCAAAGCTGATAATTTTGAAATATATCCATGAATTTCAAATATCCATAATGCTACTATTCCCACTACTAAGCTTATTTGTAATAAACGCAACCAATGTCCATTAGAAAATAATGTTGCAGTAATTACCCATGCAATTGTTGTAAACACAACATACATAAGAAGGAAAATTACAGCACTAAAATATGCAGTATATGCCACGCTTTTTTTCTTAGTTAAATTATGTAGTTGAATATCATGAGAAACATTTTGCTTATTCCAATAAAACTTCAAAACATCACAAATATCTGTTAGTTCGTAATTACTCATATTGCGACTAGAGATAACTAATGTTTTATAATGACTATATTTTTCAAAGTAATTATTCCAACTATCAAATACAGTTTTCTTCTTTTCCAAATGAACCATATCACTTAAATAAACCACAACATATGGTGTTTTTATACCTCTATAGTCGACATGATCAGATTCTATCCCCATCACATCTGACCAACAAATTAAGATGGAAGACTCTAATAGATAAGGGCAATAAAAGCCTTCTTCGGTTAAGATGAAAATACCTTCTTTTCTCTTAATAAGAACGTCCAGCATCGACCAAACTATCAATAAAATGAATAAACCTAAACCTATTAATGCAAACAAAATAACTATATTAAAATGATTTTGTAAATCTCTATAAAATTGAATCACCACTGGTACAAATAAACAGCTCAATAAAATAATTGGCAATAGACGAGTTAATAAAATATTGTAAATTGATGCCTGTATTTTCATAATTACGTTATATATAAGAAATATTAATAAATTTTAGGAACTAGTTTAACTGAAACTTTCTCAATTGAACCTTTCTATCGCTTCAATAAAACATCTTTTTAACTCACCTATTTAAAAGTACTAAAATGATCCCCATTGATTGATGTAATTATCCTATAATTAGTTATTCATGTTTTACTTGGAGAATCTTATGTTTTCAGTAACAGACAACGCATTCAAACAGCTCGATGCACAATTAGCGGCATCTGCTGAAAAATACATCAACATCGCAATTCGTAAATCAGGTTGCTCTGGTTATAAATATTTCATCGAATTGTGTGATGATACAACAGACAAATTAATCCTAAGAGAAAGCCCTGTAACGATTGTTACGGATAAAGCTAACGAACCTTACATGCAAAATGTCAAACTCGACTACCTGCAAGAAGGTTTAAATCGCAGCTTCAAATTCAGCAATCCTGACGCTAAAGGCGAATGTGGTTGTGGCGAAAGCTTTACGTTTTAAACTGAGGAATAAATTATGTGCGGAATTGCAGGGATACTAAGTTTTACAGACGTGCGCCCAGAAGCATCGCTTTTGGAGAAAATGAGTGTACCACTTCAAAGACGTGGACCAGATGGCGGTAAAGTATTTTGTGAAGGGCCAATTGGTTTTGCACATCGCCGCTTGGGTATCATTGATGTGGATTCGCGTGCAGATCAACCATTCCATGATGAAGAAACTGGCAACACAATGGTTTTCAACGGTACGATCTATAACTATCGTGAACTGCGTTCTGTATTAAAAGACAAAGGCCATAAATTCCATACAGAAAGTGATACAGAAGTCTTATTGAAATCCTATGCTGAATGGGGCGAAAAATGCTTGAGTCATTTGATTGGTATGTTTGCCTTTGCTATTTGGGATCGCAAGAAACAAAAGATGTTTGTGGCGCGTGATCGCATTGGTATTAAGCCATTATATTTCTCACATGATCAAAAGAACTTCTTATTTGCTTCAAATACTCAGAGCTTATTGGCTTCTAAATTAGTAGATACAGACATCAACCCAATTGCCTTGCAATATATGTATACATTGCACGCAGTTGTGCCTGCACCTTATACTATCTTTAGAGGTATTCATAAATTAAAACCTGCTCATTATTTATGGGTGGATTTACAAGGTAAAATTGAAGAATTCCAATATTGGTCATTGGATGCTGAAAACAAACACAGCGATTGGACAGATGCTGACTGGCGCGATGCAATTGAAGATAAGTTGCGTACAGCAGTTCGCCGTCGTTTATTGGCAGCGGATGTTCCTGTCGGCGTTTTATTATCAGGCGGATTGGATTCATCGTTGATTGTTGCATTAGCCCATGAAGAAGGCATTAAAGATTTACAAACTTTCTCCATTGGCTTTGAAGATCAACCTGAAGAGAAAGGTTCAGAGTTTGAATTCTCTGATCAAGTGGTTAAGCGTTATCAAACTAATCATTTCAAATATTTGATTGAAAATGGCCAAGCATTAACGCGCTTACCTGAAGCTGTTTCACAAATGGCTGAGCCTTTATTTGGGCAAGATGCGATTGGCTTCTACTTATTATCTGAGCAGGTTTCTAAGCAAGTTCGTGTAGTACAAAGTGGACAAGGTGCCGATGAAGTCTTTGGTGGTTATTTCTGGTATCCACAAATGCAAGAAAGTAAGGAACGTGATCCATTATTACGTTTCAGCCAATACTATTTTGACCGCGATTATCCTGAATTATGCGATACATTTGCACCGAAATTCCAAATGGATGACATCGTGGGCGAATATGTGCGTGATCAATTAACGAAGCCTTATGCTTCAACTTATTTGGATCAAGTATTCCGCTTTGATACAACTTCATTGATCGTGGATGATCCTGTAAAACGTGTGGATAACATGACAATGGCGCATGGCTTAGAAGCGCGTGTTCCATTCTTGGATCATGAATTAGTGGAATTGGCTGCAAGCATGCCAGAGCATTATAAATTAATGCACGGTGGCAAAGGCATTTTGAAAGAGATCGCACGTGGCAAAATTCCTGACAGCATCATTGATCGTCCAAAAGCATATTTCCCGATGCCTGCATTGAAATATGTTCGTGGTGAATTCTATGACATGATGCATTCAGCATTAACAAGCGAGAAAGCGAAATCACGCGGTATATTCAATCCCAAATATGTTGATCGTTTGTTGAATCACCCTGAATCACCTGATAACTTCACACGCATTCAAGGTTCTAAATTGTGGCACTCTGCCCTATTAGAAATTTGGTTACAAGAAGTTTTGTAATTCATAGCTCCAATCATTAACTATGCATCGTCCCTACTGGGATGATGCTAATTATTAAAACAATATGGCTTTTAATTCTGCGGAATTTCTTAAAACAACACCCACTAAACCTGGCATCTACATCATGCGTGATGATAAAGATGTCATCATTTATGTGGGTAAAGCTAAAAATCTTAAAAATCGTTTAACGAGCTATTTTCGTGCTTCAGGTTTATCTACAAAAACGATGGCACTTGTTGCGAACATCCATTCCATTGAAGTCACAATCACCAATAGTGAAAACGATGCTTTACGATTAGAGAGTAATCTCATCAAAAAGCATCGTCCGCGCTATAACGTGAGTTTGATTGATGATAAAAGCTATCCTTATATTTATCTTTCCACAGGCAAATATCCACGTTTAGCTTATTATCGCGGCAGTAAAAAGCTGAAAGGCCAATATTTCGGCCCTTATCCATCTTCTTCTGTTGTGCGAGAAACATTAGACTTAATGAAGAAAATCTTCTTAGTTCGCCAATGTGAAGATTCTGTCTTTAAGCATCGCACGCGCCCTTGCCTGCAATATCAGATCAAGCGTTGCAGTGCACCTTGTGTTGAGAAAATTTCTGCGGAGCAATATCAAAAAGATGTACAAAGCGCCGTGATGTTTTTAGAAGGCAACTCACAAGGCTTGATCTCTGAATTAGTGAACAAGATGCAAGAATATGTGGATGCATTAGCTTTTGAAAAAGCTGCCATCATTCGCGATCAAGTGAAAGCTTTGCAATTTATTCAATCCAAAAACGATATTGAACAAGGCAATGCTTCCATTGATCTCATTGCTTATGTGCGTGAATCTGATATTCATGTGCTACAAGTTTTAACGATTCGTGATGGTCGAGTTTTGGGTGCACGCGCGTATTTCCCGAAAGTCCCAGATGATACAGAAGCAGACGAAGTGATGCGAAGCTTCATCGAGCAATATTACGATATTGCAAGAAAGCCACCACGCAATATTATCCTCAATATTCCTCTACAATTAGAAGATCAAGTTTGGCTAGAAAGTAGCTTAACGGATTTAGCTGAGCGCAAAGTTGTATTACAAAATAATGTGAAGGGGCAACGTGCGCGTTGGTTAGAGCTCACAGCCAAAAATGCAGAGCAAGCAATTGAGATTAAATTGGCAAGCTCAAGCAATATCACACATCGTTTGCACAGTTTGGCTAAAGTATTGGATCTCGATATCATTAAGCGCATTGAATGCTTTGATATTTCCCACAGTTTTGGTGAAAAAACAGTGGCTTCTGATGTGGTTTATACACACGAAGGATTTACCAAAAAATTCTATCGCCGATTCAATATTGAAGGTATTACAGGCGGCGATGATTATGCCGCAATGCGCCAAGCATTAACGCGCCGTTTCAGTAATATTGAAGATAATCCTTTGCCTGATATTCTCTTGATTGATGGCGGTAAAAATCAATTAAATGTTGGGATTGAAGTAATGGATGAACTCAATATCCATTCGGTATTATTGATTGGCGTCGCCAAAGGCGAAGGCAGAAAAGTTGGCTTAGAAACCTTATGGAAAGCAGGCGATGATATTCCAATCCCAATTGAAAGTACAAGTGCCGCATTTCATTTGATCACACAAATCCGTGATGAAGCGCATCGCTTTGCCATCGAGGGCCACCGCTCACAGCGTGATAAATTGCGCCGTCGATCATTACTGGAGGATATTAAAGGCGTTGGTCCACAACGCAGAACAACTTTACTTAGTCATTTTGGTGGATTAGAAGCTTTGAAAAAAGCAGATATCGAAGCCATTGCCAAAGTTCCTGGCATTAGTGAAACGTTAGCCAAAGTGATTTATGATGCATTGCATGAGAATTAAAAACATAGTTAAATCAATCCCATAATCAATAAGGAAAGCCAATGATTATTAAACATAATGATATAAATTATGAGCTTTTATGGTGTAGCGATATTATTAGAGATGGGATGTATTTAGAACTCAGTAAATTACATACAACACCTTTGGAACAAATGGCAGAAGTTTTTTATTCTGATGTTACAGATGAGTTTACTTTTTCATGCTTTGTTGAAAATATCCCTTTAGATTTGATCGAACTGCTCATCCAAGAAGCTAAAAAAACCTTACCACCAATTGATAAAAGTGAATAACATGCTCAAACTCATCGCTGAAGATTTTATTGATCCCACAAAAATAGAGATCGTTTTGCCTTTGTATCAAGAACTCGTAGAAGCAACTCGAAAAGAAGCGGGTTGCATTAGCTATGAGCTTTGTCATGATCTTAAAAATCCTGGGCACTTTATCTTTATAGAAGAATGGCAAGATTATGATGCATTGGATGCCCATGTTACATCCGAGCATTTCCAACGTTTAGTGCCACAAATTGATGCTTATCGAATTTCAGATGGTAGATTCACACACATGGAACCTGTTTTATTTAAGGATTAACTTTCTGCTTTTGTGCAAATGTATCTTTAATTTCTTTCATATCTTCGATAGATTTTGGTGTACGAATCAACTGTAATAATAGATAAAAACACATATCATAATACTTATGCTTATCTTCATTTGTTAACTCTATCTTCCCTTGCCCACCATGACGAATATTAGTTTGGTTATAAACTAACTTAATGCGATCATATAATTCATTTTGATATTTCAATCTAAAGTCATCTGTTTTGCCAGCAGTAAAATATATTTCTTTTCCATCATCTATAATTGTTTTATATAAACGCGCAAGAATATCTTCTTTGGCTTGTAAATTATTCTCTACTCGAAAATCCAAATAACTCAATAAATCAATTCTGATATCAGAATGAACTAATGGCAAAACACTATCCACATCTGTATCACGTTTAACAATTAAAGGTGCTTTAAAGCCATATTGATTATTCTCTTCTTCATAAATAATTTTATAATTTAAGCCTTCCAATATGCTTATTACAATATTATTCATTTTTTGTATATGAGCTTCATAATCTCCCCATATATGAGCATCTTTATATATCAGGTCAAAATTATTATTTACACATACCCACCTCATATAAGTTTCATAAAAACTGATTAGATATAACAATACATCCGTAGCTTCTTGGGTCGTTTGAGGAGGTAATACAACCCCTCTTTCTATAAAATAACCTTCTATTGTCCTAGACGATTTTATATAAGGTATTAAATTTAGTTTGCCTTCCAAATATTGTATGAAACTATGGCAATTAATAAAGCTCTCGTTTTTTAAAAATGAGAGTAATTTATGGTATTCAGAAAATGGATCTATACGTTGCTCTAAATCTAAAATGGATAATCTTGGCATTTTTATAACTCTTTCAATCTATATTCTTATTAAAGTCAATATATCATAAGCTATCTGTTCTATTAACAGATTAAGCACTATAATAAACAGATCTTCCCCAATATCTTTCGGATATTTTCACAATGATCTTTCGCAAGCAGTGAATGACAGCTTTAGGCACTAGTTTAGTGTCACGCTTGGATGTGTTAAAGACTTAACGCTGCTGCTTGTTATCGCCTTTAGCACAACTACTTTCATTCCAAAAAAGTGCTAAAGATGAATTATTATCAATATAAACATGATGTTATAGCCATTCCATGCGGATGGCTTTTTGTCGTGCTTGCTTTTCACTAAGGAAATTCTCATGAATCCTAGTCTTCCACTTTCATTGCATAATGCAAAATTTTGCACCATTCGCTTAAAACCTGGCGATGATCTACTCCATGAAATCAGAATTTTAGCCACAACTCACAATATCAAAGCAGGTTTCATTGCCTCATCTGTCGGTAGCTTATCCCAATTTGGGCTGCGCTATGCAGGTAAACCTGATGCAACGATTCAACAAGGTTGTTTTGAGATCGTTTCCCTAATCGGCACAATCGAAACCACTGGTGAGCATATTCATCTATCTGTTTCTGATGAAACAGGCGCAATGCTTGGTGGTCATGTCATGGAAGGCTGCATCGTGCGCACTACTTTAGAAATAGTCATTGGCATTTTAGACAATTGCCAATATAGCCGAGAACATTGTGATCTCTCAGGCTACGAAGAACTTATTATCAAATCAATTTAATCTCATATTTTATATTTAAAGGAAACAACATGGCTATTGATCGTAAATTTTTAACCACACATATGCTTGTACTAATCTCCACTTGTATTGCCATTAACATGGTGCTTGGGCAGGTGGCTTCCATGATTAAACTTCCAATCTTTTTAGATTCCATTGGTACATTCATCGCTGCATTATTGGGCGGCCCATGGATTGCTGCATTAACAGGTTTACTCACTAATTTGATTTGGGGCTTAATCTCTTCACCTGTTGCCGCTGCATTTGCACCTGTTGCGATTGTAATTGGTTTATCCGCAGGATTCTTGGCGCGCGCTGGCATGTTCAATACTTGGTATAAAGTTATCATTAGTGGTGTGATCATCACGATTTGCTTAACATTAGTTGCAACACCAATCCGCACATATTTATTTGCAGGCGTAACAGGCAGTGGCGCTGATTTCATCGTGGCTTATATCCATGCAACAGGTGAAAATTTATGGAAATCTGTCGCTTCAACAATCGTTTTAGCGAACTTAGCCGATAAAATCATCACAGGTTTAATTGCGTGGCAATTAGTGAAACATTTGCCAAAACGTACAAAACAACAATTCCCACAACGCATTTAATAATGAATAAATTACATCCTTTCTCAGCGCTAACAATATGGGCGATTATTGCAGTACAAGCCTTATTGTTACCACTTGGCATTCCTTTGATGGCTTTAGCAATCAGCACATTATTGTGCTTGGTTGCTTGGCCAGCTTCGCGCCATCGTTTTCGCTATGTTCTTTATTTGATGATTCCCATGGCTTTGGGAATTTATTTAGTCCATGGTGGATTATTGCAGTCATGGTTGGGCGGTGAATCTTCACCCATCGCTTTACAGCATGCTATGACAATTTGGTGGCGATTGTTAACAATCTTCACTGCTGCACAAATTTGGATGCAATATGTACCAACCATTACAATGATTCAATCGCTCTTTGCTTCTCGTTTGCCGATTGGCTTATCCTATTTATTGGCAAGCCCATTATTGTTAATGCAACAATTATCCAATCAAATTAAATACATCCAAGAAGCACAATTAGCGCGTGGCATTCGTTTGGATGGCAATCTATTTCAACGAGCTAAAGCAATGCTAGCCATTATTTTTCCATTGATTAATAGCACATTTGCCAATCTTTCCATCAAAATCGCCGCATTGGAATCCAAAGGATTCCGTTATCAAGCCAAACGCACGAACCTTTGGGCACCAAAAGATACAAGTGCACAAAAGTATTTCCGCTATGGTGCAATTTTGCTATTAATCATCGAAGTGATTGGAGTTTTATTATGGCGTTAATTATTCATGATCTGCAATTCACACCCATAGAGCAGCCTATGTTTTCAATTGTAGATATCAGATTGCATGATAATGAATGGCTTTGCATTGAAGGCGGTAATGGTAGTGGAAAAAGTACGATAGCTTCCATCATTGCTGGTTGGGTACCAACATTATTACCAGGTGAAATGCAAGGCAAGATTACTTTAAATGATGGAGATATTTTAGGGCAATCTGTCATTGAATTATCTTCCAAAATTCAATATGTACAGCAAGCACCACAGTGGCAACTATCAGGCTGTGCATTCACAGTGGAAGAAGAGTTAACTTTTGGTCCTGAAAATCTCGCAATGGATAGCACTGTAATTCTTAAACAATTAGAAAAAACTTTAGAGCTGATGGATTTAATCCATTTACGCAAACGTGATCCTAGCACTTTATCTGGTGGAGAAATGCAGCGATTAATGATTGGCTCGGCGCTTATGATGCAACCTGAACTCTTAATTTTAGATGAATCTTTTAGCCGAATGACATTGGCTTATCAAACAAAAATCCTAGAGCGATTGAAAGCATTGGATTCTAAGCAATCAATGAATGTCATTATTTTAGAAAAGCGCAAAAGTGAATTCATGCCCTTTTGTGAACATCTTTCAACACTGCCAAATCGAGGATAATTTATGTTGCATTTGAATCATATTCATTTCGCTTGGCCAAATAGTGATACAGAATGCTTAACTGATATTCATTTAAACATTGCTAAAGGTGAGGCGATTGCTTTAGTTGGCGATAATGGTGCAGGCAAATCCACATTATTGAAATTAATCTGTGGATTACTGAAACCTACAGCTGGATCAATCACTGTTCACAATCAAGATATTGCCAAACTTCATGCTGGCGAACGCGCAAAATTAGTGGGTTTATTATTCCAAGAACCCGAGCGACAATACTTCCACAATACAGTTAAAGCTGAAATAGCTTATGGGCTGAAAATACAGAAATATTCTGCTTCAGAAATTGAAACAAAAACTTCTGAAATTATGAATGAATTTAATTTAACTCATCACCAAGATGATCATCCTTTAGATTTAAACTCAGCCGAAAAACGTATGGTGACTTTGGCTTCATTAGCAATTTTGAATTTACCTGTATTGTTGTTGGATGAACCCAGCCGAGATTTAGATGATGATTGGTTATTAATCTTAGAGCAATGGCTTAAAAAATCACAGGCTAATGGCACAACTATCATTGCCATTAGCCATGATCCTAAATTCATTGAACACAATACTCAAAAAACTATTCGTTTATCGCAAGGCAGGCTCTAAAGATTCCTTAGCTCTAGCTGCTCTTAATGGTGGAATCACGGTGATCACTGTCAAAGTAACAATGATAATGATTGACCATGCAGCTAAGCTATAACCACCTAAATTGATCAGTTGCCCTGCAAACGCTGGGCCTACTGCTATCCCTAATGCAATGAAGCTACCTGTTGCGGCAACCACTCTGCCTTCTTTATCCAATGATGCTGCCAAACCTGTTAAATAAGCCAATGCATAAAAATATGCCGTTGCATTCATTAATACGATTGCTGTGTAGAAAAATTTGGAATCTGATGCCATGAGATAACCTAATGTGATCATTCCGTGGCCGATGATCCCAATCAATACAGGGATTGTAATACCAAATTTAGTACCAACTTTTGCAACCACCAATGGGCCTAACAATGCAATGAATGCTTGTAATGCAAGGATCATACCCATTTCTGAGGTTGAATATCCCAATGCAACACCAATTTGTTCAACAAAAGCCCAACCCATCGTATCTCGCATTGAGAAAAGAAACATTGTCGCCATCATCCCAACAGGTACTAATCCGATCAAGCTCATGCCCACTTTACTCGTAGTTGCAACATTTTCTGATGCTTCAACTGTGACATATTGTGGTAAACGCACAACCATAATTAGCATCACTACATATGTGCCTGCAACGCCATAATAAGTCCCAATTAAGCCAAAATTATCTGCAATAAAGCCAAATCCTAACATTACAAGAATCATTAAAATAACGAACAAAACATTAACCTGCCCCGCAGTTTTATCAGGATCTTCTGCCGAAGCGATTACAGAATTGCCTGCTGCCAAAGCTAATCCAGCACCAAAGCCTGCAAAAGCTCGGATACAAATCAGTAAAGATACATCGCTGATATGTGCAGAGATAATATTGGCAATAATTGCCATCAATGTTCCAGCAATAGCAACAGTTCTTCTCGGCACTCGATTAATATATGGCGCAATCAACAATGAAGAAACCATCGCTAAAGTAAATTCTACGGATAAGATTAAACCTGTTGTGCCTTCGCTCAGATTTAATCCACTCATCATTGCACCCATCAAAAAAGGCAACATCAACAAAGTTAATAGCCCCACACCATAAGCCGAAGCAAAGGCTGATAAAACTAAAGAACGTTGAGAAACTTTATCATTCATACACATCCCCCTAATCTTCATATTTATAATCTTAGTTTATTTACTTACAAACATGTTACATGTAACATCCTATCAAGTGAAATGTAAAAGAGATTTGGGAATAAGTCTATATTTTTTATTCAGAATTTATGAGCAATTACTTAGTTTTTAACAATCGATATTAAAATTATTAATTAATTCAATGGGTTTAATATCGAAAAATCTTGAGGAAATCATTCTCCCCTTGCCACAATAGATTTTCTCAAGTAGTGTAATTGTAAGCATTAATCATGATAATATTAAAGCATAACCATTTGAATTTAATACAAAATAATGATCAACCAAGGAGAAAGAGATGTCAAAGTTGCAAGATTACAGAAAGTTTTACATCAATGGTCAATGGATTAATCCTCATCAACCTAATGACTTTAATGTCATTGATCCATCCACAGAAAAAAATGTTGCTGTCATTTCTATTGGCGGCAATGCGGATACTGACGCTGCTGTGCGAGCTGCCAAATCAGCATTCCCTGCTTGGTCAGCAACTACACCAGAAGAACGACTACGTTATGTAGAAAAAATCTTAGCAATTTATGAACGCCGCGCACCAGATATGGCACATGCCATCACTCAAGAAATGGGCGCACCTCAAGATATGTCACTCAGCGATCAAGTGGGCTGCGGCGTTGCGCACATTCAAGCGTTCATTAATACATTCAAAAAATTCAAATTCATTCGCCCGATCAGCGCAGAAGATACTGATACGATGATTGCTTGGGAACCAGTTGGTATTGTGGCTGCCATTACACCTTGGAACTGGCCAATGAATCAGATCACACTCAAGGTTATTCCTGCATTATTGGCGGGTAATACTGTCATTTTAAAGCCTTCTGAAATTGCACCATTATCTGCCATTATTTGGACAGAAATTTTAGATGAAGCAGGATTACCAAAAGGTGTATTCAATATGTTGCATGGTGATGGCGTTGGTGTTGGTACTCAGCTGTCATCACATCCTGATGTTTCGATGATCTCATTTACAGGATCAACTCGTGCAGGTATTGCCATCACAAAAACTGCAGCAGATACTGTGAAAAAAGTTGTACTAGAATTGGGAGGTAAAGGTGCAAACCTTGTATTTGCTGATGCTGATAAAGCAGGTATTGAAGCAACACTTCAGTATTGTTTCTTAAATTCAGGACAGTCCTGTAATGCGCCAACACGCTTATTAGTTGAACGCTCATGCTATGATGAAATCGTAGAATTTGCTGCAAATATAGCAAGACAAACAGCAGTTGCTACTGCTCACCAATCAGGTGCACACATTGGTCCTGTCATTTCTAAACTTCAATGGGATAAAATCCAAGATTTGATCCAAGTTGGTATTAATGAAGGTGCAAGATTAGTTGTAGGTGGCACTGGTTTACCTGATGGCCTAACAGAAGGTTATTTTGTTAAACCGACAGTATTTGCTGATGTGAATAACAATATGAGAATTGCCAAAGAGGAAATTTTTGGACCTGTTCTTTCCATCATCCCTTTTGATACTGAAGAAGAAGCGGTTGCTATCGCGAACGATACGATTTATGGATTAACTAACTATGTGCAAACTTCTGATGTTAATCGTAAGCGCCGCTTAGCTCGTCAATTACAAGCTGGTATGATTGAAATTAATGGTAACAATTTACCTGCTGGCAGTGCATTTGGTGGCGTTAAAGCATCAGGTAGAGCACGTGAAGGCGGTATTTGGGGATTAGAGGAATTCATGGATAGCAAATTTATTTCTGGCTGGTCAGAATAAATAGCAATCTCTATTCAATCTTTTAAAACAACGGGTGAGCTATCTTGCGCGTTGTTTTAAATTCGACAAGTAATATACTTTATTAAAGCTATACCACTTTAAAAACTATCTAACTCTTATTTGACTCAAGCTTCTTTTACTCAATCATTTTTTTAATCTATAATCTTTATATTCAATTATCTATAACAAATAATTATTAGATTTAAATAATACAGATAGGAGATTCAAAAATGAGTGGAACAGGCGAAGTATTATTTGATGATGGCTTCCACAAAGTCATCATGTTTTGCGATTTAGTGGAAGAAGATGACCACATCGAGGCTGTTCAATCCAACCAATTCCTCATTGTTCATGGTGACTCAGGTATTTTGCTTGATCCCGGTGGTGCGATGACTTATAACAAATTATATATGGCAATCAGCCATTACTTTTCACCTAAAAAACTTTCTGCCATTTTTGCATCTCACCAAGATCCTGATATTGTGGCATCATTATCTCGCTGGCTGAGTTTTTCTGATACAAAACTCATTATTTCAGAATTATGGACACGATTTGTACCGCACTTTTGCCCTGAAGGGAAAACTACAGATCGCATCATCCCATTGGCTGATAAAGGTGTATGGATGACAATTGAAGGTGCGGAATATGGGTTTATTCCTGCGCATTATCTTCATAGTGAAGGAAATTTCCAGTTATACGATCCCATCAGTAAAATTCTTTTCAGTGGTGATTTAGGTGTTTCCTTGGTTGATCCCAAGAAAGTCGCAACACCGATAGAAACGTTTAAGGATTATATTCCTTATATGGAAGGCTTCCATCAACGTTATATGATTTCCAATAAAGCTTGTCGTTTATGGGCGCACATGATTCGTGAATTAGATATCGATATGATTCTGCCGCAACATGGCTCGCCAATGTTGGATCAACAAGTAATTCAAGACTTTATTAGTTGGGTTGCACAGTTGCGTTGTGGCGTAGATTTAGTGGATCAAGATACTTATCAAATCCCTAAATTGCACATGCCAATTGAAGATATGAAAGTCGTTTAGCGATTCAAAAAATTCGCAAACATTAGGTGCCCATATTCCGTCAAGATTGATTCTGGATGGAATTGCACACTTTCTATCGGTAACGATTTGTGGCGAATGCCCATAATTTCTCGTGTGCCATCACTATTTTCGCACCAAGCAGAAATAATGAATTCATCAGATAATGTTATAGGATCAATGATCAAAGAATGATAACGAGCGACTTTAACTGGATTAGGCACACCTAAAAATATTCCTTCCCCATCATGATGCACTATTGAAACTTTGCCATGCATGACTTTCTTCGCATGAATGATCTTTGCACCATAAACCTGTCCAATACATTCATGCCCTAAGCAAATACCTAAAATCGGTAATTTACCTGCATATTCACGAATAATATCTAATGTAATACCTGAATCATCTGGTGTTCCTGGTCCAGGAGACAAAATCACAGATTGCACAGGTAATTCAGCAAATTCATCCAACGTAATTTGATCATTTTTATAGATGGTTAATGGATATCCCAATTGATGGCAATACGACACAATATTGTAAGTGAATGAATCATAATTATCGATTAAACAGATCATTGTGATGCCTTTTCTATCAATTTCACTTCCACCAAGCCACGCACAGAATTAGTTACAAAAATACGATCAGCATTTTGCAAATCAGATAAGGTTAATACTTTTACTGTGCAGTTTTCTTTCAATTCAGCGATCAATTCAGCCCGTTTCATACCGCCCAATAATCCTGATTCTAGTGGTGGCGTAAACCACTGTCCTTCTTTCTCTATGAAAATATTATGGCGAGAACATTCTGTGATTTCATCATTAGTATTCATGAAAAGCGTATCGTAACAATTCTGATCTGCTGCTTTTTGAAACTCAGCTTCGTACAAGCTGCGCTCTGTTGTTTTGTATTTCAGAAGAATATTATTCGCATCAATTTTATGATCACTGAGCATAATGTACTTCACATCATCTGTCGGTGCTTCAATCGTAGAATGTGAAATTTCCAATTGCCCATCTCGATGCAATAGCACTCGAACTTTAGAATCCTGCTGAATAAGCAATTCAACAAAATCATTTAATTTTTGTATGAGTTCTGCAATATTCAATTGAAAATTCAGCGCTTGTGCTGATTCTGTTAAGCGTGCAATGTGTTGATCTAATCGCAATATTTTTTGTGTTTTGGCATCCCATAACATTGATTCAATCAGTTGATATTTCTGCACTGACGTTAAAAATTTAGCCTTCAAAATACATTCGTTGTATTCATCTTCACATACTGAACCATGAATAATGCCACCACCAACACCTAACTCTGCACTGCCATCTTTTTGCAAAATTGCTGTACGAATCGGCACATTGAAGCACATATCATTCTCTGGCGTAATATAACCAATCGCGCCTGTATAAATTCCACGTGGTGCTTTTTCAATTTGTTCAATGATTTTCATGGTGCTGATTTTTGGTGCACCAGTAATCGAACCACAAGGAAATAAATTTGTGAAAATCTCTTCTACAGAAATCGCCTTCTCCACTTTACCTGTGACTGTAGAGATCATTTGGTGAACAGTTTCATAACTTTGAATTTCAAATAAATTTTTTACAGCAACTGAGCCTGGCTGTGTGATTCTGCTAATATCATTGCGGATTAAATCCACAATCATCACATTTTCAGATAATGTCTTTTCATCTTGGCGCATGAAATCCACAATGGCCTGATCTTCCAGAGGATCTTTAGCGCGTGGAAACGTACCTTTCATAGGCTTAGATTCAATGTATTGTCCATTTTTCCTAAAGAATAATTCAGGGGAAATGGATAATGTAGAGTGTTCTGGGAATTTTAAAAATGCGCCAAATTCCACTTTTTGACGAGCACGTAATGCTTGATACAAAGCCAAATCACTGCCTGAACAATCAAAATGAAACTTAGTCGTAAAGTTGATTTGGTAAGTATTACCATCTTTAATATTCTGCTGAATGGTTTTAAAGCCTTTTGCATATTCAGCTTTACTCAAACCAAATGTGAGATTATTTAAGGAAACATCACCAACATCAAGCTGATTAAAATAATCATTCAATTTAGCTTGTGGGATTTTCGTCACATTTTTAAAAGCATATAGATGCAATAAAATAGCACCCTGATTATTCTGGTGAGTGATTTTAAAATCATTCTTATCCACCAAGTAATAACCTGCTTCATAGCTCACATAACCACTGATGTAATGGCCTGATTCTCTTAACTCATCAATCTTTTGGAAACATGCACACAAATCTTCACCCTTATGGCAAATTATCTCCGCCACAGGATTTTCGAATAAAAGTGCATCGTGCTCTATAGATTTAGTATTTTCTAAAAGAATGAAAAATTCTTTCTGATCTAAATGGAATGGCATATCAAAATGTTTCTGTGATATCAAAGCCTGTGATCTCAAAGATCATTTCATATAATAATTCTTGCCCAACATCTTCATAAGGCTCATCAATGAATGGATAATTTAGAGCTTGTTCAGCAGACAAATATTCACCCATATTGCCTTCAATTTCTAAATCCACTTCCATCCAATGGCGTGATAATTGACCATTTTTATATTGTTCAAACCATAAGCCATTCACGGAATCATTCACAGCAAACATATATAGTTCTTGATTTTTAGAGAGTTTTTTTAGATTTTGTGCAAAGTTATCATCAAAACAACTCTCAATATTCATGCATACAAAGTTCCATGTTTCATATGAAACACTGACAAGCTTGTGTTTTTCAACTAAAGGATAGATATCGTGATCTTGCTCTATCACAGTTACTTTCTGAGCATTTAATGAAGCAAACTGCTCTGCCAGCTCAGGAAAATTTGGGGCAAAGAGAATAACGATATCCATGAAAAATCCTTAACAAGAAAAATATGTAGCATATCTGTGTATTGTAGGCTAAGAATTACGAAACTGCTATTTCAATCATGCTTCTTTGATATTAATTAAACGCTCAACTTGATGATCAGGATAAATTGCTTCAACTTTAGGCATTTCTTTGTGGGCTTTGGCGGATAATTGATTAAAACGCTCCACTTTGCCATATAAACCTTGTTGCCCAACTAGTGCCGTCACTGTGCCATTATAATGCATGCTCACAGTGTTCAATGAACCACCGAGTTTTTGCAATCGCTCCGCAATTGTGCACACTTGATTATAGATTTCACCTGCACGCTCACTGATTTCTCTTGCTTCTGCTGTGCTGTGTTCAATCATCCATAAATTTGAAATGGTTCTTAAAATTGGCATCAATGTCGTATGGGAAACTAAAATCACATTTTTTTGATAACCATAATCATAGATTTCAGGCTGATATTTCAAAACTTCAATGTAAGCGGATTCAATCGGCATAAACATCAATACAAAATTCGGGCTATGAACGCCTGATAAACTGCTGTAATCCTTACGTGATAAATCTTCAATGTGGCGTTTTACTGCATTCACATGCTCTTTCAATGCACGTTCAAACTCTAAATCATCTTCCGCAGACATTGCACGTTCAAATGCATTCAAGGAAACTTTGCTATCAACGATAATGTGTTTGCCATCGGGCAAATTAATCAAGAAATCTGTAATCTTCTGCTTACCTTCTTGATCACGGAAACTTGTTTGAATTTCAAAGTGAGCATCTTTCATTAATCCGCTCAATTCTAATGTTTTACGCAACTGTGCTTCGCCCCAAGCACCACGTTTTTGTGAATCACCTTTTAAAGCAGAAGCTAGATTATTGGCTTCTTCGCTCATGGCTAAGCCAATTTCCATCACTTTACGAATTTCTGCATTCAGTGTGGAATGATCTTTACTAGATTCTGTGTGTACTTCATTCACACGTTTTTGAAAGCCTTCAATTTGTTCTTTGAAAGGCTGTAGTAATGATTCTAATCCTGCTTGATTGTGCTCCTTGAAGATTTTGCCTTTCTCTTCAAAAATCTTATTGGCTAAGTTTTCAAACTCTTGACTCAATGCTACTTTATTTTCTTGTAGCTGTAGAATTTGTGAATCAAAGAAGGCTTCACGCTCTTCTACATAAGTTTGAATTTTTGTGGATTCTAATTCTAATAACTGATTTTTTTCAAAGAGATTTCTAATTTCTTGCTCTTTTGTCAGCATCAATTGTTCGTATTTCTGCAAGCGACTACGTAAATCTTCAATGTGCTCTTTGGCTGCTTGAATATTGGCAATAGCTCTCGCGAGATTTGTTTCGTGCATATGTGCTTGCGTTTGGCTCTGCTTCAATTCTTGCGTGAGATTGTGATTAGTATCTTGCAGTTGATGATAAGCATCTTGCAAATAATCATGTTCGGCACGCAAGCGAGTTTGTTTCATCGAGCCAATGATAGCCATTAGCCCAATCCCTAAAAGAAAAGCTCCCCCTATCACAATAAGGAGAGCATTATTCCATTCAATTTGTTTGAATAATTCGATCATTTATTTCTTTTTCGGACGAAAAGCCTTACAAATAGATTCATCAGTTTCAATGAAAGGTGCGCCAATCAAATCTAAACAATAAGGAATTGCTGAGAAAATACCATGCACAATCACTTCATTGTCTTCACCACGAACGCCACCCAATGTTTCTTCAATGGCTTTAGGACGGCCTGGTAAATTCACAATCAAAGCTTGATTGCGAATCACTGCAACTTGGCGCGATAAAATCGCCGTTGGTACATAATACAAACTGATTTGGCGCATTTGCTCACCAAATCCTGGCATTTCCTTTGTACCTACAGCCAATGTTGCTTCAGGCGTTACATCACGAATCGCTGGCCCTGTTCCGCCTGTTGTTAATACTAAAGAACAGTTTTCATTGTCCACTAATCGAATTAACGTTGCTTCGATTTCAGATTGTGTATCTGGAATAAGCGCTTCCATAAACTCAACAGGTGTTGTGATTGTTTTTGCTAACCAAGCTTTCAAGGAAGGAATACCTTCATCTTGATAAACGCCTTGGCTTGCGCGGTCACTCACAGATACTAAACCAATCTTCATCATCTTTTTCCCTTTATTACATAATCAATGTTGGTACTAAACCCAACAATACAATCAATAACACGTTTACAGAGAAAATTGTACGTGAACCGATGCAATTTGTAATGGAGATATTTGCATTGTCATCTTGTTGATCAAAGAACATTACTTTGATGATGCGCAAGTAGTAGAATAAGCCAACTACTGATGCCAATAAACCAATGATGACCAAGAAGCCATAACTTGCATTGTAAGCATTTTGCAATACGAATAATTTTGCAAAGAAGCCCACAAATGGAGGAATACCGCCCATGGATAACATGATCAATGCCATCAATACACCTAAGTAACCATGCTGACGACCAAAGCCTTTCAAATCAGAAATATTTTGAATCGATTGGCCATCTTTATTCACCAACAAAATGAAGCCGAAAGCTGCTGTTGTTGTGAATGCATAGGTAATCGCATAGAAATATGCTGCTGATGGAATACCAGTATCATTACCTGCAAACAAACCTAACAACATGAAACCTGCATGTGATACAGCTGAATAACCGAGCATACGACGCAAATTTGTTTGGCGAAGTGCGACAAAGTTACCAATGATAAAGGATAACACTGCAACGATTGCCAACATTTGTTGCCATTGCAATGTCACTTCATAACCTGCCACTTTCAGCAATGAATAAGCCATGCTAATTGCTGCGATCTTTGGTGCTGCACCAATGAACATTGCAACAGGCGCTGGCGCACCTTCGTACACATCTGGCACCCAAGAATGGAAAGGTGCTGCACCCAATTTGAATGCGATGCCTACAACGATGAATACCAATGAAAAAGTTAGAATTAAGATATTTTGATCAAAGTTCTGAGAAGCTAACGCCACCATTGCTTTGCCAATTGTTTCTAAATTTAACGATTGGCCAACACCGTACAATAATCCCATACCGAATAATAAGATCGCTGATGCCATTGCGCCCATCACAAAATACTTCATTGCTGCTTCTGTTGCTTTGCCATCTTTACGATTGAATGCCACTAATGCATACATAGGTAATGACATAAGCTCTAAACCTAAATACACCATTAATAATGTATTTGCCGAAACCAATACCAACATACCAATCGTTGATAATAGGATCAAAATATAATATTCAGAATGGTTTAAGTTAGATTCTGATAATTTTGGAAAGCTGTAGATCAAGCCTAATAACACAACTAACAGCATTGCACTCTTAAGTTGTCCATTCGTGCTATTCACAACAATTTCGCTATTCCAGAAATATTGATTTTCTAATCCTGATGGAACCATCGTTAACAACAAAACAAATGCCACTAAAATTGAAGCCATGCTGAAAAGATGGATCGTCATAATGCGACTTTGCTTACTAAAACATTCCAATAACAGGACGCCAATCACTGCAATTGTCAGAACTAATTCCGGCAAGATTGCAATAAAGTCCATTGAAGTTAATCCGCTACTCATAATGATTTAATCCTTTCTATGGCTGACCAATGATTGTAATATTTGTTAAGAGGTGATCAATTGATGCCTGCATAACATTGGCGAGTGGCGCTGGCCATACACCTAATAGAACAATAAAGATTGCTAAAATTGCTAACAAGAAATATTCGCGAGAATTGATATCTTTTAACTCTTTCACATGCTGATGCACTGCTTCACCCAAGATTACACGTTTTGTTAACCATAAGTTGTAAGCTGCACTCAAGATCAATGATGTTGCCACTGCAATTGTGATGTAGATACCATAATGGAAGCTCGCCAATAATACCCAGAACTCACCAATGAAGCCTGATGTACCTGGTAAACCTGAGTTTGCCATTGCAAAGAAGATGAAGAATGCACCGAAAATTGGCATACGGTTAATTACACCACCGTAATCCGCAATTTCACGTGAATGAACTCTGTCATATAGCACACCGATGGATAAGAACATCGCCGCTGACACGAAACCATGAGAGATCATCTGCATCATACCGCCTTGGATTGCCATTTGGTTAGCTGCCAATGGTGCATCTGTAAATGCTACTGGTAATACAAAGCCTAATGTCACAAAACCCATGTGAGCGATTGATGAGTAAGCAATCAATTTCTTCATATCTTTTTGTGCCAAAGCAACAAATGAGATGTAGATGATTGCGATGATGCTCATTGCGATGATCATTGGTGCAAAGAATGCGATACCTTCTGGCACGATTGGCAACATGAAACGTAGGAAGCCATAACCACCAATTTTCAATGTAATCGCCGCCAAAATCACAGAACCACCTGTAGGTGCTTCAACGTGAGCTGAAGGCAACCATGTGTGAACTGGCCACATTGGTACTTTCACAGCAAAGCCTGCTAAGAATGCCAACAATAACCATTTTTGTTGAGATAATGTTAGATCTAAATGTGAGAATGCTTCGATACCAAATGTTTGACCATTTGATTGTAAATACAAATAAATGATTGCAACCAATAAGAAGATTGAACCTAAGAATGTGTATAAGAAGAATTTTAATGCTGCTTGAACACGATTCGGGCCGCCCCAAATACCGATGATCAAGAACATAGGGATCAACATTGCTTCAAAGAATACATAGAACAATACTGAATCCATTGCTGCAAATACACCGTTCATCAAACCAGCCATGATTAAGAACGCACCAAAGTATTGGTGACGTTTATACGTAATCACATCCCAACCTGCAATCACAACAATCACTGTCATGAAGCTTGTTAATAGGATGAATGGCATAGATAAACCATCCACACCCAAATGATAGTTGATGCTCAACGCTGGAATCCAAGATTTCAACTCCACAAACTGCATTGCGTATGTTTCTGTGTTAAACGCGCCATACAATGGTAATGACACGATTAATGTCACAATACTTGCTGCCAATGCAAACATTCTTACACGGCAAGCATTTTTATCGCCAATTAGTAGTGTTGCAATCCCTGTAATGATCGGAACCCAAATCACTAAACTCAACCAAGGCATATTTTCGATACTCATCATTATGTCCTTATTTAAAAATGATTACCCAAGTCATCAATACAACCAATCCAACCGCCATTAATGACGCAGAGTGGTAGAGATAACCGGTTTGAAGTTTTCTAAATACGCCACCTAATTTAGACATTAAAGCAGCAGAACCATATACAGCTGTTTGATCGATGATGCGATCATCCACTTTCTTCCAGAAGAAGCTACCTAAAGATACAGCACCATCAGCAATGTATTTCTGGTTGATATCATCAAAGTAGTATTTGTTAGCAAAGATTTTCATCAAACCAGTACGCTGTAATGTTGCTGTATAGCTTGCTTCCACTGCTGGATTTTTCAAGTACATATACCAAGCAGCGGCCGCACCGAAAATTGCTAACCAAACTGGCAAAGTAATAAAGCCATGTAAGCCCATTGCTAATACACCATGGAACTCTTCAGCTACTTTAGCCATTGCATCATGTGCACTGCTCACTGTAATTGCATCTTTCAAGAAAGAACCTGTGATGAAATCACCCGCAACAAACATACCCACTAACAATGATGGAATTGCTAACAAAATTAATGGACCAGTCACAACTAATGGTGATTCATGTGGCTCATGTGCCAAGTAACCTTGTTTGTGATCATGTTCATCCAATGTTGGATCAATTTTATAGCGTGCTTTACCGTGGAACACTAAGAAATATAATCGGAGTGAATATAATGCTGTGATGAACACACTCGCAATCACTGCGAAATATGCAAAGCCACTACCAAAGATATTACTATTGCCTACTGCTAAGATGATGGCATCTTTTGAGAAGTAGCCTGAGAAGAATGGCGTACCAATCAATGCCAATGTACCGATCAAACATGTTAACCATGTGATTGGCATCTTCTTACGTAAACCACCCATGAATCGCATATCTTGTTCGTGGTGCATACCAATGATTACAGAACCTGCTGCCAAGAATAATAATGCTTTAAAGAATGCATGAGTCATCAAATGGAATACTGCTGCTGAGTATGCTGATGCACCCAAAGCAACTGTCATATAGCCCAATTGAGATAACGTTGAATACGCAACCACACGCTTAATATCATTTTGGAAGATACCCAAAATACCCATGAACAATGCAGTGATCGCACCAATGATCATGATGAATGACAATGCTGCATCTGATAATTCAAAGATGGGTGATAAACGAGAAACCATGAAAATACCTGCCGTAACCATTGTCGCTGCGTGAATCAATGCAGAGATTGGCGTTGGGCCTTCCATTGAATCTGGTAACCAAACATGTAATGGAACTTGCGCTGATTTACCCATTGCACCAATGAATAAAAAGATCGCTGCAAATGTTAATACATTCCACTCTGTGCCTAAGAAACTCCAAGTTTGTGACAACAAACCAGGATTTGCACTCACTGAACTGAAGATATCATCATAATGTAAATTGCCAGTTAGATATACCAAGCTCGCAATACCTACGATGAAACCAAAGTCACCCACACGATTCACAACGAACGCTTTCATATTTGCGTAAGTTGCTGTTGAGCGCTTGAACCAGAAACCAATCAAGAGATATGACACTAAACCTACTGCTTCCCAACCGAAGAAGAGCTGCATTAAGTTATTCGACATGACTAACATCAACATTGAGAATGTGAACAATGAAATGTAGCTGAAGAAACGATTGTAACCTTCATCGCCTTTCATATAGCCGATTGAGTAGATGTGAACCATCAATGATACGAATGTCACAACCACAAGCATCATCGCTGTTAAGTTATCCACAAGGAAACCCACAGCCACTGAAATTGAGCCAACGCTCATCCACTCGTAAACATTACCATTGAATGTTGGCACAGCGCCTGTTGCATGCACATATAATGTATATGCAGACAATGCAGCTGATACAGCCACTAATCCAATTGTAATTGTATGCGCAACTTTATTAGAAATAATGCGGCACATTAATCCAGCCAATGCAGCACCAATCAAAGGTAAAAATGCGATTAATAAATAGATAGTCTTCATAGTATTATCCTTTTAACTCATCCATTTCATCGACATTGATGGTTTGACGTTTTCTATAAACTTGAATCAGAATTGCTAAACCAATCGCCACTTCCGCAGCTGCAACCGCTAATACAAAGAAAACAAAAACTTGCCCTGCTGGATCTTCTGAAGAAGGTACCAAAAAATTACCTGAGAACTTAGAAAATGCCACAAACAAGATGTTGGAAGCTAATAACATCAACTCAATCGACATCAATAACACAACGATGTTCTTACGGTTAATGAAAATGCCTGCCATACCAATACAGAATACTGCACTGGCCAGCATAATATAATCTGTTACCAATAGTTGCATGCTTAGCCCTCCCCTTTCTCAGCTGTTGGTGTTTCAACTGGTAAAGCTTCCCACTGAGATGCATCCAATTTCACCACTTTTAATCTTTCTTCTGGTCTAGCTTTTAACTGCTCGCTCACAGGCATATATCTTGTATAACTACGGCGTGGGCGAATCGTTAAGCTGATTGCTGCAATCATGCCCACTAATAAGATCAATGCCACAATTTCAAATGCATAAATATAGTGTGTATATAAATACATACCTAAGCTTGCTGTGTTGCTGTAACTCGCTGAAACTGTTGATGATACAACTTCCACTGCGTATGGATGAGTTTCTGCAAACACCGATTGCTTGCCCACTAAAACCATGCCCATTTCTACGATCATAATCAACGTCAATACAATGCCAAGTGGCAAGTATTTGATGAAACCTTGTTTCACTAATTCAGTAGAAACGTCGATCATCATCACAACGAAGAGGAAAAGAACCATTACAGCACCTACGTAGATCACTACAAGTGCCAATCCTAAGAACTCAGCTTGAATCAACATCCACAATGCAGCGGTTGTCACAAAGCATAGAATCAAGTGCATCACTGCTGTCACAGGGTTACGTGCTGTAATCACACGCACTGCTGCGTAAAGTAGGATCAAAGAGAATACATAAAATAATATTTTTAATAACATTCTGCAGCCTCCTTAGCGAAATTTCGCGTCTGCTGCGCGATCCTTAGCGATTTGTGGTTCTAAACGATCCCCAAGCGCTAATAGTTTTTCTTTACACATAATATTGTCACCTTTTGTTTCCATGTGGTAATCAAAAGTACGTGTCAATACGATTGAATCAACAGGACAAGCCTCTTCGCATAAACCACAAAATACGCATTTGAATAGATCAATGTCGTAACGTGTTGTACGGCGAGTGCCATCTGCACGTTCATCTGATTCGATGTTGATTGCTTGTGCTGGACATGCTGATTCACATAATTTACATGCGATACAACGCTCTTCTCCATTTGGATAACGACGCAATGCGTGCAATCCTCTAAAACGTGGAGATTGTGGAGTTTTTTCCTCAGGATAACTGATCGTTATCTTAGGACGAAACATGTAGCGAAACGTGATCGCTAAGCCTTTTCTTAATTCTAGTAAAGAGAAGGTTGCATAGATAGATTTTAATTTCTTAAACATTGCTAATTCCTACTCTATTGAAACCAATAGTTAATACCGAGAGCGTATAACGCGATCACAAAGAAGATCCAACCGATGGACAATGGAATGAAAACCTTCCAACCCAAACGCATGATCTGATCATAACGGTAGCGAGGGAACGTTGCTCTCAACCAAATGTATGTGAAAAGGAAAAATGCCATTTTCACTAACATCCAGAAAATACCATCTTGACCAATCACTGGGATGCTTTCCAAACCAGGAATACCACTGAATGGCGATAACCAACCACCGAAGAATAATAGTGATGCCAACGCTGACACTAAGATCATATTTGCATATTCAGCCAAGAAGAAGCATGCAAAACCCGTACCTGAATATTCAACGTGGAAACCTGCAACGATTTCAGACTCACCTTCAACTAAGTCGAATGGTGCACGGTTTGTTTCAGCAACACCTGCGATGAAGTACAACACAGCCATTGGGAATAATGGGATGAAATACCATCTCAAAATGCTCATGCCCTGCTGCCCTTCTACTATCTTCGTTAAGTTCAATGAACCTGCCAACATGATCACAGTGATCAATGCAAAGCCCATTGCTAATTCATAAGAGATCACCTGTGCACCGCTTCGGATCGCACTCAACATTGCATATTTAGAGTTAGAAGCCCAACCTGCAATAATGATTGCGTAAACACCCAAAGATGTCATCGCTAAGATATACAAGATACCTGCATCGATATTTGCACCGACTAAACCATCACCAAACGGTACAACTGCCCAAGCTGCAAAAGCTGTCGTTACAATGATGATTGGTGACAATACGAAAAATACTTTATTCGCTGCAGATGGAATGATCCACTCTTTAAAAACCATTTTGATCAAGTCAGCAAATGGTTGTAGCAAACCAAATGGACCGACACGGTTTGGACCTAAACGCGTATGCATTACTGCCAAAACACGACGTTCCGCATATGTCATATATGCAACCGCAATCACCACTGGCAGAATAACCGCCAATGTTTTCAAAAGCGCCCATACAAGCGGGTATTCAACAATCGCCCAAAAAATATCCATTGCTTTACCCCTCGATCGCTTCGTAATAATCAATCATTAAACCAAATTCCCTTGGAATTCTTAAGCAGTTGGCCGCCATCTTCACTGTTGAACGCACATTGAATTCTTGACCTTCCAAAATCCATTGTGTTTGATTCACAGCTTCATTACCCACAACACGCTTACGCGCTGCCAATGGCGTTGCTTGTAATGCTGGTGAGCGACGCACATAAGCATCCGTTGAATAGATGGATTCCATTGGCACAGCAACTAAACCTAATTGCTCCGTTACTTTCCAGTTCAAATCTTTTGCATATGGCATGAAGTTTGTATGAGCATTTGTCGCTAATTGATCTGCACATTCTGCTAAGACATCTGAACAGTTAACGTAATCAAAACCTGCAAATTCAAACTCGTTACCCAACACACGCAAGATCTTCCACAATGGTTTAGCTTCAAAACTTGGTTCTGCTGCTGCTTTCACAGCTTGCAATTTTCCTTCCAAATTCATCAAGCTACCATCTGTTTCGCCCCAAGCTGCTGCTGGCAAAAGGATCGTTGCTACATCGCGCAATGCTTCAGAAACAAACGGTGTGATTGCCACAACCAATTCAGCTTGCTTCAACGCTTTCATAACAGCTTTACGCTCAATGAAATCATGCTCAGGATCAATCGCCCCAACCAAGATATAAGCTTTCAATGGATTTTCAATCATTGTATGCGTATTACCTTTTGCAACACCCATCAATGAAGCACCTGACATATTCGCACCTTCTGCGATATAACCAAATGCACTGTTAGAAATCTCTGCAATGTTTTGGCAAAGTGCACGAATCACTGAGAAATCAGGATTAGAGACAGCATCTTTACCCAATACGATCCACTGTTTATTATCATTGCCAAACATGTTTGCAATCTCAACTGATCTCGCATCGCTGCTTGCTTTTTCCACAATGCTCGCCAATTCAGATGCAACAGTTTTTTGCATCTTCTGAGAAACTGCTGCCAATACATTCGCTAATACATTCACCCATTGATTCGGTGCCGTAATCACAGCTTCTGTCGGATGCAATTGATCAGTATCGTAAGTATTCAACAATGCAACTTTCGCACCGTTTTTCACAGCTTCGCGAATGTCAATTGCCAATACTGGCACTTCCATTCTTGGATCAGCACCCACTAAGAAGATGGAATCTAAAGATTTAACATCTTTAATTGCAACACCCAATGAACGGAATGCAGGTTCAACTGAATCACTGCTGAAATCCACTTGCCTAAAGCGTGAATCAATTTTTTTGATACCTAATTGATCTGCTAATTTTTTAGTTAAGAACTGTTCTTCAATCGTTGCAGATGGAGAAACAAAGATCCCCACTTGATCAGCACCTAATTTTTGTACAGCACCTTCAATTGCCATACGAGTTGCTTTCAAGCCATTGATCCAATCTACTTGCCCTAATACTTTCTTCTCATTCATGATCATTGGTGATTTTACACGATCAACACTGAAGTTTGCTTCATAGCTGAAACGATCACGATCTGAAATCCAAACTTGATTGATTGCTTTGTTTTCACGTGAAACCACACGTGCAATTTTGCCACGCAATGTATGAATTGAAGTGTTTGTGCCCAAACCATCATGAATACTTACTGAATCATTCTTTTTGTATTCCCAAGGTCTTGCTTGGAATTTAGATGGTTTTGCTGTCAAAGCACCTACTGGACACAAATCAATGATATTGCCCGAAACTTCTGATGATAGTGAATGTTTCACGTAAGTTGTAATCTCTAAACGATCACCACGATCAACACCACCCAATTCACGCAAGCCTGCAACTTCTTCGCCATAACGCACACAACGTGTACATTGAATACAGCGATTCATGAATGTTTCAACCAATGGACCAATGTCGATTTTTTCGTAATGACGTTTTTCATCGATATACATTGAATGTTGGCTGCCGAAACCTACAGAGTTATCTTGTAATTCACATTCGCCACCTTGATCACATACAGGGCAATCTAACGGATGGTTGATCAACAAAAATTCCATCACAGATTTCTGTGCTGCACGCGCTTTTTCATTGCGTGTGCGAATGATCATGCCATCCGATACCTGTGTCGCACATGCTGGCATTGGTTTTGGCATTCTTTCAATGTCCACCAAACACATACGGCAACTTGCAGCGATAGATAATTTATCGTGATAACAGAAACGGGGAATTGGCACGCCAACTTCATCTGCGATTTCGATCACAGAGCGCCCTGCTTCTACATCATATTTTTTGCCATCTATTTCGATAGAGAGCATTTGTTTATCAGTCATTATTTGCTCCTTCAACCATAGATCTACCATGCTCAATATAATATGCAAACTCATGACCAAAGTGTTTGATGAAACTCAACACTGGCATTGCAGCCGCATCCCCAAGTGCACAGATCGTGCGACCACCGATATTACTTGCAATGTGTTCTAAGCGTTCTAAATCCTCAGGAACGCCTTTACCTTGCAAAATACGATCAACAACGCGATACAACCAACCTGTACCTTCACGGCATGGAGTACATTGACCGCATGATTCGCTGAAGTAGAAACGAGATAGGCAACGCAATGCTTTAACCATATCTGTTGTTTCATCCATCACAATCACAGCACCAGAACCTAACATTGAACCTGTTACTTTCGCAATTGAGTCATAATCCATGTTTGCTTGCATCATCAAATCACCTGGAACAACAGGTACAGATGATCCACCTGGAATCACAGCTTTTAACTGACGACCTTTCCAAACACCACCTGATAATGCCAATAAATCAGCAAAAGATGTACCCATATTGATTTCATAGTTGCCTGGTTTTTCAACATGACCAGAAACTGCAAATAACTTTTGACCACCAGCGCCTGGAATACCTAAACCAGAGAACCATTCAGGGCCATTACGAATAATACGGCCAACTGACGATAATGATTCAGTATTATTGATCGTTGTTGGTTTACCATATAAACCCACAGCTGCAGGAAATGGTGGTTTGAATCGTGGCTGGCCTTTTTTACCTTCCAATGATTCTAATAATGCTGTTTCTTCACCACAGATATAAGCACCCGCACCAATTGCAGGGTGAATATCCACAGAAATGCCTGTGCCTTTAATATTTTCACCGAGTAATCCTGCCGCATATGCTTCATCTAATGCATTTTGGAAGCGAATTGCTGGCTCATCCAAAAATTCGCCGCGCATATAGTTATATGAATGACGCGCATTCATTGCATAACTTGCGATCGCCATACCTTCAACCAAAGCATGTGGATTAAAGCGTAAAATATCACGATCTTTACAAGTGCCTGGCTCAGATTCATCTGAGTTACAAACTAAGTAACGAGTAATGCCTTCACCTTTTGGCATGAAACTCCATTTCACACCTGTTGGGAAGCCTGCACCACCACGACCGCGAAGCCCAGAGGCTTTCACCATATCAATCACTTCATCACGACTTAATTCACCGTTGAGAATACGGCGCCATGCATCATAACCACCTAATTTTTCGTAGGTTGTTAATGACCACGGCTCATCATGACCAAGTGTAAAATAACAAACTTGATTCATCATCAGTGTTCACCTTTCTCTGCACTTGCTGCAATTGCATCCAATATTTCATCGATCTTTTCGATCGAGATATTTTCATAATAGACATGATTGATCTGCATCGCTGGCGCATAACTACAAGCTGCCAAGCACTCTTCTTCTTTCTTCAAGTAGAAAACGCCATCTTCTGTTGACTCGCCCGCTTTAATGCCAAGCTTACCTTCAACGTGCGCAAGAATCTTCTCGCCGCCACGTAACATACAAGAGATGTTAGTACAGATCGAAATTGAGTTACGACCGCAAGGTTTTGTTTCATACATTGAGTAGAATGTCGCAACTTCATAAACAGCGATTGGTGGAATTTCCAAGTATTCGGCAATGCCATCCATCAATTCTGTTGTTAAATACCCATTGTTATCATGCTGAACTTCTCTTAAAGCAGCTAAAAGCGCAGACTGTTTACGATCTTCTGGGAAATGCTTCAACCATTTATCGATCTCTTGTCGTGAACGCTCCGTTAAAATTTCTTTTGCACTCATAATCTATGCCTTAATTCAGTTATCAATATTTAACGATCAATGTCGCCGAACACTAAGTCCAATGTACCTACAACCGCCACCACATCACCCAACATGTGACCTTTTGTCAAAGTCTCTAATGCTGCTAAATGTGGGAAACCTGCTGGACGAACTTTTACACGGTATGGTTTATTTGCGCCATCTGATACAAGATAAACGCCCATTTCGCCTTTTGGATGCTCAATTGCTGCGTAAACTTCCCCCTCAGGAACGCAATAACCTTCTGAATACAACTTAAACTGTTGAATCAGATCTTCCATCGACTCTTTCATTTCAGCACGTTTTGGTGGAGATACAACACTATCTTCTAGCATTACAGGACCAGGATTCTTTTCTAACCAATCAGCACATTGCTTCATAATACGATTAGACTGGCGCATTTCTTCCCAACGAACCAAGAAACGATCGTAACAATCGCCTTCTTTGCCCACTGGAATATCAAAATCTAAATATTCATAAGCTGCGTATGGCTGAGTTTTACGTAAATCCCACGGAATACCTGAAGCACGCAACATCGGGCCAGTTAAACCCAAGTTCATCGCTTCTTCTGCTGTGACTTGACCGATACCAACAATACGCTGTTTCCAAATACGGTTTTCAAACAATAATGTTTTGTATTCTTCTAAATGCTTATCAAAACGAACTGTAAAATCTCTCACAAAGTCTAAGAACGTTTCACGTGGTTTATTCAAACGATCCACTTTCTTCTGATTACGGAATTTATTCACTTCATATTTTGGCATTTCATCAGGAATGTCTTTTGCAACACCACCTGGACGATAATAAAATTGGTGTAAACGCGCGCCTGTTGCCGCTTCACACATATCCATCAAATCTTCACGATCACGGAAGCAGTACAAGAACATACCCATCGCACCCAAGTCGATACCATGCGCACCTAACCACATTAAGTGATTTTGTAAGCGATAAATCTCATCAAATAATGTGCGGATATATTGCGCACGAATTGGTGCTTCAATACCTAATGCTTTCTCGATTGCCAATACATAAACATGTTCATTACACATACAAGATGAGTAATCCATACGATCCATATAGCCAATCGATTGATTGTAAGGTTTAGCTTCTGCTAATTTTTCAGTACCACGATGCAACAATCCAATATGTGGATCAGCACGCATAATGGTTTCGCCATTCATTTCCAAGATCAAGCGCAATACACCATGCGCCGCAGGATGCTGAGGACCAAAGTTTAATGTGTAGTTTTCAATATTTGCCATTAGTTCAGCTCCTCTTTACGAATCACACGAGGGATCACAACGCGAGACTCAATGCTCACTGGCTGATAAACCACTCTTTCTAACTCTGGGTCATACCAAATTTCCACATGACCTGTTAATGGGAAATCTTTGCGTAATGGATGACCAATGAAACCATAGTCAGTTAGGATGCGACGCAAATCAGGATGACCATTAAAAATAATGCCAAATAGATCGAACGCTTCACGCTCAAACCAGTTGGCACTTTTATAAATATCATTCACTGAATCAACTATTGGAAAGTTATCATCTTTCATAAATGTTTTGATGCGAACCCGCGCATTACATTGGATGGATAGTAGATGATAAACAGCTGCGAAACGATTTGGCATTTCTGCATTTTCGCGTACTTCATCTAAAGATGATTCTTTGCGCCCAACAGATGTTTCATGAACCGCGCGACTGAAACCATGGTTACTGGCTTCAACATCCCATTCTGCGATACCGTAAGCTGCATAGTCAACACCACAAACATCCATTAAGTTTTCAAATGGTAGCTTGTCATTGGTGTGCAATAATTCCATAGTTTCATGTAAATGATCGCTATCAACGATGATGGTCAATTCATTTCTGGCGATCTTGCTTGAAACGATGCGATCACCTAATACAGACGATAATGTCGTCAGAATAGTTTCTGGTCGTAAAATAACCGACATTGGCTCCCCCTAGCTTAAACGTGCAATAGTACTTGTACGCTTAATCTTCTTATGCAATTGCAAAATACCGTAAATCAATGCTTCAGGCGTTGGTGGACAACCTGGTACATAGACATCTACTGGAACAACACGATCTACACCACGCACAACTGCGTATGAATAGTGATAATAGCCCCCGCCATTCGCACATGATCCCATAGATAAAACCCATTTTGGTTCTGGCATTTGGTCGTAAACTTTACGCAATGCCACAGCCATTTTATTCGTTAATGTTCCCGCAACGATCATCAAATCTGATTGACGTGGAGATGGTCTAAATACAGAGTTACCAAATCTATCTAAATCGTAACGCGCTGCACCTGTATGCATCATCTCAATAGCGCAACATGCCAAACCAAAAGTTACAGGCCATAATGAACCTGTTCTTGCCCAGTTAATTGCGCTGTCTAATGTTGTAGTGACAAAACCTTTATCTAAAGCGCCTTCTATTCCCATTCTAATGCCCCTTTCTTCCACTCATATGCAAATCCCACAACGAGCAAGAATAAGAAAACTGAAACGGCAGCAATGCCAACCATTCCAACCTCACGCCATACGACTGCCCAAGGGATTAAAAATGCTAACTCTAAATCGAAAACTATAAATAAAATCGCTACTAAATAGAATCTAACATCAAACTTCATTCGTGCATCTTCAAATGCTTCAAAGCCACACTCATAAGGTGAGAGCTTTTCTACACTGTCTTTTTTGGGTGATAGGAAATAACCTAGGGCAACTAGAATTATCCCAAAGATGAGGCTAAACCCAATAAACACGAGCACTGGCAAATAATCCATCATAGCGATTATCCTCTTCTAATAAACATCAATTTTTGGTGGCAAGTACGCCTTGTAAAAACCTTGATTTAGCATAAAAAGCTTTTATCAGGCTAATTGCTTATATTAATTGTAACCAAGAAAGCATTCAACTCTTTCACTTTTTCAAGGTACCATATAGTAACAGAAAATAACCTATTTGGGAGCGAGTACACGATGACCTTACACTTTCTAGACGAAAATCAAGAAAATATTCAGTGGTTCAAAAAGCATGAAAATGACTTCATTAAAATGCGTCAATTTTTCCATGAGAATCCTGAGCTATCCAAAAAAGAGTTTGCAACAACCGACAAAATCAATGAGCTACTCGAATCTTGGGGCATAAAAACTGACCGTTCATTTTTAGAAACTGGTGTTATCGGGCTCATTAAAAAAGGCACAAGTACAAAAAGAATTGGTTTACGTGCAGATATTGATGCCCTACCAATTGACGAAAGCACAGATCTAACATATAAATCAAAAAAAGCTGGGATAATGCATGCATGTGGTCATGATGGGCATCTAACCATGCTACTTTTTGCTGCTAAGTACTTACAAGAAGCTGCTGATTTTGATGGAGAAATTCTATTAATCTTCCAACCTAATGAAGAAGATAGTGCTGGCGCTCGAGATTTAATCGAAGCTGGGCTATTTAAGAAGTATCCTGTCGATGCAGTTTATGCCGCACACAATTTTCCTGGCGCAGATGTTGGTACACTTTTAATCTGTGATGGCCCACAAATGGCAGGTACAGTGAGCATTGAAATTGATATTCATGGCATTGGCTGTCATGCTGCTCATCCTTATAAAGGTGTTGATCCAATTGTCACTGCGGCGCAAGTCATTGTTGCCTTGCAATCCATTCCTGCAAGAAATATTGCAGCCACTGATAGCGTGATCATCACTATTGGAACAATTCATGGCGGTACTGCACATAACGTTATTCCAGAAACAGTCAAACTCACAGGCACATTGCGTTATTTTGATCCCAAAATTCGTGAGTTAACTAAAAAGCGTATTCATGAAATTACAGAAGGTATTTGCGCTGCTTTTGGTGCACGTGCTGATGTTCGATTACAAGATGGTTATATTGCAACTGTAAATCACACAAAAGAAACTGAAATCGCATTGAAAGCTGCACAAACTATTTTTAAAGCAGAAGCGATTGCGACAGAAAAAACACCATCTATGGGTGCAGAAGACTTTGGCTTTATGCTAGCTGATCAAAAAGGCGCATATTTCTACATTGGTAATGGCCCTGATTCATCCACTAACAAACTCCATAACGGCGGATTTGATTTTGACGATCACAATTTATTGTATGGTGGAGTTTATTGGTCAGCGCTGGCGCAATATTATTTGGATAACTCACAAGATTAATAGTATGATAAAATTATCATAACTAACATTAATGACTAAATAGCTAACTATTATGAAAAAAACTCTATATTTCTGCATGCTATTCATCGCCGCATCTACTGTAGCGCAAGCTCAGCAAATGTATCGTTGGACTGATAGCAAAGGCGTTGTTCACTACACAGAATATGCGCCAGATGAAGCTCGTCAACAAATCCTTAACTTTGATAAAGATCAACCGCACGTTGATAATTCGGCAAAGGATGTTAAAAACCTTAACATAATGCAGCCAACACAAGCTGTATTGATACAAATCGAAGATAAGAAAACTTTTGATCCTGCAGATAGAAAGAAAGCTTCAACTGGTGTAACAGTTGCAGCAGAAGCTTTAGATCCTTCAACCATGACTTACTGCCAAATTATCAATAAAAATCTAGAAACCTTCACAGCACTAGAAAATGGTGAATTTGATCAGTTATTGTTAGTTGCTCAAGCTGGTACACAAACACGTATTTCCCCTGAACATATTCAAGATCAATACAAGACAACAATAGATAATTTAGAGAAATATTGTTTACAATAGTCTATGTTTAGTTCTATATATAAATGGAGCGCTGGCGCTCCATTTTTTTGTCACACTTTTTCTGAGAAAGCCACATATGAAAACCTCTCATTTTCCATTGAGTACCACCAAGGAATTTCCAAAAGATGCTGAGATTATCTCTCATCAATTAATGATCAAATCAGGCATGATTCGCCGCTTAGCATCAGGCCTATACACTTGGTCGCCGTTAGGTTTGCGCGTTTTACATAAAGTTGAAAATGTTGTGCGCGAAGAAATGAATAAATCTGGTAGCTTGGAATTATTAATGCCATCTGTCATTCCTGCTGAATTATGGAAAGAAACAGGGCGCTGGGATCAGTTTGGTAAGCAGTTATTAACATTGAAAGATCGCCATGAAAATGACTACTGCTTAGGCCCAACACATGAAGAAGCAGTCACAGACTTCGCACGCCAAGAATTGAAAAGCTACCGTCAACTACCAGTTAGCTTCTATCAAATCCAATGGAAATTCCGTGATGAAATCCGTCCTCGTTTCGGCGTAATGCGTTCTCGTGAATTTTTAATGAAAGATGCTTACTCATTCCACATTGATGCGGCATCGTTGGAAGCTGAATATCAAAATATGTATCGTACATATTCTGCAATCTTTGATCGCTTACAATTAGAATATCGTGCGGTATTGGCTGACTCAGGCGCAATCGGTGGCGATCGCTCACAAGAATTCCATGTATTGGCTGATTCAGGTGAAGATGCAATCGTAATCTCAACAGAATCTACATATGCAGCAAACATTGAACGTGCTGAAACAAATGCAGGTGCAAAATATGCAGCGCCACAACAAGCATTTGAAAAAGTCTCGACACCAAATGCTCGCACAGTGGAAGATGTTGCAAAACAATTGAATGTACCAATTGCTAAAATTACAAAAACATTAATCGTTCACGCTGAAGATGATAGCTTAATCGCAATCTGCTTACGTGGCGATCATTCATTGAATGAAGTAAAAGCAGGTAACTTTAAAGGCATTGCAAACCCTGTAGCATTCGCGACTGATGCTGAAATCGTTGAGAAACTAGGTGTTTCACCTGGCTCAATTGGCCCAGTAAACCTACCAATCCCAGTATTATTTGATCATGCATTGTATTCAGAAAGCGACTTCATTTGTGGTGCGAACGAAAATGGCTTCCATTATGTTGGCGTGAACTTCGAACGTGATTTACCTTTTGCTGGCACGCATGATTTCCGCAACATCGAAGAAGGTGACATTTCTCCAGATGGACAAGGAACGGTCAAGTTTATTCGCGGGATCGAAGTTGGTCACATTTTCCAATTGGGCAACAAGTACAGTACTGCGATGAATGCTTCGGTTGTGAATGAAAATGGCGAACAAACTTTCATGGAAATGGGTTGTTATGGTATCGGTGTAACTCGTATTGTTGCATCTGCAATTGAACAATCTCATGACGATAAAGGTATTATCTGGCCAGACGCAATGGCACCATTCAAATTATCATTGATCCCAATGAACTATCGCAAATCAGAAATTGTGAAAGAATTGGCAGATAAATTGTATAAAGAATTCTTAGCATTGGGCATTGAAGTATTATTGGAAGACCGCGACATTCGCCCAGGCAATGCATTCAATGACCATGAATTAATTGGCGTGCCGCATCGTTTAGTGATCGGTGAGCGTGGTTTGAAAACTAATGAATTGGAATACAAAGGCCGTAAAGATGCAGAAAGCACATTTATTCCTGTAGATTCTGCTGTTGAATTCATCATGAACCAATTGAAGAAATAATCCTCACAGATTAATTCTTAACAATTAGCCTAAATCATCCTGCCCTGCTCGGCAGGATTTTTTATATCGGATCACATGTGATATTCTGGTTTTTTAAACAGGCTAAATAATTACTATGAAAAAAATAATTATCATACTAATAGCACTGCTAACTAGCTATACCACTGCGCAAGAAATCATTCTGCCTACAGATTGGGCACTCAATGACATTAAAGCACCTGCTAAAAGTGCAGTATTAACCATACAAAGTGGCGACAATATATCACAACATAAATCAAACTATAATGAACTTGGCTTTCTCAACACCGAAATTATTGCGGTACCTGACAACAAAGTAATGATCATTAATTACTCAGACTATGTTAATAATCGTCGAACATCTATAAGCGGTATTGGCAAAGATGAAAATACTGCCCTCTCTAAATTACAATCTAATAAACATCTAGCTAGCATGATAGATACAGAAGAATGGATTAATAACCATCAGTTTATTTATGATAATGGCTATACAAGAACTATCCATACATTTAACGATAAACTCCAACCTATATCTAGCAACACAACAATACTTGAAGATAAAGAATTAAATCTTAAGGAAATAAAATGGGATATTGATATTCTTTATATAAATTCTGAAGCAGAATTAAACAATCTCACACTTAAACCAAATACCACATATATTATTGAATTAGAACATGATGATCACAATAGTTGGACTAAACAAAAACTAATCCACACAAAAGAAGATGCCAATGAAAGAAACATTGTAAATATTACTAGATCTATAGATTACTATTAACCAAATAACTCTAGTAAAAATTTTAGATAATAAAAAAGCGCCTGAATGATCAGACGCTCTTTGTTCGCTAATTTAAACTTAAGTTTAAATTACTTGCTCAAACCTGCTTGAGCCATAACTTCTGTAGCGAAGTCGATTGTTGTGATTTCTACGCCTTCACCTAATTCAAAACGTACAAACGCTTTAACTTTAGCTGATTTAGATTTCAACAATTTACCAACGCTCATGTCTGGATCTTTGATGAATGCTTGACCTTCCAAAGTAACTTCTTCTAAGTACTTACGGATACGACCTTCAACCATTTTTTCAACGATGTCAGCTGGCTTACCTGATTCAGCAGCTTGTGCTGAGTAGATATCGCGCTCACGATCCAACAATTCAGCAGGAACTTCAGAAGCATCGATACAAACTGGATTAGCAGCAGCAACATGCATTGCTACGTCTTTTGCTAAATCTTCGTCGCCACCTTCAACTTCAACGATTGCAGCAATACGGCCACCGTGAACATAACCACCTAAAATACCAGTTGCGTTCAATACTGTTAAGCGACGTACATTCATGTTTTCGCCAATTTTAGCGATCAAACCTTTACGAACTTCATCAACTGTAGAACCGTTCAATGCTTGCGCACCTAATTCTTCAACTGTTGTTACATCACTGTTCAATGCGATATCAGCAGCATCGTTAGCAAATTTCAAGAAATCTTCGTTCTTAGTTACGAAGTCTGTTTCACAGTTAACTTCTAAGATCAAAGCTTTTGAAGCGTTTTGACGAACTAACAATAAACCTTCTGCCGCAGCACGATCAGATTTTTTGTCAGCTTTTGCCAAACCATTTTTACGCATCAAATCGATAGCCGCTTCCATATCACCGTTAGTTTCAGTCAATGCTTTTTTACAATCCATCATCGCTGAACCAGTACGTTCACGGAGTTCTTTAACCATTGCAGCAGTAATATTTGACATTTTAAAACCTCATTAATTAATGAATATCTCTAAAATAAAAGCGCCCAAGAAACGGGCGACTCTTACTTAATGCTTGAAAACAATCTATATAGATTGATTATGCTTCTGTAGCTTCAGCTTCTACGTAGCCATCTTTCTCGATAACTGCAGCAGCTAATTTAGCGTTAGAACCACGGCCTGTGATTACAGCGTCTGCTGCTGCTTTTGTGTACAACTGAATCGCACGAATCGCATCATCGTTACCAGGGATAATATAATCAATACCTTCTGGTGAGCTGTTTGTATCTACGATACCGATTACAGGAATACCCATTTTACGAGCTTCAGCAACTGCATTTTTTTCGTAACCAACATCGATTACAAACAATGCATCAGGAATAGAAGGCATATCTTTGATACCACCCAAGCTACGATCTAATTTATCTAATTCACGAGCAAGCATGATGCCTTCTTTCTTATTGAAACGCTCAATTGAACCATCTGCTTTCATTGCTTCGATTTCACGTAAACGCTTAATAGAGTTCTTCACTGTTTTGAAGTTAGTCAACATACCACCTAACCAACGGTGATCAACGTATGGCTGTCCTGCACGCGTTGCTTCAGCTGCGATAGCTTCTTGTGCTGCACGTTTTGTACCAACAAAAAGAATACGGCCATTTTTTGCAGCAATGCTTGAAATTACGTTCATTGCATCTTCAAATAATGGAACTGTTTTTTCTAAGTTGATGATATGAATTTTTTGACGGTCACCAAAGATGTAGTTTTTCATCTGTGGATTCCAGTAACGTGTTTGGTGGCCGAAGTGAACACCAGCTTCTAGCATATCGCGCATAGTAACGTTTGACATATTTTATCCTTTAAAATTTAGGGTTGAGCCTCCAAGCATATTTAAGCGGACTTTATCAGCACCCAACACTTAAACAGTTCAGCTTGTGAGTCGTTTATTAAATTCTTAGTTATGTTCTTTAAATTAAGAAACCAAAACTAAGCACGGCTTTATACCATATTGATATAAAAAATTCAATTTCTTTCAAATATTAAGCTGCATTTAATAGCGATGTATCAACTACAAGATTCCGTCTTTTCATGTTAGACTACACCAGTTAATTTTTAAGGAATGAGCGTAATGAGTTATAAAAATGATTGTTTCATTAAAACACTTCTGCGAGAGCAAACATATAAGACTCCATGTTGGATGATGCGACAAGCAGGTCGTTATTTACCAGAGTATCGTGCGACACGTGCAAAAGCTGGTAATTTTATGAATCTTTGCATGTCACCAGAATTAGCAACAGAAGTTACATTACAACCAATCGACCGCTTTGGTTTTGATGCTGCAATTCTTTTCTCTGACATCTTAACGATTCCTGATGCAATGGGATTAGACTTAACATTTGAAGAAGGCAAAGGCCCAATCTTCAGAAAGCCATTAACAACTGAAGCAGAGATCAGAAATCTTCGTAAAGTTGGCATGGAAGAAGAATTAGGTTACGTGATGGATGCTGTACGCATGATTGTGAAAGAATTAGACAATCGCGTACCATTGATTGGTTTCTCTGGTAGCCCATGGACTTTAGCAACTTATATGCTAGAAGGTTCTACAAGCAAAGAGTACACAAAAATCCGTGGTTTAATGTATTCAAACCCAGCATTATTGCACGCATTATTAGATCAATTAGCAGATGTTGTGATTGACTACTTGAACGCACAGATCGTGAATGGCGTTGCCGCTGTACAAATTTTCGATACGTGGGGCGGATTGTTAAGTAAAGAGTGCTACAAAGAATTCTCTTTACGTTACACACAAAAAATCCTCAATGGTTTAATCAAAACTTATAAAAACCAAGAAATTCCATCCATCATTTTTACAAAAAATGGCGGAGCGTGGTTATCCGAACAAGCAAACGTTGGTGCAAATGCTGTTGGATTAGACTGGATGACAGATCTTGATCATGCTCGTGCATTGATTGGCAACAAAGTTGTATTACAAGGCAATATGGATCCAGCTGTATTATTAAGTAATCCTGAAGTTGTTCGCGCTGAAGTTAAGAAAGTATTAGATAAATTTGGCGTAGGTGGTGGTCACATTTTCAACTTGGGTCATGGTATTTTCCCTGGTATCGATCCTGAAAACGTAAAAGCTATGGTGGACGCAGTCCGTGAACTTAGCCCAGCCTACCACTAACAATAATAAGAGAGCGCCCATGCGATATGAAGATAAACATTGGAGTGATGATGTTGAGATCTTCTCTTCGGGTGCGATCATTGTGCGTTTAGAAAATAAAAGCTTTCGGTATTTATTACTGAAAGCTTATAATTTTTGGGATTTTCCTAAAGGGCAAGTTGAACTTGGTGAAAGCGCTATAGAAGCTACAATAAGAGAAGTCCAAGAAGAAACAACAATCACAGATTTGAACTTCCGTTGGGGGTTTGATTTTTATCAAACGCCCGCTTACTTTAAAGGTAAGAAAATCGCACGCTATCATTTGGCAGAAACACAAAGAAATGAAATATCATTACCTGTGAATCCTGAATTAGGACATCCTGAACACAATGATTGGATATGGGCAACACGCGCGCAAGCATTGAAATTGGTCACACCAAGAGTTAGAGAAGCAATCTATTGGTCTGATCTTTTTCTCGCCCACGACCCGAGAATAATATAAGGTAGTTTGATCATACATAACTCAAAATTTATTTTATTAATCATATAGTATATAGTAAGAAAACATGCGCTATATTGATGAATTGGAGAACACTGATGGCAGCAGCACTAACTAAAATTTTATGCATTGATGATGACCAAGATATCCTCAGCATCATTGAGTTTTCCCTCTCAGAAGTTGGAGGCTTTGAGGTATTAGCCTGTAACTCTGGCGCTGAAGCCTTAGCAAAAGTAGATGGCTTTGCCCCACAACTTTTCTTAATCGATGTAATGATGCCTGGAATGAGCGGCCCAGAAGTTTTGTCTGAACTACACAAACAACCACAATATGCATCAACACCTGCAATTTTCTTAACAGCTAATGCTAACTTTGCCGCATATTCAGAAGCTAAACCACCTAAATTATTGGGCGTTTTAACTAAGCCTTTCGATCCAATGCAACTACCTGAGCGCATCCAAAAACTTTGGGATGAGTTCATGTAATATGCTCAATCAAACAATATTGAAAGTACTACATGATGCAGGACAATATTTCCATACGTATTCAGGCAGTACTTTTGTTGTTTTATTGGATCAAGTCTCACAAGAGCAATCAAGCACCATCGCTAAAGACATTGCCCTGCTTTGTGCACTCAATATCAAAATTATTCTGATTACACCAACACATGCGATTGGGCAGCCTTTTGTCATAGAATCCGAAGAGAAACTAGAAGAATTTCTGATTAAAACACAAGTTACTCAGCGAAAAACTGAAGTGTTACTCAATCAAGCGTTTTATCAATACCAGATTAACTCTGCAATCGTTTCTAGTAGCGCCGTAACAACCAAGCCTTATGGTATTCACAATGGTACAGATTATGGTTTCTTTGGCAAAGCAAGAAGCATTAAAAAAGAGTTACTCAATCACATTTTAGAAAGCGCATCTTGCCTCATCATTCCAACTTTTGGCTTTGCGCCAACAGGTGAAACATTCATTATGGATGGTTTGGAAATGGCTGAAAAAATCGCAAGCAGTTTGCAATGTCAAAAACTTATGATCCTCACAGAACATGAGAATTTGCCACGAGAAATGAATGCAACTCAGGCAAAACTACTTTGCCAAGATAATAATTTACCCAATAATACTCGTGCATTAATTAAAAATAGCATTCCTGCCATCGAGCATGGCGTAGATCGTATTCACTTATTAAATAAAGCCACAGAAGGCGAATTAATCATAGAACTCCTTACACGAGATGGCGTTGGCTCGATGATTACCAATGAGCCTTATGATGAAATCAAACCTGCTGAATTAACAGACATTCAAGCACTGAAAACATTAATGCAACCACTAGAAGATGATGGCACGCTGAAAAAACGTAGCATTCAAGATCTAGAAAAAGACATTCACAATTTCTATTTAATGTTCCGTGATAATTCACTCATTGGCGCAGTCGCTTATTATCCTTATCCTGAAGAAAAAACAACAGAGCTAGCTTCCCTTATTGTGCATCCCGATTACCGCAAAGGTAAAAAGGCTAATCAGCTAATGCAATTTGTAGAACATAAAGCGCAGGAAGATGGATTTGATTCTATTTTTCTACTCACAACTCAAACTGCACATTGGTTTATGGGTAATGGTTTCAAGGAAGCTAAAATTAGCGATTTGCCTAAGAATAAGCTAGCTGTATACGATTACACGAGAAACTCTAAAGTATTCTTCAAACACATTTAATAATATCCAATTCTCAACCCCCAGCAAATAAGCATGTTGTGCGAGCCTATCATTTCAAGTAAACTTTTATTTTAAAAGTAAGGTTTACAAGATCATGAGCAATTCACAAAATTACTTAAAAGCAGTGCCATCAATAATCATTTTAATTGCATTTCTAAGTCTATTTGCTCAACTCTCTATAACCATTGGCATGATTCCCATTACAGGACAAACCCTTGCTATTGGAATTATTGCATCCATTTTTTCACTCAGAATTGGGCTAATTGTTGTTATAAGCTATTTATTATTAGGTGCTCTAGGATTGCCTATTTTTGCCAATCAAAAAAGTGGTATAGATGCAATTTTAGGCGCAACAGGTGGCTTTCTAGTTGGGTTTATATTCTATGTAATCACTGTGCAATCATGCCTGAATCTCTCCAAGAAATTCATCACATTTATTGCAGCCAATTTATTGGCAACATTTATCACATTAGTTTTTGGCTGCACTTGGCTATATATAAGCAAAGACTTACCTATAATGAAAGTTATCAATATTGCGATGATCCCCTTCATTACTCCAGGAATCATCAAATCTATGCTTTCCGCTGTGATTGGCTATAGTACAACGCTATATTTAAGGCACTCTAACAAATAAAGACAAGTTTGATTCTTTCGTTTTCAACTCTCGATGAATCACATAGCCATCCAATTGAATGGCTGGCATTTGAATAGAACGCTCAATTACTAAGTATTTAACATTCTGATAAATAGGTATAGAATTAATCAAATCAATAGATTGAGTTAATAATTCAGGCACACCAAATGGCGGATCTAAAAAGATTAAAGAAAACTCTTCTGTATTCTTTGCCAAAAACTGAATCGCATCATTGTTCATTAATTGAAAACGGTCTTTCTCTTTACAGATACTCTCAACATTTGTTCGCAAGACTTGAAAGGCAGCGCGATCTTTTTCAACAAAAATAGTAGATTTAGCACCACGAGATAATGCTTCCAACCCCAATGCACCACTACCTGCAAACAGATCCAAACAATGAGAACCATATAAAAATGGTTGCAACCAATTAAATAAAGTTTCACGCATGCGATTACCTGTTGGGCGCAACCCATCTCGATCCACAACTTCTAATAAACGCGTACGATAGTCACCAGAAATGATCCTAATTGTATTTTTATGCTTCATCATTAAGGTGCCAATGTCGTTTTTTCATTTGCCTTAATCCACGCATACGTTGCATCATTCAACTCTTGTACACTTTTATCTTCGCTCTCAATAAAGCTACCAATCGTAATATCAATTGTACCTTTATTCTTTAAAAGCTGCCCTCTTGGCCATGCTAAACCAGAATTCACACTGATTGGTAATACTGGGGCTTTTAATTTAGAAGCTACCAAAAATGCACCATTTTTATAAGGTAAAGATTCACCAGGAGCCACTCGAGTGCCTTCAGGAAAGATAATCACAGAGATTTTTTCTTCTAATCGCGCTTTTGCCTTCGCAATCATCATCTTTAATGCTTCTCTTCCCTCTGAACGATCAATCGCAATTGGGTGCAATCTAGCCAAACCTTGTCCAAATAGTGGGATTCTCAACAATTCTTTTTTTAAGACAAAACAATATGTTGGGAAAATTACAGGAAACAGGAATGTTTCAAAAGTTGATTGATGGTTAGAAATAATTACCGCAGGGCGTTCTTTAATTAAACTAATATTTTCCAAACCATTAATACGATACTTAACACCTGTTGTAATCCGCAACAAAAATAGTGATAAAGCGCACCACAATCTGACAATGGGATAATAACGACGCTCTGATACGCAATATGAATAGATAATCATAAATGGGATAAAAATAACGGCAATTACCATTAATAAGATAAAAAAGATTAACGAACGAATCCATTGAATCATGTTAATTGTCCTTTAATAGCGCTTCAACAAACGCAAGTAAATTTGAATAAATGGGTAAATCTAGATATTGCGCGATTGCTTCTGCACTACTCTCTTTGCCATAACCCGTTTCCACCATAATTGGCAAACATTGTGCATTGATTGCAGCTTCCACATCACTCAACTTATCACCCACAAAATATACTGAATCATTCTGTGGTGAAATATTGAATTGGCCCATAATAGATAACAACATACCAGGATTAGGCTTATGATCTGGGTGCGTGCGTTCCAATGCGGGGCAATATCGCCAAGCATCAATTTTTGCACCGACATCAGCACAAGCTTGATGCATTTTTTCAGTGATCAAAGCGAGCGTTGCTTCATCATACAAACCACGACCAATGCCACGTTGATTGCTAGCAACGCCAACCAAGATTCTATGTTCATTCAGCAATCGAATCGCCTGAATGCTCGATTCAATCGGAATCCATTCTTCAGGTGATTTAATATAATCGGGGCTATCGTAATTAATAACCCCATCTCGATCGAGAATGATGAGCTTTGGCAACATATTAGATATCTTGCAACAAGGACAAATCAGCCATTGCTTTGAAGTATTGACGAATGCGGTTCAACAAATGTAAGCGATTTTCACGTACAGCTAAATCTTCACACATCACCATTGTATCTGTAAAGAACTGATCCAATGGGCCAGCCAATGTTGATAAATGCGACAATGTTTCCACATAGTTATGCTCAGCTGTTGATTTTTCTAACGCTGGTGCAACATCTGTAATCGCCTTGAACAATACTTTTTCAGCATCTTCATTCAACAATTCAGCATTCACAGCCATTGCTGTTTGATCCTTCAAGTTTTTCTCTAAAATATTAGAAATACGCTTGTTGGATTGAATCAAACTATGCGCTGCTTCAGTTTTTCTGAACTCAGTGATTGCATTCAAACGGCGCAAAATATCCAATGGATTATTCAATTCCAATGCAGAAATTGATTCGAATGTATCATGTGCAATGCCTAATTCAGCAGTATAAGCCTTCATTCTTTCTAAAATATAATTTAATACCTTAGCTTCAACTTCTGGTTTTTGTAACTCGGCTGGCAAGTTCAAGTAAGCAACATTGATTAAATCTTTCAAATCTAAATCAACATTTTGCTCAACTGAAATACGCAAAACACCTAGCGCTGCACGGCGCAAGCTGTATGGATCACGTGAACCTGTTGGAATTTGGCCAATAGAGAAAATACCTACGATTGTATCTAAACGTTCAGCAATTGCTAATGCTTGAGCTTCTTTAGTTTCAGGCAAACGATCACCTGCAAATTTTGGCCAATAAACTTGCTCCAAAGAATGTGCAATGCGTGCATCTAAACCTTGTTCAAGCGCATAGTAACGTCCCATAATGCCTTGTAGCTCTGGAAATTCTTGCACCATGTTGCTCAACAAATCTGATTTATATAATTCAGCAGACTTTGCAACTACATCAACATCTGCACCAATCGATTTTGCGATCACAGTGCTCAATGCGCCTACGCGATCAAGCTTATCTTTTTGAGAGCCTAATTGAGTTTGGAAGATTGTTGTTGCTAAACGTGGCAAGTAATCTGCCAAAGGAATTTTTTTATCTGAATTCCAGAAGAAATCCGCATCACTGAAACGAGGGCGAATTACGCGCTCATTACCACTAATCACTTCTTGTGGATTTTCACTTTCAATATTGCTCACAAAGCAAAAATAACGCGTTAAGTTGCCATCGTTATCTACAATTGGGAAATATTTTTGGTTATCTTGCATTGTAGAAATCAATGCTTCTTGTGGCACATCCAAGAAATGCTCTTCAAACTGCCCTACTAGCACAACTGGCAACTCAACCAATGCTGTCACTTCATCTAACAATGAAGGTTCCATGATTGCTTTACCGTATTGTGCTGTTGCCTTATTCACTTGCTCCACAATACTCGCTTGGCGTTTTGCAAAGTTTGGTACAACTTTACCTTCCGTTTCCAATAAAGCTTCATATTGAGTTGGCGCTGTAACCGTCAAAGTACCTTCCGTATGGAAACGATGCCCACGAGTGACACGATCAGATTTCACTCCCATGATTTCAGTATCAATTACTTCATTGCCATATAATAATACGATCCAACGAACTGGGCGAACGAATTCAAATTCATGAGATTCCCAACGCATTCTTTTAGCAATTGGCAATTTATTCAATGCATTTACTAACATTGCAGGCACTAAATCTGCTGTTTTTTGACCAACGATTTTCTCTTCAAAAGCAAACCATTCGCCTTTATCTGTTGCAACTTTGATCAATTGATCCACTTCAACGCCACAACCACGAGCAAAGCCTAATAATGCTTTAGTTGGTTCGCCATCTTTGAAACCTGCAACAACCGCTGGACCACGCTTTTCATTCACATAATCTGCTTGCTGACCCACTAAATTCTTAATCAATAAACCAAAACGGCGAGGAGAAGCAAATACTTCACAATCCTCAAATGCTAATTTTGCCTGTTTCAATTCTGCTTCGATTAATCCTTTGAAATCATTCGACAATGTATTCAAGAATTTTGGTGGAAGCTCTTCTGTTCCAATTTCAATTAATAAGTCTGCTGTGCTCATTCAATTTCGTCCATAAAAGAAAAAACTATAATCCTTTAAGATTATAGTTTTTTAGTTGATTCGGTCAAAGTTTTAACCAATTTTTTCAATTGCTTTCTCTAAACGAGCAAGCGTTCTATCTTTACCAACGAGGATTAAAGTTTCATCCAAGTTAGGGGAAGCCGCTCTACCAACAATCGCTGTACGAAGTGGCATGCCAATTTCACCCATTTTAATATTCAATGTTTTTGTGAGATCTTTCATTGCAGTTTTCAATGGTGCTGATGACCAATCATCTAAACCTGCAAATACGTCACGCAATGCAACCAAAGTTGGTTTTGATACAGCTGTTAAATGATGCTCAACAGATTCTTCATCATATGTTAACTCTTCAACATAGAGATATTGAATCATCACTGCCAATTCAACCATTGTTTGGCAACGTGCAACATGTGCTTTTGCAGCTGCTTCTAAATAAGCCATATCCGTTACTTCGATGCCAATCGCTTGCATATATGGCACTAATAATACTGCCAATTCAGCAGGATCTTTTTGAACCATGTAATGTTGGTTCAACCACAATAACTTACTTGTATTGAATGCACTTGCTGCTTTGTTCACATCTTTCAAGTCGAACAGTTCAATCATTTCAGCCCAAGAGAAAATCTCTTGGTCGCCATGTGACCAACCTAAACGAATTAAATAGTTCAATACCGCTTCAGGCAAATAACCTTCATCACGATATTGAGTCACACTCACAGCGCCATGGCGCTTGGATAATTTCTGACCGTCATCACCCAAAATCATCGCAACGTGTGCATAAGCTGGCACTGGTGCATTCAATGCTTTCAAGATATTAATTTGTCTTGGTGTATTGTTGATGTGATCATCACCACGCACAACGTGTGTAATACCCATATCCATATCATCAATCACAACGCAGAAGTTGTAAGTTGGCGTGCCATCTGGACGAGCAATGATTAAATCATCCAATTCTGTATTTTGGAATGTGATTGTGCCGTGCACCAAATCATCAAAACTAGTAACACCAGTTTCAGGATTACGGAAACGCACAACAGGCTGAATACCTTCAGGAATCACAGGCAATACTTTACCTTCTTCTGGACGCCACATACCGTTATAACGAGGTTTTTCTTTATTAGCTTCTGCCAAATCACGCATTTTTTGCAATTCTTCTTGCGTGCAATAGCAATAATAAGCTGTGCCCACTTCTAACATTTCAGCAATCACTTCTTTGTAGCGATCAAAACGTTTCGTTTGGTAGAAAGGACCTTCATTGAAGTTCAAACCTAACCAATCCAAACCATCAATGATGGCTTCGACAGCTTCTGGAGTAGAACGCTCTAAATCCGTATCTTCAATTCTTAATACTGTCTCGCCTTTATTGTGCAATGCATATAAACAAGAATAAAGGGCCGTTCTTGCACCACCAATGTGCAGAAACCCTGTAGGAGAAGGGGCAAATCGCGTTCTAACTTTCATACTCATCTTTATCTCAAATAATTAAAATTTAACCTTAGGTGCTTCACGTTGTACTTCATCAATTTCATACAATGCACCTGGTTTAAAACTAAATATTCCTCCGACCATATTATTCGGAAAAACCTGCAGATAGTTATTATACTCCGTTGCATCAATATTGTAAGTTTGACGATGTGCAGCAATTAAGTTCTCAGTTGTCGCTAGTTCATTGTGCAATGATTGCATCTGTTCATTGGCTTTTAAATCAGGATATGATTCCACAACTGCCATCAAACGGCCCAATGCACTATTCAATACACCTTCACTTTTTGAAGCTGCATTCATCAGCGCTGCATTGCCTAAATCTTGCTTAGCCGCATCTAGATTACCTTTTGCTTGATTACGTGCTGAAATCACTGCTTCCAACGTCTCACGCTCATGATCCATATATTTTTTAGCAACTTCCACTAAATTAGGAATTAAATCAAAACGGCGCATCAATGCTGTATCAATTTGTGCAAATGAATTTTGGTAATTATTGCGTTTTAACACTAAGCCGTTATACACAGAAATTGTCATCATGATCAAGGCAATCACAATTACAATCACTACTACCCAAACAATTACTGCTGTTGTGGACATTCCTAAAAATCCTGCGATGTTTGCAATCATACTTTTTCTCCGTTCTTTCTTAATATTATTATTTCTGTATAACTCAACTGTTTCTTATGATCGTTTTAGCAGTTTTGCGATCCACAAACCTATTTCAAATAAAATAATCGTCATGCCCGCAAAGGCTACTTGAGATAATACATCTGGCGGCGTAACAACTGCTGCGACCACAAATGCACCAATGATGATATAAGGTCTTTTTGCACTAATTTTTTCCACTGTAATTACATTCATTAATACCAATAAAATGATCACAACAGGCACTTCAAATGCTATGCCAAAAATGAAAAATAATCTTAAAATTACTGATAAATATTGACTAATGTCGGTAGACATTACAACACCATCTGGAGTTGTCCCCACTAAAAACTTAAACATTAACGGCATTACAGCAAAATAAACGAACATCATGCCTAGATAAAACAACATGATACTTGAGAAAATCATTGGAAATACCAAACGACGTTCTTTATGGTACAACCCTGGTGCGATGAATCGCCAAATCTGATAAATTACCCAAGGCACTGAAATAAAGAAAGAAATCCACAATGTTAACTTAATTGGCACCAAAAATGTCGATGTTACTTCTGTTGCAATTAAGCTACTACCCGCAGGCAATACTTTAGTTAATGGCATTGCAACAAATGTGTAAATATCATTTCTAAACCAAATTAGACCAAAAAATATTACAACCACACCCAACAATGCTCTTAGAATACAGCTTCTAAGCTCCATTAAGTGTTGAATTAAAGATTGCTGTGGGCTCTCTTCTTTAGTGATGTTTGAATCTGTCATAATTTAAGATGTGCGATTAAATAAAAGTTCTTGGACTACTCTTGAACCTGAAACACCGATCAAGAGGACAACAAATGCGATTAATGCATATTTAGCTGCGGGCTTCCCACGCAAGCCTTTAAAGTGATGCAATGCCAACAATGTGACAAAGATGATCAATGAGACAATGGATAAAATTGATCGGTGAACAAATTGCTTATCAAACCAACTATCTACAAAAGAAAGTGCAGTTAACAAGCTGAGTGTCAACAATACAGCACCAATTGCCATCAACTGGAATAACCATTTTTCCATACTCATTAATGGCGGCAAATGATTCATAAAGTAACCTGTTGGCTTCTTCAAATAGCTATGGCGAAGCACTATCAATGCTGCCTGTACACCAACAACCATCAGTACGGCATAAGCGATGATGGATAAAATAATGTGTAAACTTAAAATTGGGCGTGCACTATTCAATGTTAATTGTGAATCATAGCTTTCTGACACAATCAGCGAAATAATCGCTAAAGCAAATAGCACTATTGATATATCTGGGTGCCTACGAATATTTGGCAAAATAATCATTAAAGTCGCAAGAATCGTTAGCGAAAATGCATTAGATGCACCTAGATTAACGCCACCTGTACTGATCAAAGCTTGGCTCAACATCCAAGCGTGCAAAATGACAGCCGTCCATGCAAAGAAAGTGCCAACTTTAATGCAGTTTTTGGAAAGCTTTCCTTTAACAAAACAAAAAATTCCTAATATCGCTATTAGGTAACATGTAATGTTTACGATGAAGAGTAGAGTATTCATAATCTTACTGGGATCAACATTGTTGAAGAATGACTTTAAAGGAATGCCTAATTAAAGTAAACTAGGCGACTATCTAGACTATAATACACTAATTTAATACATTTCTGAGGCATTATGTTTGAAAATTTAAGTGATCGTTTACGCCAAACGATGAAATCACTCCGCGGACAAGCAAGACTAACTGAAGATAATATCAAAGATGCTTTACGTGAAGTGAGAATGGCGCTTTTGGAAGCAGACGTAGCATTGCCAGTTGTGAAGAGCTTTATTGAACGCGTAAAAGAGCGTGCAGTTGGCCGTGAAGTAATGTCGAGCTTAAATCCAGGTCAAGTTTTAGTTAAGGTGGTTCATGAAGAGTTAATTGCTGTCATGGGCGCTGAAAATGCTGAATTAGATTTACGTACGCAACCACCAGCAGTGATTTTGATGGCAGGTTTACAAGGTGCGGGTAAAACAACGACAACAGGTAAATTGGCTGCATTCTTAAAAGAAAAACAAAATAAGAAAGTTATGGTTGTGAGCGCGGACGTTTATCGCCCTGCTGCAATCGAACAGTTAAAAACTGTTGCTGGTAAAGTTGGCGCAGAATGGATTCCATCTGACCCTTCAGAAAAACCTGTGGACATCGTAACCCGAGCAAAAGATTGGGCGAAGAAAAGTGGTGCTGATGTTTTGATTGTGGATACAGCAGGTCGTTTGCACATTGATGATGTCTTGATGGATGAAATCAAAAGCATTCACGCTGCGGTTGAACCTGTTGAAACATTATTCGTTGTTGATAGTATGACAGGCCAAGATGCTGTAAATACGGCAAAAGCATTCGATGAAGCATTACCATTGACAGGTGTTGTATTAACGAAAGTAGATGGTGATGCACGTGGTGGTGCTGCATTATCAGTTCGTCAAATCACAGGCAAACCAATCAAGTTCATCGGTATGGGCGAAAAATTGGATGCATTAGATCCTTTCTATCCAGATCGCATGGCTTCTCGCATCTTAGATATGGGTGATGTTCTATCGTTAGTTGAAGACATCCAGTCTAAAATGGACCTAGATAAAGCAGCAGAGCTAACTGAAAAATTCAAAAAGAATCAACAGTTTGATTTGGATGATTTCAAAACTCAGATGGAGCAAATGTTAAACATGGGCGGCATCAATACATTCTTAGATAAACTACCTGGCATGGGTGATATTTCTCAGAAAGTTAAAGATAAAGCTGATGACTCTGTCTTCCAAAAGAAAATTGCCATTATTAATTCTATGACCATGAAAGAGCGCAGAGACTATAAGCTGTTAAAAGCTCCTCGCCGTATGCGTATTGCAAAAGGTTCTGGCGTTGATATCCAAGATGTTCACCGTTTAGTTAAAGAGTTCGAGCAAATGCAACGCATGATGAAAGAGCTGAAAAAAGGTGGAATTGGCAAGGTCATGAGATCTTTCCAAGGTATGAAAAAGTTCATGCCTAAGTAATCGCAAGCATAACTACAAGGAATAAATTGCAAATGAGTGACTTTAATAATAACAATAATGACAATGCTTTAAACAAGCAGCTTTACTCTGTATTAGAGAAAACGCTACAAGCTGGCGTGATTGAACAACGCAGAAAAAGACGCTGGGGCATTTTCTTCAAGTTACTCTTTGCTCTTTACTTCTTAGTAATCATTGGGATGTTCGCAGCAACACCAATGTTAGCTGAACAGCGTAAATTCATGGATAGCAATGGCAATCCACTGAATGAATATACCGCTGTGATTCGCATTGAAGGTGAAATTGCAGCTAGCACAGATGCAAGTGCTGATAAAATCACTACTGCCCTACGCAAAGCATTTAAAGATCCTAAAGCAAAAGCTATCGTATTACGCATCAACTCGGGCGGTGGTTCTCCAGTACAAAGTGCTTATGTTTATGATGAAATTAATCGCTTAAAGAAAATCCATAATAAGAAAATCTATGCCGTGATTATGGATATTGGCGCATCTGGTGCATATTATATTGCATCGGCTGCTGATGAAATTTATGCGGATCAAGCAAGCTTGGTAGGCTCTATTGGTGTGACAGCTGCATCATTTGGTTTTGTAGGTACAATTGAGAAATTAGGCATCGAGCGCCGTTTATATACTTCAGGTGAACATAAAGCATTTTTAGATCCATTCTCACCACAAAATGCAAGTGAAAATGAATTTTGGAAAGATGTACTGAATACTGTGCATGTTCAATTCATCAATGCAGTGAAAAAAGGTCGTGGTGATCGTTTACAAGATAAGCCTGAATTATTTAGCGGATTAATTTGGAGTGGTGAACAAGCATTACCATTGGGCCTAATTGATGGCTTAGCATCCACTGGCAGCTTAGCACGTGATGTTATCCAAGCACCTGAATTGGTTGACTTTACTGTACAAGAAGATGGCTTCACTCGCTTCATGAAAAAACTTGGATCTGAAACAATTCAAAGTTTCTTTTATTCATCATCTGAGATACAATTGCGATAATTACTACATAATTATTGACAATAACAAACAATTCCAAAACCTGTGTACTACACTTAGCATTACTGCTATTAAGAGTGAAGTAAGGGTTTTAAGGGATTTAATGAGTATTAAAGGCATAAAAGAATGATGGCAGAAGACATGTTCATTCGTTGCGTACAAAAAAAAGATGGCGAGGTCATTGCTAAAAAATTAGCTAAGTTATACGTTCTAATTCATTTGAAATTAGACCATAAACACTATATGACACAAGAAAAAGATAGTATTTTTTTAGAACTTGCGCAGCGTTTTGCAACACATATAGAAACAGATTTAACAAAGACAGCAGGACACCATGCGGCGATCCTATCTGCCCTATTCTTATCCGATGATGAATCAGAGATAATCTGATCGTTCGCGTGTAATCACAATTCCCACAGAATCAGCAAAAGCAATCGCTTCAGGTTTATTTAACTCTAATGTTAATTTTTCTGTGCGATATGTTGTGAGTATATGTTTGGCAATTGTTTCCGCCAAAGTTTCCACCAATTGAAATGATGAGGTCTCGATCAGCTCTTTAACGCTATTCGATATTTTTTCATAATCCAAAGCATCCAAAATATTTTCTGTGGATGCTGGCTTTTTATTATCAAATGCCATTTCTAGCGTGATGATCACAGGTTGCTTTTTCACGCGTTCAAAATCATAAATACCAATGATAGCATCGGCAGTTAAGTTACGAATAAATACTTTGTCCATAATAATGCTAAACCACTTCCTAATAACGAGCTTGCGGGTATGAACCCAAAATTTTCAATAATGATGCACGATTATGAATCTCATTTAAAGCTTTTTGCACTTTCACATCATCTTGATGCCCCATGATATCAATATAGAAGCAATATCCCCACATTGTGTGTTTCGCTGGGCGAGATTCAATTCTCGACATTGTCACATTATGCGCTGATAACGGCTCAATTAATTGATTCAGCAAGCCAGGGCGATCATTAGCAGATACCATAAATGTTGTTTTATCATCGCCACTTGGGGCAATTTTCTTATTACCAATCACTAAAAATCGTGTTGTGTTTGAAGTATCATCCTCAATATATTTAGCTAAGATCGGAATATTATAAAACTGCGCAGCTTCTTCACTAGCCAATGCCGCTGAATTTGTAGGTGATTGCTGTGATTGCATCAATGCATCCACATTTGAGTGACAAGCAATTTGCTCAGCATGAGGCAAATGTTTATCCAGCCAACCGCGACACTGAGCTAAAGACTGAGGATGTGCAAATACTTTCGTTACAGATTTTTCATCCACAGCGCTCGAAATTAGATTCTGATGAATACGCAATGTTGTTTCACCACAAATGGATAACAATGTTTGTGCAAAGCAATCCAAAGTTAAATTCACAGCACCTTCTGTTGAATTTTCCACAGGCACAAGCCCAAAATCAACCAAGCCTGTTTCAACGGCTCTAAATACATCAGGGATTGTTGCTTGTGGTTGTAAATTTGCCGAACCGCCAAATTGCTTGCGAGCAGCCAATTCTGAGAAGGTTTTTTCTGGCCCTAAAAATGCAATTTCCAATGGTTTTTCTAATGACAAACAAGTGGACATGATTTCTCTAAATAAACGTGCAATTTCTTGATCAGGAATAGGCCCCTGATTTTTCTCCATATAATTAGCTAAAACCTGCGCTTCTCTCTCTGGGCGATACATTTCTGTATCTCCACTCGCGATTTTAATTTCGCCAATTGCCATGGCATGTTTGGCACGTTCATTCAATAATTTCAAAAGCTGTTGATCAATTTGATCAATTTCTGTGCGGTGAATTACGATTGTGGACATTTCTAACTCTAAAAAGTGGTTTTTGATCACTTAAACATTACAAAATCTCTAATTAATGTCAATCTATCTTCAGACAAGTTATTAAAAAGTCTTTTTTTCTTGTATAATGAATTACCGTGAAATGTAACATTAAAGGTGTATTCGTGGCTAAGATACTAATTGCAGATGATTCAAAATTACAAAAACTAGAAATCGCAAAATTTTTAATAAAGTTAGGCCATCAAGTTCTAGAAGCCAAAGATGGAAATGAAGCTGTGCAAGTCGTTGAACAGTTCATGCCTGATCTTGTTTTAATGGATGTTGTTATGCCTGAATGCAATGGATTTAGTGCTCTACGCCGACTTAAAAATAATGATAAAGTGAAGCATATTCCTATCATTATGGTTAGCACAAAAAGTGAAGACATAGATAAAATTTGGGCAAGCAAACAAGGTGCGGTAGGATATATTACAAAGCCGATTGATTTTAATTTGCTAGAAAATGAAATCAATAAAAATTTGTAATTAATTCAATATGTTCATGAGTGGAATATTTTTATTATGGAACTAATCGTACAAAGAGAGCAATTGCTACAGCCATTGCAAGCATTAATTGGTGTGACTGAAAAAGGTCAAACATTGCCTGTGTTGGCGAATGTTAAATTATTGGTCAAAGCAGAAGAAATTATTCTGACAACGACTAACCTTGAGATTGAGCTCTCTTGTGCACTGCCTTATATTTCTTCATTGACAGGTGGAACAACAATTCCTGCAAAAAAGCTCTTAGACATTCTTAAAGCATTACCTTCAGGCATTGATGTTCATTTAACAATCAATCCTGATAAAGTTGAGATCAAAGCTGGTCGCTCTAAATTCTCATTGGCATGTTTGCCTTTAGAAGAATTCCCTGTGCTTGATCACATTGATTTTACTGAAACACTAACATTACCTAAAGATCGCTTTAGATTATTGATTCAGCGCGTTGCTTACGCAATGGCAAGCGCAGATGTTCGTTATTTCTTGAATGGTATGCTACTAGATGTACAAAGCTCTGAGATTGCAGCAGTTGCAACAGATGGCCACCGTTTAGCACTCAGCAGATATGCTTTAGAAAGCACAACAGACATCAGCAATCAATACATCATTCCACGCAAAGCGATTGAAGAACTCTTAAAGCTTGTTGAAAATGAAGCTGCGCCAATGCACTTGCAGTTGAGTGCAAACCATTTGCGTGTTGAGCTTGGTAGTATGATCTTCACAACAAAATTGATTGAAGGTAAATTCCCTGATTACAAGCGTGTGATTCCTCCTGTTGGTGAAAAAATCATCATGGCGGATCGCGTTGAAATGATTGAATCATTAACACGTACTTCAATTTTGTCGCAAGATAAATTCCGCGGTATTCGCATGAATATCTCTCATTGCTTAATCAAATTGGTTGCACACAACCCTGAGCAAGAAGTTGCAGAAGAAGAAGTTGAAGTGAACTATCAAGGTGATGATTTCATGATCGCATTCAATGCTTCATATATCACAGATGCTTTCAAAAACATTGAAGGTGATATGGTTCAATTAAGCTTCACTGAAAATAACTCAAGCTGCTTAATCAAAAACCCTGAAGATGACACTGTTGACCACGTTGTTATGCCAATGCGCCTCTAAAACGTGATCATTCGATCATTATCATTCACAGGATTTAGAAATCTCGCCGCACAAAGCATCGACTTCCACTCAAAATGCAATGTGTTCTATGGCGCAAATGCCTCAGGTAAGACAAGCTTACTTGAGGCGATTTACTATTTATCCCATCTTCGTTCATTCCGACAGCGTGAATTCGCTAAAATCATTGGAGATGAGCATGAGTTTTTGCGTCTAATTACAAAATGCCATAATGATATTTCTGAGCACTTGATCGGCATCGAGGTTAATAAACAAGAGCACATCGTTCGTGTAGATGCAACGCCATTAAAACAGCGCTCTACATTGGCTAAAATGCTACCTTGCTTATATCTTGATCCAGAAACAGGCAAATTACTTACAGATAGCCCGAAATTTCGCCGCCAATTCATGGATTGGGGATTGTTCCATACTGAAGCGAACTATCATCACCTTTGGCAAAATTATGATCGTGCATTAAAACAGCGCAATATCATATTAAGGCAAAAACAAAATCCAAGGCTCTTAGATAGTTATGATGAATTATTGGTGCAATTTGGTGATCAAATCACACAAAAACGCGAAGCATTCATCACAGCTATTTTTGAAAAAGCATCACCTTTATTATCCAAACTCATCAATCAGCCTTTTGAATGGTCGATGGAATATCGCAAAGGCTTTACAGGCAATAATTTTGCAGAAGAGCTAAAAAGCCAACGTGAAAAAGATTTCATCATGGGGCATACAAGGGCTGGCCCACATCGTGGTGATTTTGTAGTGAAGGCAAACCATAAAAATGTCAGCGAATATTTATCGCGCGGGCAAATTAAATTAGCAAGCATCGCGCTCACACTCGCACAAATTCAACTCTTTCAAAATTATAATGAGGCTCACAATGTCATTTTATTAATGGATGATATGAGCGCTGAGCTTGATAAACAGCACAGAGAAATTTTATTGGAAGAATTTTTAAAGTTAAATGTGCAATTATTCATTACATGCTTAGAAGAAAATGAGTTTCCAGAGCTCATTAACAATGATCTGATCAATCAACCACATCAATATAAGATCACTACAGGTTTTGTTCAAAAAATGGTACAATAACTCGTTTTTGAATGCAGATAATCAAATGTTAACTGCATGTTTCATTAGAATTAAAAAAGGATATTTGAATGACCTCTGAAAATAGCCCAAGTATTAAGGTTCTCAAGGGATTAGATGCCGTACGTAAGCGTCCTGGCATGTATATCGGCGATACCGATGACGGCACCGGCTTACACCATATGGTGTTTGAGGTTGTGGATAATGCCATCGATGAAGCGTTAGCTGGCTACTGTGATGATATTACCGTTACTATCCACAAAGATGATTCAATTACTGTGACTGATAATGGTCGTGGTATTCCAACTAGAATGCACCCTGAAGAAGGTATTTCATCTGCTGAAGTTGTTATGACTGTTCTTCATGCCGGTGGTAAATTCGATGATACTGCTATTTCTGGTGGTTTGCATGGTGTTGGTGTTTCTGTTGTAAATGCCCTATCTTCTGATTTACGCTTGCTCATCAAGCAAGATGGCAAATTATTCGAACAAGAATATAAATTGGGTACACCAGTTTATCCATTACGTGAAATTGGTACAGTAGATGAAGAAGATACTGGTACGACTGTTCACTTCAAACCAAGCACTGAAATTTTTACAATCACGGTATTCGAATATCAAATCTTAAAAAAGCGTTTACGTGAATTATCTTTCTTGAACTCTGGCATCAAAATTCATTTAAAAGATGAGCGTTACAATGTAGAAGATATTTTTGAATACGAAGGTGGTATTAGAGCTTTCGTTGAACATATCAATCGCAAAAAAACGATCATCAACCCTGCTATTTTCTACTGTGATAATAAACAAGATAACATCATCGTAGAAGTTGCATTGCAATGGACAACTGATTATCAAGAAAATGTTTACTGCTTTACCAATAACATTCCACAAAAAGATGGCGGTACGCACTTATTGGGCTTTAGAGCTGCGATCACTCGTACATTAAATCAATACATGGAACAAAATGATCTTCTCAAAAAAGCTAAAGTTAGCACATCTGGTGAAGATGCTCGTGAAGGTTTAACAGCAGTTGTTTCTGTTAAATTACCTGGACCAAAATTCTCATCACAAACTAAAGATAAATTAGTTTCCAGTGAAGTTCGTAGTGCTGTTGAAAGCATTGTGAGTGCAAGAGTTGCAGACTTCTTACAAGAAAGCCCAAATGATGCGAAATTAATTACAGGTAAAATTATTGAAGCTGCTCGCGCTCGTGAAGCTGCTCGTAATGCTCGCGAATTAACTCGTCGTAAAAGTGCTTTAGATATTGCTGGCCTACCTGGCAAATTAACAGACTGCCAAGAGAAAGATCCTGCTTTATCAGAACTTTATATCGTGGAAGGGGACTCAGCGGGCGGCTCAGCAAAACAAGGCCGTAACCGTAAATTCCAAGCAATTTTGCCATTGAAAGGTAAAATTCTGAACGTTGAACGTGTTCGTTTTGATCGTATTATTCAATCTGCTGAAATTGGCACATTGATCACAGCATTAGGTTGTGGCATTGGCCGTGATGAGTTTGATTTAGATAAATTGCGTTACCACCGCATTATCATCATGACGGATGCCGACGTGGATGGTGCACACATTCGTACGCTATTGCTCACTTTCTTCTACCGCCAAATGCGTGAGTTAGTTGAAAATGGCCACATCTATATTGCTCAGCCACCGTTATATAAAATTCAAAAAGGTAAGCAAGAAACTTACTTGAAAGATGAAGTTGAATTGGTACGTTTCTTCTTGAGCAATGCATTAGACAATAGCCAAGTGTTTGCAAGTAAAGATGCACCAGCAATGGCAGCATCACAAGTGGAAGAATTAGCACGCAGTATCACTAATATCGAACAATTAATCGAGCGCATGAAATATGCATATCCTGAAAAATTGTTATCTGCTTTGACTGATTTAGCACCACTAACGATTGATCTTTTGTCGTCTGATGAAGTACAAGCATGGATGAATGCCTTAACGACAGCATTGAGTAAAAACCCAATGGTTGGCACAACCTACACTGTGAGATTAGATGAAGATACTGAAACCAACAGCCCATTCATTGCTGTTGATGTTAAACATTATGATCACACGAAAACTTATGCTTTAGATGGTCGATTCATTCGTTCTGTGGAATATCAGCGTATCGCAGAAATCGCGAAAAAATTGCATGGTTTAATCGAAGAAGGTGCTTATGTAATGTACCGCGACAAATCATTTGCCATCGAAAACTTCAAAGAAGGTATTGATTGGTTGATCGAAGAAGCGAAAAAAGGCCAAGCAATTTCTCGCTATAAAGGTCTCGGTGAAATGAATGCGGAACAATTGTGGGAAACGACAATGGATCCTAATGTTCGCAGCTTGCTACAAGTTAAAGTGGAAGATGCACAAAAAGCAGATGAAACTTTCACAATGTTGATGGGCGATGAAGTAGAGCCTCGTAGAGAATTTATAGAAAGTAATGCGCAATTAGTCGGGAATCTAGATATTTAATCTGAACATATCCAAGTTCAAATAAAACCTCTTAGATTCTTTATCTAAGAGGTTTTTTATATGTATTTAAAAGGAATATAATGCATAAATTAATCAATCCTAAATCTGTATTCAATAGCCTACAATATGGTTTTAGCCAAGCTGTGTTAACAAATGGCAGCCAGCAACTCTTTTTATCTGGTCAAGTGGCAACAGATGAAAATCAAAATACCATCGCAACTGGTATGAAAGATCAAACACGCGTTTGTTTGGAAAATATTGAAAAAATTCTGAAAGAAGCTAATTCACAAAAAGAACATGTTTCTATGCTTCGTATTTACATTAAAGAAAGTGCAAATACGCCAGAAGCACAAAACGATATCGCAGAAGCTTTACAAGAATTCTTTGTAGATTGTTCACCAGCATCATCGTGGGTTGTGGTTACTGGTTTAGCATTACCTGAATGGTTAATTGAAATCGAAGCGCAAGCTGTGATTCCTAACTAAATTAGCAAAAGGTAAATGAATTAGCTTCCAACAACATTGGTAAATATTCTCAACGGAAACATTTCACAGTAATTTTAACAAGATCGTTTTCAATTCTATCGCTAATTGCCCTGATACTAAATCATCAGGGCGATCGATCAACGCTTGATGAATCACTGAATGTGTCATTGTACGAATCATCCAAGCCAAGCTCTTTTGTGCTTCTAATGAATGCGTTGAATATTGGGTTAATTTCATTAATACAGTAATAAATTCATCATTGCCCTCTTTAATGATTTCACTTTTCAATAACCGTGGAATCTCTTCCTGAAATACTCTATGTAATTCTGGCTCTACAGAATGCACATTAATCATTGCATCCACAAATATATTTACCAAAGTTTCTAATGAAGCATTTTCCTCATTCACAAAAGCTTGTTGAATTTGTGCTCGCGTTGATTTTGCATGCTCATGGTGCAATGTCACCACTAAAGATTCTTTATTGGGAAAATATTGATACAACGATGCAATGCTCACACCAGCTCGTTCAGCCACATGATTTGTAGTTAAATTTGCATAACCATCTTCGATTAAAATGTAAGCTGTTGCTTCCAGAATTGACTGATATGTTAGACGTGATCGTGCTTGAGTTGGCATTTTTAGAGGCTTGAACAACTGTTCCATACTGAAAAATCCTTCACTCAGAATATGAGCTGAAAATATAAGTAATTACTCATATTATATATCAAATCATTTCTCTAGGAGAGTTTCATGGCAACAATGAAAGCAGCAGTGCTTACGAAATTAGGCGATGTGCCATATTATGGCACTTATGACATGCCAGCTGTAACGGATGGCGAAGTGCTCGTAAAAGTTATCGCAACCTCATTAAAACAATTGGATCGAGCTATAGTGGCAGGCACACATTATGGCAGTCCAAATGCTGATTTATTACCTGTTGTTGTGGGCACTGATGGCGTTGGCATAACTGATAATGGTGAGCGAGTTTACTATCAAACCACATCACAAAAATTTGGTTCAATGGCTGAATATGCACCAGCATCTTTCACTGTAAAAATTCCTGATGAATTAGATAGTAATTTTGTTGCAACATTGATTAACCCAACATTAGGCGCTTGGCTACCATTAGTTTGGCGCGCCAAAATGATGAAAGGAGAGACTGTTTTAGTCATCGGTGCAACAGGTGAAACAGGCAAACAAGCATTAGCAGCCGCAAAAATCTTGGGTGCGAAAAAAGTGATTGCAGCTGGGCGAATGAAAAGTGGTTTAATGGATTTAGATGCAGATGAATACATCGATACTGATCAAGATGAGTCGGGCTTATTAAAAGCATTCCAAGCTGTGGCACAAAATGGTGTAGATATTGTTGTGGACTATCTGTGGGGAAAGCCTGCCGAATTAATGATTAAAGCATTCATGACGAAGAGCTTAAAGATTGATGAAACAACAGCCGAGCGTGGCGTACGTTATGTTTCAGTAGGCGCATTAGCAGGTGCTGAGATCGCCTTACCATCTTCTATATTTCGCAGTAGCTTTTTAACGCTGTTAGGCAGTGGCACAGGCAATTTTCCACCCAATCATATCATGAAAGAAATCATCGAACGCATTCTACAAGAAGCTGTTTCTGGTAAATTAACTGTTGAATATGACGCTTATCCTTTAAGCGAAGTTGCTAATATTTGGGCAAGTGCAAACAAAAAACGCATTGTATTTAACCCGTAAATTGTATAGTAAAAAGCCTCTAAAAATAGAGGCTTTCAATTAATCATTCGTTAATAAGATATTAATATCTCGGTCACGATGTTGTGAAGCTGTGATTGCAGAAATTACGGCAATACCTTCAACTTGTGTATGAAGAACTTCTGCCGCATTCTTAATATTAATACCACCAATTGCTACTTTAGGGAGGTCAGGATAAAGTGCAATGCGTTCAGCTAAGCCATCTATACCAATCGCAGGTTCTGCATCACTTTTAGACGTCGTTGGGAAGATCGGGCCAACGCCAACATAATCCAAACCATCCACTGTGCTTGCAATCTTCAATTGCTCAATCGTATTCACTGATAAACCAACATCCATATTATACTGTTTCGCCAATGCAATGGTTTCTGCAATAGGTTTATCCGATTGCCCAACATGAATGGCATCTGCACCAATTGCAATTGCTAAATCCACATCATCATTGATAATAAAAGGAATACTTGCACTCTTGCACAATAACTGAAGGCGCTTTGCCATCGCTAAACGATCTTCTGAATTTTGTAGCGAATCCTGCCCTTTCTCACGATATTGAAAGCACGTAATGCCGAGCGCAATCGCTTCTTCTAATACATCTTCTAACTGTTCTGGGTTCACCACATCTTGTGTGCCAGCAATAAAATATAGCCTTAAAGCTTTGTGCCAATTAATCATTTAACAGCCCCAAACTTGCGAAACGCAGCGTGATTCGTCGGCCCATGACCATGCCCAACTTCAATGCCATGATAAATTGCTGATGTAATGTACTCCTTAGCCGTTGCGATCGCTTCTTTCAAAGGTTTGCCTTTGGCAATCTCAGCAGTAATACACGCAGAATATGTGCAACCTGTGCCATGTGTATTTTTCGTGTGAAAGCGCTGGCTTGCAAACCAATAGCCTTCGCCATCTTCTGTCCATAAAAAGTCGCGAGCTTCTTCTTCGTTCAGAGAATGTCCACCTTTCATCAATACATTACTTGTACCTAAATCCTGGATATCTTTCGCAGCCTGCACCATATCTTCTTCAGTTTCAATTTTGCGACCCAAAATTGTTTCAGCTTCAGGAATATTTGGTGTTACCAATGTTGCCAATGGCAGCATATGTTCGATCATTGCTTGCGTTGCGGTATCTTCCATCAATGCAGCACCACCTTTAGCAACCATCACAGGATCAACGATCAATGCTGCTTTAGAGTGCTGTTTGAGATAATCTGCGATAGTGATTATATAATCACTATTTAATAACATGCCCGTTTTAATTGCCTTCAAATCAAAATCAGCAAATAGTGCATCCAATTGCCCAATCACATACTCCATTGGCACAGGATGAACACCATGAACACCCAAAGTATTCTGTACCGTTAATGCAATGATTGCAGAAGTGCCAAATACATCGCGCTCTTGGAATGTCTTCAAGTCAGCTTGAATACCTGCGCCACCGCCACTATCACTGCCCGCAATCGTACAAACTTGTGGAATCATAACTCTCTCCTATTCAATAATATTAATGTATTGATTATCAGCTTCATTGAATAAATGTAACTGATCAATAAAGTGCATTTGGAATGTGCCTGGCGCTTGGGATTTTTGATAAGCATGATCACCAGCAATGCCATATAAACTATGTGCAGCAATTACACTATCCAATGATGGATCTACTGCTAGAAATGCAGCAGAAACGGCAGTTAATAAGCAACCCATTCCTGTAACTTGTGTCATCAATGGTTGACCATTTTTCACGCCAATAGTACGCTTACCATCGCTGATCCAATCAGTTTCTCCGCTGATTGCAATCATACAATTGAATTTCAGAGCGGCTTCTTTTGCAAGATTTGGAAGATCGTAGTCACCGTGGCCACTATCCACACCTTTAGATTGCCATTGAATACCACATAACGTTGCAATTTCACCTGCATTACCACGAATTAATGTCATGCAGGCTGTTTCTAATAATCGTTTAGCACAATCTTTACGATAATCGCTCGCGCCAACGCCCACAGGATCAAAAACTAAAGGATGCTCTAATTCATTCGCAGCTTTCCCTGCCAATAGCATTGCATAGAAAACTTCAGAAGTAATTGTGCCAATATTGAGTGCAGTTGCATTGCAAATGCTTGTAATCTCACCAACTTCCTCTTCTGCATACGCCATAATTGGGGATGCGCCTAAGGATAATAAACCGTTGGCGACAAAGTTTGCCACGACTTGGTTGGTCATGTTATGAACAAGTGGGGGTGTTCGGCGCAATGCGTGAAGATACGAATACGCATCCATAAAGCCTCCTATAAATTATAGATAAGCCTAGAGAATGCGAAAGCCACATTCCCTACGCTGGTACTAACCAGATCAGGTCCAAGGGTCAGGAAATTCCTTCTCAGCAAAATGCTCCCCTAGTGGATACAATAAAAAGCCGTAAGATTAACTTACGGCTTTTGAATTTTAAGATGAAACTACTTCACCATCGCGCGAAGTTTTTCCATCTCCAATAATTTAATTTCTCGGTGATTCACTTGAATCAACTCTTGCTCTTGTAAGCGCTTCAATAATCGACTCACTGTTTCTACAGCTAAACCTAAAAAGCTACCAATATCAGAACGAGACATGCTTAATACGAACTCTGTCGCAGAATAACCACGGCGAGAGAAACGAGATGATAAGCTTAAGAACAGTGCCACCAATCGTGCTTCTGCAGATTGTGAACCTACCATCATCAATAATTGCTCTTCTGAATGTAGCTCTTGGCTCATGATTCTTAGCAATTGCTTGGAAATGCTTGGAATGATTGCGGATAGATCTTCTAAACGATCATAAGGTAATTCACACAAACTCGTAGTTTCTAATGTACGTGCACCACATGGATGAATACCTGTTGCTACAGCATCTAAGCCAATGATTTCACCAGGCAAATAGAATCCCGTAACGTATTCAGTGCCATCTGAAGCGACGTTGTATGTTTTGACCGAGCCTGAACGAATAGCATAGAGCGATGTAAATCTATCTTCAGGAAGATATATATGCTTGCCTCGTGGCAATGGTCGGCTATGCCCAACAATAGACTCAAGCTTTGTGAAATCCTCGCCTTCCAAACCGACGGGAATACACAGTTGCTGTAAGCTACAATTGTTACATGCAATTTTTAGATTTCTCAATACGGACATATATTAACTTCACTTATTTATTGAATATTCAAACTTTAAATGCTATCTGATATTAACACAGAAATATCATGATCTATGTTTTGTATCAAATCTTTTTAACTTTAATAGGTTCTTTCCCCTATATTATGAGATTGTTATTAATTCTTGTTTAGAAATAACAACGTTCTCTTGTGTGCTTGGTACAGATTCTATGTCTACAGAATTCCTGCTGAAATAGCTCAGCCCACAAACACCTATAATAATTAATAATAACCCAACACCTTTTCTTGACGTTAAAGGTTCCTTAAAAATTAGTACACCAGAAATTGATACCATTAAAGTTGATAACCCTGACCAGACAGCATACCCAATACTAACGTCTAAATTTTTAAATATTATATTAATTAATACAAAAAATACGCTATATCCAACAATGATGCCAATGATTGGTTTTTTATTCTTAAATCCATCGGAATATTTTAGACTAATTGTACCGATTGTACTGAATAGAATCGAAACTACTAACATCACCCATGGGTTGAAGCTATCAACATATTGAATGATCTCAGCAATAAATTCTACCATTATTTCGACCCTAATATTAATACACCTAGAATAATTAATGCTAGGCAAATTGCAATAGGGATAGTAATTGCTTCTTTATAGAAGAAGAATCCTATTAAAAATATTAGTATTGCGCCAGATGCAGACCAAATGGCATACGTCACAGCGACTTCCATTTTACGCAAACAAAATGTAAAACAAGTAAAAGAAATTGCAAAAAATACCGCCATCAGAACAACTGCCCACCAAACCGTTAGGCCATGGGCTTCTTTCATCATAACAATTCCAAGTGCTTCAAAGACTATAGCACCTGCGAGTAATAGTTTTGCAGGCATTCTTTACGTAATATTCTAATTTAAAAAAGGGTCATTCTAGCATTAAATCTGACCTTGTGTTGCCTTATCATAATATTTTAATTCATGAGTTTATAACTTTATATGACTCATCAGAATTCCCAAGCCACTCAGTCAATTTATTTGAACGTTACTATTAATGCTTTCTGCTTTACTTTATTATAGAGCACTGATTCTCGTATCTATGAACGCCTTTACTCAGATCGATGGGAGCGATCTTTTCATGGAACTAATAATTACTGCTTTCCTACTTGGCTTATATGGATCTGGCCATTGTATTTCTATGTGTGGTCCTGTAGTTGGAATTCTTGGCATGAATACTCAAACCAATCGAATTACAGCAGCTTTTTTATACAATCTCGGGCGCATTACAACTTATTCATTTTTAGGTATCATTGCTGCAATCTTAAGTATTGCAATGAATGACTTAAAACCCATTCAATTGGCCTTGCGTTATCTTGCGGGTATTTTAATGTTATTTGTAGCATTGCAATTTTTTGGCTTTCCAAAATTTTTAGCTTTTGTAGAAAGACCCCTCAAGAATTTCACAAAACCCATTACAAAACTCTCACAAAGATTTTTCCCGATCAATACTAAACTTCGTGCTTATTGTGCGGGTATGGTTTGGGGCTTATTCCCTTGTGGGATGGTTTATGCCGCATTTGCAATTAGCTTAAGTGCTACAAGCTTCATTCAAGCGCCGCTTATCATGTTTGGTTTTGGATTTGGCACATTTGCAGTCATGGTTTCATTGTCTATTTTTGGCAACTATGCAGGAAAATTTTTGACTCATCCAAAATTAAGAATCGCCTCTGGCATATTAATTTTAGCCATGACTTTAATTTATATGATCCCAATGATCATGAAGGATTTGGGTATGAACAAAGGCATGGATCATAGTACAATGAACCATAGCCAAATGATTCATAACACAACAAATAATAAGCATGATGTAGATCATTCTTTACAAAAATTGACTATTGACCACAATACCCACAATCCTGATACTAATTCTATCCAAGAACATAATATGAATGCGCCAATGGATCATTCATCTATGTCACATTAAGGAAAATTTTATGTCTTACAGTATTCACACAGAACTTTTTGGCCCTTATCAAAATTTCAGCCACATTTTAGTAGATGAAACAACTAAAAAGGCAGTAGTTTTTGACCCAGCTTGGGATGCAGATTACATTGCACAGCGCTTAGAAAAATTGGGCGTAACTTTAGAAGCTATTTGGTTAACACATGGCCATCATGATCACACAAATGCGCTAGATGCATTGCGTGCCATCCATAATGTGCCAGTTTATGCTTCACAAATTGAAATCGATTTTATTAAAAATGTACCTGAAGCGATTAACAGTAAAGTGTTTTTGCCATTACCTAACGATGTCCAAGCCTTCAACGATGGTGATACTTTACAACTTGGCGAAACTAAAGCAAAGATCATTCATACACCTGGTCATAGCTCAGGCTCCGTTTGCTTTTTGCTAGAAGATGATATGCTCACAGGCGATACAGTTTTCATTGATGGCTGCGGCCGTGCGGATCTTCCTGGTTCTAGCCCGAATGAGTTATTCGAATCCTTGACTAAAATTGTCAAAACAGTGCCACACCATGTAACATTACATACAGGCCACGCTTATGGCCCAAGCGATACAGCAACACTAGAATCACAAATTAAAACAAATCCATATTTAAAACGAGCAAACCGCCATGAGTTTGTCGATTATAGAATGAATAATTAATTGTAAAAAATTCCATAACTAATAAGGAAAATCTCGATGAGTACAACATTCCCTACAATACTCAATTTAGTCGCATTTATAACCATATTGGCATTTCTGTACTGGATGCAGAATAAATACTTCTCCTTTGCTAAGCGCGTATTCTCAGCATTAGGTTTAGGTATTGCATTTGGTGTTGCCATGCATTTCATCTATGGTCAAGGTGATGCAATCATCACACAAACTGTGTCATACATTGACATTGTTGGCCTTGGCTACGTTAAATTGCTACAAATGATCATCATGCCGTTAATTATGGTGTCATTGATCTCCGCTATCATTAAACTTAAAGCTGGTTCATCATTAGGTAAAATCAGTGCTTTATCGATTGGTACATTGGTGATCACTACAATGATCGCTGCATTTGTGGGCATTGTTATGGCTCATTTATTCGGTTTAACAGCAGAAGGTATGGATGTTGGTGCAGCAGAAGCCGCTCGCGCAACATACTTAGAAACAACTCAACAAAGTATGGGCAACTTCTCATTTGCACAAATGATCATTGATTTCGTACCTGCGAACCCATTCTTAGATATGACGGGTGCACGTAAAACATCAACAATTGCAGTTGTTATTTTCTCAGTATTCATTGGTATTTCAGCAATGGGTGTTGCTAAGAAAAAACCTGAACTATTTGCATCATTTGAACACTTCATGCAAGTTGCACATGCAATCGTCATGCGTTTAGTGACAATCATTTTACGTTTAACGCCTTATGGTGTTGCAGCTTTAATGGCGAAAATGATCTGTACTTCTCACTTCGCAGAAATTTTAAAACTCATTAACTTCGTGGCAGCATCTTATGCAGCTTTGATCACAATGTTCATCATTCATTTGATCATCATTGCATTCACAGGCTTGAACCCAATTCAATTTGCTAAAAAAATCATGCCTGTATTGATCTTTGCATTCACATCAAGAAGTAGTGCCGCATCTATTCCTTTCAATATTCGCACACAAACTCAAGGCTTAGGTATTTCTGAAGGTGTTGCAAACTTTGCTGCATCATTTGGTGCAACCATTGGTCAAAATGGTTGTGGTGGTATTTATCCTGCAATGTTGGCTTTCATGATCGCACCAACTATGGGCATCGATCCTTGGTCATTGGGCTTCATCATTCCTTTATTAGTTATCATCGCTATTAGTTCTTTCGGTGTTGCTGGCGTAGGTGGTGGTGCAACATTTGCAGCGTTGATTGTATTATCAGCAATTGATTTCCCTGTTGCATTGGCAGGTTTATTAATCTCAATTGAACCATTAATCGATATGGGTCGTACAGCTTTGAACGTATCAGGTTCAATCACAGCGGGTACAGTGACAGCACGAGTGATGGGTGAAATCGATACCAAAACATTCAACAGTACGGAACAAGTGCAGTTAGACTCTGATTCCTCTGTCAATGAATTAAACTAATCTAGTTAAGATAAGGAGATCCTATGAAGATCATCATTATCGGTGCAGAAGCAGCAGGCATGAGCACTGCTGCTAAAGCGAAACGTGTAAATCCAGATGCTGAAATCATCGTTTATGAAGCAAGCAACATCACATCCTTTGGTGCTTGTGGTCTGCCCTACTTTGTTTCAGGCGAATTCGATGATCCTAGCTATATGTCTGAATTAACGCCTGAAGATTTTGCAAAAAAAGGCATCACAGTCAAAACTCAGCATACAGTTTTGGCAGTGAATCCTGATGAGCAAGTGGTTGTGATCGAGAACGAAGGTGATACCTTCAGCGATCATTATGACAAGCTTATGATTGCAACGGGTGGCACAGCGATCATTCCGCCCATTAAAGGCACAGAAAAAGATAACGTTTTCACGCTAAAAACCATGGAAGACGGTTTAACGCTGAAATCACTATTGCAGGATGATACATTCAAAAATATCACTGTGGTTGGTTCTGGCTTCATTGGTTTGGAATTGGTGGAAGCATTAACACATTTAGGTAAGCAAGTTCGCTTATTTGAACGCTTAGATCGCATTATGCCAGAAGCTTTTGAACCCGAAATTTCAGAACTCTTGAAAGCTGAATTGGAACAATATGACAACATTGATCTACATTTGAATGAATCCATTGAAACCATTACTGGTGAAGATAAAGTTGCAGGTGTGACAACAGATAAAGGCAACTATCCTACAGATATGGTAATCCTTTGTACTGGTGTTCGCCCTAATACTCAATTTGTCAGTGAAATTGGTTTAGATATGCTGCCAAATGGTGCAATTCGTGTGGATGATCATGGTCGTACATCATTGCCAAATATCTTCTCTGCGGGCGATTGTGCAACAGTTTGGCACGCTCAATTGAAACGTGATATCTATTCACCATTAGCAACAGGTGCAAATAAGCTCGGTCGCATCATTGGTGACAATATTGTGGGTGGCGATAAAGCATTCAACGGCGTTTTAAACTCAGCTGCTGTGAAATTGTTATCAGTGGAAGCAGGCCGTACAGGTTTATCAGAAAAAGAAGCAAAAGAGGAAGGTATTCCTCATAAGTCTATTCTTTTGAATGATAAAAATCATGCAAACTACTGCAAAGGGCAAGCACAACTGACGATTAAGCTCATTTACCATGCAGATACTAAAGCCATTTTAGGTGCTCAAGTATTTGGTAAAAATGGTGGTGCGGTTCATCGCATGCATGCATTATCTGTTGGCATTATGACTGGCTTAACCACGGAAGATTTAGCATTCTTAGACTTTGCCTATGCTCCACCATTCGCTCGCGTTTGGGATGCTTTAAACATTGCAGGCAGCATTGCAAAATAAGTACTTTCAATTTTAAAGCAATAAAAAGGCTGATGAATTCATCAGCCTTTCTTTTATCTCCAATTTCAAGCTAGCATTAACCTTGCTCCCTGCAGGAGCAAGGTCATGAAATCGTATTATGATTTCATTGCATTCACATAATCTTCAGAAGTTTTATCGAAATTAGAAACCATTGAAGATGTTGGTTTGCCCATTAAGCTCACAACAAAGATCACAACACATGCTAAAACGAAGCCTGGAATGATTTCATATAAGCCTAATAAAGGCATAGAAGATAAGATCTGATCCACTTCAACACCATTGCTTGCTGCTAACCACTCTTTGATTTTCGGGAAAATAATTACCGTTAATGCGCCTGTGATCATACCCAACAATGCACCATTACGTGTTGTTTTGCGCCAGAAGATTGAGAAAATCACAATCGGGCCAAATGCAGCACCAAAACCAGCCCAAGCATAAGATACTAAATCCAATACCTTGCTATTTGGATCATGCGCAATGTAGATTGATAATGCTGCAACAGCAAATACCATCATGCGGCCAATCCAAACCAGCTCTTGCTCTTTTGCATCTTTACGCAAGAAGCCTTTATATAAATCTTCTGTCAAAGCACTTGAAGCCACCAATAATTGACAGCTCAATGTGCTCATTACCGCTGCTAAAACACCTGATAATACAATGCCCGCAACCCAAGGATTCAATAAGACTTTTGCCAATTCCATGAATACAGCTTCTGCATTACCTTTCACAACAGCGCCTGTTACAGGATCAACACCGCCCATTACACTCAAACCTTGCTCTGGATATTGCAAGAAATAAGCATAACCAAAGAAACCAACTGCAACAGCACCTGCTAAACACAATGCCATCCAAGTAATTGAAATACGGCGAGCGTTAGGAATCGTTTTCACTGAATCTGCCGCCATAAAGCGCACTAAAATGTGAGGCTGACCACAATAACCCAAACCCCAAGCCGTCAATGAAATGATCGCAATCCATGATAAACCATGTGTGAAGTTTAAATGTGAAGGGCTATGACTACGAACCAATTCAATGCTAGATGCGATATCAAAACTACCCAAATCGCCTACTTTCAAAATCACAACTGTTGGCACCAATAACAATGCGAAGATCATCAATGTTGCTTGTACTGTATCCGTCCAGCTAACTGCTAAGAATCCACCAATGAATACGTAAGCGATCGTTGCGAATGCACCAACCCACAATGCTGTTTCATACGACATGCCAAATGTGCTTTCAAATAAACGCGCACTTGCTACAACACCAGAAGCACAGTAAATCACGAAGAAAAATAAAATGATAATCGCTGCGAAAATTTTCAATAAGCGAGTTTTATCTTCAAAACGAGAGTGGAAGAAATCTGGCAATGTTAATGCATCACCTGTTTTCTCTGTGAACATGCGCAAGCGCCCTGCCACAAATAACCAGTTTAAATATGCACCAACTGTTAAACCAATCGCAATCCAAGAGCCTGAGATTCCTGAGATTAAAATAGCACCTGGCAAACCCATCAAGAGCCAACCACTCATATCTGATGCACCTGCTGATAAAGCAGTCACCACGCTACCTAAACGACGACCACCTAAAATATAGTCAGAAAGGTTTTGTGTCGAGCTATATGCATAAAAGCCAATACCAATCATGGCTATGATATAGATGAAAAACGTTATATGTAAGGGTTGCAAGCTACCCATAAATCCTCCTTAAAGTTTTGCTGATAATCCAATCAATGCAGCATCTCCGCCAATGGCAGCTGTATTGATGGACGTTGATCGTTCATTCATAAATCTTGATAAATATAATGGTCCGCCCGCTTTTGGTCCAGTGCCAGATAAACCATGGCCGCCAAAAGGCTGCAAACCAACCACTGCTCCCACTTGATTTCGGTTCACATAATAGTTGCCAACATGCGCATGTTTTTCTATGAGATCAATCACATGATCATTCCGCGTATGAACACCCATTGTTAAACCAAAACCTGTCTGATTCACTTCATCAATGCATTTTAATAAATCATCTCGTTGATAACGCACAATGTGCAAAATTGGGCCGAAATGCTCTTTTGTTAATGTTTGAATGGAATCAATTTCAAAAACAGTTGGTGCAACAAAATAACCTTGCAACTCTGCATCTAATGGTGCTTGAGCCACTAATTTATTTTTCTCTGTCAATGATTCAATATGTGCCATTAAACCATCTTTAGCACGTTGATCAATCACACAGGTCACATCAGTCGTGCGATTATACGGCAAACCAATCACATAATCTGCTAAAGCACCTTTCAATAATTCAACAATACGATCTGCGATTTCTTCTTGTAGATAAAGCACACGCAATGCAGAACAACGCTGCCCTGCACTTACAAATGCTGATTGCAATGCATCACGAACTACTTGCTCAGGTAAAGCTGTGGAATCAGCAAACATCACATTCTGCCCACCTGTTTCTGCAATCAATGTCGCAATTGCGCCATCACGGCTAGCTAAATTCATATTAATTGCTTTAGCTGTTTGTGTAGAGCCTGTAAAGCAAACGCCTGCAACACGATTATCCGTTGTTAAAATATCACCCAAACGTTTACCTGAACCTGGTAACAATGCGATCACATTTTTTGGCAAACCAGCTTCAAATAACAACTCTACAATTCGGTAAGCAATCATTGGCGTTGCTTCAGCCGGTTTGGCGATCACTGTATTACCTGAAACTAATGCCGCGGCGATTTGCCCCAAATAAATTGCCAATGGGAAGTTCCATGGGCTGATACAAACAAAAATGCCTTTACCTTCGTGGTAATAAATATTGCGTTCACCAACTGGGCCTTTTAGCTCTTTTACTTCACCGTAACGGCGAGCTTCTAAAGCATAGTAACGGCAGAAATCAGCAGCTTCACGGATTTCATCCACGCCATCTTGAATTGTTTTACCTGCTTCCATCGTACACAAGGCGATCAGTTCAACACGATGATGTTCCAATAAATCAGCCATTTTTTCTAAAACTTCAGCGCGCTTTTCAACGTCTGTTGCATTCCAAGCTGGCCATGCTTTTGCTAATTCATCCAAAGCTTTTTTAGCTTGTTGATCCGTTGCTGTACGGACTTGCCCAATTTTGTGTGTTAAATCAAACGGTGCAAAAGCATCATAATCATCATGAAACTCTTGTAAAGTTTCACCATTAATCACAGGCGCAGCTCGCCATTCACGTTTTAATTCATTTTCATATGCGATTTCAAAAGGCTTCCATGTACTTGTAAAGTTCATGTTTAAACCACGGGAATTGAGGCGATCACCATACAATTTATCCGATTTTGCAATCAACGGATTTTCCACAGGTTTATTTTTATTCACAACTAAAGCAGGATGCTGAATCAAGCCATCAATCGGCACAGTTGGATCTACTAATTGATGCACAAATGATGAGTTCGCACCATTTTCCAATAAACGGCGTACTAAATATGGTAATAAGTCATTGTGTAAACCAACAGGCGCATAAATGCGGACATTCTTGCCATATTGACGAATCACTTCGTTATATAAAGCTTCTCCCATGCCATGTAAACGTTGGAATTCAAACTGATCATTCTGATGCTGCTGTCCGATTTCAATAATCGTCATTACTGTTTGTGCATTGTGTGTTGCAAATTGTGGGCGAATTACGCCTTTCGCTTGGCTCAACATAAAGCTTGCACAAGCTAAATATGAAACATCTGTATTTTCTTTGCGTGTGAACACTGGGAAATTATTCAAACCACGAATTTGTGAATCTTTGATTTCTGTATCCCAATAAGCACCTTTCACTAAGCGCACAGGAATTTGAATGCCTAATTCTTTACCCAGTAACATTACCCAAATTAATGACGGCATGGCATGCTTTGCATAGCCCTGAATTACTAAGCCTAAACCGCCCCATTCACCAATTTCTGGCACACGGACAAGTTTTTCAAACAATTCTAATGAAAGCTCTAAGCGATCAGCTTCTTCTGCATCAATACTGATCTCTACATCAAGCTCTTTGCCCAATAATGCTAATGCTTTAACTCGCTCGAACAATTCAGTCATTACCAAATGCTTCTGTGAAACATTGTAGCGTTGATGTAGCGCAGATAATTTAATGGATAATGAAGGTTTTGGGCTATTTGGCATTGCTTTTTCTTTGCCCACAGCGCGCAATGCATTCATATAATCTTCAAAATAACGCTCAGCATCTTCACGAGTCATTGCTGCTTCACCGAGCATATCGAATGTAAATGTGTAGCCTTTTTCACGTTGCTTCATGCCATTCTTTAACGCTTCTGGCATATTTTCGCCGAGTACGAACTGCTTACCCATCACTTGCATTGCAAAATTCACAGCTTGGCGAATCATTGGTTCGCTCATGGAGTTCACAAGCTTTTTAAACACACCACTTGCTTCATTCACATCCACAATATTATTGGTAAGCATCAAGCCCCAAGTAGCAAAGTTAACGAGCGACTTATTGCTTTTACCTTTGTGATCTTCCCAATCTACACCTACAATTTTATCGCGAATTAAGGCATCCGCACTTTTCTTATCTGGGATTCTTAAAAAAGCTTCAGCTAAACACATGAGCACCAAGCCTTCTTTAGAAGTTAGGTTATATTCACGCAATAAAGCATCTAAGGAGCTTTCGATATCTGGCTGATTTCGAATAGTTTCTACTAATTGATAAGCCTTTTGATGGATAGCATCTGCTACGCTTGAAGTGGGTTCAATGATCGCTTTCAATGAGCTAATACAATCACTTTCTTCTTTTAAATATACTCGCCCAATTTCACTGAAAAACTCTGCTGCCTTTAAATTATTTAGCCCATTTTCATACATAACGTGCTTTAAATCGTACATTTTGCCTCCGTTAATATTATTGCCTAAGTTTTATGTAGTAGTAATGTAATCACATCATGAAACATAAATAAATTTGTCGCAAGCTGTCTTTGATAAAGTTATTATTTTTTTGAAAACTGGCTTATTTTTCTAATTGAGTCACATCAATCATCATAAAAATAAAAAAAGCCCACAACCATCTGTGGGCAAAGTGGAATTACATATTATTATTGTGGAAAAATCCTGTGTCACATAAATTAGAAGGCTTGCTTAAAGTCATAAGCAAGCGCTCTGTCATTGTAACTATTTCTATTTAAAATAAAACTTGAGGAGTTTTAGATTACGTACATATCTACATATTCATTCACTGGAATATCACTGATTGTTTTCAAATCCAATGAAGCGTTGAGAATAGTAGACTGTTGTTTCTCAGGGAAACGGCGAGCAAGATTAATCTTGAACTTCTCAATCAATAATGGAATACCATCTGCTCTACGACGTTTATGGCCGATTGGATACTCAACCACAACTTCGTCTAGGACTGTGCCATCTTTCAATGTCACTGTTAATGCGTTTGCAATCGAACGTTTTTCTGGATCATGATAATCTTTAGTGAATTGAACATCTTCCACGCAAACCATCTTGTCACGCAATGCATCAATTGCAGGGTTTTTCGCAATATTATCTTCATAATCTGGCGCAGTTAAACGGCCATAAATCAATGGCACTGCAACCATGTATTGAATACAGTGATCGCGATCCGCTGGGTTATTCAATGGACCTTTCTTATCAATGATGCGGATACATGCTTCATGCGTACGAATTGTTACTTTCTCAATATCTTCGAACGTTTTACCTTTGCTATCCAAAACACCTTTCAAAGTCATCGCTGCTTCTACTGCTGTTTGTGAATGGAACTCTGCAGGGAAAGAGATCTTGAATAGAACATTTTCCATGACATAGCTGCCATAAGGGCGCTGGAATTTGAATTCTTGACCTTTGAAAGATACGTCGTAGAAACCCCAAGTTTTAGCAGTCAAAGCTGATGGATAGCCCATTTCACCTTTTTGAGCCATCAATGCTAAACGCACTGCACGTGAAGTTGCATCACCTGCTGCCCAAGATTTTCTTGAACCTGTGTTTGGTGCATGACGATATGTACGAAGTGATTGACCATCTACCCAAGCCAATGACACAGCATTGAGGATTTCAGCATTGGTTAAACCTAACATTTCAGCCACAACTGCTGTCGATGCGATTTTAACTAAGATAACGTGATCCAAACCAACTTTGTTGAATGAGTTTTCTAAAGCGATACAGCCTTGAATTTCGTGTGCTTTGATCATGCCTGTTAACACAGCTTTCATCGTTAATGGTTTTTTGCCATTTGCGATTGCAACACGTGATAACCAATCTGCCACAGCTAAAATACCGCCTAAGTTATCTGATGGATGACCCCATTCTGCTGCTAACCATGTATCGTTGAAATCCAACCAACGAATCATTGCACCAATATTAAATGCTGCTTGTACAGGATCTAATTGGAATTGTGTGCCTGGAACTTTTGCACCATTAGGTACTGTTGTACCTGGTACAACTGGGCCCATTAATTTAGTACATGCTGGGTAATCCAGTGCTTCTAAACCACAACCCAAAGTATCTAATAAACAGTAATGAGCTGTTTGATAAGCCACATCTGACTTAATTTCATAAGCTGTTACATAAGATACGATGTCCTGTATTACTTGATCAAATTTTTGCATTTCTTTTTCCTTAAAATAAACAAGTGATTGATCCGTTAATGATTAACGTTCGTTGATGAAAACAAATTCCATAGGAGCTGGGCCTGTATACTCAGCTGATGGACGAATAATTTTATTATCTTTTCTTTGCTCGATTGCGTGTGCAGCCCAGCCAGATGTACGTGCGATTGCGAATAATGGTGTAAACATCGCTGTTGGAACGCCCATCATGTGATAAGAAACTGCTGAGAACCAATCTAAATTCGGGAACATTTTCTTTTCACGCATCATTAATTCTTCTAAGCGTTCAGCAATGTTGTACATTTTCATAGAGCCTGCATCCACAGATAAATCATGTGCAACCTTTTTGATCACAACATTGCGAGGATCTGCAACTGTATAAACAGGATGACCAAAGCCAATGATAATTTCCTTGTTCGCAACACGTCTTGCAATATCTTCTTCTGCTTCATCAGGCGTGTTATAACGCTGTTGAATTTCAAAAGATACTTCGTTAGCACCGCCATGCTTTGGACCACGCAAAGCGCCAATTGCACCAGAGATACATGAATACATATCTGAGCCAGTGCCCGCAATTACGCGACTTGTGAATGTTGATGCATTAAATTCATGCTCTGCATACAAAATCAATGAAACATGCATTGCACGAACATATTCATACGAAGGTGCATGACCATGTAACAAATGTAAGAAGTGGCCACCTAAAGAATCTTCATCCGTTTCCAACTCAATGCGCACGCCATTATGGCTGTATTGATACCAGTAAACTAACATTGATCCCAAAGATGCCATTAAGCGATCTGCGATATCACGTGCACCCGCACAATCTTGGCCTTCTTTCTCAGGCAAAATACAACCCATTAAAGAAACGCCTGTTCTTAAAACATCCATTGGATGAGAGGAAGCTGGCAATGTCTCCAACGCTTTTTGCACGCTCTTTGGTAAACCGCGCAAAGTTTTGAGTTTTTTCTTATACAAATTCAACTCATTCTGCGTTGGCAATTTTCCATGAATCAATAAATGAGCAACTTCTTCAAATTCACAATGTTCTGCCAAATCTAAGATATCGTATCCGCGATAGTGCAATTCATTGCCATTCAAGCCCACTGTACAAAGCCCTGTTGACCCTGCGATCATGCCTGACAATGCTACAGATTTTTTAGGTTTAAACGTTGGTGAGATAATTTCTAATTTCTGAGTCATAACTTCCATTCTCCTTTGGATGGTTTTCTATCGCTTTATTATTTTTTTTGCGATGAGAATAACGAATCTAAAAATTCTTCATAATGGTAATAATTGATGCTTTGATAGAGCTCTTCACGAGTTTGCATTGTATCCACTACACTTCTTTGTGTACCTTCTCTGCGAAGTGTTTCATACACATTCTGTGCAGCTTTGTTCATCGCACGGAATGCTGATAATGGATAAAGTGCAATCGCAACTTCAACAGTACGTAGCTCATCTAACGTGAATAAAGGCGTTTGACCAAATTCTGTTAAGTTCGCTAATACTGGTACTTTGGTTCGATCAACGAACTTTTTGTACATTGATAGCTCTGTAATGGCTTCCGGGAAAAGCATGTCAGCACCCGCTTCGATATAAGCTGCTGCACGCTCTAAAGTTTTTTCCATCCCTTCCACAGCGAGCGCATCCGTTCTTGCCATAATGACAAAGTTTGGATCTGTTCTTGCATCCACTGCTGCCTTGATACGATCTACCATTTCAGCGGTAGAAACGATTTCTTTATTCGGGCGATGACCACAACGTTTTGCTGTCACTTGATCTTCAATATGAAGACCAGCTGCCCCTGCTTTTGTATATTCTTTTACTGTACGAGCGATGTTAAATGCTGTTGGGCCTAAGCCACTGTCTGCATCCGCAATCAAAGGTAAATCACACACATTTGTGATGCGATCAATATCAGTCACAAAATCGTGAAGCGTTGCAATACCTAAGTCCGGCACACCTAATGAACCTGCAGCAACACCACCGCCAGATAAATAGATGCTCTTGAAGCCCGCACGTTTTGCCAATAATGCATGGTTCGCATTGATGACGCCCACCAATTGTAATGGTGATTCCACCATCAAGGCTTCTCTGAATGCCTTACCCTTAGATTGTCCAGCCATAAATCACTCCTTTTCTGTTCTGTTTGTTTTTGATGATCCTGCAGTGATTAAAGCAAGTAGCGTGCCAACTTTTACTTTATATGTAGCTTTTTTGTAATAACACCGTTATCTACTTGTTTTATATAACTGGAAAAATATTTTTATTTTTGATAAATAAATTATTATATTAAATCATAATAATGT
>JBEBSR010000003.1:0-115460 GCA_040394195.1 Wohlfahrtiimonas larvae | reverse complement strand
ATCGATTTAGCACGCTCAATTGCTGCTTTCACTTGAGCCGGTGCTGTGCCACCAAAATGATCACGCGCATTCACAGAACCTTCCAATGTTAATGCTTCAAATACATCTGCTTCAATTAATGAAGAAAAACTTTGTAATTCTTCTAAGCTCATCTCAGATAAATCACGCGAAGTATCCACACCTAATTTAACCGCTTTACCAACAATTTCATGCGCATCTCTAAACGCAATACCTTTACGAACTAAGTAATCTGCTAAATCTGTTGCCGTCGAGAAGCCTAATTTTGTACGTAAATACATATTATCTTTCTTCGCGATGATTGCAGGAACCATATCTGCAAACGCGCGCACTGAACCTAAAACCGTATCTGCAACATCAAAAATTGGCTCTTTATCTTCTTGGTTATCTTTGTTATATGCCAAAGGCTGGCTTTTCATCAATACCAATAAACCCATCAAATGACCAAATACACGGCCTGATTTACCACGTACTAATTCAGGCACATCAGGGTTTTTCTTCTGTGGCATGATGGAAGAGCCTGTACAGAAACGATCAGGTAAATCAATGAAATCAAATGCAGGCGTTGACCACAATACTAATTCTTCTGAAAAACGTGATAGATGCATCATCAAAATACTTGCAGCGCTTGAGAATTCAATCGCGAAGTCACGATCAGATACTGAATCCAAAGAGTTTTCAGTAGGCGCATTAAAACCCAATAATTCTGCTGATAAATGACGATTGATCGGATACGTTGTCCCTGCCAATGCAGCTGCGCCCAATGGTGAATAATTCATGCGCTCACGGCAATCTTGAAAACGTGAACGGTCACGCTTAATCATTTCAAACCAAGCCATTAAATGGTGACCAAATGTAATTGGTTGCGCCACTTGCAAATGTGTAAAGCCTGGCATAATTGTAGAATATTCACGTTCAGCCAAATCAATGATGCCTAACTGCAAACGCTTTAATTCATCATCAATCAAATCCAATGTATTACGAAGCCACAAACGAATATCTGTCGCAACCTGGTCATTACGAGAACGACCTGTGTGTAAACGCTTGCCTGCTATACCAATTTTATCTGTTAACGCTGATTCAATGTTCATATGAACATCTTCTAATGCAACTGACCAATTGAATCGCCCTGCTTCGATATCCATTTGTACTTCAGTCAAGCCTAGGATAATTGCATCAAAATCTTCTTGAGATAAGATATTTTGCTTATATAGCATCTCTGCATGTGCTTTAGAGCCTGCAATATCCTCTCTATACATGCGCTGATCAAATTGTACTGATGCTGTAAATGCTTGTACAAATGCATCTGTGCTTTCTGAAAAACGACCGCCCCACTGTTGATTCACTTTCTGTTCAGACATCCTAAATCCTTTCACTCTATTTAACTATTTTCGGGAACTGAATCACAATTTCAGCTCCTTGCATTTTTCCTTCCGAATATATCGCGATTTTACCATGATGTTCTTCGATAATCTTTTTAACAATGGCTAATCCTAAGCCCGTGCCTTTTGGTTTCGTTGTCACATACGGCTCAAAAATTTTCACCATTTGGTCCTGATCAAAACCAATACCATCATCTTTGATGGACAATATAATCCAATCACTATTTTCTTTCACTTCAACATCAATCGTTCCTTGCTGCTCAATACAAGCTTCAATCGCATTTTTCACCAAATTATGCAGAAGCTGACGCAAACGCAAGCTATCACCCAAAATACAAGATTGATCACTCGTGATATTAGTATGAATCGAAACACCCGCGGGATAATCTTGATACAGATACATCACTTCTCGCACCAAACGATTCAAATCTAATTCCACTAACTGTTGCTGTGAGCTCTTCGCATATTGGCTGAATTCATCCACCATCGTTTTCAATGCTTTCACTTGTGCAATGATTGTTTCTGTCGATTTATCAATAACCTCTTTATCTTTATCCACTAGTTTATCTGAGAAACGCAACTTCAAACGCTCTGCTGATAACTGAATTGGTGTTAATGGATTCTTAATTTCATGCGCCAAACGACGTGCAACTTCGCTCCAAGCGGATTCTCGCTCACCACTGATTAACTGTGTAATATCATCAAAAACGATGATTTCACCACCTTTTAAACCAATTTGATCATTCTCTTCAGAGCCACGAACCGATAAAATTTGCTGAGAGCCATTATGATAACGGTTAATTTCTGTACGCCACTCTTTCTCTTCTGTCGATTTCAAAAATTCTAGAATTGGCATCATAAAACTTTTCAACGATTCAGGTGCATTCTGCAATGAAGCCGTAGATAAACTTTCCATATCTTTTTCTTCGACACCTAGAATCGTCAACGCTGCATTATTGAACACTCGAATCTTACCTTTTTCATCCACCACCAGAACACCCGATGATAATTTTTCCAACAATGATTCTAAATGCGCACGCTCTGCTTCTAATAATCCTTGAGAGTTTTGTGCTAATTCATGGGCTTTTTTCAATTTCTGAATCATTTCATTGAATGATGATGTCAAAAAGCCTATTTCATCTTTTGATTTCACACGAATTTTACGTTCTAAATCGCCTTCTGCCACAGCTTTTGTGGCAATAGATAACTCTCTAATTGGCTTAACAATTCTGCGTGATGCAAAGAATGATCCGCCCAATGCCAATAAGACTGATAACAATGCAACCAACACAAGAATCACCAATAAATTCATTTTAAAAGGTGAACGCAGTGATTTAAATTGCTTGTAATACTGCACAGAATCACGCGTTGAATTAGCTAATTCTGTATATTTATCAGGGATTTCATAAAAAGCTTGAATGATGAAAGGCGATGTTTCAGATACTTTTGTCACAACACGCACGCGCAATTGTGACTCAGATGTTTGCTCTAAAACTACATATTCCATGCCTTGTGCAACGCTCATGAAAATAACATCATTAGGCCTTTCTGGCATTACCTTTTCAAAATCATTGGAAGCAAATGCAACAACATTCCCACGACCATCAAACACTGATAATTCCATCGAGTTAATACTCTCACGAATATTTTCGATGTAAAAACCTAAATCATTGACAGGAATTGTGGTTAAACGCTCTGCGGTGCTTTGTGTTAAGTTCAAAGCATCCAGCCTTCTGATATCTAATGAGGATTTTGACAAAGCCAACGCATCATCAAAACCTTTGTCGAGGGAAGTATCAAACCAACTATCAATACCTTTAAATACCATTGTGATGGAAAAGAACAATAATATTGTCAAAGGCAGCAATGAAATGCCTGAGAAAAATAACATCATTCTTAGATTCAATCGCGAGCCAATATAACCCTTGCGGTAAGTACGAATTAACCTAATGAGATAATGCCCAACAAAAATTATGAGCAATAAAAAGCAAATGCCACCCGCTACCAATAACCAAATAAAATTATCAGAGTATTGAGAAACAGATTCCAAAGATTGACTCATCATCGATAAAATAATTACCAATAACAATGACAAAATTAACAGCGGAAAAATACTCTCTTTTTTAGCTTTTCTTACCATGGAGCAAACTCCCAATACTTCCAACCTGTATCTAAATTCCACTCTCGTGATAAATATGCAGGAATTCTTAAAGGTGTTGGCAACTCATTAATATCTAGCTTCAAGCGAACACCGCCACGATAAATTCTATTAGGCTGGCGATTCACAATCTCAATCACCATATTTTTAGGCTCTGCAATATAAGCTAGGGCTAAACTTAAGGTTGGAAAATTTTCATATTTTTTAGTGCGATGCACATGCACAACATATTGCTGTGTTAACGCATTATATGACACAGTGTAATTATAAATTTTTTGTTCATTATTACCTTCCAACCATGCTAAACCAACCTTTTCTTCCACCACAAAAGTATAACCGAACGTTAGAGAAATTCCATTTTGCAAAATTTCCACCTGCTCTTGGCTCATTTTGATGGTAGCTTCAATGGCTAATTTATACGTATCCTGTTTATTTCCATTTTTCACATACACAGAAGAAATCGAAAAGTCTTCTGCAAAGCTCATTACAAAAAATGAGCTTATGAGCAAAATACTAAGAAAAATGCGCTTAAGCATGAGCCTTTTGAATCAAACAGTAATAAAAACCATCCATTTTTTCTGATAATTCAGAATAAATGGGTAGAATTTGATAACCATAAGATGCACGTTGTGCGAAAGGTAAATCTAATTCTGTTTCGCTCGCATCTTCATGTCTTGCAAAAAACTTCTTCATTTGCTGTTCATTTTCATCTTTCAAAATAGAACATGTTGCATATAATAAACGACCACCTGCTTTTAATTGTATCCAAGCATGCTCTAAAAGCTTCTCTTGAGTCTCTACCAAAAACTTAATGTCTGTTGCTTGACGCAAACGTTTAATGTCAGGATGGCGATGAATAATACCTGTTGCTGAACATGGCACATCTAATAAAATCGCATCAATTTCTTCATCTACTGTAAAACATTCAAAGAATTCTGGGATCAATTGAATTTTATCTCCCAATTCTCTTGGAAAGACACGATCAATATTTTCTTGAACACGATTTAAGCGACTTTCCACACTGTCAATGGCAAAAATATAATCCAATTCTGGATTATTTTCCAACATCGCAATCGTTTTTCCACCAGGTGCTGCACATGCATCAACAATGACTTCATCTTTTTGTGGTGCTAATAGCTTTGCTGCTAATTGAGCACTTGCATCTTGAACTGAGCACATTCCCATTGAAAAATCAGGCAAACTGGATACTGATACCGCCTCTTTTAACACAATGGCAGATTCAATGAACGCATGCTTTTCATGCGCTATATCAGCTTCTGTTAATAGCACTGAATAATCATCACGGGTAGATTTCAATGGATTCACTCGAATGGTCATAGCAGGATGTGTTAAGAAATGATCTGCAATCGCACAAGCATTTTCAACACCCCAATGATTAATAACGTATGACGATAACCATTTAGGCAATGAAACTTTTGCCAAATTTTTAGGTAATGGCTGTAAACCTTCACGCAATACTTTACGCAAAATACCATTGGTTAAACCAACTGCCCATTCTCTATCCATTTTACGAATTAAATCTACCCAATTATTAACTGCTGCATATTCAGCTGTATTCATTGTAGTGATCTCATAGATTGAAAGAAGCAAGACAAGATAAACATGTCTTTCAGATTGTTTAATTGGCTTTTGTAAGTAATGCTCTAATTGAAATTCTAAAATTTCAAATTGACGCAATGCACCATAAACCAAATGCTGTGTAAAACGCTTATCATTATCTGACAATGCACCTGTTTCCGTGATCAAAAGCTCAGATAATGACTGACCTTCTTCGATCTTATATAAAATATCAACCGCACAAAAACGTGGATTATTCACTAATTTCAAAAATGGATTTGGTGCAGGCGCTTTCTGTTTCTCATGCATCCTTGGTTTGAAAGAACGATTTTTATTACCAGAATTACGCGCTGGCTTAGATTGTCCATCTTCATAATATGTGCGCTTATTTTTACCATCATCAAAACGCTTTTTATGCTCAACTTTAGGTTTATCAGATTTTGGTTTATAGCTAACTTTTACGCCATTTAGAGTAGATTCATTGCTCATTTATTTTAATTCCTCTAAATGAAGTTGCGTGCCTTTTAAAAACTCTGATGCGAGCATAGCTTTCTTACCAGCAACCTGCATCGTCACAATTTCCATTAAATTTGATCCTGTATTCACAAATAACAATCCATCTTTCACTTCTAAAGTGCCAGGTTTTTTTGTACTTGTCTCATTGATTAACCTTGCTACCCAAACTTTAAACAATTGATCATTTAACGTTGTATGAGCACAAGGTGCTGGGTTAAATGCACGAATTTTACGGTCTAATAATTCTGCAGGTTCTGCCCAATTAATGCGAGCTTCTTCTTTTGTTAATTTTTCAGCATATGTTACGCCATCTTCTGGTTGAGGAATCGGTTGAGATTTTCCTTCCAAAATTGTCGGCAATGTTTTGATCAATAAATCAGAACCAATCTGTTTTAAAGCAACAAATAGCTCACCAGAGTTCATAGTTTCAGTGATAGTAATTTTACCCTCACTCCATACTGCACCTGTATCTAAACCTTTATCCATTTGCATGATGGCAATACCAGTTTCAGCATCCCCTGCTTCAATTGCTCTTTGGATCGGCGCTGCACCACGCCATCTTGGTAACAAAGAACCATGAATATTGATACAGCCAAATTTTGGTGCATTCAACACAGTTTCAGGCAAAATCAAACCATAAGCCACAACCACCATTACATCAGCATTCAATGCTTGTAGTTCAGCTTGAGCTTCTTCTTTACGCAATGATAATGGCTGATAGACTGGAATATTATTTGCTTCCGCCAACTCTTTCACTGGGCTTTTTGTTAACTTATTACCACGGCCTTTTGGGCGATCAGGCTGTGTATACACAGCAATCACATTATATTTGGCATCCAATAATGCTTGTAAAGCACCTGTTGAAAATTCTGGTGTACCTGCAAAAATAACGCGAGTATTTTCTGGAGAAGTCATTAACGTTCAGCCTCCATGTCTTTTAAATATTTATCCAGCTTTTTTAAAGCACGATCACGTTTTAAACGAGATAAATAATCAATGAATAAAATGCCATTCAAATGATCTAATTCATGTTGCATACAGCGCGCCAACAAATCTTCTGCTTCACGTTCGAAATATTCACCTTTAATATCTTGCGCACGGATTTTAACTGCAAATGAACGTTCAATCGGGCCACTATAAATACTTGGCAGAGATAAACAGCCTTCTTCTGCATCTGCTACATCATCAGATTCCCAAATGATCTCAGGATTGATATAGATCATAGGATCGCTCTTATCTTCGCTACAATCTGTCACAAATACACGTCTTAAATCATTGACCTGATTTGCTGCCAAACCAATACCTTTATGCTCATACATTGTTTCCAACATACCATTAGCAAATTCATACAGATCGTTATCGAAAGTCGTCACAACACTCGCTGTTTTGCGAAGTGTTTCATGCGGCACATAAATTACATCAAGTTTAGACATTAATAAGAATTACCCATTGTTTACAAAGAAAATACATTTAAATCCACTTATTTCTTGCGCTAGCTCTATTTAATTTAGTATTGTAACTTGCTAAACACTCAAAAAATTCAGATAATCTTATCAAATTTTTGTTTGCATTAATATTAATAAGGATAATTTATGAATATAAAGCGCCTACTCATTGCAACAAGCTTGTTATGTGCGTCTATCTCAATGGCGGCGACGCTCAAACCTGATGCACCACAACACTACGTTGTTCAATCAGGCGATTCATTGTGGAATATAGCAAAAAAATATACAGATGATCCATGGGAATGGCGTCAACTCTGGAAAAATAACCCACAAATTTCAAATCCGAATCGTATTTACCCTGGTGATGAACTCTCTGTTGTCGATGGCAAAATTATTTATAAAAGAAATTTCAAAGGGTCTTCCAATCAAAAACAAGGTGGCATGCGCACAGTTAAATTGACACCAGAATTAAGAGAAGTACCTATTGAGCTAGGTTTGCCTGTAATTTCCCTTGACTCTATGCGTGGCAAATTTGTCGATATGGAAATTGTCAATTCAGGAGAACTTAAAACACTGCCATATATTGTTGGTTTTGAAGATAATCGCTTAACAGGTTATACGAACTTAAAAGCTTTTGTTAAAGGCGATTTAATCCCTGGCAAAACATATAATGTCTACGAGCATGGCACAACACACCAAGGTACCAAACTTGATAATATTGCCAAAGGTAAAAAAAAGAAGGATATTGAAATCGGCACTGAATTAATCAAAACAGGTGAAGTGGTTGTCGAAAATAGCAAAGATGGTGTTTCTACGGTATATATTAAAAGTATCACCAATAAAGGACTATCAACTAGCCAATTATTAATTGAACAAAGCCCGATGAGTACCATTGGTAATCTATACTTTGAGCCAAAATCTGCACCACAAAAAACGGAGGCAGAAGTTGTAGCCACACCTGGAATGCTGAAAAATGTTGCTGTGGGTGGCAACGTTGTATTAGATAAGGGTCTAGACGCTGCGTTATCTCCTGGTGATCTATTATTGGTGCAACAAGCTGATATCTTTAAAAATGATCCTATGGATTCAAGCAAAAAAATTCGCATCCCAGGGCAAGCTGCAGGTATAGTCATGATCTACAAAGTATTTGATCGTATGAGCTTGGGCATTGTGATTGAAAGTGCAAAGCCAATTCAAACAAATATGATGGCTGTGACACCTTATTCTGACTATATGTCAAAGTAATACCCACTAATCACTCTTATTAAAAGCCTGCCATAGCAGGCTTTTATTTTATCCAAACTATTTAACAAAAAAATCCCGCCATAACAGCGGGATAAACTTATGAATTTCTATTACTTAATTTTAACCTTAGAGCAAGAAGAAGTATGCCCACAAGCTGATTACAACAACACAGAATACGTTCAATACTAAACCAACATTGATCATCTCTCTTTGCTTGATCAAACCTGAACCAAATACAATCGCATTTGGTGGTGTTGCAACTGGCAACATAAATGCACATGAAGCACCTACACCAATCACTAACACTAATACTTCTTTTGGCATACCCATTTGTGCTGCAATACTTGCAAATACAGGCACTAACAATGCTGCTGATGCCGTGTTACTTGTAAACTCAGTCAAAGCCACAATAAAGATCGTTACAATTACAATGATCACGAAAGGATGTGATTCACCAAATGTACTCGCAACTTGCTGACCCAATACTAAAGAAGCACCTGAATCCTTCAATAATGCGCTTAATGTTAAACCACCACCGAATAATAATAAAACGCCCCAATCTGTACCATCTGATACTTGCTTCCATGTTGCAGAACCAAATAAAATTACGGCAACTGCTGCCAACACTGCCACCCAAGTATCTGGGCTACTAATACCAAACTTATCGCCAATATAACTACCGCCAATCCAAGCTAATGCTGTTGAAACGAAGATAATCAACGTAATGATGCGTGGTAACGTCCAAGGGATAGATTCTGTTGTCACCGTTACTTTTTGATTTAAACGTGGGCGCAATACAATAAACATAGATAGTAACATCAATGGCAATAATACCAACATCATTGGCAGACCATATTTCATCCAGCCAGTAAAATCTAAACCTAACGCCGCAGATGCGATCGCATTGGGTGGTGAACCAACCATTGTTCCTAAACCGCCAATACTCGCTGAATAGGCAATCCCTAATAAAATGAATACAAAAGTATTGCGATCTTTAGTTTTATCTAAATGTTGCATCATACCCAATGCTAATGGCAACATCATTGCTGCTGTTGCTGTATTACTGATCCACATGGATAAGAATGCCGTTACGCCAAAAATTGACATAGTTGCAACACCTAAATGTGAGCCAGATAAAGAGATCAACCAGAATGCAATTTTCTTATCTAATTGTTGTACATGCAAAGCTGTTGCTAAAGCAAAACCACCAAAGAATAAGAAGATGATCGGGTCTGCAAATGTACTGAATGCTTTTTTAGTAGATAATTCTGGAATACCAATTGCCACACCCAAGACAGGAATCATCAATGCCGTCACAGTAATATGCACTGCTTCTGTGAACCACAAAATGGCAATAAATAGCAATAACGCAATACCTTTATTCGCATTGCTGTCATAAGGCAGAATGCTATATAAAACTATAGATAAAATAGCAGCAACTGCTGTAATCACAACACCTTTGATGACCTTTTTATGCGGTAACATTTCCGATAATGTAGGTTGATCATCAGACATATACTCCTCCCTTTTGTAGTTTGTCTGTAATTAAAGAAAGCGCGTATGATAGTGCATAAAAATTATTTATGCATCTAAATTTATCATTTTCTTTTTTATCCTAAAGTGCACTTTATTTTTAATATTGATTAATTAATAAACTATATAAAATTCATATAAATTTTATGATGATCTTTGTGTTTCTAAATTAAAACTCATAAGAAATATATTCTTATAATTATTTAAATTACTAAACAATCGCCCTAGTTAGAAATTCAAATAAAGTCATGTAATTTCATAGACAAACTGTATAATCAGAAAATATTAACCATAGATTAATGATGATAATGACAATAGGTTTATTACTCATGGCAGCTGGCCACAGTCGAAGATTTAAACATGCGAATAGCGGCATTCATAAGCTGCTGTACCCTTGTGATACCAACAATACAGCAATGCTCAATATGACTTATCAAAAAGCACGTGCAGTATTCTCTCCTGAACATATTTGTATCGTAACTAATCAAGCTGAATCTGATATACATTCTCTAGCATCTCAACTAGGTAGCCCAACACTGCAAATTCAAAGTAATGGTCTTGGTGAAAGCATTGCTCAAGCTGTTTCAGCTAATCAAACTTGGGATGCGCTACTAATTCTGCATGGAGATCTACCTTTCATTCAGTCATCAACCATTCAGACAATTCATGATGCTACGCAACATCATTCAATTGTTCGACCTATTTATCATGGTCAATCAGGTCATCCTGTTGGCTTCCAGAAAAGCTTATATCCGCGACTTATGAAGTTGCAAGGTGATCAAGGTGCTAGTCAAATCTTAAAAAGCTACCCTATTACGACATTGCCTATTGCAGATCAAGGTTGCATTCAAGACATTGATTATCCTAATGATTTAGTGAGCTATAGACTATGAAAACGCTAGATTTAATTGTCATCGAACATGCCATTGAATGGCTGAAACAAGCACAGCCTATTTGGTTATGTACAGTATTACGTACTTATGGCTCCGCACCACGATCTGCAGGATCATTATTAGTGGCAACGGCTGATGGTAAATACAGTGGTTCATTATCTGGTGGCTGCATTGAAGAGGATTTTTTACAGCAAATTGCGGCACAAAAATTCCTACAACCTAGCCAAACCATTCGTTATGGTAATGGCGAATCAGAATATCGCCCCAACGTTGCATTGCCTTGTGGCGGTAGCATTGATTTATTAGTCGAATATATTCAGCCAAATCTAGATAATATTTCAGTGCTTGAACAAATGCATGAAGCCTTACAAGGTAAAGCTACGCTACAAAAGACAATTATTGTGGGAAAATCTGCGAAGCTCACCCAATCTAAACACTCACTACCACACGCAATTGAATGGCAGAATCAGCAGATTATTATTAATCTACAAAGTTGTACTACGATTTTTATTGCCTGCATTTCAGCAGTTGCACTGTATTGCATTGAATTTGCAAATGCTTTAGGGTTTAACGTTATTGTGTGTGAAGATCGCGAGGAAGAGCTCAGACAAATCACTGAAAGCCCATTGGCGGAGAAAATACACTTAATCCAAGCCTTTCCTTCTAGTTATTTAGAACAATATGGGTGCACAACTCAAACGGCAATTTTATCCTTAACTCATGATCCTAGAATCGATGATCTAACTATGATGGCAGCCCTAGAAACACCTGCCTTTTATATTGGCGCTATGGGTTCTAAACGTAATAGTGAAAATAGATTAGCACGCTTGCGTGAATGTACTGATTTTCCAGATGAAATATTAAACCGAATTCATGCGCCCATTGGTTTAGCACTTGGCAGTAAAACACCTGCTGAAATTGCCTTAGCCATCATGGCAGATATTGTGAAAACAAAAAATAAAGCCCTGTAATACAGGGCTTTAATACTAAAAACTTATAAGAGTTACTTCTTTTCTTTTGCAATATCTTTAGCACTAATTGGCGCGGATTGCCCACCCCATTCCGTACGAATCCACATTAATAAATCAGCAATGTTTTGATTATCCATGCGGTCAGCAAAGCCTGGCATTGCATAATAACGCTGTTGATTTGTATAAGTTGTGGTTGCTAAGCCATTCAATACAATTGAAATCAATGTTTGTGGATTATCCATTTCTACAATTGCATCTCCTTTCAATGATGGCACAACATTAGGAATTCCCATGCCATCAATACCATGACAACCTGAACATGCTGCAATATAAGATAATCGGCCATTCATCATTCTCTGTTCTAATGGCTGTTCTTCAATTACAGTTAAAGGTTCTGGCTCTGCTTGTGCATTCAATAATCGCCCTGAATGATCTGTTAATAGATAATTTGCCATTGCAGCAACATCTGATTTGTCCATTTGGCTCGTTGAAAAATGCGTCACTGTATTCATGCCAGCAAATGAATCACCTTGTGGAGAAACACCTGTCGATAGATATTCTGTTAAAGAAGCGAGGCTAAAGCCATGCTTTGACAATGCTTCAGCTGTGATATCAGGAATGGCTAAACCATCCACAAATCCACCTGTCAAAGCTTTGTCAAATTCAACGCCCATCATTAAATTACGTGGTGAATGGCAAGCACCACAATGTGCCAAACCTTCTACTAAATAAGCACCACGATTCCAAGCATCTGTTCGTTCAATATTATTCGGTGCTTCTCGATCAGGAAAGTTTAATAACGTCCAAAAGTTTAAAAATGGGCGAACGGGTAATACAAACACACCTGTATTATCTTGATTCGGCACTGCCAATGGCAGAATACTCATCATATAAGCATACAATGCATCCAAATCATCAGGTTTTGTAATGTGCGTGAATACAAATGGCATCGCAGGGTACAAATTGCCTTGTTTACCAATACCATCTTTCAATGCACGATGAAAATCAGCGCGCGTATAATTCCCAATGCCATATTCTTTATCTGGCGTAATATTTGTGGAATAAATCGTGCCAACGGGCATATCTATTGGCACTCCACCGGCGCCCATTGCACCATTTGGTAATGAGTGACAACCAAAACAGTCACCTGCTAAAGCCAACTCTTTACCACGTGGAATTAACGAAGCCATTTGCTCTGCCGTTAATGGCTGTTCAATATCATCAGAAACACTGGATTGGCGGAAAACACCCAATAAAATTGGCACAGAAACCACAATACCTAGAACAATAATTCTAATGAGCCATTTGCGTAATCGTGAGCCACGTTTTTTCTTTCTTCTCATTGCTATCTCCTTATCCGATTACACAGCCAGGTGTTTCTAATGCAACTTGACGAACTGCTTCATAATAACGTACATAGCCAGTACAACGACAAATGTGATCATTCAATGCTTCTTCAATGGCTGATTCTAAATTCACTCGTTGAATGGGCTGTTTTTTCAAGTGATCAATGAATACAGTTGCGGCAGCCACAAAACCTGAAGCACAATAGCCACACTGGAATGCAAAATGATCTATAAAAGCTTGTTGAATAGCAGTCAAAGTTGCTTTGCCTTCTGCATCTTTACCTGCTTGCCCTTCGATTGTAATGATATTTTTACCATTGAAAAAATGCGCGCCATAAATACATGTTCTACTTTCAATAATATTGCCATCTGCTTGTAATTCAACCACTGTACAAGCATGACAAATGCCTTGGCCACAGCCAAAGTGTGTACCTGTTAAATCTAAATATTCATGTAGAAAATCGATCATCATCATATCGACTGGCACATCTAATGGCCCAATTTTCTCACCATTGATGATCATGCTGAGTGGCTTTGTCTCAATCATTGGAATTGTATTGTTGCTCATGATAATGCCTTTTTAATTTTTTCTGGTGTGATTGGGAACTCATAGAAACGTTTGCCTGTTGCATGTGTTAATGCACTACTTGTGGCAGGTAATATTGGAATCATGCCAAGTTCTGCCATGCCTTTTGGTGGTGAAGTTTCTGATAATGGTGGCAAATAATCTGTCGTTTGTTGCCAAACTGCAACATCTTTCGCTCTTGGCAGCACATATCGGTTAAAGTTCCAAGTACCATTACCTGGCCCATCTTCATACAATGGCATTTCCTCCATCAATGCATGCCCAATCCCCATTGCTGTACCACCTTGGATCTGCCCTGAAACTAATTCAGGTACAATCATAGTACCTGGATCCATCATCATATGATGGCGCATAATTTCCACTTCACCTGTAAATGTATTCACATTCAATTCCACCAAACATGATGCAGGCGTTACAGTTGTGGGATCAGCACCTGAGCGATCTGTCGGTGGATAAAATGCTTGCTTGCGTTTAATAAAGTGAAAACCACCTGTTGTCATTTGATCACGCAATTGTTTTGGTGCACCTTCACCATATTGAACAGCAAGCGCATCCAATGGTAAATTCGTCATTCCAACTGTAGGAATATCAAAATCTGCCCTTGCCCATTGCCAGCTGGAATAAGCATGTACAGCAACGCCTGTGATCAATCCCATCTCATGAGCTTTTTTAGCCAATATATCAAAAGGTAATGGTTTCATCCCACCGCCACCAATGCCATCTGGCCCTACGCGAATATCAGATAATTCAACATTCAGGCTACTAAAGGTTCCACCACCAATTCCTTCGCTCCAAATTGCTTTAGCTGCTGGCCATAAAGTATTTTCTAATAAGAATTTACCTGCTTGGCGCGTGCCAAAGCCAATGTAATAAACACCACTTGAAGAACTCATATCTGGAATTAATCCCGGAGTCCAATAAGGATCAGTTTTAGATAATTCATCTTGTTTCTTTTGATCTGCCCAGCCAGTTTTTAATGGCAACTCATCAAATTCAGTCACGCCAAACTCTACAACATCAGGCGCTTTACCTAAAGCATTCCAGATCATCACTTGCTGAGCTGTTGTCCCGCCTGTACCAATCTCTTGCACACAATGGCGCATGGTTAATTTGCCATTTTTATCAAATGATAAAGATAGAATGGTTGGCACGCCGCTAGAGCCATAAACTTGCTGAACTTGTGCAAAGCCGACGCCATATAATTTTCCAGGATTGGATTGATCAAATTCTAATTTTTTCTGATCTCGATTGATCCATAAAGGGTGTTTCTCTGCCATATTCAGCATTTCTACATTGCGTGGATCGCCTGCAATGATTCCACCTTGCGTATTTGGATAACCTTCCAAAATTGCATTTCTACGGCGTAATTCAATTGGGCTAATTTTCAATTCTGATGCAATTTCATCCACCATCAGCTCAGTGACAGCCATAGATTGCAAGGAACCAAAGCCACGCATTGAGCCTGCTTCTACAGCTGGCGTTGCCATTGCTAATGCTGTTAAATCAGAATTTGGGAAATAATAAATGGATTGAGCACCACGAACAGCAACATGGGAAACAGCAACGGACAAATTCTCTCGTCCACCGCCATTACAGCTATAAGTACCTTTGATTACTTCAAATTTACCAGTTGTACGATCGCCCATGATTGTGACATCCATATCCACAGCATGGCGCTTCATGCCCATTTGGAACTGCTCGTAGCGATCATTCGCCATTCTGACTGGATATTTGCTATAAAAACTTGCTGCCATCGCATAAATTGGGAAAACTGAATAGTCTTTTGAACCATAACCAACTGTTGATCCTGTAAGCAACATAATAGTTTCTACAGGAAACTGCTTTTTACCTTCAGAGAGCTTTGCTGCCATATCAGCAACGCCCGCAGGAGATTGCGTAGCTGTCAAAACATGCAATATTTTCTGTTCGGCATCATACCAAGCATTGCAGTTATCAGGTTCCATCGCACATGGATCAATAGATTGAGAGGATCCTTTACGCTCTAAAACAAATTTATTGGGATCATTTTTAGCATCTTCAATTGCTTTGGATAAGCTCGCTGCATGATCCATGCCAATACCTTGTGTATCTGGCTTTTTATCTGCTTGATGCAACGCATGAATAAAACCACCGCCACGATCTTTACGAACAATGGCAGGAATGGTTGCTGGCTTTTGATGCGGTGTAAAAGGTGGCCACACAACATTATTGCCATCAAACGCACCTTTAATAGCGGCATCTGTATAAGGTGAAAAGACTGAACGATCATAAGGTGTTGCACCGCCAATTCTTACATAACGTGCTGCACCATAATTTTTGGGTGGTTTGATGCCTGTAATTTCACCATATTTCACAACATCTTGATTAAAACGTAACATTCGCTGTGCTGAATTGAATCGTGCAAAGTCGTTATAAATCAAAATCGCCACAGGATGACCTAAAATTGGCGGTGTTTCACCTTGTGGTACTAAAATGTTTGAGCCATAAAATCCTTTACCATTGCTCGTATCTTGCGGGATGTTGAAACCATCCTTCATCAAATCCTCTTGCAAGATTAAAACATCAGGCTGTAATGCATAGCCCAAAATGGATAAATCAATACCTTCAAAAGTTCGATCTGCATGAACAGACTTCAACATAAAGGCATAACTTTGTTGCTCTGGCCAACCTGGAATATCTTTAGCACGATAATCACGCGCAAAATTTTTATGCCCTGTCACTTTACGAATGGCATCCCAACGAAACTTAGCTTTACCGTTTTTGTCAATCCAATCTGTAGATGATGGCCCTGAATTAACCTGTGTAGCATTTGCAAATGGCAATTTGCCAATCATCACCGTAATGCCCGCAATCGCGCCTAATTTGATGAAACCACGTCGTGAAATATGTGCGGCCATTTTGCTCTCCCTATTTTATCTCATGATTATTTAATTTTATGAGTATTTTCATTATAGGGTGAATTGTGTGTAAACACTACATGCCATTTTAACTCTTTTCTATTGACTCTTTTTATTAACATATATAACATGCAATTTTAGTATGATTTATGAGAATCAATATGTGGCACATCTTTAAAACTCCTCTTCAACTCCTTTTTTCACTCCTGATATTAGCCTCACCACTATCCTTTGCCAGTGAAAATACAATTAAAAACAATGAACTCGCTATAGGTATAGATTTAACTTATGCACCTTATGCATATTTAGACAATGGTCAACCTAGTGGATTCGACCCTGATTTCACTAGATTATTGGCGGAAAAAATGGGTGGCAAAGCAGTATTTAAAGATACGCGCATTGAAAACATTATCATTGGCTTAAATGCTGATCATTATGATTTAGTGGCTTCTGCCCTTTACATCAATCCTCAACGCGCTAAACAAGTGGACTTTTTGCCTTATTTACAAACAGGTGGTGTTTTAGTTGTTCGCAAAGAAAATGATTATCGACCACAAAATTTGAAAGATTTATGTGGCAAAAGCATTTCCTCCATGAAAGGTGCTTCATGGATTCCAACGTTAAATGATGTTACAGCCAATTATTGTATGCCAAATGGATTGGGTGCAATTGTTGTTAAAGAATATCCAAGTGCACCAGAAGCTGCTCAAGCGTTATTATCCAAAGGCGTAGATGTTCAATATGAAGATGCAGCCGTTGCACAAATGGTCATGAATCAATTAGGTGATCGCTTAGTCATCAGCACGAAAGAGATGATTGATCCTGTATTGATTGGTTTAGCATTCAATAAACATAACAAAGCATTGAAAGCAGAAGTTCAGCAACATATCCAAGCAATGAAAGATTCAGGTGAATATGAAACATTGCTCAAAAAATATAACCTAGCATTCCCTAGTGAAGATTTAATTTTAGCCAATAATTTATCCATTGATGATGCGCCACAAGCTGTACAAAAAGGCTTCAATTGGGAGTATTTGGGCAGTTTGCTGATCAATAAAGATTTCTGGAAAGCAACATTAACTGTCATCCAGTTAAGCACATTGACTTGGTTTTTAGCGCTTGCTTTTGGTTTTGTTTTAGCATTAATGCGCCAATCTAAAAATTGCGCATTACAACAATCAGCAGCGACTTATATTTGGTTCTTTAGAAGCTTGCCATTATTAGTGTTATTAATTTTTATCTATAACTTGCCACAGTTTTGGCCTGCAAGTTCCGTATTATTGTCAAGCTCATTCATCGCAGGGCTTATTGCATTAGTCTTAAGTGAAAGCGCTTATATGGCAGAAATTCATCGTGGTGCTTTACAAGCAATTCCTAAAGGACAAACAGAAGCAGGTAAAGCTTTAGGTATTCCATTTTTAGGGATTCAAAAGCTCATCATTATTCCGCAAGCTTTAAGAATCGCCCTGCCACCTTTAGCTAATCAATACATCACTATTGTTAAATTAACTTCTTTGGTTTCTGTCATTTCACTCACAGAAATTTTATTAGTGGGTCAACAATTATATACTCGCAATTTCTTAGTGATGGAAACGCTATTAGCTGTTGCTTTCTACTACATTTTAATTGTGAGTGTGATCACTTATTTATTGCGCAAACTCGAAAATAAGCTAGATGTAACACAGCGCAATAACGAGAAAGAAGATGATATTCAATTGGATCATCAAGCATTAACGCAATATAGCCAATTGAGTAATGAACGCCAAGGTAACTTTGCGATTGAAATCAAAGCTGCAAGTAAACGATACAATGACAATACTGTCTTTAAGGATTTAAATCTTGCATTTAAATGGTCAGAAGTGACAACAATCATTGGTCCATCAGGCTCTGGTAAAACGACATTATTACGCACAATTAATGGCTTAGAATCATTAAATACAGGCATCATTCGACTGGAAGGTTCTCCATTTTTATATGGCTTAGAATCTGAGCAGAAAGTTGATTTAGCTGATTACAATCGCCACATTGTTCACATTGGTATGGTTTTCCAAAACTTTAACTTGATTCAACACAAAACAGCTCTAGAAAATGTCATGATGGCACCACTTTATCATCAATTAGGTACAGCAGAAGAGATCAAAATACGCTCATTAGCCATGTTAGATAAAGTTGGATTATTAGCACATGCTCATAAATATCCTCACCAATTATCTGGTGGACAACAGCAACGTGTTGCCATTGCAAGAGCTTTAGCAATGCAACCTTCTATTATGCTGTTTGATGAGCCAACATCCGCGTTGGATCCTGAATTAGTGAATGATGTATTAACAGTGATTGAAGAGCTTGCAAAAGAAGGAATGACAATGATCATGGTGACACATGAATTATCATTTGCTTTCAAAGTTTCTGATAGAGTCATCTTTATGGAAAATGGCAAAGTATTGCACGATGGATCACCAGAAAGTTTCCAAAATACAACAGATCCACGATTGGCACGCTTTGTACAACAGAACAAAATTTAAGTTAAATATGCAGGGAGAAAATTATGTCTATGAATGAAGAAATTGGTATTTTACAACGCCGAAAAATTGAAGCTGAAATCATTAAGCCCATTTACGAAATCATGAAACGTGAATTTGGCTTAGAAGCAGCTCGCAAAGTTGTGGAAGAAGCCATCGCACAAGCTGCAATCGATGCAGGTAAATCATTCGCGAGCAAAAAATCGATGGCAAAACTAATATTGAAAGCTTTGTGGCTTTGCAATATCTATGGGAAAAAGATGATGCTTTAGATATTGATGTGCTCACAAACAATTCAGATTGCTATGAATATCAAGTGAATCGCTGTAAATATGCAGAAATGTATCATGGCATGGGATTGGGTGATATCGGCTTCCTTTTATCTTGCAATCGTGATGCTAAATTCATAGAAGGTTATGCACCTGACGTTAAGCTCACGCGCCCACATACCATCATGAATGGTGATGGATTCTGTGATTTTTGCTACCAAGCTGAGAAACAGGAGTAATTAGAATTATGACTATTCAACAAGATTTAGTGAATCAATTAACTGAATTAGATCCACAATCTAAACTTGCGGAAGCACGTTTAATACGTGATGTCGCAACTGATAATTTACAACTGGCTTTTGAAACTATTTTCTCAACAGAATCAGAACGCTTAACGCAGCCTATACAATTCTATCTAGCTGAACAAGTCGCCCACAAAACTGGCAGTAAATTATTGGCAGATTATTATGCAGCACAATTAAATGCTTCAGATACCCAATTAGATTCTGGGCAATATGAAGCCGCATTAAAATATGTGGATGTGATCATTGAAAAGCCTAAACAAGCCAATAAAGCATTAGTCAATGCTGTTATTGAATCCGGTTGGCATGAAAAAGATTTTCTATTATTGGCGCAGTTAGTCACATTTGTAACATATCAAGCAAGATTAATTGATGGCATTTTACTATTAGATGGCAAATCTAATAGATCAATTACTCAGCCTATAACTGCGGGTATTTGGAACAAAGAAACGCATACAGCACAAGGCAGAATTGCACCAACTGCCTTTACTCAAGATCAATTGGGTTGGGAAAGTTGGTTAAATGCACGAGATGCTTCTACATTGAGTGATGAAGAAGCTGATGTAATGAGAAAAATGGGACAAATCACTTCTGAATACTTTTTGCTTTTGGCTCACCAAAGCAAGATTTTAGAACTCCGCACTTTAATTGATCGCGGCGTTTTCTATACATCTGAAGGTTTACCACGCTGGGAACGTGAATATGCGGCAGCTGTTGTCAGTAAAGTGAATGGCTGTATTTATTGTGCTTCTGTCCATGCACGTAAAGCAAGCCATTTAGCCAAAGATCGTAAAAATGATGTTGACCAATTACTTGCAACTCAAACTGGCGAAGTACTCGCTCAAAATTTTGATGAAAGATTATTAGCAATTACAGATCTATCGGCTTCCCTATCAACTACGCCGATCTCTGCTTATCCAGCTCAAATTGAAAAATTACGTGATTTAGGCTTAGATGATTTAGAGCTATTAGATTTAATTCAATCCGTTGCATTTTTCTCTTGGGCAAATCGATTGATGTTATCGTTGGGTGAAGCTTATGTGTTAAGTGAATAAATTTAATTAATCATAATAATGCCATTGATGTAAATGTAATCAATGGCATTGTCCATTGCATTGGGTATTTCAACATTATTTATAATTACCTAAACAGAACCGTCAATTATTATCCCGCTATATTCTTATTGCAATCATAATTATTTATCAATATTTAAAATTTATCATTTAATAACTATAATTTTGATCGTAGCTAGGATTATCTCATATCAAACTGTACATATCTCAGAAGCGTTCTAATATGTACATAACGAAGACAAACATTCACTACTGAGGGATAATAAGTATGAAAAAAATAATTATTACAACATTATTAGGTACAGTATTTTCATTAGCAGCAGCCCAACCTGTTTTTTTTGTTCATCCAATGGATTTCGATAATACTGAAGCTATTAATTACTCTGTGAACTATTTTGTGAAAGAAGAATTAAAAAATGTAGATGCAAATGCACAGCTTACTGCTTTTGAATCGCTTTCTCATGGTAAAGACCGTGCAGCAATGGATAAAGTTATTAAAAATCTATGTGATTCAGGCTCTGAGCAATGTAACTATATAACAATTCAGACAGAATATTTAAAACAAATCTAATCCATTCATAACAACAAAATAAAAGCCACTTTAAACATTTAAAGTGGATTTTATTATATAATTTTAAAAATATTAGATTAATTAATTATTTTCTGTCAGAACTCGTACAACATATTGTCCATCTGCATTTTTATACACACCATGAATATCCGTTTCAAAACCCGGATAATGCGTGCCGCGCTCGCAGAGCATTTCTAAAAATCTTAATACAGGTAAATTATCTTTAGTAACTTTTTCACCTGGCATGATTAAAGGCACACCTGGCGGGTATGGCAAAATCATATTGGCACTCACTTTATCCACCATTTCTGATAAGAGGCATTCTGTCACATTACCTTTAATCTCTTCTTGATAAGCTTCGTGCGGAGTCATTTCCATTTCAGGTAAATGATCAAAGGCTTCATACATCAAATTCGGTAGATCATATTTGATCATTAATTGATGAATGCCTTGCGCTAAATCTTGAATACGCATATCCACATAGAATTCAGGATTCACCGCATATAAATCTGGCATTGCATCACGAATCGTTAGATTGGCATCATAAATGCGTTTGAAATCCATCAAACTGCGTAGCAATGTCAGTGCTCGTGTTTCATCAATGCCCATGCTGAATAAAAATAGCAATGTATATGGGCCTGTTTTCTCGATAATAATGCCACATTCATCCAAGAATCTTGCCACAACTAACCCCGGAATTCCTGTTTTATCTAATTTTCCCTGGGCATCCATTCCTGGCATTAGCAACGTTACTTTAATAGGATCTAGATATAAATGATCTTCATCGGGTTTGGGAAAACCATGCCATTGACTATTAGGATTCAATGGCCAACATTCAGCTTCATTAATTTTACTGGGCTGCCAAACATCAAAAAACCAATCGGGTGATTCTGATTTCAAACGAATGATCTCTTTACGGAAATTCATTGCACGATCAATCGCCCGTTGCATTAAATTCTTACCTGATTCGCCTTGCATCATCGCAGCTGCCGTTTCACATGATGCCACAATGCTATACAGCGGCGATGTTGTTGTGTGCATCATATAGCCTTCATTAAAGGTTCGTTCGTTGATCTTACCTTTTACATGAATCATGGAAGATTGTGAAAATGCGGCGAGCAATTTATGAGTAGATTGCGTTTCATAAATTACTTTGCTTTCGATACGATCACCGCCCATGCCAGATTTGCCTTCATAAATCGGATGGAAATTTGTATAAGGCACCCAAGCAGAATCAAAATGAATAGAATTGACTGGCAATATTTTTTTAATGTAATCAGTATTATAGAACAGCCCATCGTATGTTGAATTTGTGATCACAGCATGCACTGGCCATGTTGCTTTTGGAGTTTCATCCACTAATTTCTGAATATGCTCTTCTGTAAATTCATGTTTTGGAATACCTCCTAAAATACCGTAAGCATTACGCGTTGGGCGTAAATAAATTGGCACAAGATTCGTCATCATCATTAAATGTGTGATAGATTTATGGCAATTACGATCCACTAAAACTGTGCTGCCAGCTGGGCAAGCGTACATACCAACAATCTTATTTGCTGTAGATGTACCATTCGTCACAATAAAGCTACGATCAGCATTGAATACTTCTTCAATGAACTCTTCTGCTTCTTTATGTGGTCCCGAATGATCTAATAATGAACCTAACTCTTCAACAGAGATAGAAACATCCGAACGCATCGCATTTTCACCATAGAAATCATAAAATAGAGAGCCGACAGGGCTTTGTTCAAATGCAGCGCCGCCCATGTGCCCTGGCGTACAGAATGTATATTTTTCTTTACGTACATAATCAAACAATGCTTTTGTGAATGTTGGTAATAGATCATGGATGTATTCTTCAGTTTTTAATTCAATGCGATCCACAATATCTGTCACATGATTCAATATATAGTTATGGAAATGAATATTGATGGCTAAATCACTGAATGCAAAATCTAAAATTGTATTGTCATTGATGAATGTAAAAACAGGCAATTTCCCATTGATCTTAGAAATTGCTCGGCTTAACACCAAATTATGATGATCCCAATCAAAAATCACACCGCCAATTCTGGCATTTTTTCGTAACAAGTCCAATAAATCATCTGAGTTTTTAGGGTAAATTAAGTCAAATCCTGATTCAGTAAGCTCTTCTGCCAGATTCTCGAATACATCTGCTTTAAATACATCTGTGACATCATTCAACATTACGATTGTTTTCATTAAATGTATAATCTCCCATCAATATAAGGTGCCAAAAGTTTGAATACCATAACTTAGAAACTAAGTTTCGACTATACATCAATAAGATTAATCCATAGCATTAAAGATCTTCTGATCACTGACTAGAAAACTCATAAATTCATCCAGTGTGCTTTTCTTAACACTAAAACTTGTCATGCTTGTTTTAATTGAAATACCGCCATTGTTGGGTAGCTCGGAAACCTCTGTGATATTTTCTAATGAAATCAGCTTTCGACTACGACCCACATTAGTTGCAAAACTTATCAAAATATATTTATCAGCCATTTTTGCCTCTTTATTATGTCTTCATTAATGTAATGTTTTTTATTCGTTTTATTGTATTTTGATTAGCATCCTAAATGAAAAGCTAACATATTTCATTGATGATAATCACAATAGATAAACAATATCTATTACTTTTCTATTGACAGCATAACTATGTAAAACTTAATATATCTTGATATTTTTGTCATACACTAAGCTATGGTTCGTAAAAAAACATCCTCTCTCACATATTTTCCCGTCACAATTTTTTGCATAATTTTCTTATCACTCATTTGGTCAGTGATCTTTTTCTATGAAAATAAAAAAGTCACTAAACAAAAAGTATTTAAGAAAAAACATACAATAATTCAAAGTATTGCACAACAATTTGATCCTATCAGCAAAGAACATCTCCAGCTACGCAAAGCTGCAACAGATTTGTTAGATTTCCCCATTTCTTATAAGCATATTGAGACCATATATTTTAGAAATGAGCAAAAACAAGAGATTATGATCAAAATGCGATTCACTGGGCGGGATACATATAACACCGAAAGAAGATCTTGTCTGAGAGCTACATATTCTTACCATGGGAAAGAAATGATAGCGCCATCACTTTGTGATTTAAGGGCTTAATAAAAAATGTACAAGTTTCACCACATATTCTGTTAATGTACTAACCTAAATTCCCATCAGTAGTTAATAAAGTAAAAAAAGGAAAATTAATGAGTAACTTAGATTTAGAAACACATTCCATTAACATTAAGTGCCCTAAGTGCTCTAGAATCGTTCCAGAATCCATTAAAAAACTTAAAGATGACCGTATTGTTTTCTGCGGTACTTGCAATAACAGCTTTGAAGTTCAAGAAGAAGAACTCATCAAAGGCATTGAAAGAATCGAAGCGAATATTACAAGCCTTAAAGAATCCTTAAAAAAAGGTTGGTAGATTATCTTTAAAATAGTTTCAATAACAAACCTCCAAAAAATGGAGGTTTGTTATTATCTATCACTCAATACATCATTTTAACCTTTATATTGATTAAAAAAACTAGTACCACACATTAGCTTAGTAAAATCATTTCCAACTGTTGCAACTGAAATTGGTCTATCCTTAGCAACATAGATGAAGCTCTTTTGCACATTTCCTTGTGCATCTAATGGTGTTAATTGACCATTTTCTATTCGTCTTGCATCATAATTCACACAATAACCAATAACATTAGAAGAGTTTTTGTCTTGAACAGCGATGATTTTATTATACTTAAATTGGTAATCTTTACCTGCATCATTCAATTCTTTTTTTGCTTGGTCATTTAATGCAAATGGTCTTGATAAACGGTCAATAGCGGCAGCATATTCAGTATTCATTTTTCTAGTGACAAATTGCTCATCAGCATCGCTTGCTGCCTTATATACAACACCCTGCTTAGTTTTATCGATACTATATTGCTCCCAAGCTTCTGATTCTTGAATGAATGGTGTTGCACCTTCGAGAACATTTGCGAATTTATTCAAAGCACTTACAAAACCAGCATCACCTGTTGAACTACATCCTGCGATAACTAGCGTTGTTAGTAATGTAATAGACAAAATGCGCTTACTCATATTCTCTCCTCAAAGTGATTATTATTAGAATAAAGTACTCTTATACCAAATTCTTAATGATATGTTTAATTAAAACCATAATAATTTTTAATTATAAAAAAACCCCAACTTAATGGGGTAAATGATATAGATGAATTATAATTGTATTACTAGATTCCTCTAGTGGTACGCACTTTACTATGCCAAAATGGAACACACAAACCAAAAATTAAAAACAATGATTCATATCAACTAACAATACCATGTATTAATAACATATCTTAATAGTACAATATATTTTTCTAAATAAAGACTTACAATCAACCGCCAAGTAAAAATCTATTTGTTAAATAATAACTTAACTTCAAAACAAATAGTTTTCATTCGATTATGCCTCTTTAGATAATTTCCACACCAATATAATCGCAACAATAGCAAGCATGGCACCTAATAAGAAACTATAGTCATAACCTATCTTTGCAACTAATCCAATTAGAAATGATGATGCAATTAATTCACCCAAATCTCTAGCACTTTGTATAGCAGTAATATCTGTGCCCGCTTGCTCACCTTTAGCAGCAAATGACATACCCATAGTTAACATCACCACTGAAGTTAATCCTGTTGCAATTGAGCTTAATAATGTACTAATGATTACCACAATGATATTCAATTCAACCCATCCGTGGCTTTGTGTAAACCAAAGCAATGCAGCTAAACAACCTGAAATCAATCCTGTAATGAATGTTGACCATAATCCAAACTTTTGAATTAAAATTACACCGCCACCGCAACCTAAAACAATTGTGATAATGCCACCGCTGATCCCTAATTGACCAATATGCTCAATCGCCCAACCATTATCGTTTAAGAATAATTTAGAAATACCTGTACCAGATACTGCTGTTACAGCTGATAAAACTGCCAATGCTAATAAAGTAACTGCTGGGGAACGCTTAATCATATTTAATAAACTAGCTTTTGTCGGGTTTTCTGCCCTTTTCATCTCTAATAGTTTTGCATCTTTAGGTAGAAGAAAAATTACTGCCAACAAACTCATGATAGGAAATAACATCATGATAAAAAAAGCGATTGATTGCCCAAAAACACCTGATAATAATAAACTACCAGCACCACCTATGAAGAACCCACTAAAAACACCAGTAATTTGGATTGCATTGATCTTAGCTAACATATTGCCTTGGAAAAATTCAGCTGCTAACCCATCTGTTGCGATATCTTGTGTTGCACTCATTAATGATGCGATAGCTAAAATTAATACTATTGCTAAAGCTGTCTGGCTATTAATTGTCAAAATTGATAATAACAATAATGCAATACTCACTATCATTTGCATAGGAATGATCCAACTTCTTCTACGCCCTAATTGAGGAAGCCAATAATTATCAACGACTGGCGCCCATAAAAATTTAATTACCCAAGGAATACCAACCAATGGCGCAAATGCCAAAGCCTCCAATGAAATACCATTAGATCTCAATAACGTTGGCAAAGCATCAAAAGCCAACCCCATTGGAATGCCTTGAGATAAATACAACAAACCTATTGTGATCACCATTTTCCAATGATGCATTAACTCACGCATTTTTTCTCCTCATGCCAAAAACTAACATTAAACTTCCAACCAGTAGCAAAGCGATATCAACTGATATATTTATCAATATTCCTTGCACCATTAATAAAGAGAGATGCACCACACTAGTGAAAATCAACACAAAACCATTGGCTAAAAGAAGTATTATGAAAAATCGACTAATGTGATGCATCCACAAAGCTGTTGCAATGGCTGTTATGAACCAAATTGCAAAAAATAACAGAGAATTATTTATAAATATATCAATGAGATAAATAGCAATACCACATAACAAAAGCCCATTGGATGCAAATATTAATCCTGATAAGATGCCTATCGGAATTTTTTTCCAACATAATATTTGCCAAGCTTTCCATTGTGCTTGACTACGATTGATCCATAAATATAAGCCACTACCTGTAATCCAAAGTGCAAAAGTCGCCATCACTAAATGTACAGAGAACCAAAAATTACCCCACTCAGGTAACCAATCATATTCACCATAGTGCAACGGCTGGTTGGCAATATAACTTTGTAACCAAAATCCACGATTTTCAGCACTGTATGTTTTATATAATTCACCATCCAATGCATACACGTGCTTTTCAAAGATATTTGGGCTAATCACACCATGTGTTACACCACTAATTTCCACAAAAGCATTTTGATCACCTTCATTATGAATAGTTATTTTTTGTGGTGTAAAATCAGGAAATAATATTTTATCTTGAATGGTAATGGCTGAAACATTAGGCGAGTTTAACCATACTCTTCCCGCTGCTTTAGGTATCGGTTCACCCATCAAATCCATAAAAACCATTTGTGGTGATTCTGAATGTGTAATATTAGATAAAGTAACTGTTCCCAATGCACCCAAACCTGCGATTGCACCCGTAATAGAAAAAAACAACAAATATGGCAATGCCCACAACCCCAATAACCGATGAGAATCAGCCATTACAATCTTAGTTGGGCTATTCAAACACAGCTTAAACCAATCTTTCAATCTACGTTGATGTAGCCAAAGCCCTAAAATTGAAATAACTGCTAATGCAATGCCAAATAAGCTGATAAAGATTCGTCCAGGAAACCCAATAAAAAGATTTTTATGCAATGTGATTAAAGGCTCTATCATCGATTGCTCTGAAGTCATTTGGAAAATATGCCACCAATTATCTATTTTATGGTTCACTAAGCTCCAAATACCACTCCATAAAATAATGAATAGCATTACCCCAAAAAATGCACCTACTGATCGGTGCAATTCATATAATCGTTGGCGAAATTGATTTGTCATTTTATCCCCCACACAATTAATATTGGCGCAATCATTATGATCCATCCCCATGATCGATAAAATCTGGGCATAAACTCTTTGGGCAAACAAGACCAAATCATCACAGCTATACCAAAAATCAATCCTAAATAAATAGATGCATATAATCGATTAATGGCATCTTGGCTAGGCATAATCTTTGCTAATAACATTGAAAATAAAATCGCACTCAATAACGTACCAATCACTATGATTGATGCTTTGATAAACTGCTTAAACATTAGAAATTGGCTCTAAATGTAACTGCAAAGTTTCTGCGGTTTCCGTAGCGATTGCTCCATTGCGGACCAAATAGACTTTGATAATATTTACGGTCAAATACATTATTAATATTCAAAGCAACATCCCAATCTTTGTCCATTTTATAACCTAAACGAAGATTAGTGATTGCATAGCCACCTTGGCGAATGGTTATATCACCAGATTGAGTGCTAAATTCACTTTGTGCTTGAATACCTGCACCCATTGACCAACGACGATGATCAAATGGCAAGTCGTAGTTTGTCCAAACTCTTAAAATATGGCGAGGATTAAATGAAGCGTATTTTTTGCCTTCATTACTTGTATCACGCTTGTATTTAGTATCACTATAGGTATAACCTGCTGAAATATTCCAATATTGCGTAATATTCCCCACTGCTTCCATTTCAAAGCCTTGGCTGCGAACTTTACCACCACTTGTGTAATAACATACTCGACCAACACAAGGATGATTTGGATCTTCTTGTGGATTATTTTGTAAATCAATATTAAAGACAGCAAGGCTTACCAATAATGAATCATCAAACAATGTTGCTTTTGTTCCTAATTCATAACTCTTACCTTTCACTGGTGGCAATGTTGAACCTTCCCATGTTGTTGAAGTTTGTGGTTCAAATACTTCCGCATAGCTTAAATAAGCCGACCAATTATCTTGGAAATCCCAAACCAAGCCGCCATATGGTGTGAATTGTGTACCTAATTTATTAGTTTCTTTTAATCCTTCTTGTTTCCATTTGCTCACACGGCCACCAGCAATCAATGTTAATTGATCTGCTAATTTAAAGCGCCCCAAACCATAAATACCCATTTGACTAATTTTATTATTAGCACCTATTTGAAATGGTGTAATTGTAGGATCTGCAATACCTTTTGGGTTCCAAGTATAGATATTAAAAGGAGCGTATAACTCTTTCATATTTAAATTACTATTATAATCAATGCTTCTGTTAGCAGAATAACTGGCACCGATTAAAAGATCATGTTCACGCCCAAATAAATTCACACTGCCTTGTGCATTTAGATCTGCACTTTTACTATATGTTTTGAATTTATGAGCGCCGCCCATTAACATTGCACCATCACCATTTTCACGATCAATCGCGCCATATAGGCCCGCATATTTTAAAAATGAATCTGTTTTTTGATATTCACCATTTAATGTCAAAAGCCAATCATGAGGCAACTCTTGTTTCACTGATCCAAAAACACGTTTAACTGTCCAGTTAAATTTGCTCCAATCGGTATTAAGATATGTAGAACGTGGTAAATTTAAACTTTTACCATCTTTATCCATCGGCACACCAGCCATATCTGTCGTGGATGTTATGCGCTGATAGTTTCCACCAATCGTTACTAATGTTGTTGGTGATAAATCAAATTCTGTAATACCGTATAAAATCTTGTTTTGTTGCTTTGCAATGTCAGCTTGAAACCCGCGATCATTATACGCAGCAGATAATCGACCTCGCACAGTACCTGCTTTATTCAATGGCCCGTGTACATCTATATCACCACGATAATTATCAAAGCTGCCTGCACTCAATGCAATGTTGCCTTTGAACTCTTGAGAAGGCTTTTTACGTACAAAGTTAATTGTGGCAGATGGATTTCCTGAACCATGCAATAAACCATTGGCACCACGTAAAATTTCAATTTGCTCATAGCTTGATAAATCTTGTGGTGGTGACGCCATTCCTCCCATTGCAACAGGCACACCATCAATTTCAAATGAATTAATTTTAAAACCACGAGCATAATAAGCTGTTGTCAACAACACAAATGGCTGAACAATGATCCCAGTTGCATGATTCATTGCCTCTTCAAGTTCTGTACTATTTTGCTGTTCCAGAACTTTTTTACTGATCACAGTCACAGATTGTGGTGTTTCTTTGATGCTCATGGGGAGCTTTGCCAAAGAAGGCTGAGGATTACCTGATGATGTTGCTGTAACTATAATTCCTGGCAAATCATGGATTTCTTCCGCTTGTGTTTCCGCATACACAATAGGCAAAGAAATTATTGTGCTCAATGCACCCAATAATGCAGGATATTTTTGATTACGATTACTATGTAAAGACATGAATGCTCCTTCGAAACAAACTCTCAAATGACAATTTTTATCATTTGCATCTTAATCGAAATTTTATGCATCCATTTTTGATATCCTGTCTTTCTCTTTTGTTTTCTAGTAACTATTTATTTTGTGACAAGATCGCTGGGTGATACTTGGAAACGTTTACGAAAAACAACCGAAAAGTGTGCAGGTGTATAGCCCACTTGATAAGCAACTGTTGAAACATTATGTTCACCTGTACTTAATAACCTATAGGCCTCTTGCAATCTTTGTTCTTGTAAGTATCCATAAACTGTTGTTTTAAAAACCTCTCTAAATCCTGTACTCAATTTCTTTGTATTTAAACCAACCTGTAACGATAATTGATCCACAGTTAAAGGTGCATATAAATTTTGCCCCAAAAGATATTTAGCATGATGCAATTTGTCTAAATCTGTATTTCGCCAGCCCATAGAAGACGATGGCTGATTTTTCTCCTGTACAATCAATTCTGCGCTTAAAGCAGCAAATTCTAGTGCTTTGGCCTGTAAATAAAACTCTCTCACCATACCATTTTGAGGACATGAATTAATTTGCTTAGCAATTGCTGCCAATGAATTGGGTGCACGATATGCAGTAATCCAAGGATCTTTTTCTGCACGTTGAAATATAGGTAATAATTCTTGGCTAAATGGCTCTAAAGCAGATTCTGTTAATTCAACAATAGTGTATTGAACAGGTTCCTGACCTTGGAATAAATGTTGATATGTAAATTCACCATTACTGGCAATTACGCACAATACAGGCCCTTCTAAACATTTTTCATTCTGCCCAGGAATATGACAACGCAAAGCACCTTTGGTGATTAATACTAATTTTAAGCCACTATTTAAATTTTCTTCATAACTGACAGTCTTTTTAGCAGTCATCTGCCCAGAAGTTAAAGAAATGTGGGCGTTCACTTGAACCTGTGCTGCATAGAAATTTTCAATCAATGATTCATTGTGTTGTGACATATGTGTGTTCCTAGTTTAACCAATATTGATATTCTTCATATATGGAAAAACCCGCAACCTTTATGAGAATGATTATCATTATTATTGTTGATCATTAAATTGTCAATAGAACGGTGATATTTCACAAGCTAATAAATCAAAACAAATAGTCCAATAATCGAAAGAGTTTCAAATATTACATTGGCGCCACTGAGCTAAAATACCCCCTTAATTTTTATCAATGGAATGGCACAATGACAAAAAATATTCTATTTAAATTATTGAAACCTTATCAGAGACTATTTTTATCTGCCATCACCCTACAAATTATTGCTAGTTTACTATCATTAGTTCCTTGGTTATCATTGGCGTTTATCACTTATGAATGGGAAAACTCGACAACCAATAGCATTAGCAATAGCATTATATTCATCGTAATTAGTACTACTTTAGGCTGGCTCATCTGCCAAATGAGCGCATTTCACCTAACACATATTATTGATGCTAAATTTACTCATGATATTCGTGAAAAACTTATTAATCATTTGCAACAATTACCACTCTATTGGTTAGCACAACAAGGCTCTGATGGCACTTCTAAAACTGTAAGCAATGATGTTAAAGCATTACATCAGCTGATTGCACATTGCCCAATGGATCTTACCAAACTATTCATTACCCCAATATGTATCTTTAGCATATTGGCATATTTCAATTTTACATTTCTAATTTTTATTTTAATCCCTATTGGATTTGCATTTATAGGCTTTCGCTTACTATCCTCATCACTATTTACTAAAGAAACTAACGCTCGTAATCAATCATTAGAAATATTATTAAGCCATTATAGTGAATTCTCACAAAATTTATCTTTAGCACGAGAGTATCCTAAAACGGGCATTCAACTCTTGATTCAACAGTCTTCTAATCAATTTGAAATTCATTTTTCTCATTGGGTTAAACGAGTTGGCAGTATAGCTGCCGTCATACAAATTTTATTAAGCCTACCTTTTTTATTGATTTGGTGTTTATTAGGCTATCTATGGATATTTCATGGAGATTTGCCACTTTATCAACTGATACTATTTATTTTACTTGCCAAAGCGATGGCTGCACCTATTCAAGCTTTAGGCCATGGTAGTGATATGCTACTTCAAGCAATCTCAGCAGCACAGCGTATTGATCATATTTTCAATATTCAACCATTATCAATGGGGCATCTCCAAACACCTGCAATATCAACCAAGATTACGCTAAAAGATGTTAACTTTTCATATAACAACACACCGATTCTAAAAGATATTAATTTACATATTCCTGAGCACAGTACTTTAGCCATCGTTGGTCCATCAGGGGCTGGCAAAAGCACATTATTGCATTTATTGGCGCGCTTTATGGATCCTAATTCAGGTGAAATACTCATTGATACACACAACATTAAAGATTTTTCTTCAAAAATACTCTATCAACAGTGTGTTTTATTATCGCAACATGCCCCTTATCTTCCCACTACAATTAAAGAGAACCTCACGCTTTTCAATCCGAATGCTAATGATGATGCAATTCACAAAGTTTTACATCAAGTTCTACTGACAGAAAAAATTCAAAACCTACCACAAGGCATTCATACTATTTTAGACAATGATGCCTTATTATCAGGTGGTGAGCGACAGCGCTTAGCCTTAGCTCGCGCTCTTTTATCCCCAAATTCTATTTTATTATTGGACGAACCAACATCTGCATTAGATACAATCACGGCTAAAGTTATTGTAGATACACTTTTACTTGCTAAACGTACTTGCATTATCGTCACACACGATTTACAACTTGCGGCCAAAGCAGATCAAATTGTTGTCATGATGAATGGTGAAATTATAGAAAAAGGTAAACATGAGCAACTCATGCAGAATCAACAAGCTTATGCTCAATTATGGAGTGCACAGCATGATTAATACTAAAAACTATCAATGCATGAGAGCATTTTCAGCATTACCTCCATCGACACAAAGTAATATAATGAAAATGCTATGCTTGTTAATATTATCAATTATCGTTGAGGGTGCTAATTTTGCATTCTTAATTCCTATATTTAGATCAGCCTTGACGCATAATCTATCCGACCTTATTTACTATTCAACCATATTCATTAGCATCACATTGTTACAATTGTTCATATTGTATTATGCATTGCGAGCTGGCTATCTATCTGGTGTTTCTTTAGCACTAGGGTTAATTCAGCGCTTGTTATATCATTTACCATTCATTCAATTAGATCAAAATCTTTATCAATTACATCCACAAAACTTAGTTCGACATTCTGTTTTAGAAGCAATGGGAATCCCCGCTCATTTATTAGAACCTATTCTACGAACAGTTTTAACGCCAATTATCTTTGCTAGTGTGATGATTGGATTCAGTCCAATATTAGGGTTCAGTTTATTAATAATATTTATTTTACTTGCCATTTTTATGCGGTATTTTACGAATAGTAATCAAATATTTGACCTTCAGAAGCAACAAAGTGACAATATAGTAGCCAAAGAATTACAACTATTTGCGAATCAACAACCATTACTACGTACAAGCCAATTAACACAACAAAGTGATCAACGATTACATGATGCTCTCATTCAACAGAATCACTCATCAGTATCACTCATGCGCCGTAAGTTTTGGTTGGATATTAGCTATATTAGTATTTTGCAAGTGATTCTACTTATCATACTCATAACATCAATGATATCAGCGGCTCATCAAGTATTAGATTCAGGTCTATTATTGGCATTATTGATTGTGTTATTTCATTTTATTGAACCATATTCTCAGCTATTACAACTAAACCAATCACTACAAAGTTCATGGCAATCATTAATGCGAGTTATACAAGTATTAGAACTGCCATTAACTAGAACCAAAACTTCAGTACAATTACCAAATCATTATGATATACAACTCAGCAATATCAGCTACCAAACAGAGAATAATCGCACGGTCATTCGGAATTTCTCTCACTTATTTAAAGCACAAACAACAACGGTTATTATTGGCACTTCTGGTGTAGGCAAAAGCACATTACTCAAGCTAATTGCAGGCATCATTCAACCTACTGAAGGCAATGTAGCGATTGACAATATTGATGTCAGAAATTTTGACTACCTACAGTTATCACAACTGCGCGCCCTATTCTCACAAGATGTTGCTCTCTTCAAAGAAAGCATTGCTTGGAATATTCAAATAGGTAATTTAGATGCAAAAGACCAAGATATCGATGAAGCATTGCAAAATATCGGTTTACAGCAGGATTTAAAAAATATGCCTAATGGTAAACATACAAATATTGGCCCGAATGGCAATCAATTATCAGGTGGACAACGAGCACGCGTTGCATTGGCAAGAACTTTTTTAAACCCTGCACCTATTTTATTATTAGATGAACCAACGGCAAACTTAGATAGTGAACGCAGTCAATTAATTATTAAAACTTTAAAAGAAATGCATGGTAAGCGCACAATTATCATTGTTACTCATGATCAACAATTAATGAAAATTGCAGATCATCAAATAAAAATGGCATAAAAAAACCTCAGCCAAAATACTAAGGTTTAAATAATTATTGATTGTAACAATTAGAAACTATACAAAGTCAGGCAATGTACCTAAATCATCTTTCAATGTACGTTCGCCATCAATTCTTAGATATTCTTTGTCGCCTTCTACGACAAGACTCACATCGTTCAACACTGTCCATAATTTTTGATTCTTTGAATACGCTGCAGTTTGAATCTTCAATTTATTTGTTTTCAATAAATCACAAACTAAACCTTTAACAGCATATCTAGAGCCTTTCACTGTTGCCTTGCCGTCTTGATCAACATCTACGCGTCTAATTCTCACACCCGCGATATTGCCTTGGCTATCTTTTTTAATCTTGTATATATAAAAATCTGCAGTTGTCATTTTATTTCCTCAATAATCATGTTGTATTATCGGACAACATGGATTGTTATTCATATATTCAATACTAGATTATAACTCAACATGTCATGATCACAGTCAACAATATATCTAGCCACAAAAGCCTACGTTTAAAAATCATAAGCAATAAAAAAGCTCTTGATAAACAAGAGCTTTCTGTACTAACTTGGCGGAGAAGGAGGGATTCGAACCCTCGATACGCTATTAACGTATACGCCCTTAGCAGGGGCGCGCCTTCAGCCACTCGGCCACTTCTCCTTAATTAGGAAGCATGCATTATAAAGAAAATTTCCTACTTGTAAAGCCTAATTTTGCTTAAAAAGTAGGCTTTACGTCATTTTGCATACTATTTCATCAATCTATTGAGTCGATTCACGAATTCAGATGGGTTTTCCAACTGAGAACCTTCCAATAATAACGCTTCTTCATAAATTAGCATAGCTAAATCATCCGCAACCGCATTATCAGTTTCGCGCGCAATACGTTCAACCAATGGATGCTTCACGTTGATTTCTAACCAAGGCTTCATACTTGGCACATCATGCCCTGCTTCTTTCAGCATTTTTTCAAAATGACTACTTAAAGCATACTCATTGCGAACCAATACTGATGCTGAGTTAGTTAAGCGCTTAGAAACTTTTACATTCTCAACTTTTTCACCCAATACATTAGTGAGTTTATCAATGATTGCTTTATCTTCATTGCTTAATTCAGGCTCTTCTTTTTTCTCATCTTCAGATTTATCATCCAAATTCACATCGCCTTTTGCGATGTTCACGAATTTCTTACCTTCAAATTCAGATAAGAAGCCCATCATCCAATCATCTATCACATCTGTCATCAAGATCACTTCATAACCTTTAGAGCGATAAATCTCCAAATGCGGGCTATTTTTCGCAGTATTCAAATTATCTGTTGTGATGAAATAGATATTTTCTTGCCCTTCTTTCATTCTGCCGATGTAATCTGCAAATGAAACCTCTTCTGCATCATTTTCTGTCGAAGCAAAACGCAAAAGCTTAGCAATGTTCTCCTTGTTCGATGCATCTTCGCCGATACCTTCTTTAATCACACGGCCAAATTCTTTATAGAAAGTTGCATACTTTTCTTTCTCATCGCCTGTCGCCAAGTTATTCAACATGGTTAACACACGGCGAGTAACACCTTGCTTGATAGAATCCAATGTAGAAGATGATTGCAAAATTTCACGAGAAACGTTCAGTGGCAAATCAACTGTATCCACAACACCTTTCGCAAAGCGCAAATAACGAGGAATTAATTTATCTGTCGCATTCATAATGAACACACGGCGAACAAACAACTGCAAACCATAATCTTGGTTTTGTTCCCACATATTTTGTTGAGCATGCTCTGGCACAAACAACAAAGAAGTATAGTTAACTTTGCCTTCCACTTTATTATGTGACCACAATAAAGGATCCGCATAATCATGACTAATGTGCTTATAGAATGCTTTATATTCATCTTCTGTGACATCTTTTTTATCACGTTGCCAAATAGATGTTGCAGAGTTAATTTGTTCAATTTCAATTTCTGAAACTGTTGTTGGCTCTTCACCTTCATTTTCTGCTGGCACAGTTTTTGTGCGCTCAATTTCCATCATCACAGGATAAGCAATATGATCAGAATATTTAGTAATGATCGAACGAATTGACCATTCATTCAATAGATCAATGTGTTCATCGCGCATATGCAATGTAATTTCTGTACCTGCAACTGACTTCGAGGTATTTTCTAAAGAGAATTCACCTTCACCTGCTGATTCCCAAATTACAGCACTATTTTCTGGCTCACCTGCTTTGCGTGTTATTAACGTTACTTTATCTGCAACAATAAATGCAGAATAGAAACCTACACCAAACTGACCAATCAAATTAGATACATCTTTTTGATTTTCTTCTAATTTCTCTAAAAATGCTTTTGTGCCTGATTTAGCGATTGTACCAATGTTCTCAATCACTTCATCACGATTCATACCAATACCATTATCTCTAATGGTTAATGTTTTTTGTGCAGCATCCATTGTGATGAAGATTTCAGGATTACCTTGATTCTCGATCAATTTAGCATCTGTCAAACCTTCAAAACGGCGCTTATCCAGAGCATCCGATGCGTTTGAGATTAATTCACGCAAAAATATTTCATGATTCGAATACAAAGAATGAATCATTAACTTTAATAACTGATTAACTTCTGTTTGAAATTGCATTGTTTCTTTTTGGCTCATAACTTCTCCAGTGTTTACCATTAATTGATCTACAAATTTGATAGTTATGAATATGGGCACTGGTTTAGTAATTTCAAGAGATAATTCCTCACAAAGCTAGACTTTTCCTTGTTATTTTTATAACTATAAGTTATATTAGCTCTCGTAAATTAAGGAGAGTTTATATGAAAGATACAGCCGATCGGATCAATCATTTGATCGAAGAGAGAAAAATCTCTCAGGAAATTCTCGCAGCCGATGTGGGCATTTCACAAGCCGCAATCTCTAAAATCTGCCAAGGCAGAACAAAGAGAAGTCGCTATTTACCTAAGATTGCTGAATATTTTAATGTTGCAGAAAACTGGTTACTATTTGGTGAAGAAACCATAGATGAAGATGAGGTTTTGGTACCATTTTATAAGGATATTCAATTGTCTGCAGGTTATGGTGCCAGTGAATTTGATGATTACGAAGGCAGAACAATCCGTTTTACTTTAGATACATTAAGAGAAGCAAGTGTCACGCCCAAAGATGCCATTTGCGTAACAGTCAAAGGCGATAGCATGGAACCTGTTTTCAAAAATGGCTCAACTGTTGGTATTGATTTATCACGCAAAAAGATCATAGATGGCGATGTTTATGCCATTAATAACGATGGCTTATTACAAATGAAACGCCTCAAACAAAAAACAGGCAGCGTGATCACAGTAGAATCTTATAATCGTGAAGAATACCCTGCTTTTGACGTTTCCTTAGAACAAGTTGAAATAATTGGCCGTGTTTTCTGGTATTCAACTGTTATGTAATTAATTTCTAATACATTATCAATAACTAATGCTCCATGATAGAAATATCATGGGGCATTTTTTTATAACAAGAACTTATTTTTCAGCAATAAAAAATAAAAATATAACTTAAAGTAAATTTTTACATAAAAGTAAAAAATTATAACATACTGATAAATAGTGAATTATTTTAAATACAGGTATTTTCATAACAATATTTATAACTTTCAATGCAAAATAATTTGACACTTTTATAACTAAAGTTATAATTAAGTTATATTATCAACAACGAGACCTTAAGGTGACAGATATGATTAAGCAAGAACGTTTTCAGCAGTTATTCAATTCTCTTTCACAACAAGAGAAAGATAGTATTGTAAACAGTGCCATTTCATTGAGTGAACAATTCAAAGCAAGCTCCATTGCAGAATTGATGCGCGAAAGTCATTATCATGCCAAAGAAGCGATGCAAACTTTCCGCTTCAAGAAGCAACGCATTCATCACGCAACTTTATTTGCAGCGTTACAACATGCAATGCGTAATAGAATGGGACCTTTAATGGCAGCTGCATAAGTGAATCCTTTTTGTTAAACAGTGAATCCTTCCCTCGTGATACAATGGTTAATTTTCACCATCACATGACGAAGGATTCACATGCGTTTTGTCCATTTAAATCTTCACACTGAGTTTTCCATTGCCGATGGTTTAATCCGAATTAAACCCTTATTTGGCAAATTAAAAGATCAAGGTGTTGAATCTGTTGCAATTACAGATATTGGTAACGCATTTGGCGTCATTAAGTTTTATGAAGCTGCACTAAAAAATGGCATCAAACCAATCATTGGTGCTGAATGTTATGTAAAAGATGGCCATGAAACTATTGGTAGAATTACACTATTAGCTCAAAATTATGATGGTTATTTAAGTTTATCCAACTTATTGAGTGAAGGTTATCGCCACGGGCAAGAACGCGGCATTCCACACATTACTTACGAATGGTTACAGCAATATCACAACGGTTTAATCATCATTGCAGGTAAAGAAAGCCCTATCGGCACAACGCTGTTAACTCGTAAAGAAGAAGATTGGACTGAATCACTCAAACCCTTTGAAACATTTAAAGATCGTTTATATTTAGGTATTTCTCGCACGCAACAAGAAAATGATGAAGCATTCATCACTGTTGCAAAGCAATTTGCATTGGCTGAAGGTTTACCGTTAGTCGCTGTTAACAATGTAAGATTCCTAGATAAAAGCGATTTTGATGCTCATGAAATTCGCTCCTGTATTCAAGCGGGCAATGTGATTTCTGATTCTAAACGACCGCGTTTATACAGCGAAGAACAATATCTCAAATCACCTGAAGAGATGATTGAGTTATTTGCAGACATTCCTGAAGCGATTGAAAACACTGTCGAGATTGCAAAACGTTGTACAGTTGAATTATCGCTCTATAAGCCTTGCTTACCAGACTTCCCTATTCCTAATGGTATGACGATGGACGAGTATTTCCGCCATTTGTCCCACGAAGGCTTAAAAGATCGCATTGGTACAGAACATCCTGAGCAGGCAAAATATTTAGAGCGTTTAGACATTGAACTCAACGTAATCATTAATATGGGATTCCCAGGTTACTTCTTAATCGTTGCGGACTTCATTCAATGGTCAAAAGATAATGATATTCCTGTTGGCCCAGGTCGTGGTTCAGGTGCAGGTTCATTGGTAGCTTGGGCACTTAAAATTACAGACTTAGACCCACTGCCTTATGATTTACTTTTTGAACGATTCTTAAACCCAGAACGTGTTTCCATGCCAGACTTCGACGTTGACTTCTGTATGGAAGGTCGCGATCGTGTAATTGAATATGTTGCAGAGAAATATGGCCGTGATGCTGTATCTCAGATCGCAACACATGGCACAATGGCAGCTAAAGCCGTTATTCGTGACGTTGGTCGTGCATTGGGCCATCCTTATGGCTTTGTAGATCGCATTGCGAAACTCATTCCGTTTGATTTGGGCATCACGCTTGAAAAAGCATTGATGCAAGAACCTGAGTTGCATGATTTATATGAGAATGATGAAGAAGTTAAAGAACTTATCAATTATGCAAAACAATTAGAAGGTTTAACAAAATCTGTTGGCCGACACGCTGGTGGTGTTGTAATTTCACCCACAACGATTGCTGATTTCTCACCATTATATTGTGAAGAAGGTAGCGAAGCTTTAGTTGCACAATATGACAAGAGTGACGTTGAATCTGCAGGTTTAGTAAAATTCGACTTCTTGGGATTAAGAACACTTACAATCATCAATTGGGCCATTCAAAATATCAAGAAAACACGCAATCTAGACATTAATATTCTAGATATTCCATTGGATGATAAGCCTGCGTTTGATCTATTAAAATCCTGTAAAACAACTGCAGTATTCCAGCTTGAATCCCGAGGCATGAAGGATTTGATCCGCCGATTGCAGCCAGATACCTTTGAAGATATCATCGCGCTTGTTGCATTATTCCGTCCAGGCCCTTTGGAATCAGGCATGGTTGAAGACTTTATCAACCGTAAACATGGCCGTGCAGAAATTGAATATCCTTTTGCTGAATTAGAAACTGTATTGGCACCAACTTATGGTGTTATCGTTTACCAAGAACAGGTAATGCAGATCTCACAAGTTATTGGTAACTACACATTGGGTGGCGCTGACTTATTGCGCCGTGCAATGGGTAAAAAATTACCTGAAGAGATGGAAAAACAACGTGGCTTATTCATGCAAGGTGCTGAAGAGTTAGGCTTTGATAAAGAAAAAGCTGGTGCACTTTTCGACTTGATGGAAAAATTCGCAGGCTATGGTTTCAATAAATCTCACTCTGCTGCATACGCTTTAGTTTCTTATCAAACCGCCTATTTAAAAGCCCATTACCCTGCTGAGTTTATGGCAGCTGTATTGTCATCTGATATGGATAATACAGAGAAAGTTGTAACATTTATTGAAGAATGTGAAGACATGAAGCTCACAATGTTGCCACCAAGTGTTAATCGCTCTCACTATAAATTTACAGTGAATGATAAAGGTGAAGTGATTTATGGTTTAGGTGCTATCAAAGGTGTTGGTGAAGCTGCGGCACTACAAGCCATTGAAGAGATGCAAACCAATGGTCGCTATGTTGATTTGTTTGATTTTTGTCGCCGTGTTGATTTATCCAAAATGAACCGCCGCGTGATTGAAATTTTAATCAAAGCGGGTGCTTTGGATGATTTAGCACCCAAAGAATTAAAAATTCTTGAAAAATGCCAGTTCCGCGCGAATCTATTGGCAACTTTACCAGAAGCTATCCATGCCGCTGAGCAACATTTACGCAATCTGAATTCAGGACAAGAGGATCTGTTTGGCTTATTTGGTGGTGATACAGCACAAGATGTAATGCCTGCTAATACTCATTTAACAGAAACAGATGCTTGGTCTGAACGCATTTTATTGGAAAACGAGAGTGATACTTTAGGATTTTATCTTACAACACATCCAATTAATCGCTATCGCCAAGAACTCAAATCCATCACAACACATCCAATTGGCGAGATTTTATCTATGCCTGAACCTGCGTACCGAATTGCTCGTGCCAAAGAACCTGAATCTACAATTGCAGGTTTAGTAATTGGCATCAGAAGCAAGTTTAATCAGAAAGGTCTCAAAATGACTTTTGTGACATTGGATGATCGTTCTGGCCGAATGGAAATGCGTTTATACGATGAACACTTGGAGCAATTGAACCAGCCATTAACAACAAAATCAGTGTTAATTGTGAAAGGTACATTAACATGGGATGATTTCAACGGTGGCATGCGCATTCGTCCATTAGAGCTACAGCATCTTGAAGCTGTTCGTGAATCATCTGCTAAATCTCTAGCCTTAACCAATACTGCGCCTTTTGAAATTGAAAAAGTGCAAAAATTAATCCAATTGATGAATGAGCATAAAGCCGATAACGGCAAACCTGTTTATCTAAAATACAATACAGATTATGCCAACATTTTGTTAAACTTAGGGCAGGATTGGAGTTTACAGCTCACAGATGAATTGCTTGAGAAACTTTCTAGCCAATTCCATGAACTTTCCATGAAAGTACAATATTAAGGAGTTTATATGCGCATGGTGGATTTGAATCAACTTTATTACTTTGCCAAAATTGTTGAATATGGTGGCATTAGTGAAGCAAGTAAGCACTTGCGCATTCCTAAATCTAAACTCAGTCGTCATTTGGCAGCATTGGAAGAAGAATTGGGCGTACGCTTAATTCATCGTACAACTCGCCATTTCTCTGTGACAGATATTGGACAAACTTATTATACTCATTGCCAAGCAATGCTGGATAAAGCAGAAGTTGCACAAGCTTCCATCATGGAAGCACAAACAAAGCCACGCGGATTAATTCGTATTACTTGCCCGATTACATTGTTACATATGTCTGTAGAAGATATGATCGCAAGCTTTGTAAAAGAGAATCCTGAAGTGGATATGATTGTCGATGCAACCAATCGCCGCATTGATTTGGTTCATGAAGGTATTGATATTGCACTTCGCGTGATTAAGCCACCATTTGAAGACAGCGAATATGTGATGAAACGCTTAAGTATTCGTGAGCAAGTTTTGGTTGGCAGCCCCGAATTAATTGAACAAATGGGCGAAGCTCATACCCCAAAAGATTTACATATTTATCCATCGATGGCTCATAGCCAGCATCGTGATCGCAATAATTGGGAATTTGTGGATCATTATAACAATACAACCGTGATTCCATTCAGCCCTAAATTTATGACAACAGATTTGTCGCTTCTGAGAAAAGCAGCATTAAATGGGATTGGTATTGTTAAATTACCATTAATGGTTGTTCATGAAGATGTCAAAGCAGGAAAATTAATACGAATTTTACCAGATTGGCACTTCCAAGACGAAGTTGTACATGCTGTTTACCCTTCACGCCGTGGTGTTATTCCTGCAATTCGCAGCTTTTTAGATCATTTAGAAAAAGAATTCTTAGAGCTTGATAAATCTCAATACTGATTTAAAATTATAACTGTATTTTTCACATATTTACATATACAATCAATATTGTTTATTTATGTAAAACAGTGAAATGAAAAAATTATTCTATCTGACCATACTAGAGAAAATCATGCTATCTTTATTGGTAGTTCTGATTTCTCTATTGGCTTTTTCTTCTTATGAAGAACAGCATAAACATGGTAATTTTATTAACAATATTCAAAATTGCTCTGAAAAACCTTATATCAATCAGCATATTCGACCTATTTCCCAAGATTAAATGTAGAAATTGGCGCATTAAATACAACAACTTCCTTCTGCTGATTTTTCATCACCAACCATTCATCTACTTTATTTATCTGCCCTGTTACTAAACCGAATACCAATAAAGCCACGACTGTAATCAATAAATTCTTAGAGATAGTTTTCATTTTTTACTCCTAAATAAACAATGATTAATTTATAATTAAACATTGTATTATTATTTTATAAAAAAGCAATGTTTTTTTATTATTTATTCACGCCCTTCTCCAAAAGCCACAATAATGCTATTGTGAAGAGATATAATAATTAATGTTTATTTGATGGTGAAATGATGACTTTACTCACAATCTGGCTTGCTGCTATCACAGATATTTTTTGGGGAGATCCTAATTACCGTTTTCATCCTGTGCGTATTATTGGCAATGCAATTAGTCAATTAGAAAAATTATTACGAAAAAAATTTACCAATAATAATGCATTACGCCAAGCAGGATTAATTCTGACCTTATCCATAGTTGTAGGGATTTATTGCCTCACTTACTTTATTTTGAAAATATCTGCACAATTCAGTGAGCTTCTTTCCACATTCATCTCCATCTTTCTAATTTACTCTTTTCTGGCGCTACAATCCTTAGTCGATGCTGCCAATGGTATTTATCATTCATTAAAAAATGATCCCATCGCACAAACGCGCCATAAACTTTCTATGATTGTTGGTAGAGATACACAGCAATTGGATGATACACAAATTACTAAAGCAACAATTGAAACTGTTGCTGAAAATAGTGTGGATGGTGTCATTGCTCCGCTCTTCTTCTTATTTATTGGTGGCGTACCATTAATGGCAGCGTATAAAGCCATTAATACTTTAGATTCTATGGTGGGCTACCAAAATAGTCACTACAAAGATATTGGTCGATACTCTGCAAAATTAGACGATATTGCTAACTATATCCCCGCTCGATTAAGTTTATTGTTTATTACTTTGAGCGCTTTTTTCTTAAAGAAAGATTATAAAAATGCTTGGAAAATTGGCCAACGTGATTGCTATCAACACAAAAGCCCAAATAGTGCTTGGTCTGAAGCAACTGTTGCAGGCGCATTAAATATTCAATTAGGCGGTGGCAATTATTACCACGGTATTTATGTTGATAAACCAACCATTGGTGATGATGTTAATCCCGTGAATATTAATCACATTAAGCAAACTAATCATTTAATCTATGGCGCTTGTACGATAGCTTTAGTATCATTCACGCTCATTTTTTTAGCGGTTAAATTCGTATTTTAAAGGGTTTTCAATGATCAATGGCCATGGTGATGATTATTTTAATTTTAATCACATTGAAATTAATTTCAGTAGCAATGTTTATCAATCACCAGCCATTCCTGCTTTACAGCAATATTTAGCAGATCAATTGTATTTAATCACGCGTTATCCTGAGCCTGACGCTGCATCATTGAAGCAATTGTTATCAGAAACCTATCATATTTCAGAGCAAAAACTTTGGATCACCAATGGTGCAATCGAAGCGATTTATCTCATTGCGCAAGCTTTTCAACATCAACGAGCAACCATCCTAGCACCTACTTTTAGCGAATATGCAGATGCTTCTCGCATTCACAACATCACCATTGAACATATTTCTAAGATATGTGATTTTAAAGGTGATAGCGAGCTCTTTTGGTTATGCAATCCCAACAACCCAACAGGCACATATTTGGATGATGAAACTCTGATTGAGTTGTTTAAACAATATCCACAAACAACTTTTGTGGTGGATGAATCCTATTTAGCCTTTATTCATCAACCTAGAATTTCTGTATTTCCCTATCAAGATTTACCCAATGTCATCACATTGCATTCACTAACAAAATGCTTTGCCATTCCAGGTTTACGTTTGGGTTATTTCTCAGCACCTGAACAACTGATTAAAAAGATCAGTCATTACGCAATGCCTTGGTCAGTGAATCAATTAGCCATTGAAGCTGGTAAATTTCTCACAAAGCACAAAGATAAATTTGCGGTGCCTTTGATAGATTTATTGAGTAAAACCGAAGCTTTGCGTCATGAAATTAATCAAATGCCAACATTATCAGCACTGCCAACAGAAACTCATTTCTTTTTAGTGCAGATTCAAAATGAAATCATGACAGCTCAGGAATTGAAAAAAATATTGGGTGAAGAATATGGCATTTTAATCCGTGATTGTGCAAACTTTGAAGGATTAACACCTTATCATTTCCGCATCGCAACACAAAAAAAAGAAGCAAATGAATCACTCATCAATGCTCTACAAATGATTTTCAATTAGTGCTTAAAATTCCCGCTAGATGTTGCTATATTCATTAGTCTTACAAAAATATTAGGCGGGATTTAAAATGGCGGATTCACAGTGTAAAGGTTTCAACAGTCAACTCTTATCAGCAGATAAAAGCATTAAAGATGCACATGGCGCGATCAACACGCCGATTTATCGTACAGCAGCTTATGAATTTCCAAGTTCGCAAGCGATCGCAGATGCTTTCCAAAATAAAGAGATGATTCCTTCTCACACTTATTCGCGCATCAGTAATCCCACCGTTGAAAGTTTAGAAAAAAAAATCAAAGCCATTTCTGGTGGCGACAATGTCATGCTATTCAGCTCTGGTATGGGCGCAATTTCCAATGCTTTTATGGCATTGGCTTATGCTGGCAGTAATATTGTTACTTCTCCTCACCTGTTCGGTAATACATTTGCCTTTTTCCAATTCACATTGGCTGAATTTGGTGTAGAAGTTCGCTTTGTGGACACAGATGATCTATCTGCCATTGAAAATGCGATTGATGAAAATACCTGCGCTTTCTTCTGTGAAGTGATCACTAATCCCCATTTAGAAATTGCAGATTTAGCCAATATTTCATCCATTTTAAAAAAGCATAATGTGCCAATGATCGTAGATACAACTGTGATTCCATGGTGTGGATTTGATGCGAAAAAATTTGGCGTGGATATTGAAGTGGTTTCCACCACAAAATATATTTCAGGTGGTGCAACAAGCTTGGGTGGTGCAATTGTTGATTATGGTTCATTTGATTGGTCAAAGCACCCACGATTGAAAAAGGTTACACCACAAGCGCCATTTTCAGCATTTATGTTCAAAATTAAACGAGAAATCGCCCGTAACTTTGGTGCAAACATGGATCCTGATACAGCATTTTTCCAATCATTGGGCTTAGAAACATTAACACTGCGCTATGAAAAAATGAGCAAAAACACTTATGAGTTGGCAAAATTCTTAGAAACTTTACCTCAAATTGTGAAAGTTTCTTACACACAATTAGATAGCTCGCCTTATAAAAAATTATCGGATGAAATGTTTAAAGATCATCCAGGCGCAATGCTAACATTTGATTTAAAGGATCAAGCAACTTGCTTTGCATTCATGGATAAATTGCAACTCATTAAACGTGCAACAAATTTGTTTGATAACAATAGCTTGATCATCCATCCTGCTTCCACAATTTATGGCACATTTACAACAGAAATGCGTAAAGTGATTGGCATTGAAGATACATTAATTCGCATGTCTGTAGGTTTGGAAGAACTGGAAGATATCAAAGCGGATATTCTCCAAGCACTACAATAACCATTTTTGATGAGATCAATACGAATAATCCTCGCCAGTGCGAGGATTATTTTATTCAGCATCCAATTTAATTAAACTTCGTAAATTGAACCTTGATATTGGAATGGGAAATCACGAGTGATTTTACTGCCATCTACGTAAGATGCACGCGTTGGGCGCGCCAATTCAGCTTCATCAAAGATTGGCAACGGTAAACGATGGTCTACTGCCACTTTATTATAATATTCATAACGCGTTGGATGCATTGCTACAACTACGTTATAAATCTGCTTTTCATTCCAATCGCCTGCAATGATCGCTGCAATTGCATTCACTGCATCCACTCGATGAACCATGTTAATACTATGATTTGGGTAATCAAAATGTGTTTTCTTTTGTAACCAATTTTGTGGCAAGCGATCATCACCAAACAATCCACCTAAACGCACAATCGCCACAGGAATTTTAACCGCTGCCAATAAGGCTTCTTCTGCTGCTAAAACTGCATCACCTGAATCATTGATCGGCTCACAATAAGATTGCTCTGTCACAATATTAGCTTGCTTGCCATACACAGAAATTGAACTTGTGAACACAATACGTTTAGCGCCGCAATATTCTGCTGTTTTTGCCAAAGCTGCCACGATGGATGCATATTTTTTCAAACCATGATGACCATTCGGTGGCAATGTAATCACCAAAGTATCACAACTGAATAGTGCTTTAATATTTGGGTTTCTGAGTGATAAATCCAAAGTTGTGTTCAACAACTGACAATTCAAACCCAATGCTTTTGCTTCTTCAACACCTTCTGTTGATGCTTTTGAGCCTTGAACATCATAACCATCTTTTTGCAACTTCTCTGCCAATGGCAAACCAACCCAGCCCAAGCCAACGATGGAGACTTTTTCCATGTTATTATCCAACCAAATGGAGGGATTATATCGCAATTCTATTCCATAGAATTAATATCTTGCCTTTCCTGTGTTCGTAGATAATTGATATAAACAATGAAATAAACCAATAATACACAGTAAAAAATGCCAAGCATTAACCACATGATTGTGATATTTAATAAAAATATATGAAATACTGCAAAAGCACATAACATCAATATAAGCCACGATAAATTAGCATATATCATTGGCATGATGATTCTCTGAAAAATGGGCGTTTTAAAGAAAATCAATATAATGAAAGGCAGGCTTGCAAGTATATATTTCACAAATGCAATCACAACCTCCCTAGGCTGTTGAATCGTTGCATTCAATAATTGTTGCCAAGAATCACCAACAACTGAAATCACATAACCTTCCATAATGGTTAAACTATGATTTGGAATATAATATAAGATGGTTGATATTAATGTCATGAAGAATAAAAATAACCAAAAACAGTAAACAATTCGCAAACTTCTCAATATCGTATGAAACAATCCTGTTGACGCAATAAAGTACGGTTGATCTTCAAATTTTGTTAATATCCGTTGGCCTTCATAGTTAGTGGATAACTGACCAACTGCAACAATGAGTTGACCATGCAACAATTCATCATGTTCTATATCTGTGACATTATCCGATGATTGTGCTCGCCAATAGGCACTAGATATTTTGACATCCTCTGCCCTCTCTTTTTTTTCAAACTTTCTTATTCGAATGCCATCACTATCTAGTAATATTTTGCCAAAATCATCTCTCATATAAAGTTGCCGAGCAATTCGCTCTTCCTTAAAAGCAATGATGTTTTCCGCTTTCTTCTGATCAGATTTTATTTCTGCATATTCAACATAATATTCATAAACAACCTTTAGTTTTTCAAAATGTGAATAAAATGGATATTCAGCATAAACTCGCCCACGAATAATTTTTGTCCCTTTTTTCGTATCGCCAATTCTATTCATACGAATGACTGCATAAGAAAATATTAATAAAATCACGGAAATAAAACACAACAAAAATGTTGTATTTTCAAGTGCAGTGAACAACCCTGCAAACATGCCACCAACGATAATAAGTAACATGAAGTTAACAATTTTTTGAATAATTTTATGGCGCATTGCTAAATCCATTTTTATCATAAGCAAAGAGTACAATAAGCAAGCCTATTGTACTCAATATTTATCTATCATTACCAAATGAATGTTAAGAAGCTGAGAGATTCAACGATTCCTTAATCTCTATATACGTTTCTTGCACATAATTTTCTGCCCAAGCTTGATCATCGATCACTTCCAATTTCACTGCACAATGCTTATATTCAGGCGTTTTGGTGATGGGATCGCCCACATCCAATGTGAGTTTATTACATGCGCCAATCCACCATTGATACGTCATATAAACCGCACCTTTATTCACTCGCTCATTGAAATTAGCACGCGTCATTACTTTACCACGACGAGATTCTATCCAAACTAAGGCTTGATCTTTAATGCCCATTTTCAAAGCATCCTCAGGGTGAATTTGCACAAAACCAGGTTCATCAGCCAAAGTTTGTAATGCACTACAATTGCCTGTCATTGATCGACAAGAATAATGCCCAACTTCACGCACCGTTGATAATATGAATGGATATTCATAATCAGTCTTTTCTAATGGCGGGCGCCATTCTGTCGCATATAACTGCCCTTTTTTCGATGGTGTTGAAAAGAGGTTATCTTTATAGAGCCATTCTGTACCTTGATGATTCTCATCAGGACAAGGCCATTGAACATGCCCTAAACCTTCTAATTTTTCATAAGTGACACCAGAAAAAGATGGGCACAATGCTCTCATTTCATCCCATATTTCCTTCGTATTGACATAATTCATTGGATAGCCCATCGCTGTAGACATTAAACTAATGATCTGCCAATCCGTTTTCACATCACCTTTCGGCTCTACTGCTTTATTGAAATGCTGAAAGCCCCGATCCGCTGATGTATAAACACCTTCGTGTTCACCCCAAGAAGTTGCAGGAAATACAACATCAGCCATTAAAGCTGTTTTAGTCATAAAGATATCTTGCACAATTACAAATTCTAATTGCTCAAAAGATTCTTGCACCATAGATAAATCCGCTTCCGTTTGCATGGGATCTTCACCCATGACATAAAAGGCTTTGATTTTATCTTCATGCACAACTAAATGCGGTACTTCACTTAAAAATTCGCCAACTTTATCGGGTAAAGATTCCACTTGCCAAGCTTTCGCAAATTTCTCACGCACTTTTTCATCAGTCACAGATTGATAACCTGGAAATTGATTCGGCAAAGCGCCCATATCGCAAGCACCTTGTACGTTATTCTGTCCACGTACTGGTGAAATCCCAACATTTGGTCGCCCTAGATTTCCCGTTAATAAAGCCAAACTTGCTAAAGTTTTAACAGCATCCACACCTTGATTCCATTGTGTAACGCCCATTCCCCACATAATCAAAGCACCCGATGATTTTGCATACATGCGTGCAGCCTCTCGAATTTTTTGCGCAGGAATGCCTATAATGGTTTCAGAATATTCTGGCATATATTGTTGAACTGTTTGCTTCATGGCTTCAAAGCCTTCTGTGAACTGGTTCACATAATTAGCTTTATACAATTTCTCTTCAATGATCACATGAACAAATGCATTCAATAATGCAACATTTGTGCCATTTTTCAGTGGTAACCATAAATCTGCAATGCGTGCAGTTTCAATATAACGAGGATCACACACAATGATCTTCGCACCTTTTTCTTTTGCTTTGATTACACGACGCGCAATAATCGGATGAGAATCCGCAGCATTATAACCAAACACCAAAATACAATCTGCATCCTCAATTTCATTGATTGAGTTGCTCATTGCACCGTTTCCTACAGTTTGTTGCAGACCTGCAACAGATGGAGCATGTCACACCCGGGCACAGCAATCTATGTTGTTGGTTCCCACAACTGCGCGTGCAAATTTCTGCATTAAGTAATTCACTTCATTACCAGGCCCACGAGATGAACCTGTCAAATAAATACTATCCGAGCCATGTTTTTCTTTAATGCTTTTTAAATTATCAGAAGCAAACGTAATGGCTTCTTCCCAAGAAGCAGGCTGTAATGGCTCATTGCGATTTTTACGCATCATGGGCGTTGTTAAGCGTGGCGTTAGGATTTTAGTATCATTAATGAAATCCCAACCATAATAGCCTTTGAGGCATAATTCGCCTTGGTTTGTATAGCCATCCGCACCTTCTGCGCCTACAACCTTGCCATCTTCCACCATCAAGTAGAGCTTACAACCTGATGCGCAATAAGGACATACCGTTAAAACCTTTTCCATAATATTTTCCCTCAATTTTATTGCGTTAAGCTCACCAAGCTTTTAGCAGCCGTTGCTTCTCGTTTTTCTTTAATGATTTCATCCATTGATTTAGCATCCATGATGCTCAATGCATGCGTTGGGCAAACTCTTACGCAAGCTGGGCCTGTTGCAACTTCATGGCATAAATCACATTTCAATGCTTGGCTTTCTTCTTGCGTGATCACCGTCATTGCACCAAATGGGCAAGCAATGGCACAGTTTTTACAGCCAATACACAATGATTGATCCACAATCACAGCATCATCTTGCCTTGAGATTGCTAACGTTGGGCACACCTCAGCGCATGGCGCATTTTCACATTGGCGACATAACACTGGCAGGGTGATTTTTGCACCGCGAACTACTTTTAAACGTGGTGAAAATGTTTCTTTGGGTAATAAAGTTTGCAATTTGATTTCAGAATGAGCAACAGCGCAGGCAATCTCACACGTTCTGCAACCAATGCAACGCTCTGCATTCACTGTGATGAATTTATTCATGGCGCAACTCTCTTGCCACAAATTGTGGCGGGAAAATTGGTTGAATTTTTAGATATTTAATGATGCCTTCTGCGGCTCTTCTACCATCTGACATTGCCGTCACAACAAGATCAGCACCGCGCACAACATCACCGCCTGCAAAGATTTTAGCATTGCTCGTTTGGCAGAATTTTTCTTCACCTCTCGGTGCATCAATCCCGCCCCATTTATCTAAATTTACATGATAAGGCGCTAACCAAGGCATCGCATGAGAGCTAAAACCAAAAGCTTGTAGAATAATATCTGCATCTAAGATGAATTCTGAACCCACAATTTTCTGTGGCTTTCTTCTGCCTGAAGCATCTGGTGCACCCATTTCTGTTCTCACCATTTCAATGCCTGAAACTTTACCATCTTCATTCAATACAATACGTAATGGTTGAACGTTGAATAAGAATTCAACACCCTCTTCTTTCGCATTTTTCACTTCTTTTTTAGAACCAGGCATATTTGCTTCATTACGGCGATAAGCACATGTCACAACTTCTGCACCTTGGCGAATTGATGTACGAACGCAATCCATTGCAGTATCACCACCACCGAGAACCACAACTTTTTTACCTTTTGTATTCACATAAGGCTCTTTTTCAAGCTGTGCTAAATCCATCACATGTTTAGTATTCGCAGTTAAAAATGGCAATGCATCATAAACATCATCAGCATTTTCATTATCTAAACCTGCTCTTGTGTATTGATAAGCACCTACGCCAACAAACACAGCATCATAATCACGCATGAGATCATCAAAAGAGATATCTTTGCCAATCTCTGTATTTAAATGAAATTCAATGCCCATTTCTGTGAATAATTCACGGCGATGCACAAGAATCTTTTTATCCAATTTAAAGGAAGGAATACCAAAAGTAAGCATCCCACCAATTTCAGGATGGCGATCAAACACAACAACTTTAATGCCATTTTTAGTGAGCACATCCGCACAGCCTAAACCTGCAGGGCCTGCACCAATAATTGCTACACGTTTTCCTGTTGATATAACGTTTGATAAATCAGGCTTCCAACCCATTTCAAACGCAGTATCTGTAATATATTTTTCAATATTCCCAATTGTCACTGCGCCTAAATCACGACGATCCAAAGTACAAGCGCCTTCGCATAATCGATCTTGCGGGCAAACTCGACCACAAACTTCAGGCAATGAACTGTATTGATGACACAATTCAACGGCTTCTAAAATCTTGCCTTCTTTAGCTAATTTGATCCAATGAGGGATTTGGTTATGAACTGGACAAGTCCATTCACAATAAGCATGATCGCCACAAGTAATACAGCGTTCACCTTGTTTTTCTATATCGCATTGATTAAAACCAATATAAATTTCATCAAAGCCTGTTTTGCGTTCTTCAATCGCAATTTTATCTGCATCTTTTCTTGGGATTTTGTCTAAGTTATCTAGGATGGAAGATCTTTGTGGTGCTTGATATCCATGATTCCCAAGCATTGTACGCAATTGCTTTTGTTGCTGATTATGCTGAATTAGGCTTTCATCATAATATTGAATAGCATTGGTTGGACAAGCATTCACACATGCGGGGCCATCATTTCTGTCTTCACATAAATCACATTTATGTGCAACAGCTTCATAATTTAGTAATCCATCTTGAGTTTGTGCATTGATCACAGAAATCACACCAAATGGGCATGCAATCACGCAATTTTTACAACCAATACATTTCTCTTCAATTAATTTAACGTAATCGTCTCTAAATATCAGTGCATCTGTTGGGCAAACTGCAACACAAGGCGCATCATCACATTGGTGGCACATTACAGATGTACGCACATTACCATTATCTAATAATGTCACTCGTGGTAAAAAATTATCTTTATTTTCTGGCCAAATCTCGTCATTGTGAGATAAGACACAAGCGGTTTCGCATGCTAAGCAACCAATACAACTTAATGGATCAGTTAAAACAAATCGATTCATATCCCGCACCTGTTTTTTATATTAATTATTAATGTATGTAATTTTATAATAAATGTGCCATTTACTGCTATTTTGCAATCTTATACATGATTTAGAGCAAAAAGTGACTGAATTTAGCCTAATTGGTATTGAGATTCATCATAAATTTTTATCGAAACCTGTCTAATTTATTTTCTTTTAGGAAATTCTCGAAATCTTCTATCGCAAAACCGAGGACGATATAGTACAATGCAATCCCTGATATATATACATTTTATCCCAATCAGGAATTATTCATGACACGTTTTATCTTTGTGACTGGTGGTGTTGTTTCATCACTGGGTAAAGGCATTGCCGCAGCTTCACTTGGCGCTATTTTAGAATCGCGTAAACTTAAAGTAACTATGATGAAATTGGATCCGTACATTAACGTAGATCCAGGCACAATGAGCCCGTTTCAACATGGTGAAGTTTATGTGACAGAAGATGGTGCTGAAACTGACTTGGACCTCGGTCACTATGAACGTTTCATTCGCATGACTGCAACACGCAAAAATAGCGTGAGCGCAGGCCGTGTTTACTTGAACGTTATCCAACGCGAACGCCGTGGCGATTACCTAGGTGGCACAGTTCAAGTAATCCCACACATTACTAATGAAATCAAAACTTGTATTCGTCAAGCTGCTGGTGATGCTGATGTTGCATTGATCGAAATCGGTGGCACAGTAGGTGATATCGAATCATTACCATTCTTGGAAGCGATTCGTCAATTAAGCTCAGAATTGGGTCGTGATCAGTCATTGTTCATGCATTTGACATTGTTACCTTACTTACAAGCTTCTGGCGAATTGAAAACAAAACCAACACAACATTCTGTGAAAGAATTGCGTTCAATTGGTATTCAACCAGACATCTTAATATGTCGCTCTGAAGTTGCTATTCCTGATGATGAAAAGAACAAGATCGCACTATTTACTAACGTACAAAAAGAAGCTGTCATCCAATGTTTAGATGCTAAAACAATCTATGCTTTACCACGCATTTTGCATGAAGAAGGCTTAGATCGCATCGCATTAGATTACTTAAAATTATCTGCACCTGAAGCTGACTTATCTGAATGGGATGCTGTTGTTGAGAAAATTTTAACACCACAATCACAAGTGAATGTACTGATGGTTGGCAAATATATTGAACTAGCAGATGCTTATAAATCAGTGAATGAAGCACTATTCCATGCTGGTATCAAAAATTCAGTGAAAGTTAAAATTCACTATTTAGATTCAGAAACATTGGACAATGCAAAAACTGAAGAAGAATTATCACCATACTTTTACAACATTGATGCAGTTTTAGTACCTGGTGGCTTTGGTGAACGCGGTATTGAAGGTAAAATCAATGCTGTTCGTTATGCACGCGAACACAAAATTCCATACTTTGGTATTTGCTTAGGTATGCAAGTTGCTGTGATTGAATACGCACGTAACGTTGCTGGCTTAACAGATGCAAACAGCTCAGAAATTCGCTCAGACACTCCGCATCCTGTAATCGGCTTAATCACTGAATTCACAAATGCAGCTGGTGAAACTGAACGCAGAACAGCTAAATCAGATGTTGGTGGCACAATGCGTTTAGGCGCACAAACATGTGTATTAGAGAAAGACTCTAAAGCATACTCAATCTATCAAAAAGAAGAAGTGATCGAACGTCATAGACATCGTTACGAATTCAATAATGATTACTTGAATGTATTGAAACAAGCTGGCTTGAAATTTGCAGCTTGGTCAAAAGATAAAGAATTAGCTGAAATCGTTGAAATTCCTGAGCATCCTTGGTTCATTGCATGCCAAGCACATCCTGAATTCAAATCAACACCACGCGATGGTCATCCATTGTTTGTGAGCTTCATTGCAGCAGCAGTTGAACGCCAAAAGAAAACTTCTGGTCAGTAATTCTAAATTGTATATAAATATCTCGCCTTTATGGCGAGATTTTTTATACTCATTAATTTAAGCATTTAAGAACAATAAAATATGAAAAAATGTGCTGCTTTAATTACTCTATTAAGCTCAATATTTACTTCGCTTCTTTCTGCTGAAACAGTTCAACACAATATTCCCTTTTCATTTTATCGCGGAGCTGATGTTTACAAATCACCTTTCTATGATCATCACAAAGATCCGACAATATTGATAGAAAATAGCTATAAACGCACAACAAGCTTCCAAAACTTCGCCATTCAATTTGGTTTCAAACCAATCCATGATCTAGGTGATGGAAATTTTGGCTACCCTCACTATTTAACTTCGCAACATTCTAGTGAATATTATCAATTGCTAAGGAAAGAATATTTATATAGCAATCGACAGGATTATTAGATCGCAGCTATGATCTACTGAAAGTTTGATATAAAATGGTATGAATTTTTTATTTAGGAATATGACTAAATGATGAAATATTTAGGATTAGCTTCTCTAATGATCATTGTTGCTGGTTGCTCTAGTACAATTGATCAAATCGTTAAACCCAAAAACGACTCAGAAACTCCAACGATTAGCTGGGAAATGGAAGGCCGCGCGCCTGAATGGCATGTAAGCATCAATGACCAGCGATTTCATGGATCATTCCCTGGCCGCTACGAGGGTCGAATGATGAGCTGGGATGAAACCACAAAAGGCAACAAAACCCACTTAAAATCCACCAATCAATTAGCAAACATTGAATTAACGGAAAAGGATTGTTCTGTTGCAGGTAAAAGTTTTTCCCATTCAGCAGTTGTCAAAATCAACAAGCAAACATTTAAAGGCTGTGCTAAACGTAAATCATGAGTCGATTATCAGTAATATTATTTGAACCTGAAATTCCACCGAATACAGGTAACATCATCAGACTTTGCGCAAATACTGGTGCAAAGTTACATTTAATTAAGCCATTAGGCTTTAAACTAGAAGATAAAGCTTTAAAAAGAGCTGGATTGGATTACCATGAATGGGCTGATCTCAAAACTTGGGATAGTCTGGCTGAATGTTTAGATTACATTAAACCTAACAATGCTTATTCAATGACAACTAAAGGCACACGCTCCTTCTTTGACGTTGAATTCACAGACAATGATGCGTTAATTTTTGGGCCAGAAACTCGTGGTTTACCGATGGAGTTTTTAAATAGCCAACCACATGAAACATTGTGCCGCTTGCCTATGACAGAAAATGGCCGCAGTTTAAACCTATCCAACAGCGTTGCCATCGCAATCTATGAAGGATGGCGCCAATTAAACTTTACTTCTTTGAGTTAAGTAGCTTTCTTTTCCGTTCTGCTCGAATTGTTCGGGCAGTTTTCGGATCAATCTGCAATGGTCGATAAACTTCTATACGATCTCCATCTTGCAAAATATAATCCAACTCTACTGATTGATTGAAAATGCCATAAATGGGTGATTCAATCACTGCTTTTGCTTTTTCATCTAATGCAAAAGAAGACAATGCATCTTTCAATGCACTGCCTTCTTCGATCATTTGATATTCTTGCAATTGCTCATTGGGCAATGCCAAAACATATTCAATTTTGATCATGTTATTCGCCATAAACAACCTTCGCTCGGTCAGAGAAAGCTTTGATCATGGAACCATACATATTTTCAAAAATTGGATTGAGCATATTGGATAACAAGCCAATCGATAATGTAAAATCGAGTTCAAATTCTATGCTAGATTCAGTTTCTGAAACGTTTACGAACTTCCATTCGCCACGTAGTTTTTTGAAAGGCCCATTCACTAAAGACATGTGAATCACTTCACCATCCACCATTTGGTTTCTTGTTGTGAAGGTTTTATTCACTGGCCCCATCAAAACACCAATGGATGCATCCATCTCATTGTCAGTTTGGCGAAGTATCCTTGCCGTTTTACACCAAGGCAAATACTCGGGATACTTCTCCACATCATTAACTAAATCAAACATTTGCTTAGCCGAATAAGGTACGACTTTACTTTTACGAATAATTGGCAAAGAAAACTCCTGTTACTTCTGTTGCGCCGCCTGCACTGCGGTAATCGCAATAGTGTAAACGATATCTTCAACTAATGCACCACGAGATAGATCATTAACAGGCTTTGCCAAGCCTTGAAGCACTGGCCCAATGCTGATTAAGTTAGCACTTCTCTGCACTGCTTTATATGTTGTGTTCCCTGTATTTAGGTCAGGGAAAATGAATACCGTTGCTTGACCTGCAACTGGGCTATTCGGCAATTTTTGCTTACCCACAGAAGGAACATAAGCTGCATCAAACTGAATTGGACCATCAATCATCAAACTAGGATCAGCTGCTTTTGCCAATGCAGTTGCTTGTTTTACTGCTTCCACATCTTCGCCAGCACCCGATGAACCTGTTGAGTAAGAGATCATAGCAACGCGAGGTTCAACATCAAATGCTTTAGCTGATTGTGCTGATTGCAATGCAATATTTGCCAATTGCTCAGGTGTTGGATTTGGATTCACAGCACAATCGCCGTAAACATTTGCACCTTCTGGCATCAACATAAAGAAAATACTCGATACAATACTAGAACCTTTAGATGTACCCAATAATTGTAATGCTGGGCGAATTGTATCTGCTGTAGTATGCACAGCGCCTGAAACTAAGCCTGCAACATCATCTTTTGCCAACATTAAAGTACCTAAAATTACAGTATCTTTCACTTGTTCTTTGGCAACTTCTTCCGTCATGCCTTTGTGTTTGCGCAATTCCACCAAAGTTGGCACATATTGTTCAGCCACATCTTTTGGATCAATCACTTCCATTGATTCTGGTAATGTTAAACCTTGTGCTTTTGCAACTTCTTCAATTTTTGCACGCTCGCCCAATAAAACACATTGTGCAATTTGGCGATCATGGCAAATGATCGCAGCTTTAACAGTTCTTGGCTCATCACCTTCTGGTAATACAATACGCTGATTTGCTTCTCTCGCTTTTTCAATCAAACGATACTTAAAAAATGCTGGCGTTGTGATTGGCTTTTCTTCCAAAACATTCAATTTTTCAACGATATCATCAACTTTCAAGCTGCCTTGTATGAAGTTCACAATATCATTCACATCACGTAAACTTTTATTATCAGCAATCAAACCTAAGCAATCAATTTGCTCATCTGTTAATACTTGGCATGCATTTTCTTCATCTGATAAAGAAGCATCTGCCATTTTGTTAGCAATATAACCTGCCAACCAATTTTTCAAGCCTGAGAAACGCTTAATGTAGAAATTCAAGTATTCGCCAATTTGGCAGAATGTATTTGCGCCAGCATTACCTGCAAAAATTAAACCCGATTGGAAAGTCGCCGCTAAATCCAAGTTCAACTTTTCAGTGAATGGATTACGTGCATTTAACTCAATGCCTTCGATCACAACTACATCATTATTTTTTTGTGCTTTCACAACCAACTCAATAGATTTCTCTAAAATTGTGTCGTAATCATCTTTTAAAATTAAACTTTCAACTTCCGCCATATCCAAAGAAATTGGTGCAACACCATCAAAAACATATTTATACAACATTGCAGTATCTTTATTAGCATGACTAATTGGCTTAATATAGCCAACTTTTAAGCCTTTTTCTTGCAATGCTTTCACTAATGCGAAAGAAATTGGGTAAAGATTTTTGATTTGACCAATTGGACTAACAAATAATGTTTTCATTGAATGAATTCCTTTGTTGAACGAAAAAGGATGATCTATGATCATCCTAATGTTTACAGGTAAAAATTAAAGTGCATTAACGATTTTCAGAGTATCTCTCACAATCATCAATTCTTCATCCGTGCAAAGTACCATTGCTTTACCAAATGTTGGGCTTTCACCGATGATACCTTCTTTACCACGTGATGTTGCACTATTTGCAGCTTCGTCTACTTTGAAGCCTAAAAATGCTAAATGTTCCAATACTTTTTTACGTGTCATCACATCATTTTCACCAATACCACCAGTGAATACTAACGCATCCAAACGGCCTAATGGCACGATGAAAGAAACGATTTTCTTCGCTAAACGATAAATCATGATTTCTAGTGCAAGTTTTGCACCTTTATGACCTTCTTCAGCAGCGGCCCACAACGTACGACAATCATTAGATAATTCTGAAATGCCTAACAAACCGCTTTTACTGTTCAATAATGTGTCAATTTCATCCACATTTAAGTTTAATTTAGAAGATAGAAATTTAACAATACCAGCATCTACATCGCCTGCGCGCGTGCCCATCACTAAACCTTCTAATGGTGTAAAACCCATTGTTGTATCGACTGATTGACCATTTTTAATAGAAGTTAAAGATGAACCGTTACCCAAATGAGCACTGATGATCGCCGAGTTATTTCTATCTAAGCCTAATTTCTCAATCGTTTTATCTGCAATGTAACGATGGCTTGTACCATGGAAGCCATAACGTCTAATGTTATGATCACGATACAGCTCCATAGGAATCGCATAGAGATAAGCCGTTTCTGGCATTGTTTGGTGATATGCTGTATCAAATACTGCAACTTGCGGCAATGATGGAAAAGCTTCAATAGCAGCTTCAATACCAATTAAGTTTGCAGGGTTATGAATTGGCGCGTATGGAATACATTTTCTAATTTGCGCAACCACTTCATCATTGATCAATGCAGAATCTTTAAATTTAATGCCACCATGAACTACACGGTGACCGATTGCTTTAATTTTGTCTAAATATCCTTTTTCTTTTAAAAAGCCCAAAATGTAATCAACTGCTGCCTTATGTCCACTACCATTACCTAAATCTGCTGGAACTTTGTTGCCATTCCAAGATGTTGTAATCACTGCTCCTGATTCACCTAATCTTTCTGCTAAACCAGACATCTCTACTTGTTCACTTGTTTCATCCATCAAGGAAAATTTAAGTGATGAACTACCGCAGTTAAAAATAAGGATATAAGACATAAAAGCTCCATGAATTTCAATTTATTGTTAATGTTAGTGAGCAGAAATTTTAACTACAAACTGCTCGTTTATACTCGATGTTAAAAATCTTCATCTCCATTTTGCTCATCCAAATTACTATAAATCAATATGATTTTAGATGAACAACCACTCGCATTAGAAAAAGGATTAATTGTGCGATCTATCGACAACCAAATCCCCCAACTGCGATCCTGCAACTGCCAAAACATACCTTCCTCTGACTCATTGAACGTAGCCTTATTTAGCTTTTTAGTCAAATGTTTTGTGTAAGCATTTTGTTGCTTTTCACAATTCTCATTTTTACTTGAGTAATAACTAAAACTAACATCATTCAATAACCATTGACCATCTAGTTTCATATATGTCATTTCTAAACTATTTGGCTTTTTTTGCGCTGATAAAACTAATTCATCTTCTGTTTCTAAAGTGGTGTCTAATTTACCGAAAAAATTTGGATTAGCAATCACCTCTTGTGGGGTCAATTGAGGCAGATCAGGATTTAACAAAAAATTACTTATATTATCTAAAGTTATCGCTTCTGAGATAACTGGCAATAATCCCAACCCAATAAATATTAATGCTCTCTTATTACTCATAATATATACTCAAAACCCACTATTTAATAATTTATTATCAAAATCATCTTGCATGAAAAACATTCCCATCAAATAAGAATAACTCTCAAATCCACTAAATCCCATTTGGAAGCTACTTATAGATTTACTATACTAAGGTTTTTCAATCCCTCGATAAGGCTATTCTCCATGCGCAAACATAAATACCTTGCAACCATCGGCATCACAATCCTAGCTTCTGTATTCTCTCTTGCATCCGTTGCAAATGCAAAGGATAAGCTCAAAGTTGTGACAACTTTCACTATTATTCAAGATATGGCACAAAATGTGGCTGGCGATGCTGCAATTGTAGAATCCATTACTAAGCATGGTGCTGAAATTCACAACTATCAGCCAACGCCAAAAGATATCTTACGTACACAATCAGCAGATTTAATCTTATGGAATGGCTTGAATTTAGAAAACTGGTTTGAGCGTTTTTTTGAAAATATGCAAGATGTTCCTTCTGTTGTTATTAGTGATGGCATCGTACCAATGTCCATTGTAGAAGGTGAATATAGTGGCATGCCAAATCCTCATGCTTGGATGTCTGCAACCAATGCCATCATTTACATTGACAATATCCGTGATGCACTCATTAAATATGACCCAGAGAATAAAGCTGTCTATACTGCTAACGCAGAAGCTTACAAAGAGAAGATCAAAGCATTGGATCAACCATTGCGCGATCGCTTAGCCAATATCCCACAAGATAAACGCTGGTTAGTGACAAGTGAAGGTGCTTTCAGTTACTTAGCAAAAGATTATGATTTGAAAGAATTATATTTATGGGCAATTAACGCTGAACAACAAGGCACACCACAACAAGTTCGTAAAGTCATCGAAACTGTTCGCGCTAATAACATCCCTGTTGTATTCAGTGAAAGTACAGTCTCTGATAAGCCTGCAAAACAGATCAGTAAAGAAACAGATGCTATTTACGGTGGCGTGTTATATGTTGACACATTATCTGAGCCAAATGGACCAGTACCAACATATATTGATCTTTTAAAAACAACCGTTGAAACAATTGCAAAAGGCTTTAACCAATGATTTCACAAGAAAAGTTTTCGCTCACAGTCGAAAATTTAACTGTCACATACAATAATGGCCATACGGCCATTAGAGATGTTAATTTTCATTTAGATGGTGGAACCATTTGCGCACTTGTTGGCGTGAATGGCGGTGGTAAATCCACACTATTCAAAAGCATCATGGGCATGGTTAAACCGACAAAAGGCTCTGTATCTATTAATGGTGGCAATGTTAAAGCTGCTTTGAAACAAAATACAGTTGCCTACGTACCACAAACTGAAGAAGTAGACTGGAACTTCCCTGTTCTAGTTTCTGATGTTGTGATGATGGGCCGCTATGGCAAAATGAACTTTTTGCGTATCCCATCATCCAATGATAAAGCTAAAGTTTTGGAATCACTGCAACGTGTGAATATGGAATCGTTAGCACATCGTCAAATTGGCGAGCTATCAGGTGGACAGAAAAAACGCGTATTCCTAGCACGCGCTTTAGCGCAAGAAGGCAAAATTATCTTGCTGGATGAGCCTTTCACTGGCGTGGATGTGAAAACAGAAAATGCCATTGTGGATTTACTCCGCAAACTCCGCGATGAAGGTCATTTGATTTTAGTTTCTACACATAACTTAGGCTCTGTGCCAGAATTCTGTGATCAAACTTTATTTATCAACCGAACAATCATCGCAGCTGGCCCAACAGAAACAACCTTTAACCATCATAATCTTGAAAAAACATTTGGTGGTGTATTGCGTCACATTCACATTGATGGTGATGATTTACACGATGATAGCGATCCTCGCCGTATCACTGTATTAACAGATGATGAGCGCCCTGCTGTTTTCTATGGCGTTGATAAAAAAGAACCGCCAAGAACCAGTGCACAAGCGCCGAAGGAAGAAGCATAATGTGGGAATTATTAATGGAGCCCTTCGCCTATGAATATATGCGTAAAGCCATTTGGGTGAGTGGATTAGTCGGTGGTACATGTGCATTTTTATCCGCTTATTTGATGCTCAAAGGCTGGTCATTGATGGGCGATGCGTTATCGCATTCTGTTGTGCCAGGTGTTGCGGGTGCTTATGCTTTAGGTTTACCTTATTCAATCGGTGCGTTCTTTTCTGGTTTATTGGCGGCTTTCTCCATTACAGTCATTCGTCATTTCACTCATTTAAAAGAAGATGCCATTATTGGATTCATATTCTCTACATTCTTTGCTGTAGGTTTATTCATTGTCTCACTCAACCCAACATCTGTAGATGTGCAATCCATCATTTTTGGTAATATTCTCGCAATTGCTGACAGTGATATTTTACAAGTGAACATTATCATTGCTGTATCTCTCATTGTATTGTGTGTAATTTGGAAAGATCTATTGGCAGTATTTTTTGATGAAGTCCATGCTCGCTCTGTGGGATTATCGCCATTACATTTAAAAATTATTTTCTTTACATTGTTGAGTGCTTGCACAATTGCTGCATTACAAACTGTTGGTGCCATTCTAGTGATCGCAATGGTTGTTACTCCTGGCGCAACTGCTTATCTATTAAGTGATAAATTCTCTCACATTATTTTGATTTCAATTGCAATTGGTTCAATCAGCAGCATTGTGGGTGCATGGTTAAGTTATTTCTTAGATGGCGCAACAGGCGGCGTAATCGTCACATTACAAACTGGATTATTCTTGTTGGCATTCTTCTTCGCACCAAAATATGGCTATATTGCTACGCGTTTGAGAATTCGTAAAGGAGCACAATAATGTCGGAGTTAATCAACTTCTTTACCGAGCCCTTTCAACTAGAATTAATGCGTAGAGCTTTATATGCAGCGATTGTGATTGCAATTGTGTGTGCACTATTCTCATGCTTTTTAGTTTTAAAAGGCTGGTCATTGATTGGCGATGCGATTTCACATGCTGTATTGCCTGGTGTTGTGATCGCCTATCTCGTTGGATTGCCATTCATTGTTGGTGCATTTATTTCTGGCATTTTTTGCTCATTGGCAACGGGTTTTATCAAAAATAATTCACGCATTAAAGAAGATACCGTGATGGGCATATTATTCTCTGGTATGTTTGCTGTAGGTATTGTAATGGTGACAAAAATCCATACCAATATTCATTTATCACACATTCTATTTGGCAACATCTTGGGCATTACGAAAAATGAATTTATTTTCACTGTGATTATCAGTGCTGTGATCAGTATTATCATTTTACTAAAACTCAAAGATTTCATTTTATTCTGCTTTGATGCAACACAAGCTAAAGTTGTTGGCTTGCCTGTGACATTTTTACATTATTTATTGTTATCGTTATTATCACTCACAATTGTGACATCATTACAGGCAGCAGGCATTGTATTAGTGATTGCAATGTTAATTTCCCCTGGTATTACTGCTTTCCTATTAACGAAGCGCTTTGAGTTAATGCTAGTGATTGCTGTATTTGTTTCTGTGATTGCTTCTGTGATTGGTACAATCATGAGCTACCATTTAGATGCTGATACAGGCCCATCCATTGTGATTATTCAAGCGGTCATCTTTGTACTAGCTTATCTATTAAGTTTAATTCTACGTGCAAAAAAGCCACAACATGCATAGCATGCTGTGGCTTTGCCACTTTTTCTATTAATTTAAATTAGCTCACTGTTTCTGCAGCTTCACGTAACAAATCGCTTAAGAACCAATAAGCAAAACTGAAATAGATCACAACGCCTAAGAAGTCCATGATAGATGTCAACATTGGTGAGCTTAATGTTGCAGGATCAATATTGAAGCGTTTCGCAATAAATGGCAAGAAGATCCCGATCAAACCGCCCACAAATGTTACAGTTACCATTGATAAGCCAATGATCATCAATACTTCTACGCCAATACCTGATTTAAAGAAGTAAGCCAACACGACTTCTACCAATGCAACAGTAATACCCAACATTAACGCAACGGGCATTTCTTTCTTGAAGACGAACCAAATATCTTTCCATTTTAACGTTAAATCACCCAATGCCATTGAACGAATGACAAGTGTTGCTGATTGGCTGCCAGTATTACCGCCCATATCAACGATTGGTGCTAAGAATGCGGCGAGAATAATCACTTCTGATAATATCTCTTCTTGCTTTGCCACAAATGCACTTGTGAACACGCCAAACACAGTTAATATGATCAACCAGAAACCACGCACAGAGAACATTCGCCAAAAGCTTGAATATTCATAATCCAATTCAGGACCTGACATTGGTACGTTACCACCCAATTTTGCAAATGAATCTGCTGTTGATTCACGTAAGCGCTCCATCGCATCATCGACTGTGACAATACCCACTAAATGGCCATAACCATCCGTAACTGGCAAAGCCTCTAAGTTATAACGTTCAATTAATTCAACCGCAACACGATCTTTATCTGATGCTCGTGCTTGGATGATATCTTTCACCATAACATCTTTAATACAATCATCATCATTACTGATTAATAGATCTTGTAAAGATAAAACGCCCACTAAATGACGATATTCATCTGTCACATAGATCATGGATAATGCTTCTTTTGTGCGCGCATCTATGCGAATCTGCGCCCAAGTATCACGAACTGTCGCTGTTTCTGTAATATTGACATAATCCGCTGTTGTCATCGCACCCACAGTGCCTTCAGGATAAGATGACAATTCAACAATTGCTTCACGCTCTTCTTTATCCAAAGCTGGCAAAATTTGGCGGCGCTGTTCAGCATTCAACATCACAAATAAGCTCACTTGCTCATCTGATGGTAAATCTTCAAACAATCGCCCCAATGTTTCAATCGATAAATGAGGCACAAAGCGGAGTTTCTCTTCTTCTTCAAACTCTTCAAACAAATAAGATAAATTCGCTGAATCTAATTTTTCTAATAATGCAACGACAGCTTCTGTGGGAAATTCTTCCACAACATCAGCAATATCAATGGCTTTTGCATTTTTAACTAGTTCAATGAAAGCCTCTGCATCACCCGCTTCGATGATTGGTTCTAGATAGAAGTATAAATTGGATTGTTGATAAACACTCATTGTTGCTCCTTAGTTATATAATATACAGGAGACCATGGGCTTGGACATCACCCACATCTAATATTAATAGATAATATTTTACCATTTAATATTAGATATAAGTGAACTATAACAATAGATCTTCAGATTGCCTGAAGACTAGAAAAACTCTCAGGACTTAGCTGTTGATCCTATGATCAAAACACAAGGATATGATCGGGTCCTCATCCACGGAATTTTTCTCCAAATAATAAAAAACCGTATTATACAGATTCACACAAAAATGTAACGATTTTTATTTACAAAAATAAACAAAACACTTAATTAACATAATCCTGTTATTTTCCTGATAAAATCACAATGACAAATGTGAAAGCACCACAAAGGATCAATCATGAATAATAAATTGCAACCATTTACACTCTCACTGCTTCTATTCTCCTCATCAATGAGTATGACTTATGCAGTTCAGCCCGTTGAAAAATGTTTTGAAACCAATGAAGGCTTAGAAATTTGTGTCAAACAAAAAGCTAACAGTACAACTTCCAACTTCACCCAAAAAGATGCGGATCAATTGGCAGAATCTCTACCTAAACTCAGTAGCAAACAGATCACAGCCTTACAATTACTTTTACAAAGCCAACAAGGCAAGACATTGTCTAATCAGGATGTACAAGAGCTAGCTTCTTCATTACCCAAAATGCCTGATGCTTATGTCAATGCTTTAGCGCTGTATTTACAAAGCAGTGAATCAGGTACAGCCAATCCCAAAGAAGTTGAAAAAGTTTTAACCGAAGTTTTTAATATTCCAGTTGAATATCAAAAATCACTACAAGCAGGATTAAAATTAATCTCTGAAAAAGATCCCAGTGAAACCGATGTTGTGAATTTAGTGACACAATTGATGAAAGCGAATGATGTTCCCGATGAATTCGGCAATACCTTACAAAGCTATTTCACAATGATCAATGAAGAAGATAATCAAAAAGCTGAAGATCAATTCATGAAAGCTGGCGTTGGCTTATTGAAATTCATCATCAAAGAGTCTAAAAATAGTGATGATACAAACGAAGTTAAAGCACAGCCTAATCCGCCACAATAATATCCACCATAATTTCACCCAATAAAAAAGGCTAGTTAATCAACTAAGCCTTTTTATACTTTATTTTCTAGTTTGCTGGTGCTGGTTGTACTGTATTTCCTGCAGGTACTGATTCCCCTGCAGCAGGAGCAGCTCCGCCTTCACCTGGCAAAGTTACAAAACCAATATTACCTAAGCCCACTTTACTGAATGCAGTAATTGTTTTAGCGACAATTTCATAAGGTACTTTAGTATCAACATGAAACTGCACTAATGGATTCTGATCAGGATTAATAGCTTTCGCATCATCCTTCAGCTTTGTCAAAGTAGCTAATACCGCTTCTTCAGTTTCCATTTTCTCATCATTGATGTGTACTTCAGAATCGGCATTGATTGCAACTAAAATTGGCTTAATTTCTGCCTGCTCTGAAACAGTTTTTTCTTTCAAATCTACTGCTTCAGGTAATTTCAATTGAACCGATTGTGTTACCAATGGCGCTGTTAGAATGAAAATTACCAATAGAACCAACATCACGTCAATCAAAGGCACCATATTAATTTCAGCACGGGCACGCGAGTTAGTACCTCGTAAACGTCCAAATGCCATGATTAAGCTCCTTTTGTTTGGCTCTTATCGCAACAATCATTTTTGCAATGAACACATTCGCCACCTAATAGATTCAATAACTCATACGCAAATGAATCCAAAGCACCAACAGTTACTTGATTGCGTCTGATCACCCAGCTATGCGCCAATACCGCAGGAATCGCAACTGCCAAGCCAACACCTGTCATAATCAATGCTTCACCCACAGGGCCTGCAATTTTATCAATTGTGCCTGCACCTGTTGAACCAATTTCAATCAAAGCATGGTAAATGCCATAAACTGTACCAAACAAGCCAACAAATGGTGCAGTTGCTGCAATTGCCGCCAATGCCGTCACACCATTTTCACAACGCAAGTTGATTTCATCCAGTTTAGTACTTAAAGCACGCGTAATCACTTCACCCAATGAACCACTATCTCTCAATGAATTACCATGCGTTTTTTTATAACGCTGCAATGCATGAACGCCTGCATCCGTTAGAATTTCATGGTAGTTGTTTGGTGTATGCTCTACTAAATAACCATCAATATCATCCACTGATTTAGCATTCCAAAACATTTTTAGGAACTTTTTAGTATTACGTTTTTCTGAAATACCCTGCAATGCTTTCAAAAAGATAATGAGCCAAGAAACTATAGACATCACAATTAAGATAATAAAGAGTGCTTTACTCAACATATCAGCTTGGCCAATAAAGTTTTCAAACCCCAATCCGGTGACTTCTGGTTGCATGTGTTTTCCTTTTCTACGTAAATAAACTTATAAAATTCTAAAATTTCAATTGATATGGAATTCTGACAACAATTGCCTGAGCCTTACCATCGACGATGTATGGTTTTAGTAGATCTTTGTATGCCGCTGTTTCCTCAGCTTTATCAATTTGCTCATTACCCGATGATTTCTCAATCTTCACTGATACAGCTTTACCCTGCTCATTGATCTTGATTAAAAGAATTGTTGTACCACCTGTACGACGCATCAATACTGATCTTGGGTAATTCGGTGCTGGTTTTGACAATACAGAAATATCTTGCATTGAGAACACTCTATTTTCCACGCGCTTCGATTGGCGTTTTGGCTGTGGTTTTGCCTCTTGCTTTTTCTGTTGAGGCTTAGGTTTTGGCTTCTCTTTCTTTTTTTCCTGAATTTTTGGTGCTTGAGGCGTTGGTTGCTTAGTTGTAATGATCTCTTCTTTAGGCTCTTCCACAACTGGTTCTTCAGGTACTTCTTCTACCTTCTCTTCAACCACTTCCTCTTCTTTGATTTCTTCCTTAACTTCCTCTTCAGGCTCTGTTGGCTCAGTTAAAAGCTCTTCATCATCATGCTGATTCGTAACTTCTTCAGCAGTATCAACACCTGCTAAACTAATGTGATGCATAATCATCGTTGAAGGCTCCATCATCACTTGATGATCCTCACGACTGCTCACATAAGTGATCGCATAGAGAAGTCCGCCATGAAATAAAAAAACGGCTAACATAGCGATGGCTACTATGGCTTTGCTTGTTTTGTAATTTCGTAACGGCACAATCTTTCCTTCTCTTTTGCTTTACAATTAACTAATATGAATTAAAACGTGTATTTAGCTGTTACCCAGTAACGTCGGCCTTCTTCATTTCTACGATAACGATTTGCAAAATCTTTCGCACCACTATCAATGAGAGACGGTTGCATATCCATAAAGTTTTGATCAAACAAGTTATAGATACCCGCACTGAAGCTTAAATTATCATCCATTGTGTATTTAGTACCTAAATTCACTAAACCATATGACTTGTAATAAACTTTATTTTTATCCCAATTCAAGTCATTGAACTGTTTACCGCGATATTCCGCTTCTGCCCAAACATTCCATGCTTCGTTCACTTGCCAATCAAGCTTTGCATTCACCATATGTTTTGGTGTCTCACTGAATGGACGTTTCACATCATCTTTTCTGAATGAGCTATCTGTATAGGTGTAGTTAATTTTCAATCCAACTTCTTCAGTAAACTGATAACGCGCACCTAACTCGATACCATATAATTTTGCATCATCTACGTTATAGTATTTAGAAAGCTTACCACCACTGTCTGGCCAGAACGTGCCATTAACTTCACACGCAGGTGTTGAGCAATTTTCACTGACAGATTGAATTTTATCTTTGAATTTTGTATAGAATGCTGTGGCATTAGCAGAGAAGTTAGTATTATTATCAAAATAAACACCTAACTCGCCTGAAGTTGCTGTTTCTGGTTTCAAATCAGCATTACCAACAATCGGCAATCTACCTTGGCGACCAACACCTACAACATCATTTTGCATTAAATGAACATCTGGTGCTTTAAAGGCACGACTCACACCACCTTTCACTTGCCATGAATCATCAATATTCCATGTCAAATATAGCCTTGGACTAAAGTGGTTACCAAAATCTTCGTTTTTATCAAAACGCATACCAAATGTTGCAATGAAATTATCAGCAATTGACCATTCATCTTCTAAGAATAATGCCCATTGCCATTGCTTTTTACTGATTGGTGATGCTGCCAACGAGTCATTTAACTCTTGCTGTCTATATTGCATGCCTGCACTGATGAAATGATCACCCAATGCGAACATCCATTTATTATCTAAAATAATATTTGTATATTTGATATCACGATTTGTGCTATCACTTGATAATACTGGCTTAGATACAGGGTTTAAACGGCCAATTGTTTTAGTTTGGTCCCACAACAATGAAGTATCAACTGTCACTGAATCATAGCGACCTTGATGAGAAATCGATGCTCTATCACGCGTGAATTTTAATTCATCCGCATAACCACCACCAGTTTTGCCTGGAGCAACACTTGTATTTAATGTTCCTAATTGCTCATCAGAGTTATCATAACGTTGTACACCACGATCGTAACTTAAAATGATGTCATTTTCACCATTCGGTGTGAAGGATAATTTACCACCTAGATTATAGTTTCTCTTTTTGCCCATGCCAGAGAAATTGCTGTATTTCCCTGTATAAACACCTGAATCTAATTCAGCTTGATTCTTGGCATATGTGCCTTTAGCATTGGAAGAGTGATCAAATCCTGCCATTAAGGCTAAGCCTAACGTATCTTTTACTAAAGGACCTGAAGCATATAAGCCTGTATTCATATGTTGACTGAATTTGCTACTTTCTGGTTGAATAAAGCCAACATTGACTTCACCACCCCATTTTTGTGGTACTTTTTTTGTAATAATATTAACAACACCACCAATAGCATCTGAGCCATATAACGTTGACATAGGGCCGCGCACAACTTCGATTTGTTCAATAGCAGATGTTGGCGGAATAAAGTTTGTATCAACATCACCAAATCCATTAGGACGAGCACCTGAATTATTCTGACTTAATCGCTTACCATCCACCAAAATCAACGTGTAATCACTTGGCATACCACGAATACTGATATTATATCCACCTGATTTCCCACCGCGCTCAACACTCACGCCTTCAACATCTTTCAATGCAGGGCCTAATCCTGAAATAGGTTTATCTGTTAATTCTTTACCAGAAATAACAGAAATACTGGCTGGTGCATCTTTAACTGCTTGGCTAAATCCTGCTGCAGTGACAACAACTTTAGATAAATCAATGGCAGATGTCTCTGGTTCAATTTGTTCATCTACATTTTCTTGAGCATAAGCTGAAACAAATAAGCCAACCACAAACATCGATAAAATACTTTTACGCAATATAACTTCATTTGAAGCCTTACACACGCAGAATTTTGCCATGATTATTGTTTTCCTTGTTATCTTAAAAGACACACATTAAATGAATGAAATTACTATCAACTTTTCTTAGGGCTAGAATTATTCACATTTACGGCTGATATGTCAATACAAATAACAACTATTCTCATTTGATCTTGATTAACTTTATCATTCAACAATAATTATCTTATTTTAGAATCAACCTGTTAATCATATAAATCAAAGAAAATACAAAAAAAGAGAAAGCCATAGACTTTCTCTTTTTTCAAAATAAATAATACTTTTACGCATTCACTACTAATTTAATGAATTACTTTGCACCATTAATTGTTTCATACAAGAACCATACACGCTGTTCCGCTTGGTCAATCCAATCATCCAATAAACTTGTTGTTGCATAATCATCATATTGATCAGTGATTGCATGCAATGCTCTTAACTCTTGACCTAATTGCTGGTTATCGTTCATCAAAATCTCTAACATTGTTTGTGCATTAACAGCAGTATCATTGTTATCTTGAATCGTTTGTAATTTTGCAATTTCACCAATGGAATGAATCGTTGTACTACCAATTTTACGAACACGTTCTGCTGCTGCATCCACTATTGCTAGAATCTCCGTGGCTTGATCATCCAATAATAAATGATATTCACGGAAATGCGGGCCACTTATATGCCAATGGAAATTTTTAGTTTTTAAATATAACGCAAATACGTTTGCAAGTAATTGGTTCAAACCTGTGGTAATCTGCGCAACACCTTCTGCTTCAATTGATGTAGGAGCCCAACTTGTTTTTTTTGCCATCTCTTTAACTTTTGCTGATGTTTTCATAACTTCTCCCTTTTCATAACTATATATATGTACTGATTTGATGAAGTAAGTATACATCTGCATTATCTATTCAGCCATTTGAAGCTCGCTATGTGAACCATAATTTTTTTTAATCGCAATACAATACATAAAAACCTTATTATTTAAATATTTCTAATAATCAATTAATATTACAATAAAAAATCTTAGAATTATCATTAAAACCAACTGATAAAATCACTAACATACTAATAAATATAAAATATTATCCACATTAACTCTACATAACAACTTTAAATATCTCTGACTAAAAACTTATCTTGCTTTCTCATTAATCTATTAATTATATGATATTCATAATAATAACTGATCATATTCTATATAACAAAATGAAAGCATTGCCTAATCTAGGATAAATGAGCATTGTATTGAAGACTTAAATCAAAATTTCATTATAAAAAATATTAGAACAATGATACTTTTTATACTATACTTTTCAAAATCTGTGAATATGCTCAATTCCACAAGCATTTTCATAAGAACAAATCAATAACATAAGATCATTAAGCAATCACTTAATCTTATAACTCTGTTGTCATTGAGCTGTTAAAAGGAGGTATTTATGCAACCAACAACAACCTTAGAATGTGCATTTACTGCACCTTATAGTAGTATTTATTCTGAGGATTCAGCCAATGCTCAATCCCATATATCTTTCATAAAAGAGATAAATCAAGAACACACATTTGATCTCTTTACGCTAGGATTAACACAGGGACAATATTGTCCAACACTTTTTACAGACTCTTTTTCTAAGGAGAAAACCAAATGAGTTATGACGTAATTATCAAGAATGGCTTAGTGATTTTGGAAACAGGTGAAACCAACATCGATGTTGCTGTTAAAAACGGAAAAATCGCAGCTCTTGGTTATGACTTAGGTGATGCAGAAGAAATCATTGATGCAGAAGGATTAATTGTTAGCCCAGGCATGGTGGATGTTCACGTTCATATTACTGATCCAGGTGGTGTTCGCGCAGACTGGGAAGGTTATGTTACTGGCACAAAAGCCTGTGCAAAAGGCGGCGTGACAACATTTGTCGAAATGCCATTAAACCAATTACCTGCAACTGTGAATGGCGAAAGCATTCGTAAAAAATACGCAGCAGGCCAAGATAAATTGCGTGTGGATGTTGCGTCATTCGGCGGCTTAGTACCATTCAACCTAGAAGGTGGCATTCAAGAATTGGATGCTGAAGGTGTTGCTGCTTACAAATGCTTCATGGCAACTTGTGGTGACCCAACATTAGATGGCGACTTCTCTAACGTAGATGATTACGCACTAATGGAAGGTATGAAGCAAATTGCTAAAACAGGTAAATTATTAGCAATCCATGCTGAAAATGCAGCCATTACAGATGCATTGGGCCGTGCTGCTAAAGCGCGTGGTGAATCTACATTAGCGCAATATGTTGCGACTCGACCTGCTTTCACTGAAGTTGAAGCAATCCGCCGTGCAATTTTCTTCGCTAGATTGACAGGTTGCCGTATTCACATCTGCCACGTTGCATGTCCTGAAGGCGTTGAAGAAGTCATTAAAGCACGTGAAGAAGGTTTAGATATTACATGTGAAACATGCGTTCACTACTTATACTTCACAACAGATGAATTAGATTCGATTGGTATGTCAGCTAAATGCTCGCCACCAATTCGCGACAAAGCAGCACAAGATGGTTTATGGAAATATGTAATCTCAGGTGCTGTAATCACTGCTGTATCTGACCACTCACCGTGCACACCAGATTTGAAAGATAAAGAAAATGCATTTGATGCTTGGGGCGGTATTTCAGGCGTTCAAAACAACGTGGATATCTTATTTGACGAAGGTGTACAAAAACGTGGCTTATCTTTAAAAGCATTTGCTGATTTAATTGCAACTAAACCATCTGAACGCTTTAATTTACCAATGAAAGGTTCAATTGCATTGGGTAAAGATGCTGACTTTGTATTCATCAAACCACAATCATCATACACATTGAAAGCTGAAGATTTAGAATATCGCAATAAATTCAGCCCTTACGTTGGGCGCACAATCAATGCTCAAATTGCACGCACAGTTTTACGTGGCAAAACAATTTATGCATTGGGCCAAGGCGTAACTGAAGGCGCAACTGGTCAATTTATTCGTCGATAAGATAAACATATATGCAACTTTGAGAGTAGTTGTTAAAGGAAGGAATTATGGCAAATACAGAAAATCATGAAGTCTGCGAAAAAGCAGCCAACATCGATCAATCCCTGTTGCCTAAAAAGGCTGAAGAACGTACTGTTGGCCCATTAGGATATGTATTTATGTGGATTGGTGATGGCATCAATCTTGGTAATATGACATTAGGCGCAAGCTTGGTTGTTGCTGGCTTAGCAACTATGAATATTTATCAAACCTTTGTTGCCGCATTGATTGCAATCGGAATCATTTCGGCTGTATTTGCCTTGAATGACCGCGTAGGCTATCGCACTGGTATTCCTTATGTTGTTCAATTAAGAATGTCATTTGGTGCGAAAGGCGCAATTATCTCTTCCCTGCTTCGTGGGATTCCCGCAGTTGTTTGGTATGGTTTCCAAAGCTGGATCGGCGCAACTGCCTTAAATGAAATTGTGAAAGTATTCTCTGGTCATACTTTTGATAACATTTTTGTCTGCTTTTTAGCATTACAAGCCATTCAAATAGTATTATCACTTTATGGCTTCCATGCAATTAAATGGGTAGAAATCTTAATTTCATTGGTTGTGATTGCTGCATTAATTTACGTATTCATCATTTTATTACAACCACATCATTTAGCTAAAATTACTGATACTTGGGTAAATACTCCTGGCACTTGGGGCTTACCATTCTTTGGTTTTATCATGATGTTCCTAGGTAATTACGCTGCAATCTTCTTAAGCGCTGCTGACTATTCTCGTGAATTGAAAACTGGTATCAGCGATGCGAAGCGTGGTTTCTTATACTTCTTGCCAATCGTAATTGCATACGGCTTCGTATTAACAATTGGTGTAATGTTGGCTTCTGCAACTGGCAATACAAACCCAGTGCAAGCATTTGCGATCATTGTTGAAAATGATTACATCACTGTAGCAGTATCAGCATTCATCGTATTAGGTGCTATTGCTGTAAATATGGTTGCAAACATTGTTCCACCAGCTTATGTCATTACTTTGATCACGAAGATGAAATATAAGCCTGCTGTTGTATTAACAGGCATATTAGCAATTGCTGCTTGCCCTTGGGTTTTGGTTGATGAAAACTCAGCAAAAGGCTTACAGATCTTCATTTTAACGTATTCAGCATTCTTAGGCCCTATCGTTGCAATCTTATTATTGGAATACTATGTATTGAGAAAACAGCAAGTGGATGTACAAGAGCTTTATAATACATCAGGGCAATTTGCAGGCTTCAATAAAGCTGCAATCATTGCGATGTTGATTGGTGCAGGTGCTGCATTCATTGAAGTAAACTTGGCTTGGATTGTTGGTTTCGTTGTGGGCGGTGCGGCTTACATGATCTTAACTAAAGTGGCTTTCTTAGATTCACCTTTCCGTAAAGGCACGATCTTTGAAGATAAACAGAAATAGTTAAATCAAATATCTTATAAAACTAAAAATGCCTGACTTGTTCAGGCATTTTTTATGAGTTTGTAAATTATATTAGCCAATAACTTTCAACTTACATATGATTGGCAAATGATCACTATGTTTCAACCAGACATCCCTATCAAGAACTTTAAATGATGCTTGAGAGATATCAAAATCCTTTTTTGAATAAAACAAATAATCAATGTGATAAGGCTTCTCTATATTTCTATGCATAAAAAATGTATTTTGATTCTCACTACCGTGCACTTCCTCATTAAGATCGTGATACAAACTACTGATACCAAGATCATTTAACTCATTCACAACAGAGCTATGATTCCAGATTCTTTTAGGTTTATCCCAAATAGCATTACTATTTAAATCCCCACATAAAATAATTGATTGCTGTATTAATTTATTTTTGTGCAACTGTAAATAACCCCACAGCTGACCAATATATTGGAAAGTAGAGCTATTCTTAGTCCAAATAGCCACTAAATTAATATTCTTATTGATTTGTACTGGTAAAAATAACTCAAAATGATTGTCTTCCCAATCTAGTGCTTCTATCTCAATTTCTTCTTTAGCAAAAATGGCCAATCCTCTATTTTTATTACTTCCTTTCCAAAAATAATTTGGTAGCCAATCTTCATAAGCAATTTTAGCCTGATCGGTATATTCACATTCTTGAATGATATAAATATCAGCATCTAGTGACTTTAAATATTTTATCTTTTTTCTAAAAGCACCATTACAATTCCATGTAATAATTTTTAACTTATTCATATCAATTCTCTTCAAAAGAAAATCATGCCTAATTAATAGCTATACCATATTAAAAAAGCAAAAGCCTTCTTAGATTACTAAGAAGGCTTTCTTGTTTTGCGAGTCGATCTATAAGCCGGGTTCTGTCGAGAATTATCATTCATCTAGGGATACAATCACTCATATCCTCAAGCAACCTACCCGAATACAGTGCGGATCACACTATAAGTATTCCTATTTGGTCTTGCTCCAAGTGGGGTTTACCTCAGCTACATCAAGTCACCTTGTGTACGGTGCGCTCTTACCGCACCTTCTCACCCTTACCGAGACTTGCGTCTTTAGGCGGTTTAATTTCTTCAGCACTTTCCATCAGCTCACGCTGTCTAGACGTTATCTAGCACTTTGATCCGTGGAGCCCGGACTTTCCTCGAGTAACAAGTTACGCGCGATAATCCAATCAACTCACGCGCCGATTATCCTCTTTCCACAAAAAATGGCAACCCTTTTTCTAGGATTGCCATCATTTAATACAATTAACTAAGAATAATCTAGATAAAGAAAATCACTGTCAATAAAATATATACAGGAATCAATACCAATACAGACCATTTCATATAACCAAAGAACGTTGGCATATTAACGCCAGCTTGTGTTGCAATACTCTTAACCATGAAGTTTGGCGCGTTACCAATATATGTCACAGCACCCATGAATACAGAACCCATCGAAATTGCCAACAATGTTGGGCTCAAGTCTGTCATTAAGTGGTGAGCATCGCCAGATGCCAAGTTAAAGAACACTAAATACGTTGGTGCGTTATCCAAGAATGCAGACAATGCGCCTGTCATCCAGAAATACATACTATCAATTGGTGCACCATTCGTATCATGAACCATATTCACAATGCCTGACATTGAACCATCAGAGCCTGCTTTCAAAATAGCCAATACTGGCGCAATCGTAATGAAAATACCTGCAAACAATTTTGCAACTTCCAATACAGGATCCCAACCAAATTCATTTTTCTTATGAATTTCAGCTGATGTTACTTTCAATGAAATGAATGCCATTGCCAACAAAATAACATCACGAACAATATTTTGTAATTCAATTGGTGTACCTAAAATTGTGAATTCAACGCCTGATTTCCAAAAACCAGAAATTAAAACACCTACAATTATTCCGCCCAAAAATACAAAGTTAAATTTACCTTGAATACTGAACGGCACTTTTGTTTCTGCTGTTGCAGTTACTGCATTGCCTTCTTTTTTATAGTAATAACTATCAATCACAAAGAAGATCGCTAAAACAATAGCTGTTGTGATGATCAATGGCATAAACATATGCTTCATTGTCCAGAAGAAATCAACACCTTTCAAGAAGCCTAAGAACAATGGTGGATCACCTAATGGCGTCAAGCTTCCGCCAATGTTTGCCACTAAGAAAATGAAGAAAATTACAATATGCACGCGACTTTTACGGTTTTCATTTGCACGCAACAATGGGCGAATCAATAACATTGCAGCGCCTGTTGTACCCATAAAAGATGCTAAAAATGTGCCAATCAATAATATGATTGCATTTAATTTTGGCGTGCCTTTTAGGCTGCCTTCTAAATAAATACCACCCGATACAGTAAATAATGCAAAGATTAAAACCATAAATGGTACATATTCCAACAACAATGCATGCGCCACAACATGGCTTAATTCAGTAAAACCAAATATAAACAAAAATGGGATCATAAATCCCAAGCACCATAATGCTGTAATTTTACCAAAATGGTGATGCCAAATATTCACAGCAACCAATGGAAAAATTGCAATGGATAACAAAATGCCCGCAAATGGAATTGCCCACAACAAACTAGCGCTTGCACCATCAAAACCTGCCGAAAATGCAGGAGATGACAAGCCTAAAACAACTAGCAATAAAGATGTAAATAGCCTCATATCTTCTCTTCTATATTGAATCAAACAGACAAGATACTACCTCAATCATTCTCTCAAGGCTACAAAAAATCTACACTTTTCCTGTTTTTGATAGGTAATTGTGCTTTTATATAAGCAATAAAAAAGGATCATGTAGTTACATAATCCTTTGTATATCTTCTAATTATTTATGAAAAATGAATGAATTAACCAAATACTTTGAAACGTTCAGATTCATCCATGTGAGATTTTTCACCAGCACCTGCAACAATTGAACCAAATGGCATTTGTGCATGTAATGTCCATGATTCAGGAATGCCGTATGCTTTTGCAACATCTGCATCGATCAATGGGTTGTAATGCTGCAAGCTCGCACCGATATCGCTTTCTGCTAATAATAACCAAACTGCATATTGCGCAATTGCTGTTGATTCTTGTGACCATTTTGGAAAGTTTGCTGCATACAATGGGAACTGTTCTTGTAAGCCTTTCACAACATTTTGATCTTCAAAAAATAATACTGTACCAAATGCTGCTCTAAAACCATCAATACGTGTTTTTGTTGGTTCAAACTGATCAGCAGGCACAATATTACGTAATTGCGCTTCTGTGATATCCCATACTTTAGTATGTTCATCACCTAACAATACAACAACACGAGAGCTTTGAGAATGGAAAGCTGATGGCGCTTCGCTCACAGCTTTTTTGATCATCAATGTGATTTCATCTTTTGATAAAGTTACATCCTTACCTAATTGATAAATTGTTCTGCGTTTTTCTAATAAATTTTGAAAGTTGCTCATTGTTCATCCTTTTCTTAAATACAATTGATAAGTGATTAAAACTAAAATTTCTAAGTAGCAATTATAAATATTTATTCACTAAATGCGACTGATTTTCACCTAACAAACTGTTCCACAAATGAAACAATAAACAATCTATGAAAATATATCCCAGATCAACATTTCAAGCAGTGATTTATCTAGCTAGATTCAGTATAATAATAGGATTGATTTTCTTATTTATTCATTCTAAGGATTTGAACATGTCATCAATCGAGCAAAAAAGTGCTAATGCAATCCGTTTTTTAAGTATGGATGCAGTCCAAAAAGCAAACTCAGGCCATCCAGGCGCACCAATGGGAATGGCAGAAATGGCTTATGCACTTTGGCATAATCATTTGTCTCATAATCCAAGCAATCCTAATTTCTTTAACCGTGATCGTTTCATTTTATCAAACGGTCATGCGTCAATGCTTTTATATTCATTGCTTCATTTGACAGGTTACGATGTTTCAGTTGATGATTTGAAAAACTTCCGCCAATTGAACTCAAGAACAGCTGGCCACCCTGAGCATGGTTATATTCCTGGTATCGAAACAACCACTGGCCCTTTAGGTCAAGGCATCACGAATGCTGTAGGTTTTGCATTGGCAGAAAAAATGCTAGCAGCAGAATTCAACAAAGATGATTTCAGCATCGTTGATCACCACACATATACATTCATGGGCGATGGCTGCATGATGGAAGGTATCTCTCACGAAGCTTGTGCTTTGGCAGGTACTTTGAAATTAAACAAATTGATCGCAATGTACGATGACAACGCAATCTCTATCGATGGTGATGTATCTGGCTGGTTCACAGACAATACAAAGCAACGCTTCGAAGCATATCAGTGGAATGTGATTGGCCCAATCGATGGTCATGACATTGAAGCTGTTTCTAAAGCGATCGCTGAAGCTAAAACACAATCAGAAAAACCAACTTTAATCATTTGTAAAACTAAAATTGGTAAAGGCTCAGTTTCTAAAGAAGGTTCAGAAGCAACTCATGGTGCGCCATTGGGCGATGCTGAAATTGCAGCAATCCGTGAAAAAATGGGCTGGACAGCAGCTGCATTTGAAACACCTGAAGATGTTGCAGCTCATTGGGATGCAAAAGCTAAAGGTTTATCAACTGAACAAAATTGGGCAGCAGCATTTGCACAATACGAAACTAAATACCCAGAATTGGCAAAAGAATTCTTACGCCGCATGAACATGGCATTGCCTGAAAACTTCAATGAAATCATTGCAAATGCAATGACTGAAGTGAATGCAAAAGGCGAAAGCATTGCAACACGTGTAGCAAGTAAAAATGCGTTGGATGCATTAGCATCTCATTTGCCTGAAATTGTTGGCGGTTCAGCAGACTTAACACCTTCAAACAACACATTCTTCAAAGCAAGCAAAAATTTAGACATCGCAACTGGCGAAGGTAACTACATTCGTTATGGTGTACGTGAATTTGGTATGGCTGCAATCATGAATGGTTTAGCATTACATGGCGGTTTCATTCCTTACGGCGCAACGTTTTTAGTGTTCAGCGATTATGCTCGTAATGCAATTCGCATGAGCGCATTGATGGAACAAAAAGTTGTTTATGTAATGACACATGATTCAATCGGTTTAGGTGAAGATGGTCCAACACATCAACCAGTTGAACACGTTGAATCTTTACGTTTGATTCCTAACTTAAATGTATGGCGCCCTGCTGATACAGTAGAAACAATGGCTGCTTGGGCTTCTGGTTTAACATCAGATAAAAACCCAACATTGTTGGCATTGTCTCGTCAAAAATTATCTTTCCAACCACGTACAGCTGAAGCTTTAGCAAACATTGCTAAAGGTGGTTATGTATTGAAAGAAAACGCAAATGCTAAAGTAACAATCATTGCAACAGGTTCAGAAATTGAATTAGCAATGAAAGCCGCTGAAGCACGTGACGATGTTCGTGTGGTTTCTATGCCTTGTGTTGAATTATTCCGCGCAAACGATGCAGCTTACAAATCAGCAGTATTAGGCAACTTACCAACATTAGCTGTAGAAGCTGGCACAACTCGTGGCTGGTACGAATTTGCAGACGCTGTAATTGGTATCGATACATTCGGCGCATCAGCACCTGCAGAGCAGTTGTTTGAAGTATTCGGCTTTACAGTTGAAAACATCAATCAACATGTTGATCAATTAATTCAAAAATAATTCACTGGTTGCAATTGTATTTTGAAAATTAAGTCTCATTATGAGATAACATCTTTTTATTTTTGGAGTTTTACAATGTTAAGAACGTTACTTTTATCATTAGCTGTTGTTTCTACTACTGTTGCTAATGCACAAGATGCTGCGGCTCAACAAGGCGGAATGACAAGCACATTGATCATGCTAGCTGTAATGGGTTTATTCTTCTACTTCATGATCATTCGCCCTAACAAAAAACGTCAAACTGAACATCAAAACTTGATGAGCGAATTGAAAAAAGGTAGCGAAGTTATCACGAGTGCTGGCATCATTGGTAAAGTAGCAGATGTTGCTGATGGCTATATCTCTGTTGAAATTGCGAACAATGTTGTGATTAAATTACAACGCCAATCAATCATTTCAATGGTTCCAAAAGGTACTTACAAAGGAACAGCAGATAACGCGCAAGGCAATAAGAAAGCTAAGAAAGAAGAAACAGTAGCTGAAACTGCAGAAACAACAGAAGCAGTTGAAACAAAAGAAAATAACGGTTAATTGAACAATTTAACCTAACGAAATGATTGGCAAGTGAATAACTTGCCTTTTCACTTTTCATATAACAACGAAGAAATAATTATGCTAAACCGTTATCCGCTCTGGAAAAACTTATTAATAATATTGGTATTGGCAATATCTACTTTACTTGCCTTACCTAACTTATATGGCGAAGATCCTTCGGTACAAATTTCAGCGACTCGTACAACTAAAGTCGATGATAAACTCGTCAGCAATATCGAAGCTTTGCTTGCTAAGAAAGAGATTCCTTACAAAAGAATTGAAAAAGTAGATGATCAAGTTTTAGTGCGCTTCAATGATACTGAAACACAATTAAAAGCTAAAGATTTAATTGCCAGCGATCTTGGCAATGGCTATATGACAGCCTTAAACTTAGCACCAGATATGCCTGAATGGCTAGAGAGTTTTGGTTTTAGACCAATGTATTTAGGTCTTGATCTTCGTGGTGGCGTGCATTTCTTATTAGAAATTGATATGAAAACGTTGATCACGCAACTCACAGAAAGCTATGCAGATGAAATCAAAACATCTTTAGGCGACCAAAAAATTGCTTACAAATCTGTAACTGTGCATGATTCATCGATTGATGTGATCTTTAACTCAGATGCAGAAGCTGCAAATGCTCGCAATGCTGTGACAATCAACAAACAAAACTTGATGCAGTTGAATTGGTCTGTGGATGGTAATAAATTAATTGCAAAATTATCTGATGCTGAATTAACTGAGCGTAAACGTAATGTTGTTGCACAAAACATTGTAACTTTGCGTAATCGTGTTAATGAATTAGGCGTTGCAGAACCAGTCATTCAACAACAAGGTGCTGATCGTATTGTTGTTCAGTTGCCAGGCGTTCAAGATACAACTCAAGCAAAAGAAATTTTAGGTACAACAGCAACACTAGAGTTCCACATCGTTTATGAAAACTCTAATTTAGAAGCTGCACAAGTTGCCAATGGTTCAAAAAATGCACCTTTAGGTACTAAGCTTTATCATTGGCGTGACACAGGCGCACCAATTTTATTGAAGCGCCAAGTAATGTTAACAGGTGAATCCATTGTTAACGCAACAGCACAAATTGATCCTGAAAATCGTCGCCCTTTAGTTTCTATCACATTAGATTCACAAGGCGCTGACAAATTCTCAGTTGTGACAAAAGCAAACGTTGGTAAACCAATGGCAACTGTTTTCATTGAGCATAAAGTAGAAACAATTATGCAAAATGGACAGGAAGTTAAACGTAACTACATTGTAGAAGAAGTTGCCAATGCCGCAACGATTCAGCAACAGTTATTCAAAAACTTCGTGATCACAGGCTTAGATTCATTAGAAGAAGCAAATAAATTAGCGATCACATTGCGTTCAGGTGCATTGGCTGCACCGATTCAAATCATCGAAGAACGCACAATCGGCCCAAGTGCAGGTAAAGATAACATCGATAAAGGTATGACAGCAGGCTTCTACGGCTTGGCTGCTGTAATGGTATTCATGTTAATTCGCTATAGCCTATTTGGTATGGTTGCAAACGTTGCATTAGTGGCAAACTTAATATTGATCATCGCATGTTTATCATTGCTACAAGCAACATTAACATTGCCAGGTATCGCGGGTATCGTTTTATCTCTTGGGATGAGCGTGGACGCTAACGTACTGATCAATGAAAGGATACGAGAAGTTCTGCGTAAAGGCGTCAGCCCACAAAATGCAATCAACGATGGTTTTGGTAAAGCATTTGCAACAATCGTTGATGCTAACTTAACAAGCTTATTTGCTGCTGTTGTATTGTTCCTAATCGGCTCAGGCGCAATCAAAGGCTTCGCGGTAACACTATCCATTGGTATCATCACATCAATGTTCACGGCTGTATTGATGAACCGTGCGATTGTGAATGTTATTTGGGGCGGCCGTCGAATCAAGTCATTACCTGTTGGTGGCAAAGAGTTATTACCTATCTTTAGCGGTGAAACCACATACGATTTCATGAAATACGCTAAAGCATGGTTAGCAGTTTGTATCTTTGTAATCGTTGCTGCGATTGGCTCTGTTGGCTTCTTTGGCTTCAAATATGGTTTAGATTTTACAGGCGGCACTGAAGTTGAAGCTGTTTATAAAAACAGTATTGAAACTGATGATGTTCGTGATGCTCTACTCAAGGTTGGTTTAGAAAATGCAGAAGTTCAGCATTTTGGCTCAAGCCGCGATGTATTGATCACATTACCAATCATTGAAGGTATGAATGAATCATCTATTTCTACAGCTGTATTAGGTGCATTAGAACTCATTGATAAAGATGTAACGATTAAGCGCGTTGACTTCATTGGCTCAAAAGTGGGCGATGAATTGGTAACGAGCGGTATTTTAGCATCTGTCATTGCGATCTTAATGATCCTTGCCTATATCTGGATTCGCTTTGAATGGAAATTGGCAACGAGTACAATCTTATCGACGGTGCATGATGCGGCATTTGTTCTCGCTGTGTTTGCAATCTTAGGCCATTATGGACAACTACAGTTTGACTTAACATCATTGGCTGCTGTTCTAGCTGTAATCGGCTACTCAGTGAATGATACTGTTGTTGTACTCGACCGTATCCGTGAAAACTTCAGAGCCGCAAGAAGTGGAACGCCAAAAGAAATTATTGATCAAGCGATTAACCAAACACTGTCTCGTACGATCATGACATCCGTGACAACATTACTAGCAGTATTGGCATTGTACCTATTTGGTGGTGAAGCAATTCACTCATTCTCCTTCATTATGTTGATCGGTATTATAGTGGGTACATACTCATCTATCTTCATCGCATCAGCCAGTGCTTTAATTTTGGGAATAAAACGAGAAGATTTATTACCACCTAAAAAAGAAAAAGCAGAAGAAATTCAAGAAGAATCGATGACATACTTCTAAAAACCTAAGCCCCAACCCAGTTGGGGCTTTTTAGATTTGGATGAATGTATGCTAAACTGCTGACTCTATCGACATTCATTTATTGGGTACATAACATTGAAACAGGCCATCCGACGTCAGCCTCTTGAAATCACAACTGAACCAACAAAAAAAGCCAATAAGATCATTTGTAATATCATGTTTGGCGCCGTTGTTGCCATCGCATTACTCATGGTGATCAGTTTATTAACTTATCATCCTGAAGATTCGGCTTGGAGTAAAACCATTGCAACCACTCAAGTTCACAACTGGCTCGGCGCCCGTGGTGCATATTTCTCAGATATTCTCTTCACAACCATTGGTAAAGCTGCATGGTTAGTGCCTGCATTATTAATCGCTTATGGCTATCGTTTAATTTGCCAAGCTGGTTATAAAAACTTAGACATCGAAACCATCATGATCAGAATCGTGGGCGTTTCATTGGTACTTCTATCTGTTGCCTCACTCATGAATGTTTACAATCCTAATGATGATTTAATCTCACATGGCGGTGCTGTAGGTCAGTTAACAGGAACTTTGCTCCATCACTCTATTGGCTGGATACAGAACTTATTCCCAGATAGCTTAATTTCTGTCACATTAAGCAAAATTATTTTATTCTTTTTATTGTTCATCACATCCATTATGGCAACAGGCTGTGGCCCGCTCATCTGGATTGAAACTATTGGTGCAATCATGATTAAATCCTTCCAGTTTGTTGTAGGATTCTTTAAATCATCTGATAATACTGATGAAAATAGCGACTTAGCCAATATTGAACATTTAATGACTAAAGAAGTCGAGCCGAAATTTGAAAAAGCACCTCAAAAAGCAGAGGAAGAATCCACAGAACCAAAATTAAGCTTCTTCTCAAAACTTGTTAAGTACAAAGAAAAAAATACTAAAACTGAAACAGATTCAGAAGATTTTCATGCTGAGCCACAATTCAGTGAATCTCAACAGCAGAGATCTAATGCGCCGAAAACAGAACCTTCATTTGGCTTTGGCGCAACCAATTTTAATAAAGTAGAACCTAATTTTACAAACTCTACAGACGTGGATAACCACCATAATTATCCTTCTACTGAATCAACTATTACACCAAAATTTGAACCACAAGTGGATGAAAATGGCCAACCTAAACTGCCATCCATTTTCAAACGTCCAACCATTGCATCACAGAAAAATCATACATCTTCATCAGAAGATACGCGCTTTAAAGGTTTATCTGATTGGGTAGATGAAACTCCAGATGAAGAACCATTAGTAATGCCAGCATCAATGTTTGCACATTCAGCACCCAATAATGCAGATAAAACTAATGATATTCCTGCATTCAATATTTTTTCAGATAAAGCTGAGCCAATCATTCCTAGCAAAACATTTGCTGAACCAACTATAATGCCAGATTCATCAGGCCAATCAATGTTTTCACAGACGAATAGCTTTACAGATCATAGAACTTCTGCACAATTATCTATGTCTAATCCTCATGAAAATGAACAAGACTTCAATGCCTTCTTAGAAGAATTAGAAAAATATCACGCGCCAGCATTTCCTGAAGAACCTGCATTCTCAACGCTAGAAACAAAGTCAGAAAATTTCCCAACTGTTGAAATCATTTCTGAGCCTGTAGTAGAGAAAAATGATGATATTCCAATGGACCTACCACTAGTGACAGAGTTTGTGGATGATGCTTATAATCAAAAAATTGAGCCAGAAGTTGAAGCGATCTCAGTGCCAACTTGGGCGCCATTTGAGCCTGAAGCAGAAATTGCACAACCTACATTCATCCAAGAAGAACCTCAAGAAACTCCTATAGAACCTGTATACAAACCTGCAATGGAAAATTTAACACCTGTTGAAGCTCCCAAGCAGAATATTGTCATGCCAGCAGCTCGTATACCAGAACCAATGAGCGAAGGAAAAAAAGCAGAGTTATTAAAGCACTTCCCTATGGCTGGCCAATTACCTCCATTGAATTTATTGGGTGATCCTCCACCATCACATAATCAATATGATGACAGTGAGCTGTATGAAATGGCACAGTTAATTGTGGATCAGCTTAAAAACTTCTCCATTAAAGTTACAGTTGCCAATATCGAGCCAGGTCCTGTTGTCACACGATTTGCACTTGAGTTAGCGCCAGGCGTCAAAGTTGCGCAGATTAATAATCTTGAAAAAGATATTGCACGTGGTTTATCAGTCACAAGTGTACGCGTTGTGGATATTATTCCGGGTACAAGCTATGTTGGCTTAGAAATTCCTAATAAAAAACGTGAAATTGTTTATTTTAAATCAGGCTTAGAATCTCAAGAGTATCAAGATGCCAAAGATCCTTTAACATTAATTCTTGGTAAAAGTATTTCAGGTGAACCTGTATTGGCTAACCTTGCAAAAATGCCACACGTGCTCGTTGCAGGTACAACGGGTTCTGGTAAATCTGTGGGTGTAAATACAATGCTATTAAGCATGTTATTTAAAGCTCGTCCTGAAGAATTGCGCTTGATTTTGATTGATCCAAAAATGTTGGAATTATCTGTTTATAATGATATTCCTCACTTGTTGATTCCAGTCATTACAGATATGAAAGAGTCCGCCAATGCTTTACGTTGGTGCGTTGCTGAAATGGAACGCCGCTATATGTTAATGAGCCAATTAAAAGTTCGTAACATCGCTGGCTTTAACCAAAAAGTACAAGATGCCATTGATGCAGGCAATCCAATTATTGATCCTCTATGGCGTAGAAGCGAACACGTTTCTGATACAGAAAACCCACCTTTATTAGAAAAGTTACCATTCATCGTTGTTGTGATTGATGAGTTTGCAGACATGATGATGCTCGTTGGTAAAAAATGTGAAGAATTGATTGCTCGCTTGGCACAAAAAGCACGCGCTTCGGGCATTCACTTAATTTTGGCAACTCAGCGCCCTTCTGTGGATGTGATTACAGGCTTGATCAAAGCCAATATTCCAACACGTATAGCTTTCCAAGTTTCTAGTAAAATTGATTCTCGTACAATCATTGATCAACAAGGTGCAGAGACGTTATTGGGCCATGGTGATATGCTATATGCACCCTCTGGCGTGAATGTCCCCATTCGTGTTCATGGTGCTTTTGTCGATGATCATGAAGTGAATAAAGTGGCAGAATTCTTAAAATTAACAGGCGAACCTGATTATATTGAAGATATATTACAAGAACCAACAGAAGCAATTCCAGGATTATCACCAGAAGCTTCTGGTGTGCCTGCATCGCCATCTGATGAACAAGATCCTTTATTTGATGAAGCAGTTAAAATTGTAGTGGAATCTAGAAGAGCCAGCATCTCTTTTATTCAGCGCAAATTACGCGTGGGCTATCAGCGAGCTGCTCGATTAATGGAAGAAATGGAAGAATTACGCATCGTTACACCACCTCAATCTAATGGCAACCGAGAAGTGCTATTAGCTGCGGAAAATGATGATTATTAAAAATTAACAGATTGGAGAGAGAAAATGTTTCATGAATTACTGATTAATGCACCATCTATGGTTAAAGCTGTACCAATTTATTTATATCATCAGTTATCAGATTTTGCTTTCTCTCCTTTTGAGCAAAATTGGGTTCATCAATCTTTAGACAATGAGCCTGAATTATTAGTAATTCCAGATGAAACAGGTGCTATCAGCAAAATTTTGGTTAAATTTGATTCCGTTGAAGAAATGTTTTCTTTAGGTAATTTCTATACCAAAGCACCGCAAGGCGTTTACTACATTGCGAATGAAGATTTAACATTGGATGCCCAATATCAATTATTGTTAGGCTTTGCTTTAGGTGCTTATCAATACAATGAATTCAAAGAATCTAAACAGCCTAATGTACAGATCTTATTCCCAAAAGAATTGGACCGTAAGAAATTAGTGAACGAAATTGAAGCACATTATATAACACGTACTTTGATTAATCGCCCACCGAACCATTTGAACCCTGAATCTTTAGCACAATATGCACAGAATTTATTGTCATCTCAAAAATGCACAGTAAAAGTCATTAAAGATGAAGAGCTTTTGGAACAAAACTTCCCATTAATCTATCATGTTGGACATGGCAGTGAGTTTGCTCCATGTTTAGTGGAAGTGACTTATGGATCAGCTGACCATCCAAAGCTAACATTGATTGGTAAAGGTGTAACATTTGACAGTGGTGGTTTAGATATTAAGCCTGCTAATGGCATGCGTTTAATGAAAAAAGATATGGGTGGTTCTGCTCATGCTTTAGCGTTGGCAAACTGGATCATTAAAGAAGAGTGGCCTGTGCAATTACGCTTATTATTACCAATCGTTGAAAACTCTATTTCCAGTACAGCAATGCGCCCTGGCGATATTATTAAGGCGCGCAATGGCTCAACTGTTGAAATTGATAATACAGATGCAGAAGGCCGTTTAGTTTTAGCAGATGCAATCAGTTACGCTTGCGAGCAATCTCCTGATGCTATTGTAAACTTTGCAACATTAACAGGTGCGGCTCGTGTTGCGTTAGGTACAGAACTACCTGCACTATTTTCTAATGATGATCAATTAGCTTTGAGTTTAGTCAATTTAAGTCAACAAAAGACGGATGGCTTATGGCGCATGCCATTGCATCAAGCATACAATGATTGGATTGAAACAAAATTTGCGGACATTTTGAACTCATCCACTCAACCTTATGGCGGTGCAATCACAGCAGCTCTTTTCTTAACGCATTTTTTAAGCGATAATGTGCCATTCGCACATATCGATGTTATGGCATGGAATATCCGCAATCGCAAAGGCCGCCCTATTGGTGGTGAAGCAATGGGTTTACGTGCCGCATACTATGGCTTGGCTCAACATTTTGAGATTGATCTATGAAAAAATTACTACAAAAAATCATAATCACATGCTTGCTACCAGCCATTGGTAGCTTGGGTGGTTTTGCTTATGCCAACACAGGCTTCTCTGCACTTGTTATAGAACCTAATACTGGTAAAGTTATTTATGAACATGATGCGAATCAACGTCGCTACCCTGCTTCATTGACTAAGATGATGACGCTGTACATTCTATTTGAAGATTTATCGAAAGGTAAAATCAAAATGAATCAACGCATCAGAATTTCTCAAAAAGCCTCCCAAGCTGAATGTTCTTGTTTGAAATACAAATCAGGCAAACGCATTCCAGCGGGTGCTACAATTACTGTAGAAACAGCTGTAAAAGCATTGATTGTACAATCTGCTAACAATGTTGCCATTGCTGTTGCAGAACACATTGGTGGTTCTGAAGTTGGATTTGCGAAACGCATGAACCAAACAGCTAAACGTTTAGGCATGAAGAATACAAATTTTGTAAATCCTCATGGTTTGCCTAATGATTCACAGTATACAACAGCACAAGACATGGTGACTTTAGGTGTGGCTTTATATAACCATCATCCTAAACATTATCCTTTATTTAAGATGACAAGCTTTTGGTACGATGGCTATGAAGTTAAGGGCCATAACCGCGTGAATCAAATGTTAGTGGGTGCTGATGGCATTAAAACAGGCTATATTCGTAAATCAGGTTCAAACTTAGTAACCAGTGCTCAACGTGGCAATACACGTTTATTTGCAGTTGTTATTGGTGGTAAAAACACAGCTTCACGTGACAATATTATGGTGCAAATTATGGATGATTCATTCGATGCATTAAAACGTAACCGCCGTAATCCATCAATTTCTCCTACAATCACAGAAGACATGTTAGTTGGTTATGATGATACGAAAACACCTCAATTGGTTAAAGCATCAAACAACAAGAACTCAGTTACAATCGTTAATAATGATAAAACACCTAATATTCCAACAATTAAGCTCATTTCAACAAGCACGGCAACTTATCAATCCAATCCACAATCTCCAGCTTCTATTCAAGTAGGTGCTTATAAAAATCGTAAATCTGCACAAGATCGCGCACGCATAGCACATAGAAAATTGAAGCAAGGAAAGATAGATATTGTCCTCATAGATAATTTATATCGAGCTCGTTTATCTGGTTTTGACTACGAAAATGCTACATTGGCATGTAATCAATTAAAACAAAGCGGTAACGACTGTATGGTCGTAGGAAAGTGATGAAAACAACACCTTTAATTGTACTGAATAAGCCATTTGGTGTTATTTCACAATTTTCTGAGCACGAAAAACATACGACTTTAAAGTCGTATGTTTCGTTACAGGGATACTATCCTGCTGGCCGACTAGATACAGATAGTGAGGGATTACTCTTATTAACTAATGATGGAAAACTACAAGCCAAGATTGCTTCTCCAAAGTTCAAAGTTGCTAAAACCTATTGGGCACAAGTGGAAGGCACTGTGACAGAAGAAGCTATTGCTCAGTTGCACAAAGGCATTCAACTCAAAGAATTCACAACATTACCAGCAGCTGCAGAAATCATTCCAGAGCCTGAAAATTTATGGGAACGTATACCACCTATTCGTGAAAGAAAAAACATTCCCACTACATGGATCAGCATCACAATTACCGAAGGAAAAAATCGACAAGTCCGAAGAATGTGTGCTGCCATAGGTTTCCCCTGTTTACGACTCGTCAGAGTTAAAATTGGCAAGTTAAATTTATTTACCAAAAATTTAGAGCAAGGAAGTTGGTGTTTTATTTCACAAACAGATTTATTTTAAAATTTCATGCTATCATTTAAAGCAATTCATCTGCTCAGCAGATTAATTTTGTAAATATTTCAGAAAGATAGAAAATATTACAATCACATTATTTCAAAATAGGTGAAGAAATATGAGCGATTTAAAAACTATTCAAGATATCGATCCAATCGAAACCCAAGATTGGATTGCCTCCATTGAAAGCGTAATCAAGACTGAAGGTAAAGAGCGAGCTCGTTTCTTGTTAGATCAGATCATTGAACGTACACATCGTGATGGCATCGAAGTTCCCTTCTCTGGTACAACAGAGTACATCAATACAATTCCTGTGCATGAGCAACCAGCTTTTCCTGGGAATTCAGATATCGAACATAGAATCCGCGCATATAACCGCTGGAATGCTATGGCCTTAATCGTTAAGACTAATTTAGCAGATTCATCATTAGGCGGACATATCGCAAGTTATGCTTCTCTAGCTACAATGTGGGAAGTTGGTTTCAATCATTTCTGGCATGGCCCAGAAGGCAATGATCATGGTGGAGATCTAATTTTCTTCCAAGGTCACTCAAGCCCTGGTATTTATGCTCGTGCTTTCTTGGAAGGTCGCATTACAGAAGAACAAATGCTTAACTTCCGTCGTGAAGTAGATGGCAAAGGCTTACCTTCTTATCCTCACCCTTGGTTGCAAGACGATTTCTGGCAATTCCCTACAGTTTCAATGGGCTTAGGTCCAATGCAAGCGATCTATCAAGCTCGCTTCTTAAAATATCTCCATGCTCGTGGTTTGGCTGATACATCAAAACGTAAAGTATGGTGTTTCTGCGGTGACGGTGAAATGGATGAGCCAGAATCATTGGGTGCAATCTCATTGGCTGGTCGTGAAAAATTAGACAACTTAATCTTCATCGTTAACTGTAACTTACAGCGTTTAGATGGCCCTGTTCGTGGTAATGGTAAGATCATTCAAGAATTAGAATCTAACTTCCGTGGTAACCATTGGAATGTGATTAAATTAATCTGGGGCAACGGCTGGGATGCATTGTTGGCTCAAGATGAAAAAGGTATCTTGCGTAAACGCATGATGGAAGCAATTGATGGTGATTATCAAACATATAAATCACGCAATGGTGCATATGTTCGTGAGCATTTCTTCAATACGCCAGAACTTCGCCAAATGGTTGCACATATGTCAGATAATGATGTATGGCGCTTAAATCGTGGTGGCCATGATGAAAATAAAATTTATGCTGCTTATGATTCTGCAATTAAACATGAAGGCCAACCTTCAGTATTGTTGATCAAAACTATCAAAGGTTACGGCATGGGTCAAGAAGGTGAAGCGCAAAACACTTCACATCAACAGAAAAAAATTGGTACAGAAACTTTACGTGCATTCCGTGATCGTTTTGAAATTCCAGTAACAGATGAAGAAATAGAAGAGTTAAAATTCATCCGCCCTGCTGAAGACTCACCAGAGATGAAATATCTCCGTGAACGCCGTGAAGCATTGCATGGTTACTTGCCAAAACGTCGCAAGAAAACTGACAATCCTTTGCCTGCACCACAATTGGAAGCTTTCAAAGCACAATTAACTGCAACACAAGAAGGCCGTGAAATCTCTACAACTATGGCGTTCGTTCGTATGTTGAATACGATCCTAAAAGATAAAGCTATTGGTAAACATGTTGTACCAATCGTTGTGGATGAATCGCGCACATTCGGTATGGAAGGTTTATTCAGACAATTAGGTATCTGGTCTCAAGCGGGTCAAAACTATGTGCCACAAGATGCTGACCAATTGATGTACTACAAAGAAGCAAAAGATGGACAAGTACTACAAGAAGGTATCAACGAAGCTGGTGCAGTAAGCTCATGGATCGCAGCATCCACATCTTACTCAGTGAGCAACGTTCCAATGATTCCATTCTTCGTATGCTACTCAATGTTCCAATTGCAACGTTGTTTAGACTTAGTTTGGGCTGCAGGCGATCAACGCGCTCGTGGTTTCTTAATGGGTGGTACTTCTGGCCGTACAACATTGAATGGCGAAGGCTTACAGCATGAAGATGGCCATAGCCATATCTTGGCTCAGCTGATTCCAAACTGTGTATCGTATGATCCTACATTCCAATTTGAATTGGCTGTAATCATGCAAGATGGTTTGAAGCGCATGATGCAAGATCAAGAAGATGTGTTCTATTACTTAACCATCATGAACGAAAACTATAGCCATCCTGAAATGCCACAAGGCGCTGAAGCAGATATCTTAAAAGGTATGTACTTATTGAAGAAAGGTGAAAACCCAGATTCAGCAAAACGCGTTCGCTTATTAGGTTCAGGTACAATCTTCCGCGAAGTTATCGCTGCTGCTGACTTATTGAAAGCAGATTGGGGCGTAGATGCAGATCTTTATGGTTGCCCAAGCTTCAACATCCTTGCACGTGATGTACAAGATGTAGAACGCCACAACATGCTTCATCCAACAGATAAACCTCGTGTTTCTCATGTTGCTGAATTATTGAATGATTCTACTGCACCAGTTGTTGCAGCATCTGACTATATTCGTTTATTTGGTGAGCAAATTCGTTCAGCAATCAAAGCACCATATAAAGTGTTAGGCACAGATGGTTTTGGCCGCTCAGATACTCGTGGCAAATTGCGTGAGTTCTTTGAAGTGAACCGTTACTACGTAACTGTTGCTGCATTGAAAGAATTGGCAGATCAAGGTGCAATCGAAGCAAGTGTTGTTGCAGAAGCAATCAACAAATATGGCATCGATGCTCACAAGAAAAACCCAATCTCTCTTTAATATTGACCGAATAAGAAAAGGATAAAAGATTATGGCAATGATAGAAATGAAACTGCCTGATATCGGAAACTTTGATGAAGTAGATGTCATTGAAATTCCTGTTGCTGTTGGCGATACAGTTGCAAAGGATGACACTTTACTAACTTTAGAATCTGATAAAGCATCTATGGATGTTCCTGCTGACGTAGCTGGCGTGATCAAAGAGATCTTAGTCAAAGTTGGTGATAAAGTTAAAGAAGGCGATGTGGTTTTCCGTATTGAAGCGACAGGTGCAGAATCTGCACCTGCAGCACCTAAAGCAGAAGAAGCTCCAAAAGCTGAAGCAAAACCTGCACCTGCACCACAAGTAGAAGCACCAAAACCAGCACCAGTTGCTGCGCCAGTGCAAACTTCAGCACCTGCTGCAAGCCAATCTAACCTTGATTTCTCAGGTGCACATGCTTCCCCATCTGTTCGTGCATTTGCGCGTGAATTGGGTGCAGACTTGAATCAAGTAAAAGGTTCTGGTCCTAAATTACGCATCATGCGTGAAGACGTTGTTGCACACGTTAAATCCATCATGTCAGGCTCTGGTAGCGTTGGTTCTGTCGCGACTACAAATGGTGGCGGTTTAAGCTTATTACCTTGGCCAAAAGTTGATTTCGCTAAATTTGGTGAAATCACTCGCGAACCAATGTCACGCATTAAGAAGATTTCTGGCGCTAACTTAGCGCGCAACTGGGCAATGATTCCTCATGTGACTCAGTTTGATGAAAGCGATGTGACAGATTTAGAAGCATTCCGTGTAATGCTGAATAAAGAAAATGAGAAATCTGGCAAGAAAGTAACAATGCTTGCATTCTTAGTGAAGGCTTGTGTTCACGCTTTACAGAAATTCCCAGAATTCAATAGCTCTTTAGATGGTGATGATTTAATCTTGAAAAACTACTTCCACATTGGTTTTGCAGCAGATACGCCAAATGGTTTAGTGGTTCCAGTCATTCGTGATTGTGATAAGAAGAGTGTGATTGAAATCGCAGCTGAAATGGGCGAATTAGCAAAATTGGCACGTGATGGCAAATTGAAACCAGATCAAATGCAAGGTGGTTGTTTCACAATCTCTTCATTGGGTGGTATTGGCGGTACAGCATTTACCCCAATCATCAATGCGCCTGAAGTTGCAATCCTAGGCGTTTCTCGTTCTATCATGAAACCAGTTTGGAATGGTAAAGAATTCGAACCACGCTTAATGTTACCGTTATCATTATCATACGATCATCGTGTGATTGATGGTGCAGCTGGCGCGCGCTTCGTTGTTCACTTAAACCAATGCTTGGCAGATATGCGCCGCATTTTAGTATAAGGAACGATTATGGCTATTGAATTAAAAATTCCTAATATCGGCAATTTTGATGCTGTTGATGTGATTGAAGTTCTAATGAATGTTGGTGATATGATAGAAATTGATCAAAACATCCTAACACTAGAATCAGATAAAGCATCCATGGAAGTACCTTCTGACATCGCTGGCAAAATCACTGAAATTTTAGTGAAAGTTGGCGATCAAGTGAAAGAAGGCGATGTAGTTGCAATGATCGAAGCTGGTGCAGTAGCACCTGCTGCATCTGAACCTAAAGTTGCTGAAGCTAAAACTGAAACAGTAGCACCTGCACCAAAAGTGGAAGCAGCATCTGTTGCCGCATCAGCATCACAAGTAATCGACATCAAAATCCCTAACATTGGTAACTTTGACAGCGTTGATGTGATTGATGTTGCATTTGCTGTGGGTGATAGCATCACTAAAGATCAAAACTTATTAACTTTAGAATCAGACAAAGCTTCAATGGATGTTCCTGCTGAAGTGGATGGCGTAATTACTGAAGTTTTAGTTAAAGTTGGCGATCAAGTGAAAGAAGGTTCAACGATTGCTCGCGCAACAGTTGGCGGATCAGTCGCTGCGCCTAAAGCAGAAGCTAAACCAACTGAAACACCAAAAGTATCTGAACCTGAAGTTCAAGTAACAGCAGCAACGCCTGCACCATCCAATCTTGATTGTGATGTTGTCGTAATTGGTGCTGGCCCTGGTGGTTACTCAGCAGCATTCCGCGCAGCTGATCTTGGCTTAAAAGTTGCGATGATTGAAAAATATTCTACGTTAGGTGGCGTTTGCTTAAACGTAGGTTGTATCCCTTCAAAAGCATTATTGCACGTTGTAAAAGCTAAAGAAGAAGCTGAAGTTCATTTGAAAAATGCAGGTATCTACTTTGATGCACCACGCGTTGAATTGGATGAAATTCGTAACTATAAATCATCTGTTGTGAGTAAATTAACAGGTGGCTTAGCTGGCATGGCTAAAATGCGTAAAGTTGAAGTGATTCAAGGGATTGCATCATTTAAAGATGATCATCACTTAAATATTCAACAAGCTGATGGCACAACTCGCGTATTATCATTTGATAAAGCAATCATTGCAGCAGGTTCTCATGCGATTAAATTGCCATTCATGCCAGAAGATCCTCGCATCATCGATTCAACAGGTGCATTGGAATTACGTGAAATTCCTAAGCGTATGTTAGTCATCGGTGGCGGTATCATCGGCTTAGAAATGGCAACTGTTTACTCTAACTTAGGATCAAATGTTGAAATTGTTGAATTCACAGAAGGCTTCATTCCAGGTGCTGACCGTGATTTAACAAAAGTCTTTGAAAAATATAACAAAGATCGTTTCAGCAAATTGATGTTCAAAACTAAAGTTGTGGGTGCAGAAGCATTACCTGAAGGCATTAAAGTTAACTTTGAAGGTGAAAATGCACCAAGCGAAGCACAAGTTTATGACTATGTGTTAGTGGCAATTGGCCGTGCACCGAATGGCTTGAAATTAGATGCACAAAATGCAGGTCTAAATGTAACAGATCGTGGCTTTATCAATGTTGATAAACAAATGCGTACAAACATTGGAAATATTTTTGCAATTGGTGATATCGTTGGCCAACCAATGCTAGCACATAAAGCTGTTCATGAAGCACATGTTGCAGCCGAAGTTTGTGCTGGTCATAAACGCTTCTTTGATATCAAACAAATCCCATCTGTTGCTTATACTGATCCTGAAATTTCATGGGCTGGTTTAACGGAAACTGAAGCTAAAGCTAAAGGTATCCCTTATGAAAAATCTGTATTCCCATGGAGTGCAAGTGGTAAAGCATTAGCAAGTTCTCGTGAAGAAGGTTTAACTAAGTTAATCTTCGATCCTGAAACTAAAACCATTTTAGGTGGTGCAGTTGTAGGTATTAATGCTGGTGACTTAATTGGTGAAATTGCATTTGCAGTTGAAATGTCCGCTGATGTATTGGATATTGCCCACACAATTCATCCTCATCCTACTTTGATCGAATCTGTAGGGATGGCAGCAGAAGTTGCGGAAGGCTCTTGTACAGATCTTCCACCAGCGAAGAAAAAATAATTCTTTGTAAATATGTATCTGATAAACGGCTTTAAGATTTCTTAAAGCCGTTTTTATTTATTATTTGTTTTTAAACTAATTATCGTTAATCATTACTCAATTTATCCTTAGACTATACAGACAAAATATGATATAAATTTTACATAAATATTCTATAACTAATTAAATAATAATTATATTTATACTTGTTTAAAAGATGTAAACATATTAACAGAAGAGGGTGATCCACATGTTTGAAAAAATTGCCATATCCATTACTACGTTTGTCATAGTAATGTTTATTGCCCTTTATTATTATCAAAGTGGAACAGATGCCCCTCAAGAATGTATTGATTTACATAATGATTATATAAAACTTTCAAAACTAATTGAATCAGATGAATATAATGAAACAGCCCGTAAGATATTCTCTGATGAACGAATAAAACATATACATAATATTGAAAAACATTATCATAGATTATTGCAAGAGCGTTTCCGCCGTAGCGGATTTGATGATTTCAAAGCCATCTGCATTAATGCAAAAAGCACAATGAATCTCCCAGAAATTATTCAAGCTCTAGAAGAACAACACACAAAAGACCTAGAAGAACATTTAATTCAATCTAATCAACGATATGACTTTCTTATTTAGGTTTGCATACATACACATAAGCAGGCGGAAAATTTTTAACCACTAATTTGCGTTCCCATTCAAAATAACGAGACAACACTTTTTCCATACGCTGAGTATATTGAAATAGGATAAAAGTTCCTTGCGTTTGCTCTAAAATTTGTAAAGTTGCCTTAATGATTCGCAGTGAAACTCTTAAAGGTAACGATAAAAATGGCAAACAAGAAAAAATGACTTGATAAGGCTGATCTAACATCTCTGCAGAAACTTTTCTGATTATTAATCGAGAATCTTTAATCTCTTCCAATTCATGAAAGAATGCTGGATTAATTTCATAAGCTGACAATTGAGCATCTTCAGGCATAGCTTTAAGGATATGGCGAGTTAAAACACCATCACCAGCGCCCAACTCTGCAATCACTAATGATTTTTGATTCCAATCAACTGATTTTACCATTGCTTCACATAACGCTGGTGAAGATGGCATCAATGTGCCAAAACTACGCGGTGATTGGATAAAACTATTGATGTACTTCAAGTGCTTCTTTAAACGAGGGTGTGCCATTGGCTGCACTATCCTATGTGATTACAATGTGGCGCAATTATAGCAATAATTTGAATTTTACGATCAAAATTCAATATATTATTAATAATCAGACAATACAACAGAATCAAAGTATAATGTCGCCCTTTACCACCATTTTGTTAGCCGTATATGAACTTTTCTTTTTCCAACGAAGCCAAATCCCTATTTTCCTACAAACCTTATTGGGCAAAACGCTTTGGCGCAGCACCATTTTTACCCATGAGCCGAGATGAAATGAACATGCTCGGGTGGGACAGCTGTGACATTATTTTAATCACTGGCGATGCCTATGTTGATCACCCTAGTTTTGCTATGGCAATCTTAGGCCGTTTATTGGAAGAACAAGGCTTCCGCGTTGGTATCATCTCTCAGCCTGACTGGCAGAATACAGATGATTTCATGAAGTTAGGCAAACCAAACTTATATTTTGGTATTTCTGCTGGCAACATGGATTCCATGGTGAACCATTACACATCTGATCGTAAAATTCGCCATAATGATGCTTATACACCTGGCGATGTTTCTGGTAAACGCCCTGATCGTGCATTATTAGTCTATTCACAACGTGCCAAAGAATCCTATAAAGATGTGCCAATTATTGTGGGTGGCATCGAAGCATCTCTTCGCCGCATTGCTCATTATGATTATTGGTCAGAAAAAATTCGCCGTTCTGCTCTACTAGATTCCCGTGCTGACATGTTATTATTCGGCAATGGCGAGCGTAGCTTAGTAGAAATTTCTCACCGCTTAGCAAAAGGTGAAAAAATCAGTAACATGTTAGATATTCGTGGCTCAGCTTTGAATTTGCCACATCAACGCAATCACTTTGGTTTAACTGAATTAGACTCCACAACTTTGGATGAAGTAGGAAAAATTGAACCTTTGATTAATCCCTATACCAATCAAGTGATTGGTTCAGAAAATGAACAAACACCTAATTTCCCTAAAGACTCAAGCTTTAATGCAGCATTAAATGAGCCAGAAACCCCAACTTGCGGTACAGATTTAACACCAAGAGACCGTAATCAAAAACGTGAAGAAAAACAGCAAGCACGCAGAACTAATTACATTCGCTTGCCTAGCTTTGATCAAGTTAAAAATGATAAAGTCTATTATGCACATACAAGCCGTTTATTGCATTTAGAAACCAACCCATACAATGCTCGTCCACTAGTTCAACAACATGGTGATCGTGATGTTTGGGTAAATCCACCACCATTGCCTTTAGAAACAAAAGAAATGGATGGTGTTTATGATTTACCTTATTCACGCGCGCCACATCCTGAATACAAAGGTGCAAAAATCGCTGCATGGGAAATGATTAAGTTCTCAGTGAATATCATGCGTGGTTGTTTCGGTGGTTGCTCATTCTGTTCTATTACTGAACATGAAGGCCGAATCATTCAGAATCGTTCACAAGACTCTATTTTACGTGAAATTGAAGAGATTCGTGATCGCACAGAAGGTTTTACAGGTGTTATTTCAGATTTAGGTGGCCCAACAGCTAATATGTACCGTTTAGCATGTAAAGACCCACAAATTGAACACAACTGCCGTCGCTTCTCTTGTGTTTCACCTGATATTTGTAAGAATTTAGATACAAATCACAAACCATTGATTGAACTCTATCGTCAAGCACGTAATGTAAAAGGCGTGAAGAAAATTTTGATCGCTTCTGGTTTACGTTATGACTTAGCGATTCGTGATGAAGAATATGTGAAAGAATTAGTCACGCATCATGTCGGCGGCTATTTAAAAATTGCCCCAGAACACACTGAAGAAGCGCCTTTAGCTAAAATGATGAAGCCAAGCATTACAAACTATGACAAGTTCAAAGTATTGTTTGAAAAATTCAGTAAAGAAGCTGGTAAGAAGCAATACTTAATTCCTTACTTCATTGCCGCTCACCCAGGCACATCAGATGAAGATATGATGAATTTGGCATTGTGGTTAAAACGTAATGATTTTCGTGCTGATCAAGTACAAGCGTTCATTCCTACGCCAATGTCATTGGCAGGCGCAATGTACCATTCAGAAAAGAATCCATTGAAACCTGTGAAAACAGATTCGGAAACAGTACTAACACCCAAAGGCTTGAAACATCGTCGTTTACATAAAGCATTCTTACGCTATCATGATCCTGAAAACTGGCCATTATTGCGTGAAGCATTGAAACAAATGGGCAGAGCTGACTTAATTGGCAATAGCAAGAATCATTTGATTCCACTGTATCAACCTAAAGGCACAGGGCTTGCAGGTGGTGAAGGTAATCGAATGGGTAGAAAACACCAACAGCAATCGTTTACAACAAAAGGTGTATACACTCGCCCGAAATCGGCAAGCACATCTACATTTGGTAAGCCTACAACTAGCAAAACAGCATCTACAAAGCCTTCGAGTGCAAGACCTCAAAGAATGACTAGACAGAAGCCATAAATTTAAAGCATGACTCATAAAAAATCCCCATCTATGTCGACATAGATGGGGATTTTGCTATCTACTCAAAAAATTATAAAGGTACTACGCGAGCTGTACCACTTGATGTTGTTGTAATACGAACACGCTGACCATTGTAGAAAGATGTGCCTTTAGCTTCTTGGACATATGCACGAGTTTTGTTCGTGTCATCCAAGCGAACCATAACTTCAACGCCTTGAGTACGCATGATACCTTCTTCAGCTGCAGCTCCTGCCATTACACCTACAGCAGCACCAGCAATTGTTGCTAATGTTTTGCCTTTACCACCACCAACAGCACTACCAGCTACACCACCTAAAGCACCACCAGTTACAGCGCCAAGGCCTGATTTAGTCCCTTCAATTTGCACTAAACGAGTACCCACAACTGTGCCCACTTGTACAGCTTGTGCCTGTCTAGCTTCAGAACGTGAATAGCTATCACCTGACAATGATGATGCACAACCTGACAATAACAATGTGATTGCAGCAACTATAACAACCGTTGAACGATTTTTCTTCATATTATTTCCTTCATCAAAAATGAATTTACCATGCACAGTATATTACATTAAAACAAAGAAGAGCAATATATCCCTACTGCTCTTCTACTGCATTTATACAAGCTTGAAGTGATATTTTAACCTAACCATCCCATAGCAATACCTATCCTAAATACTACACTTGACATTAATAAACATAATACTGTGCGAATGAACCACAATAAAATTAAGTGCCAAATCTTAATTCGCACTGATGTTGCTAAAATACAAGGAATACTACCTGAGAAGAATAATACACTACCCACTGTCGTTACAGCTGTGATAAAACGAATAGATAAATCAGCATCTTTTAATAAAATTGAAGGCAAGAACATTTCAGCTAAGCCTGATGCCAATGCTCCACTATATTGCTGAGCATTTTCAAAACCTGTCATCCATAAGAATGGCTTCAACACAACACCAAACCACTCAAAAATTGGAGTATATTTTGACAATACTAAGCCAATAAAACCAATCGCTAAAATAGAAGGTGCAACAACTGATGACATAGCTAAACCATCTTTCAAGTTAGCCCAAATCAATTTCAAAACATTAGGATTACGTTCATATTGTTCTATGCCTAATTGAGCAGCATGTTTAAATTTTTCAGTTTTAGGTGGTTCTGGCAATGGATCTTTTGCAACGTTATCAAATAAACTGATTGGCGGTAAATATACAGTGATAGATGTCACTGCAAATGTCACAAAAAATGTACTCCAGAAATAAAAGTTCCAATATTCCATTAAGCCCAATGTTTTAGCAACAATGATCATGAATGTTGCAGAAACTGTAGAGAATCCTGTCGCAACAATAACTGCTTCACGATGAGAATATTTACCTTGTTTATAAACACGATCTGTAATTAATAAACCAATAGAATAACTTCCCACAAATGATGCAACTGCATCAATTGCAGAAGCACCTGGTGTTCTGAATAATGGGCGCATCAATTTTTCCATGAATACAGAAACAAATTCCAACAACCCAAAACCAATTAAGAATGTTAATGCGATTGCGCCAACAGGAATCAATAACCCTACGGATAACGCTAATTTTTCAAATAAGAAAGGCAGCATATCAGGCTTCATTGCCCATTCAGGAGCATATCCTGTGAGATATAATACGCCTAAAATGAAACCAATAACTTTAAAAACAGAGAAAATCATTTCACTCACAGAGTTTTTAAATTTACCTGTGATATAAGGTGAAAAAGCACCATAAGCCATAATTAGTAGTATTAATGTAAGCGCTGCTGGGCGTAAATCTACAATGACAAAACTCGCAATATGATCGATCAATATTGTTTCTTTACCACCAATGTCGATGGATAAGAAAAACATGACAATACCGATTGAACTCAATAAAAATATTTTAATCAGCGTCCAAGCACTGATATTACGACTTTTGGTCGCTACTTCTTTAACGGCAGCATCCATATTATCCTCCTATGTACAACAAGTTATTAAGATCCTCAGATAAGGTATGAACATGAATGCTCTATTATTAATGTGGCACTTTATTAGTCTTCATTACCTAATTCGGATACTATCACACTTAATTTGTTTGTCATTACATTTTTATAAAGATAACACTATGTTTTAGATGACATTTAAAAAAATATTATTAATATCACAACATTACATTAAAACTACATTCTCAATATGTATAGACATACATAGAAGAAAAACATAACACTTGACACAATTATGGTTAAATGATTTGATGTGGTATACGTTAATTCGAGAACTAAGACAATATGAACACAACTAAATTTCAACCAATGATGATGCTTTAGAGAGTTGCTCACTGAGTGACTCTCGAACCTGTACGTGAGTCACTCTAAAGCAAGCCATTGATTGCAGTTTATAAAGCCAGAGTGATATCCACTCTGGCTTTTTTTATGGATATTATATTTGAGGAGAAAAATATGCCTGTTGTTATCCCAGAAGATTTACCTGCAACCCAAATTTTAAAAGATCACGGAATATTTGTGATGAATTCAGAGCGTGCTCAAAAACAAGACATCCGCCCTATTAAGATTTGTATCTTAAATTTAATGCCTGATAAAATTACTGCTGAAACTCAATTATTAAGTAAACTCAGTAATGGTACATTACAAGTGGATATCACTTTAATGGCAATTGAAAGCCATATCTCAAAAAATACCAAACAGGCTCATTTAGATACTTTCTATAGTTATTTCGATGATATTAAAGACCAGTATTTCGATGGCATGATCATCACAGGTGCACCCATCGAATTACTAAAATTTGAAGATGTAACATATTGGGATGAGCTCTCTAAAATATTCGATTGGAGCAAAGAGCATGTCTTCACTTCTTTATATATTTGCTGGGGAAGCCAGGCTGCATTGAAATATTTCTATGATATCGATAAGCACACTTTCCCTGAAAAATTAACAGGCGTATTTCCTCATATTAAAGAAAAAGAAGATTCTCAGTTATTGATTGGCATTGATGATGTCTTCTATGTACCACAATCACGCAATACGGAAAGTGATCCTGATGCGATTCGTAACCATCCTGATTTAGAAGTAATTGCAAGCTCAAAAGAAGCAGGCATTCATATTGTCTCTAGCAAAAATGGTCGCCAATTATTCATGAGTGGGCACCCTGAATACTATAAAGAGACACTTTTATTGGAATATCAGCGTGACTTAGCACAAGGATCAACCGTTGTGCCATGTAATTATTTTGTCGATGATAATCCTGAAAAAGCCATACAAACTAGATGGATCAGTGCTTCTAGCATCTTTTTCCAAAATTGGCTCAACTATTTTGTGTACCAAGAAACCGATTATGACTTTACTTCTCAAAATTCTTCGTCATAATAAATAAAAATATATAAAAACGGTATAGATCAGGAAGCCATTCCTGATCTATAATGCAAAAATCTCACTCTATTATTGACGACTATTCTATGAAAAAAACATTAGCCATTATGATGTTGACTATACTTGCGACGGGTTGCGCTTCGACAAGCAAGAACAGTTCATCAAAAGATTCTATAGCACGTCATGCCCAGTTAAGAGATAACTTGGTTGTTACAACGGAACTTAAAAAACAGCTTAAACAATGGAAAGGTACACCCTATAGGCTCGGTGGTGATTCATTGAATGGCATAGACTGCTCTGCTTTTGTACAACGCACATTCAATGATAAATTTGATATCGCATTACCACGCACTACAATCGCACAAACATCTCAAGGCGTTAAAATTGCTAAAGAAAACTTAAAGCCAGGTGATTTAGTATTCTTCAAAACTAATTGGCGCGGTGGTAGCGGTTTACATGTAGGTATCTATAATGGCAATAATCAATTTATTCATGCATCTACATCACGTGGCGTAATGACCTCATCATTAGATGAAAAATACTGGAAACAGAGATTCTATCAAGCACGCAGATTACAAACACCTGCTGTGACCTAATGAACACATAATAAAAAAGAGTGGCAAGCCACTCTTTTTTATTGCATTAAATGATTATTCTTCGTTAATCTCAACCTCAACATTGATGAGTTGATATTGATGATTATATTTCAATACCGCGCGATTTCGCCATAATAGCTCTAAATCATCTGTATACAATTCAATTTTATCCGCATACATCACAATTGCATCTAACGAAACAAAATCAAATAACTCTTCCAATGTATATTCTGCTTCGCCATCATTGAGCCAGTTACGATTTTTAATCTCTAGCAATTTCTCTAAACCTGCAATGAATGCATCTTCAAATTCATCACTTTCTAGAAAACTAATGAGCTGATTACCTAATACTTCAACATTGTCAGCATCTGCTACCAAATTAATCTTCAAAGGCATTTCAGATAGTTCAATACTACCTACATAACCTTGCAACACTTCCTCATAAGTCAAATCACCCAAAATTGGATGTTGAATCACTAATTCATTCATCTATTAACGCTCTCTCTCTGGGTGATGTCCCCAATTTAATTTGGCTCGTAAAATCTCAAAATAACTGTAGTTTGATGGATGAATCAGCGTAATTTTAGAAGCATTGCTCACTAAATTTAATTCTTCACCCAAATTAAAATCAAAAACTACTTGCCCATCACAACTGACACTCACAGCATGCTTGACACTATCTTTCAATTTTACTTTAATTTTTCGATCTGCTGGCAATACAATCGGGCGATGGCTAAATGTATGCGGGGAAATTGGCACTATTAGAATTGCCGATAACGTCGGATAAACCAAAGGCCCACCAGATGACAAAGCATAAGCAGTTGACCCTGTTGGCGTTGCAAAAATCACCCCATCAGCCCAATAACTTGTCAAATACTGATCATCTACATAAACATCTAACTCGATCATTCGAGAAATGCTGCGCTGATGAATCACCACATCATTCAATGCAAACGAATCTATTTTATCATCAATTGTAATGCGAATCAGTTCACGCTCTTCTGTTGTGTATTCACCACGCAAAATACATTCTAAACTTTCTTTTAATTGGGTTTCACGAATATCTGTTAAAAACCCTAATCGACCTAAATTAATCCCCACGAAAGGAATATTTAAATGACATGCTTTACGTGCGATCCCTAAAAACGTGCCATCACCGCCAAAAATAACAATCAGGTCACAACCTTTCACTGCATTCTCTAACACTGCTCTAGTTTCTTCACTATCATTTGGAGGTAATGCCAATGTTACCGCTTCACAATCATTACTTTTAAGCACGCTCTCAGCTGCCTTAATCACTGATTCGAATGAAGGATTACTAACATTATTGCGACTCACCAAAGCAACTTTTTTAAAATTGATCATCTCGGCTTATTTATCTAGGAATAAAGTGCTAAACTTTACCTTATTCCATGAGGATTTAAAAGCAAAGAAATGTCTGAAATCAAATTAACACAGTATAGTCACGGCGCTGGATGAGGCTGCAAAATTGATCCTAAGGTTCTTGGGCAAATTTTAGCAGGCAGTGGCATACAGACCTCTGATCCAAATTTATGGGTGGGCAACCAGTCTCGAGATGATGCTGCTGTTTATGGCATCGACGAAAAAACTGGGATTATCTCAACCACGGATTTCTTCATGCCTATTGTGGACGATCCTTTTGATTTTGGGAGAATTGCTGCGACTAATTCTATCAGTGACATTTATGCTATGGGTGGCAAACCTATCATGGCAATTGCTATTTTAGGCTGGCCAACGAATGTACTTGCACCAGAAATTGCCCGCACTGTGATTGAAGGTGGCCGTGCAACTTGTGATGCCGCAGGAATAGTTTTGGCAGGCGGCCATTCTATTGATGCCCCTGAACCTATGTTTGGTTTAGCAGTGACTGGCATTGTTGATAAAGCACACCTCAAACGCAATGACACAGCAAAAATTGGCGATTACCTTTTCTTAACTAAGCCTTTAGGGATTGGCATTTTAACCACAGCAGAAAAACGTGGTTTACTAAAAGATGAAGATAAATATTCCGCTCGCGATATTATGATTCAATTAAATAAAGCTGGTGCTGAATTTGCAAAATGTAATTATATTCATGCAATGACAGATATCACAGGCTTTGGATTAATTGGTCATCTTTCTGAATTAGCTGAAGGTAGCAATGTCTCTGTTGAATTATTTGGCGGCGCAATTCCATTAATTGATAATGTTCGCCATTATGAAGCGTTAGGCTCCATGCCTGGCGGAACATTCCGCAATTTAGATAACTATGGTCATCTTATTGAACAGAATAGTACATTTGAACAATTCAAACATATTTTAGGTGATCCACAGACAAGTGGTGGCTTATTAGTTTCTGTTGCACCAGATCATGTTACTGAATTTTTAGCTTTGACACATAAATTGGGCTTGAAAGACTTAAAAGCTATTGGACAAGTGATTCCACCTAAAGAATATCGCATTTATCCTAAATAAATTCTCAGAGAACAAAAAAGCTGATTGAGTATCCTCAATCAGCTTTTTTAACTCTGCCTAATATAAAAATAAAATTAGTCTTTCAATGCTCTGAGCAAATCTTTTGTCAACTCATAGATTTCTGCAACCGCAGGAATATTGACTCTTTCATCAGGTGAATGCGCGCCTTTGATCGTTGGGCCAAAACTTACCATTTCTAAATCAGGATACAATTTACCAATCAAACCTGTTTCTAAACCTGCATGAATCACTTCAACACCCATTGGCTTGCCATGTTTTTCTTCATAGATTTTTTGCAATGTTTGTAATGGTTTTGAATCCAAATTAGGCTTCCAAGATGGATAATCATTCTTAGCTTGCCAGAAATAACCTGATAATTCTCCCAAGTTTTGAGTTTTGGTCTTGATCATTTCAAAACCTTCTTGAGTTAAGAAACGAGCCAATAAACCAACACTTAAACCACCTTTTTCAGTCACAGAAACCGTACCAATATTACAGCTTGTTTCTACAACTGGTAAAATTGCTGAGCGCTTCAAAACACCTTGTGGCAACAAAGTTAAGAATGATAATAAATGGTGTGAATCTTGTGATGACATAGAAGATGCAGCTGCAGTTTCTTCATAAGATAACTGAACGCCTTCATCGATATTTTGCAAACGATTTGCCAAGTGTTTTTGCCAATGTGCAAAATGCTCTTTCAAGAAATCGCCATGTGTTTCATCATAAGCGATCACAGCTGTTGCTTCACGTGTTAATGCGTTACGCAAAGTTCCGCCTACAAATGAAACTAAACGAATAGGCATTTGCTGAGATAAAGAACTCAAGCATTCTGCCAATAAAGCATTCGCGCTTTCACGACCTTTATGAATATCAATCCCTGAATGACCACCTTTTAGGCCTTTCAATGTCACTTTAACAAATTTGCCATACTGTTCTGCATCGTAATTCAAGCTAGCGCTGTAACCAACATCCACACCGCCTGCACAACCTACGAAACATTTGCCAATTTCTTCGCTGTCCAAGTTGATGAGATATTTACCTTTCATCCAGCCTGCTTTCATTGCACGAACACCGCCCATGCCAGCTTCTTCATCCACTGTTAATAGAATTTCTAATGGACCGTGTTCAGCTTCTGGATCATCTAAAATCGCCATACCCATTGCAACGCCCATACCATTATCTGCGCCCAATGTTGTACCCTTTGCTTTAACCCATTCACCATCGATATACATATCGATTGGATCTTTATCAAAATCATGATCTGTGCCATCATTTTTTTGGCAAACCATATCTGTATGACCTTGAATGATCACAGCTGGTGCATTTTCATAGCCTGGTGTTGCTGGTTTACGAATTAAAAGATTACCAATTTCATCTTGTAGAACTTCTAAACCTCTTTTCTCCGCTTCAGCTTTGAAATGCGCCTGAATTCTCTCTTCTTTTTTAGACGGACGAGGAATTTGATTCATCTCATAAAAGTGCTTCCAAACCAATTCTGGTGATAACGTTAAAATTTCTGACATAGAAGTTCCTTGCTATGATTGATTAATACAAAGGTTTATCATAAAGAATTCCTATAGCTTTCTCAAGGTCATCTATTCTTACATGATGATAAATCCTTAGCTTATATGGGATTTTTATCAAAGTAGCCAGACAGACAATGTTATAATTCCTGCGTTCTTCAATGAACTTTATAGATTATTGTTATAAAAATAGAAGTTTGCACATCAATATCAGGAGAAATAAATGCCACAACGCAATGCTCTTTCAAAGCAATTCGCACTATTCTCACTACTCATTACATTTTTATGTTCATCTTTATTATTTGCTGTTAACCCTGAGGTTACAACATCACCTGCGCAAGAAAATGTGACAGATCAACTCATCACAATTTCTAATGACATCAAAGAACTACAAGCTAAACGCACAAGCTTAACGGCTGAAATTAAAAAAGAAGATGATGAATCTCATAAAAAAGAGCTAGAAGATAGTTTAAAACGCGCTAATCTCCAACTAAAAGAGTATACGGAACTCTTTGAAAAAATCTCATTAGGTGGCATTGATACTTCGCGCTTTGATACACCAGCAAAACAGGCCATCCAGCAAGTGGATGATTACAACTGGCAAAAAGAGCTGATTCAAATCGCTCAGCCCGTTTTTGCTGAAATGAAAAAAATCACAGATGCTCCAAGAAAACGTGATTTATTACGCTTAGAACAAAAAGAAATTGATGATCGTTTAGCCCAATTGAATAATGGTCTGGAGACTCTTAAACAAATTCAAATTTCCGCATTACCAGATAATGCACAAAAAAACTTAAAAGATATCCAAGATACTTGGAATAATCTTCATAAAGAATTAGAACGTGAACGTCGCTTAACGGTTATTAAATTAGATGAATTAACCGTTAAAGAAGACTTCACAACACGCTTAACAAAAGGCGCTTGGGGCTTTGCAAAAGGTCGTGGATTACTGTTACTCATCACAATCGCCGCTGTTTCTTTATTGTTATATGGCTTCAATCGTTTGTTAGTTCTATTAGAATCACGTGAAAAAAACAAAATCTCTATCAGATGGCGCATTTTCATGCTGCTCTATCAAATCATCACAACAATAGTGGTTGTCATTATCACTTTGGCAATTCTCTACTCTTCTGGTGATATGGTGCTATTTGGCATTGCGATATTGATCATCTTGGCATTCCTGGTGACATCACGTAATTCCATTCCAAAATATTTTATTAAAGCACGTATTTTCTTAAATATGGGGCAAGCACGCGAAGGTGAACGTGTGATTTATAATGATTTACCTTGGAAAGTGAGCCGCATTAATTTATACAATACATATCTTGTGAATCCTTTATTAGAAAATGGCACAGTTCGCTTAACCATCGATCATTTAAACACCATGATCTCTCGCCCTGTAAAAATGGATGAAACATGGTTCCCAACTGTTGTAAACGATGTTGTGTTATTGCCAAATGGCAATGCTTACAAAGTGCTTCGCCAAACACCAGAATATGTTTATTTAACATCATCTGGCACTGAATTAATCTATCCATCCAAGGATTTCATCAAAGATAAAATTATCAATATCACTTATGGCTATAGCACTTCAACAGAACTCGCTGTTTGTTATGGCACTGTGAAAAATAATATTGAACATGCTATCGAAGCGCTTAAAGAAGGTTTAACTGAATTCATTCAAAAAGAAAATCCTGAAGCATTTAAATCCATCAAAACTTTAACAGTAGATTTTAGTCGTGTGAACGAAAGTGGAAGCGCTATATTTATGATCTCAGCTGCAATGGGCTCTTACGCAACTGATCACAGATTACCATTGTTGCGCACAATTCAACGTGGCTGCATGGGCATTGCAGAACAGAATCATTGGGATATTGTGACACTCACTAAATACATTATTGAGCAAGAAATACCAAAATAACCCTTCTATTCTCTAAAACCTTCGAAAGATCCTAATGTTTAACCGCATTAGGATTTTTTATTGCTCATTTTCTGTTACAATCAGCAGCTTCGCTTCTCTGCTGCTTCATCGCTTCAAGACCATCATGCAATTAACTCAACAAACCGATTACGCCTTTAAAACACTTATTTATGCAGCCATTCATTCAGAACGATTGGTGAATATTTCAGAAATTTCTAGTTACTATAATGTTTCCCGTAGTCACTTAACCAAAGTTATTGCAAAATTAACGAAATATGGCTATTTAACGAGTATTCGTGGCAATCAAGGCGGATTAAAGTTAGGCAATGATCCTTTTAAAATTAATCTTGGGCAACTCATTCGTGATTTTGAACAGCTCTCCATCATTGAATGTCACAGCGAAGAAAACCAATGCAATATCTCAGAGTACTGCAGAATCAACTTGATCATGGCAGATGCGTTAAAAAGCTTTCTACAAGTGTTAGATGGTTACTATCTCTCAGATGTTGTGACAAATCCTAATCTGATTGGCATGATTAAATCGTAGATTGATATAAAAATCAGTATTTTATATTAAACAAAGCATGTATAATGCTTCTCAATTGTTTAAGGGAGACAGAAGTATGATTAATGTTGCGTACATTAAAAAAGTCATTAAAGATAGAGGATTAACTCTACAAAACGTTGCTGACCATTGTGATATGACAAAAGGCTATTTGAGCCAATTGCTTAATAATAAGGTTCAGAACCCTAGCGCAACAAAACTGAACGCATTATATCAATATCTCAACATCAATCCACAAGAAGAAGAAAAAACTGTTGGGATCATTTTTGGTGCGTTCTATCCATTGCATACTGGCCATGTTTACTTGATTCAAAGAGCTATTAGCCAAATGGATGAATTACACATCATTCTTCGCCACAATGAAGAACGTGATTATCAAACATTTAAAGACAGCGCAATGAGCCGCCAACCATCTTTAAAAGATCGTTTACGCTGGCTATTACAAACATTCAAATATCAGAAAAATATCCATATTCACTATATTGATGAGGAAAATCTCTCTCAATCAGAAGAAGATCAAATCTTATGGGCAAAGAAAGTCGATTACTTTTTACAATCCCATAACATCAAACCAGATATGATCTACAGCAGTGAAAATAATGATGTAGATTTCTATCTCAAGCACTTGAACTTGCCAACAAAAGTGATCGATCCTGAACGTACATTCATGAATATTCGCAGTGAAGATATTCGTCGTTCGCCATTGTCACACTGGGAATATATTCCGACAGAAGTTAAGCCTTTCTTTGTGAAAACTATTGCAATTTTGGGCGGCGATTCTAGTGGCAAAAGCACGATGATCAATAAACTTGCGAACATGTTCAATACAACGAGCGCATGGGAATATGGTAAAGAGTATATTTTCAAGCATTTGGGTGGTGATGAACGCGCACTGCAATTTGATGATTACAACAATATTGCATTAGGCCAAGCTCAATACATCGACTTTGCCGTTAAACATGCGAATAAAATTGCATTCATTGATACAGCATTTGTGACAACGCAAGCATTCTGCATCAAATATGAAGGCAAGCCACATCCATCTGTGGAAGCTATGCTCAACAACTATTATTTCGACTTGGTAATTTTCTTAGAAAATAATACGCCTTGGGTTTCTGATGGCTTACGCCATTTAGGTTCTAATCAAGCACGTAAAGAGTTTCAATCATTGCTTAAATTAATTTTGAATAAACACAACATTCCATATGTTGAAATCAATGCCGAAGAATATGATGAGCGTTATTTGCAATGTATCGAATTAGTTAAAGGTGTTTTGAAGGCATCGAGTTAAGCAATCAAAATATCTGATAAGACAAATAATTAAAGCCAGCTAATGCTGGCTTTTTGCTGCTCACATTTTTATCATCTTACCAATTGGAATGCATTCTGCCTTGCCCACGATGATTGTTATTATTGCGATGATTATTACCATTCATGTGATAACCATTGTTATTACGGTGATTCCCATGATTCATATAATTGTTTGATCCGCGATTATTGTTAGCCTGCTTCATACGAGTATTATGGTATGTACCATTATTATGATACTGAGCACGATCTTTCATCATCTGATTATGTTGCTCTGACGTCATATTACGATGATAACCCATGCCACTGCCATCACAATTATTGTAGTTATTTTGTGCCATAGCAGTTGATGATACAAATAAAGCGCCTGCGACTGCTAAAAATAAGATCTTTTTCATAGTTCACATCCTTATTATTTTCATTAAATCCTTATGGATTGACAATCATAATAAACCTCATAATGTAAAAGTAACTCATTGATTGTAAATCATCCGTAAACATTTTTAGAAGGATTCTCAAGTGAGAATCAGGGATTGATTTTACTCAAGAAAACACTTATAACTATCATTCATTTTAATGAAGGATAACCATGAATTTCTTAGAACTCAGCCTTTATATCATCACTGTTGTTGTGATGATTGCAACGCCAGGTCCCGTTATGGTTTTAGTTGCAAGCACAGGCTTAAAACATGGTTATCGCGCAGCCTTAAAGACCATCTTTGGCACAAATATCGCATCATTGGTATTGATCGCTTTTTCCATCCTTGTATTAAAAGGCATTTTAAGCATCAATGATCTAATATTTACCATCATTAAATTGATCGGCTCGCTATATATCGCTTATTTAGGCTATGAAATTTTAAGAGAAGTTTTCACTCACTCAGAAACATCACCAACAACAATCAAACCTATTGATGGTGGATTCAAGAAAGGCTTTTTAGTAGGCATTTCTAACCCTAAAGACATCATCTTCTTCTCTTCATTTTTTCCGCAGTTCATCAATGTTCACGATAATATTAATATCAGCTTATCCATTTTAGTAATCACATGGATTATCCTAGATTTTCTGACATTGTCCATCGTATATGTTGCATTC
>JBEBSR010000002.1:0-124633 GCA_040394195.1 Wohlfahrtiimonas larvae | reverse complement strand
AGAAATAGATTCTTTCGTGCGCAATAAGGCAGCTGATGCTTGTGTAATTACTTTGTTAACAATATCTTTTGTATTGTCAGATTCAGAAACATTACTGTGAATGAATGGAACACCTGCATTGAGAGCGCCTGCAAGCTCTTGTTTAAATGCATGATAACCATCAAATCCTAAAGCACGGCAAAAACGAATCACAGTTGGTTCTGAAACACCCACAGTTTTTGCCAACATACCAATAGACAAAGAAGCTGCATCATTTGGGTGACTCATTATCCAATCCGCGACTAATTTTTCTGATTTTCTTAGCTTGTCACGATGGCTTTTAATATGTGAAATCACTCTTTTGTATCCTCCATATAAGCAACTTTTCGAGTTAATCCAGTTAAAGCGGGATAAGGATCTGTCACGACAAATGTTGGTATATTTTCTAGTAATTGCCCGACAGATGTACTGGCTTCAAATGACGCTCGAAATTCTGATTGTGCAAAAAACTCTAAAAATCTAGGAATAATCCCACCAGCAAGATAAACAGCCTTTGCTCCCGTAATTAAAGTGTAGTTTTTAGCTACATTGCCAATCATAGCACAATATCTTGTAAAAAGTTGTACAGCAAATGCATCTTTTTTGTTGATTAAACGCTCAACTAGTTCAATAGGCGTTGGTTTTGCATCCATTTTATCTGAAGTGCTATGTAAAAAATCTATGAGCTGCGGGATGCCCTTTTTACCCGCAATAAAATCTTCGATGATTATTTCATTTTTATTAGAACTTTTTAAATAATCCCAAAAGCCTCTGATAAACTCATTGTCGACCATCATGGATGAATGTCCACCTTCAGATGGAATCGCCAACCAATCATGGTGATGAATCACTAAACTTGTGCCAATACCAGAACCTAGAGATATTGCTAATTTTGGTGCTTTCTTTTGAAGCATTCCACCACCAATTTGTAGCAAAGATGTATCTGGCAGATGAGGTAATGCATAGCCTAGCATCTCAACATCATTGAAAAAGTGGACGTGGGCTGGCAATAGTCTTTCTTGAATGTCTGTGAGTTTAAATGCCCAGTGATTATTTACAAACTGAATATCATTCAAATCCACTGGTGCTGCAATAGCTAATAGAATTAAGTTCGGTAATTCTACATTTTGCTCGGTACAATAATGGCGAATGATTTCATCAGGCCCATTAAAATCGCCCGAACGATAAATTTCAACGGAATGATATTTCGTTAAATCATCACCATAGATAGCAGCAACGCGACTATTAGTCGCGCCGATATCTGCAATTAAAGCATGAATTTGTTTAGTCACGTGGCAACCATTCATTCAATACTTTTAAAGCATCCTGCAGACCAATTGTGTGATCAGTTGCTGAGAATAATTGAACCGTCGCAGGCATTGCAAACTCTTTCAAAGCTTCTTCCACTTTGAATAAAGCAGATTTTGCAGGACCACGCTTTAACTTATCAGCTTTTGTTAAAAGAATATGTACACGCAAATCCTGTGATTCACACCAGCGAAGCATTTGCTCATCTAAAACAGTCATTGGGTGACGAACATCCATCATCATAATTAAACCTGTTAGATTTTTACGTGTTTCAAAGTAGCCTTGAATCACTGATTGCCAATGCAAACGAATGCGCTCAGGCACTTTTGCATAACCATAACCAGGTAAATCCACTAAAAAATTCTGTGGATCTACTTCGAAATAGTTAATCAATTGCGTGCGCCCTGGCGTTTTACTTGTGCGAGCCAATGTTGATTGAGATGTTAATGCATTCAAAGCACTAGATTTACCCGCATTAGAACGACCAGCAAAAGCCACTTCATGCCCTTCTGTTTCTGGCAATTGGTTCAGTTGATTGGCGCTCGTTAAAAATTTTGTCGCATGAAAGCGTTGAATTAAATTACTCATGTGTCTCTTTTTGAGGTTTTTGACTACATTCTTCTGCCACAATGGCAAGTACAGTCATGTATTTGTCGTTAACAGTTTGCATAAAATTAATCTCATCTACAGAGAGAGATTCCATTTGATGCGCATAAGCTTTTTCAGCAATTGCCGTGAAACGTTCAGCATTGGTATCGCCCATCATGACAACAATATTACTTGAAATACAACGGGATTCAAATTCTGTCATTGCACCTTCTTCAATCTGCTTCGCTTGCGTTGACATCAATCGTGCAATGATACTTTGCTGAGTAAATGAAAAAGGTTGCTGCATCTTTTCCAATGAATTAAACGTTAATTGCGCGTTAGAAAATGATAGCGTGATTAAGGCTAAGAATAAAGTTATTCGTTTCATAGTTTATGTTCTATTCGTTAAATTAATCAATTTCGTGTGAGATAGGAAATATTATCAAAAATTTTTGCCTTTTGGGATGAAATGCATTTTATGCTATAATCATTCCTTTTTTGGGAAAATTCCCATACCAATAGCCGTCAGGCATGATAAATGATTTCGAACGAATTTGCTCGTTTTTGTCATGTATCAATAATTTTTTCGCCCTTGCGATGAGGGCTTCACTTGAACAATCAAGGAACTTTTATGTCGAAAACAATGAGGACGCAAAGCAAGTATTTTACAAGCCTAAACATCCCCGTGTTCGTAGGCGCCAATATACTAATATTAGCTCTTTTATGCATTACAATTTTTGTCCCGAATACAAAAGACTTTTTCAGCGCGATTCAAACGTGGATCGTTGATAACCTTAAATGGTATTACATATTATCCGTCGCCATCATATTAGGTGCAGCCATATTCATCACATTTAGTCGCTTTGGCGACATTCGATTAGGGCCTGATCATTCCCGCCCAACTTATAGCAACTTCAGTTGGTTTGCTATGTTGTTCTCCACCGGAATGGGCATTGGTTTAATGTTCTTCGGTGTTGCAGAGCCTGTCATGCACTATATTGCACCTCCAGTTGGCGAACCAGAAACCATAAAAGCAGCCACAGAAGCCATGCGCTTAACTTTCTTCCACTGGGGATTACACGCTTGGGCAATCTACGCCATTGTTGGCTTAATCTTGGCATACTTCTGCTTCCGCCATAAATTACCATTAGCATTACGCTCTGCCCTTTACCCATTAATTGGTGAACGCATTTATGGCAGAATCGGTGATGCCATTGATATCTTTGCAGTCATCGGTACAGCATTTGGTGTAGCAACATCATTAGGCTTTGGTGTTGAACAAATTTTTGCAGGTTTAGACTATTTAACGAGCTATAAATTATCTGCATATGCACAAGATCCTAATGCTTTATTATCAGTGACTGGCATTAAAATCGTTATCGTAATCATCGCAACAGCAGGCGCAACTTTATCTGTAAGCTTAGGTTTAGATAAAGGAATTAAAATCTTATCTGAAACCAATCTATATATGGCACTAGCATTGATGTTATTGGTGCTGTTTTTAGGTGGAAAAACTGTGATGATTTTCCAAGCCTATATTCAAAACATTGGTAGCTACTTATCAGATTTAGTGAATAAAACTTTCAACTTATATGCTTATGAGCCTAAAGATCCTAGTGATTGGATCGGTGGTTGGACAATATTATATTGGGGCTGGTGGTTATCATGGTCACCATTTGTAGGTATGTTCATTGCTCGTATTTCACGTGGTCGTACTATTCGCACGTTCTTATTGGGTGTCTTATTAGTTCCTGCTGGTTTCACATTACTATGGATGACGGTATTTGGTAACTCAGCAATTGATATGATTCGTAATGATGGCGTGATTGCAATCACTGATGCGATCAACACAGATAAATCTTTAGCGCTATTTGTATTCTTAGAATCATTCCCTTGGGCTTCATTCTTATCTGGCTTAAGTATTGTGATGGTTTTCGTATTCTTCATTACAAGTGCCGATTCTGGTGCAATCGTAATGGACATGCTCTCTTCTACTAAAACACAAACGCCACTATGGCAACGTGTTTACTGGGGATCAATCACAGGTGTGATTGCCATTGTGTTGATGTCCGCCAATGGATTGGAAGCTCTGCAAACTGCAACCATTGCCTCTGCATTCCCATTCAGTATTATTTTATTGATCTCTTTATATGGGTTATTTAAAGCTTTACGCGTGGATTATGGTAAAAAAGAAATCCGTACAAACTCCATCAATAATGTACAAACAAGCGCTGCATCTGGCGGTTGGCAGAAACGTTTACGTAGTTTAGTGTTATATCCTCGCCGTGATCATGTGATTCGCTTTATTGAAGAAGTGGTTCAGCCTGCTTTTGAAGAAGTTGCCGCTGAATTATCGAAGCAAGGTATTCAAACAACTATCTCCAAGAAAAGCGATGATGACATTCTCTTTGAAGTGGAACATGGTAAAAATGATAACTTTATGTATCGCATTAAAGCTCGTCATTATTTGAAGCCTAACTTCTCTTCCATTGAAGCATCGGACATTGATCCTGATTATCAGAAGTATTTCCGTGCAGAAGTGCATTTGGATAATGGTGCGCAAGGCTATGACATTATGGGCTACAGCAAGGAAAGCTTAAGTAATGACATTGTGGATCAATACACAAATCATCTACAGTTCATTCATAATTTCCAATTGGAACATGATGTTAAATCTGTTTTTAAAGAAACTAACAATGGCAATGATGCCAATGGAAATAGTGAAACTACAGAAGAACCTAGCAAAACGTAATTAGCTAAATACTCTTCTAACAAAAAGCCCAAATAATTTTCTATTTGGGCTTTTTTATATTCTAAATTTCATCATAAGTTTTTTCAAACTGCCACATAAAATAGTTCAACTTCTCTTATTTCATAGAAAATATTATAAATGTACCTACTTAATTTATAACTAATCACACGGAGCATCCCATGAAATTGAAATCTTTATTTATGACTGGTATTTTATCATCAGCAATGTTTGTATATTCTTAGAAATTTACAGGCAAAGTTGCTCATAATTTATCTCCTAAATTCGCAGCTCTTTCTTTTATTGAACTAAAACCTTCTTCGATCGCGCTCGATTTAGAAAAATCATATTGACAACCAACAGTGCCTACCATTGGTGGAGAATGAAAGCGAATACTTTTTAGAATAGAATCCTTGGACATTAGAATATTGCCTGTTCTATTATCAAGGATAATTTTTTGTCTTTTTGTGAGCCTTGAAAAGATACTATTATAAATCGTAATTTCCGTAAAATATCCACTACTGCTACGAAAATTTAGTCTACGTTTAAATTCCTCTGGCAAATCATCTTCGTTTCTAATTTTAAATGTTACAGGCTCACCTGATAACAAATCTTGGTTCTCTTTTATCCACTCTTCAGGTGTTTTATAAATCCTTAAATTATCTTCTGACAATTGGTGACATAAATATTCAAAATAAACCTTGTTAGGTAACCAATTGCCTGTTACGAGAACAAATGTAATCGCGGAATACAATAAGATGAAATACCAAGACTTTTTCCCTTGAGATTTGCGATTTTTATAAAGTTTCCATATTTTCCTACAAGCAAAAATAATAATAAATGCCCATATAGGAGCCATAATTACGTAGGTAAATACAGAAAATGCATCTGCAATACTTTGATCTAATTCGTAGAACATAATTCCCTCTATTCTTAGAATATTTCAGGATTTCTAAAAAGTCCAAATAGTTTTCCTATTTGGGCTTTGCTATTACTTATTCAGTCACAATTCTATTTTCTTTGATCAATCGTATTTCTCGGCGGCCACCTAAAGCTTCGACACCTTTTACAAGGGCATCTAAGCGATGAACAATGTACTGCGGGTTATTCATCTGCATTGTATCTTTCAAGCTATTCAAGCCTTTAACCAATTCACCCATTTGTTTCGCCACATAACGATTCACATTTTGCAAATCATCACTTTCTTTAAATTCATCGAGCTTTTCGCTCAATTTTGCGATTTGTGCCGCAATGTGTAATGAAGCCTGAGCATTGGTTTTACTATTATTACTGGAAACTAAAACGCCTGATAATTTAGTCACTTCATCTGCAATTTTCAGGCTCGCATTCGTTGCATCTTGCTGATCACCCATTAATCGAAGGCTTTCAGTTAATGACACTAAATGGTTCGCAAAATTCAAATCTTTCACGCTCATAGCCAATTCTGCTAATTGAGATACGATCTTCATGCCTGTATCAGTTTCATCGCCGCCCATAGATTTATTGCGTGCAAAATCGCGTTTAATCTGAGCCCAACGTTCTTTTTCTACATCTGTTAATGTGCCACGAATTTCATTAAGCTTTAATAAATTCTCTTCAGCGCCCGATGTTAATAGCTGAGCTTCACCAATATAGTGATCATTGATCACTTGGTTAATTTCGGCTTCATTCATTACAGCAGAGATTTTTTCCACCATTTTATTCATGTTACGGTAACTACCTTGCAACTTGAATGGCGGTTCTGTGCGATATTTATCAGATTGTGCCGCGCTCACAATATATTGCTGATTCACTTTGAAAACGATTTCGCGGATCTTCATCAAATGCTTCAATACTGTCGTAATCTCAGCAACTTCTGCGCCACTATATGCATAACTTAGTGCACTTGAATTGATGGGTTTGCCTTCTGCATGATCCATGAATTGATATAAATCCTTCAAATCACGGAGTGCCAAAGGTGACAATACAGCATTCGATGTTAATGAGTTTTCGATATAACTTGAAATAAATGCATCTTGCATTCCGCCCAAAACTTCACCCAAGTTATAGATATCTGCACGGTTTGCCAACATGTCAGGAATTTTAAAGACTTCGCCTGATTCCGTATAAGGGTTTCCTGCCATCACGACGCAGAATTTCTTCCCACGCATATCATAAGTTTTTGTTTTGCCATTCCAAACACCTTCAATTCTTCGTGTACCATCACACAATGAAATGAATTTTTGTAGGAATTCAGGATTAGTATGCTGAATATCATCAATGTACAGCATTACGTTGTTGCCCATTTCAAAGGCTAGGTTAGCTTTCTCTAACTCTTGCCTTGCAGTTGCATTGGGCGCTTGATCAGGATCTAACGACAGAACATCATGCCCCAAAGCTGGGCCATTCACTTTCATGAAGATTAAGCCTAAGCGGTTTGCCACATATTCCATCAATGTGGTTTTACCATAACCTGGCGGAGAAATGAGGAGCAATAAACCCATTAAGTCTGTACGGCGATTTTCACCAACTGTACCCATTTGTTTCGCTAAGTTGTCACCAATAATTGTGAAATACACATCATTGATCAATTTATTGCGCACGAATGAACTGAGTGGCTTTGCTTTAAACTCATCTAAGCGCAATTTCTCACGTTGCTCAGCCAAAATCCCTTGGCGAAGCGCTAAATATTTTCTAAATTCAGGCACAACATATAAACGATGGCGACGCAATCGCTTGAAAAATTCATCCAAGTTAATCTGCATTTTTCCTTGAGAAACTCGAGAATGCTCGCCCAATAAATCTGTGATCTCAATATCCAACGCAACTTCACTGAAGCGCTGAACTACTTTTCCTTCATTACCCAGCATCAATAACATAATTGCTTCAGGAATATAGCGAATATTATTCTCAAACTCTGGCAATGAACATAAACCTTTCAACCAGTTTTCAATCAGCTGCCAACGTGCATCGAATCGCCCATTCATGCCCAATTGCGAATGATTAAAGTTGTACCACATGTGTGCATCTTCTAATTTCTTCTGTAATCCTTGCGCTAAATCACGACCGTAACGGCTACAGAAGAATTCTTGTGGCGTTCTTGCTAAAACATAAATCAAATATTCTGCTGCATGCTTAATGTTCAATGGTTCATGCTTGATTGGGTATTCCGCATAGAACATCGACAAAGTGACTTCTATCTCTTCTTGAAGATCATCCAAGCCATCTTTATGACCAAACAAAGTATAAATATCCATACTTGTTTTTGCGCGATCAATCCAAGAACTTGCGACATCATCTTCTTGCTCAAAATTCCAAAATAGCATTGCTAAACTTCTTGCCATCGCACTGAATCTCAATAGATCTGCACTTTCATGTAATGGCACCAATTGCTTTAGAATTTGCACGGCATCGTGATCATGAATCCCTTTTTCATAACCATCACGATAACGGCTTGCTGCAAAATCACGCACCAATTTATCCAAGTTCTCTTGAATGGAAATTGCCGCATGTAAAATGCCTGTGGTTAATCCTTCCTGATTATTTCTTGCAGCTACAATAATGCTATTAGCCAAATATTCACCACGATAAACTTCTGGTGATTCTGACTCCATCATCATATTCCAGAATGGCTGATATTGCGCTAGGATTTCATTGTTGATGCGCTCTTGATAATCCGTGCCCGTTAATTGCAAGTAGAGATAATTTTCTTTCGGCAAAATCGTCAAATCAGGTTCTTGCGTATTGACGCTGAAGCGATGTTTACCTAAACGAATGACATTGCCACCTGATTCAAAGATCTCAGACTTATCTCGGAGCGATCGTACTGCTTGATCTTTGGCACTTTTGAAGCGTGACTCAATATCATCCGCTTTAACGTTATCATGCAATTCTCGGAGTTTTTCTGTGATGTCACGAATTTTCACAGCTAAAGCATCTGTTACAAAGAATGCGTTTAATTCAGTTGTATCATTGAATCGTGCTGTTCTTCTTGGAATGCTTTCTAAAATACGATCGGCTGCTGTTTGTAATGATTGTGCTCTGCGTTGGCGCTCTTCTAATAATTGTTGCTTATGCCCTTCAAAGCTTTCTAAAACTTCATCGCGCTTGGCAACAATGTCTGCCAAAAACTCATCGCTTTCACTGAACTGATTTTCAAGCTCTTCCAATTGCACCAATAAACGTGATAATTCATCATCACAGCGCTCTGGTGTTGTTGCTAAGTTCAAAGCATTGGCAACGCTTTGCCCAAAGAGTTTAAATTGCGCACCAAATTGCGCCACCATTTCTGTCGATGATAAAGACTTACGCTTTTGAATGATCCGCGCCTTCATCTGGTTTAACTTTGCATAAACTTCCGCAATGGATTCAACGATCTTAGTTTGCAATGTCACATCATTAAACTTCAATGTCGCCATCAAATTGGACAACATATCCAAATCGCCAGACATATCATCAGATTCTGTCAGCAATGTTTGCAATTGTGCTGTATTGATTGCTTGTTGCGTTGCTGCTTCCGTTGTTTGGATTTTATCTAAAAATGGTTGCAGTGAACGATCATCCGCCAAGAACTCTGCTGTTGCTCGAGAAATCTGCGTTTGGCGCTCTTTCATCTGCGCTTCCATTGCATCGATCTCTTTCAGATCAATGTAACGATAACCACGCAATGTCACTAAACGGCCAATTTGCATATTAATCGAATGAAGCGCTTCTACAAACTCATCCGTTTCTTGCCAACTATCCGCGTACAACTGTGACAACAATGTTTTTTGCATTGTCATCGCTTCGCGCATTGCAGCATCTGATTGCCTGCGAATTGCTTCTACTTTCTCATATTCATCTAAAACCAATTCACTGGTTTGGGAAATCGAGCGCAAAATGCCTGCAAATGGAAAGTTCTTTTCATCATTGAGCCAGAAATATCGATCAAACAGTTGCTTGCTTGTTTCACTCAATAAGCTGTAACGATCTGATGAAACACTTTGATCACCAATTTCACGCACAACGTGATATAAATCGGAAATCCCACGCACTAAATCAGGATTACCAATTCGACCTAATAAACTATTGTTATTTGGCTGTTTTGCTGAATATTCATCACTAAAAAATGGTGTTTGCCAAATCTGCATAGGATGAACGCGCGTTGCTTCATGATCTGCGGTTTCAAAAACTACCATTCGGCCATCTTCAAATACTGCATAACCGAGCGCTAAAATAGGGTTTGCAAGCGTTCTTTCAATCATATTGTAGTTGAATAATGCTAAACGCCCTTCTGCGCCATCGTAGAAAATGTATAGAACATCTTCACCATTTGGTGATCTACGAATGCGACGAAAACGCATGCCACTCATATTGTGCTCATATGTTTTAAAATCGCCACTTTGTAGATAATAACCACCAGGGAAAATAATCCCGTGATCTTCTGGCAACTGAATACATGCAAAGCCAATCGCATCGATGCGCTGAACTTTTTGCGTCATTGTATTGTAAACAAGGTAACGCCAAGCATCTTCACGATATGGCAATACTTTCAATAGAATCAATGAGCCGACTTTGGCATATTCTATTTTTGCATCGTTGATGGATTGGTTTTTATCCAAAACTTCTTCGTGATAAATTCCCAAACCATCATTCGTATTATTTTCACATTTAACAGTTAAATCCCCGCCAATTGTTTCCACAAAAACGGTATCTAAAATATTAATGTGCGGAAAACGCCCATTGACGATATTTTCTCGATCTGTCGTTGTCCATTCAAAATCATAAGCAGGCGGCAATGAAATATCACGCTCACCACGATTATCAATGTATTCGATTTTCTGTTTATCACTGGAAATTGACCAACGGAAAACACGAATATCACTTAATCGTTCACCCATTTGGAAGCTGGCTAAAAGTTTGCCATCACGCTCAACCAATTGTAATAACTGAGCATTTTTATAATAAGTATACAACTCATTAAAATCTTGAACAAAACTTTCGATATTAAGAAATGTACCTTCCAAAGGTACAGTTTCAACATCATAGCTGCCATCATGCTCCACTAAACGATAGAGAGAAAAAACATCTTCAACGTGCGTTTCTTTCTTTAAACCCAAGAAAACGTTATAACCAAACAGTAACCAATCACCAAAGCGCACAATATCGCGTGCAATACAGTTGTTTTCAGTGCGAATACGGATTCGCCCAATCACTTCCATATCGCTTTTGCCAAACTCTTCTAAACGCTTGGCATTCAGCCCATCAATATTCTCTTGAAGTTCTGTTCCCAAAGCATTTAATCGACGGCTTAATATTTCATAAGCGCCACCTTCTGCAACTGCGCTATCTAACACTTCTTGGTTTTGATCTTTCTGTTCGATTTCTGACATATTCACAACTTTATTTAAAATCAATCAACTAAACATAGCGAGAAAGCCTCGCTATGCTCCGTTTATTTCTCAAAGAAATTCATCAATGATTATGGTTCAACCTGATCATCATTATGTCCTTTGTTATTTTGATGACCTAAAAACTGAGTTGCCAATGCATTCAAATCAACATTACTTAAAGGATTGCTTTGAGGTGCATTTGTGCCACCATTTTGTGCGGGCGCTTGGATGCGACTCAATACAGTTTGTAATGCAGTTTGCAAAATAGGGCTTTGGCTCACAGAACCTTCAATTGCTTTACCTACGCTGATCGCTTTAGAGAAGCTTTCGAAGAACTTATCATTACCACCCACAATTTCCATCTTCGCATTGCTCAATGCAGCGCCCAATACATCTGCTTGTTCACGTGCAATTTCTTGATTTGCACTGATGGAAGCCATTGCCTGTTCAAAGCCTTTTTCTAATGCTAAACGGAATTCTTCATGCGCACGAGAATCTTCTGTCATTGTGCCCATTGCATGGAATTTCTCCACCAAACCTTCTGCTTCTGCACGGAGTTTTTCGCGAATAATCGAAGCTTCTACTAAGCCTTGTTTTTCAGTTGCCGTTGCTTTAGCTTCCACAACTTTAGCTTCCGCCAAACCACGATCTTGGATTGCTTTCGCTTCTGCAGAGCCTTTCTCTTGAATACCTTTCGCTTCTGCGATACGCATTTCACCTGCAACAAAGGCTTGAACCATGCCTTCTTTCTCTTCAGCTTCTGCTTTCGCTAACATCACACGAGCTTCTGCCAAACCAAGTGCTGCTTGCTCCGCTTCTGTACCTTCTGCCATGCGTTTTTGAGCTTCTGCATCTTTCGTTGCAGCTTCCAAGTTTGCTTGTGCAATTGTGCTAATTTCAACTGCACGATGTTTTGCAGCAGTTTCATCTGCTTCTGCTTGTTTTACTTGTTTTACTAATTCTTCTTCAGCTTTTGCTTGCGCTGCTAAAATCTTCGTTTGTTTGTCACGTTCAGCTGCTGATATTTCACGAACTTCTTTAATGCGTTCTTCTTCAATCGCAACAGTTTTTTCAACTGAAATGCGTTCACGAATCACATCAGCAATGATGCGTTTTTCTTCTTCAACCGCTTTATCTTTTTCGATGGTTTGCAATTCGATTTCACGTTCACGGGCAACCACTTCCAATTCACGTGCACGCGTTACACGCTCTTCTTCGATCGCAACAGCACGTAAACGGTTTTGTTGCGCAACTTCCACTTCACGTTGGCGATTTTCTTCACGCACTTCAATTTCTTGCTGTGAAATAATGCGTGCTTGTTCTGCTTTTAAACGCTCTTCTTCTTGAACTTTTAAAGTTTCCGCTTGTTCGCGTGCACGAATTGTTTCAATTTCACGGCTTTGGCGCGCTTGAGCATCTGCTTGTTGACGATCTAATTCCAATTTAGCTTCAAAAGTTTCTGTATCTTTCTTTTTCAACGCCAATTCAAGATCACGTTCACGTTTATTCGTTTCATCTTTATGAATCGCTGTAATTGCAGTGATTTTATTAATACCTTCAGCATCAAAGATATTGTTTGGATCTAAATGGCCAATTGGCGTTTGCTCTAAATAGTCGATTGCAACATCTTCTAGTGCATAACCATTTAAATCTTTGCCAATCACATCCACAATGCGCTCACGGAAGTTCAAACGATCTTCAAAGAGTTTTGCTAAATCAAACTGTTTACCTACAGTTTTTAAAGCTTCAGAAAATTTCGCACTGAATAATTCACTTACAGCATGATGATCAGATGCACGATCCACACCAATAGATTTTGCAACTTTCAAAACATCTTCTGTGGTTTCGTTCACACGAATATAGAATGCAACTGCGATATCTGCACGCAAGTTATCTTTACAGATCAAACCTTCTTTACCACGACGATCCACCAATAATGTTAATAAAGAGATCTTCATGAACTCTTTTTTATGAATGACTGGCAATACCAATTTACCTGTAAAGAATACTTTCGGTTTACTTGTCGTATCATTCAGAATCAAAGCTGTGCCTTGTGGCACTTTTACATAGAATGCTTTGATGATTGCAAATAGACCAAAGATAACAACCAGTGAAACACCGATCACCGATAATACTAAGACAACAATTTCTGGCATACGACTTTCCTATTTTTTTAATTAATCTAAAAATAACCACTTAAATCTTATATTTCTTGTACTGCTGATTTTGATACTTAAATTTATACTTTAAAAATATTTCTTTTTTGGAATCACTTCATAATAATGATTGGCAGTATGATACTTAATGATAATCGCTTCACTGCCTCTCGTTAATTGATTATTTTCATTGAGGCAACGCACTTGTAGAATCATACCCGCACCGCCATCTTCATAAGTAGCTTCGCCTTTTTCAGTGTTCACAACGCTACTACGAATAATCACAACTTCACCTAAAATATCTTTATGTGTTACCGCTTTATTTAATTTGGATAACCATTTATTAAATGGTCGAAAGAATATGGATGTTGCCACTAAACCAACAATACTACTCGCTAATACATTGGCTAAACCTAAGCCATAATATAAAAGCGTGATTTCTTTCATTGGCATTTGTAATGTACGGAAAATGAGATAACTTGTGAGCCATGCAAATAAAGCAACAAATGTGGCAACCACAGTAAAAGGAATTTCATGCAATTTAAATTTTAATAATATGCCACCTAAAGCATTTAATGATCCTGCATCACCTTCTGGGGAAATATCTAAACTATCCAATTGGAAAATATCAATGGCACCAATTAACCAAAACACAATGCACAGCAATAACAAAGTTGTATAGATCACAACTGGGAATGCAAAAATTGTCTCTAAAAATAGCATCATATTGCCACTTTCCTTTTGTAGTTTTTAACTTTTTATACTATTCATCATTCTTTCGGCAACGAAATATAGCACATTATAAAAAACTTTTAAGCAAATAACCTTTTTTGTTTGCAATTAACTAATTATGATCAAATCTTATATTTCTTCAATCAATATTAAACAATGTATAAATTATATAATGAACATAGTTCAAATATCAAATAAAAAAACAGCGCCCGAAAGCGCTGTTTAGAATTGTGTATAACTAACCTAAAGGATAATTATTTAACTGCGATAACTTCGATTTCAACAAACCATTCTGGTAAGTACAATGCTTTGATTTCGAAAGTTGAACGAGCTGGTGTGTTTGGCTGTGCTTCTGTACCAAAGTATTGGTTATAGCCTTTCATGAAACCATCAAAGTCCATTTTGCCAGTTTCTGGTGTTGCCACCAAGAATGCTTGCATTTTAACAATATCAGACATTTCCAAACCTTTTGCCTTCAATTGTGCTTCGATACCTTTCAAAACGCTTACAGTTTGCGCTTCAGTATTACCGAAAGTACCGTCTTCCTGTTTAGCAGGAACAACACCACTCAAATAGTAAGTTTTAACAGTACTTGGTACTTCTACCACTGTAGAAATAGGGAAATTACCTGGTGCTGGTGTACGCACGATGTCATTTGCCATAGCGCCGCCCATAATAGTTGATGCACAAACTAATGCTGCTAATGTCTTTTTCATATAAATCCTTAACTAGTTGCTTTTGCATGTAAACGATTCATCGCGTCAATAGAAGAAGTAATCGCGCCTTCCAACCATCCATTCATGTAGGAAGCGTGCTCACCTGCTAATACAATACGACCATCTATTTCACATAGGTCATGGTAATATTTTTCACGTGTTTCTGGTGTCCATGCTGAATAGCCACCACGAATCCACGAAACCTTATCCCAAGCGACAGTATAACCTGAATCGAACTCATCGTATACTTGTGGATGAATTTTAGACGCATAATCTAAGCCTGTCTTTATGCGATCTTGCACTGACATTGCTGTAAATTTCTTACCATTTTCTCCCCAAATATAACCATTTAACACAACACCTTTACCTGAGCTTAAATAATCAATAGGTGCAGATGGATATGCAAAATGTGACAATGGAGAATCAGTTAACGACATACCACCAAAGATCGCATCATCTTGTTCCCAGAAACGGCGTTTATATTGAACACCAATCTTTACAACAGATTCATAGTTCAATGCATCAATCGCAGCTTTTAATTTACCGCCCATATTATTTTTAATTTTACTTAAAACACGCGTTGGAATTGTACACATACACCAATCAGCCACAACTGTGTGTTTTTCACCAGTTAATGTATCTGTATAAGCAACTGTTACTTCTTTATCCATTTGATTGATCTCTGTCACTTCAGAGTTATAACGAATAATTTTTGGTAGCTTTGCTTCAAATGCTTTACCAATCATGCTCATGCCACCACGTGGTTCAAACATTGTTTGTTGGAATTGCTGAGTGAAGAAATATGAAAAATGTTGCCATAAGCGTGAATCTAAAATATCTTTAAATTCAATTGGCTTCGTTGGGAAATATCCTGCTGACAATCCACCACCTGGTAAACGTTCAAAGCCACGACGCATGCTTACAGCAACACCTTCACTGTATTTATAATCATTATCCAATGCACCAAATGACTTCAATGCTTCTAGCAAAATCTCTTGATCTTCTTTCGTAATTGCTTGATCCAAAGCATTGGCATTGGTTGCTTTTGCCAATAATTCTGTAATACCACCATTAAAGTCTGTGAAAATATCACGGAAACGTTGTGGCTTGCCATCGAATGCATTATTTGATTGTAAATATGCATTGAAGTTCATCTGCACAAATGGATCTAAAGGAATGCCAAGTTCTTGACAGTAATGCAAAATATTTTTGTGATAATAAGGAATTCGCCATGCACCTAGATTAAAAAATTGCCCTTTATCAAAAGTACAATCTTGTGTTACGCCATCTGTATCTGTATAGCTGTCACCACCATAAACACTCCAAGCACGGCCACCAATACGATTTTGTGCTTCTAGTACAGTGACATCATAACCTGCTTTTGTTAACTCATAAGCAGCAACCAAACCAGCAACACCTGCACCCAAAATAACCATTTTAGAGCCTTTGGGCTTCCCTTCTAAATTTAGATTTTTGAGTGGGCTAGATGCTGAGGCGAATCCAAGTCCTCCCATTGCTTGAAACATTACGGAAGCACCTGCTCCATAACCAATCATTTTTAACAAATTACGACGAGTAAAGGCTTTATTATCATTCATGCTTATTCTCCATCTTTAGATTGTCATTGTAAGTTCACACTAATCACATCCACTTTACATACAAATGTTAAGTTTTGAAATTAAAAATTTACAATAGAGCATCTCATATATAGAACAATAAATCAAATAAACCCATGATATAATTAAAAATTATTCTTTAATCTCTACTTCTTGTGGATCCTCTTTATCTTGAGGAAAATCAAGTGACTTCAGAACTTCTAAACGTTTAATACCATCCACATTGATCACAAGGCGAACCAATTCAGTCGCAACATTATGATTGTTATTCAAACGAATGCGACGAATCATATAAACATGATAAATTTTCTCGCCCAATACTGGGGTTTCATCTTCTTCCAAAAATGGCAGCTCTTCAAAAGCAATATCGATATAACGTAGATAATCTGAAATATTAAATCGTGTGATATCCGCAATTGGAAAGCGTGTTTTCTCAAATAAATTTGGCTGATTATTTAATTGAACTTCTTTTTTATAAAATAGAATATCTTCATCTCGATCATTATTTGTAAAAAAATCTTCATTTGTTGTTTGATGCACAGCCTTAACATCATCAGGTAACATAGCATGCGTAATGAATCTGAATGATTCCTTGCAAATACCAATTGGCTTTTTCACGCCTTCTTTATAAATTAAAAGCTTTCGATCAGGCAACCAACGCTGAAACCATTGTTGCATCCTTCGTTTGCTGATATCTTTAAAACGATCCCTAAAAATATAAGCAAGAACCATCGCAATAAATACTTTCATACTGATGTCAGCATATTGCCCACCACGAATATTCAGCATCAAAAACAACGTAATACTCATAGATATTGCTGCAATCGCTGCATAAATCGTGTGCAATAAAAGTGGTGCACCTTTTCGATGATTAATATCTAAAAACAGATAGCGATTAATGTATCGACGCAAAGAGCTCCAACGATGCAATACTTCCTCATTACTTTCACCAGGTTTGGCAATACTTTCAGGATATTTTTCCTCACGATAATTAATCTCTTCTCGCCAAGCATTGCTAATTTCAGCTCGACAAGGAATCGCACGCTCTGTGATTAATTTTCGTAAATAAAAAGTTGTCACCCAAGAGATATATTCATCACAATGGTCATAAGCTTTAGATACTATTTTGCTCTCAATAGCTCGGCAAACTGCTTCCAACTCGCGATAAGCCTTAATAGTTTTCTCAATATCTACTAATAGTTGTTGAACATTCTCTTCCGTCTTTTGATTAGGTGCTTTTAAAAGTGATTTAACTGCTAAACGTATACTGCGCTTATATGTTAATGCCGCACGTTTAAGCTCATTTTCGTAACTCTCAATTTCTGGTGTATTCACCAACCAATCTTTTAATTCATTGGATAATTTTTCGAACAACCCTTTTTTCTTATAAAAATATTTGAGCTTGTGGGTTGCTGGACTTAAACGAACGTAGTTCTTTAAGGATTTTTGGAACTCTTTTGCTGAGTAGGATTGCGGGTTAATCTGCAATGCAACTGGCAAAAAGAAATAGGTTTCCACTTGGTATTTAATGTTCTTTGCTTTGGCATGATCAAAAGAGACTCTTTGCTTGATCTCAAACTGACGGTGGCCATGGATTTTCAATGATTCTTTAATCATGTGCACCTCTTTTTTACTATTTTACATCTATCTGAACCTCTTGTTCTGTGACATTGTGTAAATTTCCTTCAATGTCTTCTTCGGCAACTGGCTCAGCTTCTTTTTCATTCTTGATAACATCGCTATTCACAAAAGGATAAGCTTGGCTTTCTATCGTAAAGCGTAAAATACCATACAAGCTTTTGATCAAACGACGGCAATAGCTTAGATCATTCATCACAGAACTTGTACTAAATGCATTCACTTCTGCATGGCTGCTTGCCAAGAATAATTCACGGCGAAAAACACGCTCAAACTGCTTACTTTTTTCTGATAAGACATCAATCTTTGCTAGAATTTCTTCACGCTTAACAGGATCAATTAAATCTTCATCCAACGTGCTATAAATCGTATATAACGAACGCATATTCGTATACACAAATAGCTTCAAGTCCTGATAAAAATCACGCATGATACTATCATGAACCGTCAAATAACGATTAAAATTCTTTTGTAAATGGCGACCAGATTTTACGGCATCCACCAACGATAAAGCCACCATTTGGCAATTCAAAAGATAATCTTGATAATAATCTGCATCTTCTGAGTCTGAGAAATCAATGCGACTCATATAGATTAAAATATCGCCATATAAGCCTTTCACATAACGCTGATAGAGGATATTGGCATCCACAGAAGCTTTTGTGTGACTTTCTAAAAAGCTTTGTTCATCAAAGGTTTCTTTGGTCACATCTTCTAGCGGGATATTTAAAGACAAACAGAGTACTTCACTACTCACTTCGCCTAAATGCTGAACTTCTTTAAATACAGCACCCATTGCGGCAGCTGGCATGGATAGTGATTGCTCCAAAAGATATTTGGGTGCAATGGTTTTATCATCTTCCACAACATCATAAATAGTTTCGGCCGTTTCCATTACAGAAGGGCCTTTCTCTTCATCAGGAATGATGCGCTTTAATAAATTAATGACTGGCGTTTGAATCCACCAAAACATTAACACACCCGCACCATTGAATAGTGTGTGGAAGAAAGCTAACTCCATCATATCATTCAATTCAAAATATCGACCAATATGAGCACTCAAAGCTGTAATCGGTGAGATTAGTACTAAAATGACAATGGCTGCTGCAAAGTGAAAAATGATATGGGCAACAGCTAATCGCTTCCCATCTCTGCTACCGCCAATAAAACCAATAATTGCAGTAGAAATGGTACTGCCTAACAAAGCACCCACAGTTAAAATGAATGAATCATATAACGTAATTTGAGATAAATCTAATGCTGTTAAGATCAACATGATGGTTGCATGGCTTGATTGCAATACCATTGTTGCCACAAACCCAACCACCATTAAAATAGCAAAGCGTTGCCAGCCAATAATGCCTGATTGTGCAAAATCAAAATTCGTTGTGAAATCAGAAAATCCTGCTTTCATGTGCGTAATGGCTAAGAAAATAAAAGCGATGCCAATCACAACGCGACCGAATGCTTTACTCTTTTCACCATTGAAAGATGCTAAAACACCTAAAACCAACATAGGATAAGTAATGATGGATAAACTCATACTTTGTCCAGCTAAAGCCAATAACCAAATGCCGCTGCTTGAGCCAATATAAGCACCCAGCAAGATGGAAAATCCACCTGCTAATGTAATTAAAGAAGCATTGATAAAAGCTATGACCAACAAAGAAACAATTGTGGTGGATTGTAGAATGACTGCAGCACCACCACCAAAAGCAAATGCTTTCCATGGTTTAGATGTACTTTTTGCCAATAACTTTTCAAGTTTACCGCCTGCTAACTGCTGTAAACCATCTGTCATGCATTGCATACCGAATAGGAAAAATGCTAAGCCAGAACACAGCTCAATCCAACTGGGATTGCCTTTAAAAGAGTATAAAAGTATTGCTGCGACTGTTAAAAATAGCGCATTGCGAATTTGATTCTTATCCATACACCACTTGTTCAATTAGAATTATTTATTAGAGTATGCCATTGTAACGATAATCACTTGTTTTTGGTAATTCTCTTTTAAAATAAAACTACATTAAAAACTGTTCTCTATAGCAGATTACACTTTTAGATTATCCAATAAGCGTGTGCTGCCCATTTTTGCAGCCGCTAGAATAATTAAAGGCTCTTTTATGCTTTCTGCAATGGCAAGCGTTTCACGATTACGAATGGAGATATAATCCACAACCCAATCAGCAACCGTTAATTTCTGAATACACTTTTTTTCAACTGTACGAAGATCACAATCAGCATTTGCTGTGATTGCATCTTTCATAGATTGCAAAGATTGTGATAAATAAATCGCGCGTGATTTTTCATCATCTGACAAATAACCATTGCGGCTTGATAATGCCAAACCTGTTTCTGCTCTACAAATTGGTACAGAGATAACTTCAATCGGAAAATTCAGTTCAGCAACCATTTCACGAATGATGTGCAATTGCTGATAATCTTTTTCACCAAAGCATGCACAGTTTGGCTGAACGATATTGAATAGTTTACTCACAACTGTTGTTACGCCATTGAAGTGCCCCGCGCGCGTTGCACCACATAATTCATTTTGGATATCTGATGGTACAACACGAACAGATTGTGGGCCGTTTGGATACATTTCTAATGCTGTGGGTGCAAATACTGCATCCACACCCAAAGTTGCTAATTTTTCACAATCAGCATCCAATGTGCGGGGATAACTACCAAAATCTTCATTTTCACCAAATTGAATAGGATTCACAAAGATTGAAACAATCACATGATCTGCAATTTCTTTGGCACGTTTTACCAAGGATAAATGTCCTTCATGTAGATTGCCCATCGTTGGCACTAATGCAACCGTTGTCATCTCACGACGTAAAGCGCGCAACTCCGAAATAGTCTGTATCACCTGCATATTCTTCTCCCTTGTATTTACGAACCATTTAATTTATTCGTGATATTTAGAAACTCTTTTCTAATTTCAGGATTATCAAAAGGTACAATTTCTGGCACTTGCATGGTGGAAAATGCTTGGAAATCACGCTGGCTATCTTGCATTAACGACAAAACATCCAAAGATACTTTTACAGTGGAATAAGTATTCATGGCAATGGCTTCACGAGATTGAGCCTTTTTCAAAATCGCTTTAGAGTTTTTCGCTTGGTCTTGTAGATATTTCATATAACGATCAATTGCTTCCAATGCCAATTGGTTTGCTTCAATATTTTTATCCAAAACTTTACGTTGTTCTTTATCCGCTGTTGCTTTTAAGCGCTTCGCATCTTCTAAGCTTTTGGTTGCTTCCACTTTATATGTTTCTAGCTGCACCATATAAATTTGCTCTAATTTATAGATGAAGTTTTCCTGAATTTTTACAACCATGCGATGCAAAATTGTTGCCATGCCATAATAGCGCTTCACTGCATCGAAATCTTGCGCATTAGTTTCCATTAAGTGTTGTAGCTGCTTAGAAACAGTTGTTGCACTGTTGAATAACATAATGGCACGAATAGTATCTTCACCTGTTACCGTTGTGTAGAGAAAATCTAACTGTTCAGGCTCCAATTTCACACCTGCTTTCGCAAGCTCTTCACTCATTGCGCTACGTAATTCTAATAAGCTTTTTTCTAATTCAATTAAATTCTTTTCGTGCGCAGTAATTAACTCATCAAAGTCCGCACGCGTTGATGCTGTCCATGTTTTTAAAGTATCAGTTGGCGTATATTTCATCAAAGTGCTAGCTTCTTCTGAAACGGAAAACAGACGTTTTTCTCTAAGTTCACGCAGAGTTTTACGCTCTTCGCCAATACGTTTTTCCACTTTAAAGTAATTTTGACGAAGCACAACCAATTCAGGTAATTCTAGGCGCTCAATGAGATCATCCAAATAATCATCAATATCAGCGTTTGCAGATGTTTTATCTCGCCCAAACCATTGGCTTTCTGGCAAATTAAAAGATTCGCCCAAAACGCTTTCTGCTTTATCCAAAATGGTTAAACCTTTATGATCCAATTGGGCCGTACTAATTTGTCCAATACATGCTGATAAAATCAGTGCAATTACCGAATATTTGAATCCATTTTGCTTCATTTTAAATACACCAAACTTGATAATTCTAAAGTCAACATTATACAGCTAAAATACTTTTATCAAATTGTCATGAAAATTTAGTAAAATAGGTGACGATATCACTATGAGCACACAAAAATAGTTATGAAAATTCAAGCAGATCGTACCAGAAAGATTTTCTATCACAGTAATCTTCTGTTCAGCATTCGCATCATCATTGCTTTGCTCGGCACGACATTAATCCCAGTTTTATTTGGTGAAATTCGCGCCATCATCCCATTAACATTAGGTGTAATCGCTGCTGCAATTTCGGACATTGATGCTAGCCCGAAACAGCGTTTGATCAACCTTTCATTATTATTAGTCTGCTTTGCCATTGCTGCATTTTCTGTAGAGCTATTGTTCCCTTACCCTTGGCTATTCTTAATTGGATTAATTTTATCAGGCTTTTTCTTCACCATCATCGGTGCCTTGGGGCAAATGTTCTCTGTGATTTCATTGGGCACATTATTGATGGCTACTTACACAATGTTGGGCGTTGGCTTATTTAAAGACCAATATGTTTTATCATCTTTATTGGTAGCAGGCGCATTTTGGTATGGGATAATTGCTTGGATCGAATCCATCGTGCAACCCATTCGCACAACGCATGAATATCTCAATCACTCATTCAAAACATTGGGAAAATTCCTACATGCTAAATCTCATATGTTTGATCCCGATGAAACAGATAATTTTGAAATCCAAACAGCAGAACTAACAGCGATTAATCAATCTTTAATCAAATCTATGAACGAGAGCAAACGTTCTTTATTCAATCGTTTGCGTGGTGATCAAGGCCATAAACGCGTGCGTATTATGTTGAACTATTATTTTGTGGCACAAGACATTCACGAGCGTGCAACATCATCACACATCAGCTATCAAAAACTAACAAACCAACTGAAAAATAGCGATATTCTCTTCAGAATTTCACGAATTTTAGCATTACAAGGTAAAGCTTGTGCTCAAATTGCAGATAGCATCAAATATCGCCAACCTTATAATCACAGCCCATTATTTGAGAAATATTTCAAATTATTGGAAGAATCTATACAAAGTGCTGAGATTTCACCGTCTTTACGTTTAACTCTGCAAAACATTATGAAAAACTTATCAGAAATTGATAAGCAATTCCGCCAAATCAACCAAGTGAATTATATTTCACAAGATGCAATTAATAACAATATTGTAGAAGATGAGGTTTCTAGCTTCAAAGATGCTTATGACAGAATCAAAAAACATCTCACACTTAAATCAGCATTGTTTAGACACTCGCTTCGCATCAGCTTAGTATTTGCATTAGGTTACATCATCATTCTATTAACGCATCTGCCCCACGGTTATTGGATATTAATGACGGCTTTAGTGATCTGCCAACCCAATTATTCAACTACACAAAAACGTGTATTAATACGCTTTGCAGGCACAATTTTAGGCATTTTCTTGGGCGTATTTTTCGTCTATTTATTCAATACTTTACCAACCCAAATCTTCGCCATCATCACAAGTGCTTGGTTATATTTTATTTTCAAAAACTCTCGCCAAGCTTCTGCCACTGTATTCATCACATTATTAGTATTCTTTAGCTTTAGTTTAACGGGCGAAAGCTCTTGGGATGTTGCTTGGTCACGAATCATCGCAACCATCATTGGTTCTGTGATGGCATTATTGGCAGTATTTTTATTATGGCCAGATTGGAAATACAGAACATTGCCAAGCTTAGTCAAAACCGCTAATCACGATAATGCGAATTACCTCAAACAAACACATCGCCAATATCAAGAAGCTCGTATTGATAATGTGGATTATCGTTATGCTCGCCGTGAAGCTCATGAAAATTCAGCGGATTTATCTGAGCTTATCAGCATTATGTCCAATGAACCTAAAGTGAATCATGAACTGATTGATCAAGCTTTCCGCTTTTTAACGTTGAATCATACATTGATCAGTTATATTTCAACTTTAGGCGTGCATCGTACTTCTAACCTTTCGCCTGAAATACAAATTATGTTTAATAATATAGAGCGCTTCATTTTTGAAGCCTTATATAACAATGAGATTGATGCGACTAAAGATCAAGAATATTGCAATGCATTGCAAGAAATCCTAGATACATTCAACGATCATGATTATACAAGCGTTGATTATCAGGTGATTCAGCAGTTACAGCTAATGCTACAAATTTTGCCTGAGATTATTGGAACATCACAGACAATTATCACCCAAAGTTAATTGATAAATTATTAATGTGTGACAACATCTTTGGGTGTTGTTGCACTTAAAAACTGTTGTTTATATTTCATAAACAAGAAAAGTGCTAATAGCAATGCTATTACGCTGATACCTGCTCCTACAAAACCTACTGATTCAAGATTGATTTTGGTAATGATAATATTACCAATCAATGCACCGCCGCCAATGCCAATATTAAAAATCCCTGAGAAAATAGACATGGAAACATCTGTAGCATCAGATGCGAGATCCAACACTTTCACCTGAAGCGCTAACATGACACACATGCTTGCAATTCCCCAAAAGAAAGATAAAACAAATAATAAAACTGCAGACGATGATATTGGCAATAATAAAACTGTACATATTGTTAATAGCACAATGGATAGCGGTAAAAATGTTAAAGGATTGCGACCATTGTATTTGCTAAATAAAATACTACCCACAATGCCTGCACCACCAAATACTAACAATAATAACGTTGTGTAATTTGAAGAAACTTTAGCGATCTGCTCTGCAAATGGTTCGATGTAACTATAAGCAGTGAAATGTGCTGTAACACAAATTGCAGTTAAAATAAAAATTCCCACTAAAGCTGGTCTTTTAAAAATAATCGGCAAGCTTTTTAATGAACCCGCATTTTGGCTAGGTAATTTAGGCAATACTCGCATCAAAATAACCAACGTTACTAATGCTAATGCTCCAATGCACAAAAAAGTAAAACGCCAGCCAATAGCTTGCCCTATCAATCGCCCAATTGGAATGCCTAAAACTGTTGCTAACGCTGTGCCTGTCGCAATAATGCCAAGTGCTTGTGATTTACGCCCAATAGGCGCAATACGTACAGCCAATGCTGCTGTAATTGACCAAAAAATAGCATGGGCGATCGCAATGCCAATTCGCCCAATGATTAATGCGGTAAATGAATTTGCAAAGAAACAAATGACATGGCTAATAATGAAAATGATAAATATGAATAGCAATAATCGCTTGCGTTCTACATTGCCAACCATTAATAATAGAGGTAAAGACGCCAAAGCAACGACCCAAGCATAAATTGTAATCATGATTCCTGCTTTAGCAGCTGACATATCAAAATCACGGCCAATATCTGTTAATAGTGCGATGGGAATAAATTCTGTGGTATTAAACACAAATGCTGCAAATGCAAGACTGATAACACCTAACCAAGCCATATTAACATGCTGATTTTCTTGTACTTGCTTCACTTTAACATCCTTTTGCTTTGTCATTTAAGGCATATATTTTAGTCCAATAAAAAATCCTCTGAATAATTATTTCAGAGGACTTTTAATTTCTAGAGCTATTTAATGGTAAAACTTATTTTTCACCACTCAATGTCACTAGGATTTTTGATTGAGTTTTATCAGAGACTAAAGTTTTAAAGCCTTCTTCTACAATGTCTTTAAATTCAATTTTCTTAGTGATGATTGACGTTACATCCAATTGACCTGATGCCATTAAATCAATTGTTTCCTGGAAGCTGGATGGTGAATAAGCAATGGAAGATGTTACTTTTACGCCAGTGTTAATCAATTGCATTGGGTGCCATGTGATTGGATTCGCAAAAATAGAAATAATCACCATTGTGCCACGAGGTTTCGTTGCATAAATAGATTGCTCCACTGTTTTCTGTACGCCAGCTACTTCAAAAGCTACATCCACACCGCGTGGAACAATTTTGCGAATTGCTTCTACTGCATCTTCTTTGCCTGAATTGATGATATGCGTTGCGCCAATCTCTTTTGCCATTGCTAAACGAGAATCAGATAAATCCAATGCGATAATCTTAGTTGCACCGCCTGCTTTAGCCGCAGCAATTGTCACTAAGCCAATTGGACCTGCACCAAATACTGCAACTGTATCACCAAAGCGTAAACCACCTTCTTTCACAGCTTGTACTGCAACTGCTGTTGGTTCAATTAATGCTGCTGTTTCTAATGATAGATTATCAGGTAAATGATAAACGGCTGATTCTGGTACATTCACAAAATCTGCAAAGCCACCATCACAATGCAGGCCAATAAAGCTGAAGCCATCGTAAATATCATCATACTCACTGCGCTTGCCATGCGTAATTGTTGGGTTCACAGAAACACGGTCGCCCACTTTGTATTTTGTAACATTTTTACCGATAACTTCCACAATGCCTGAGAACTCATGACCCATTGTTAACGGAGCAATTCCACCTGTTAATAGATCATTCGCTTTTGTTGGAATAAACACAGGGCCTTCTTCAAATTCGTGTAGATCACTACCACAAATTCCTGCCCAAGCAACACGGATTGTTACTTCATTGTCTTTTAAAGATTTCAATTCACGATCTTCAATACGAATGTCTTCACGACCATGCCAAACAGCTGCTTTCATCATTATTCTCCTGCTGGATAAAAAATTTAAATCATAGCTATACCATAGCAGATTTGCATGTAAAGCAAGGTTAATGAGAATCGTTATTATTGATATTTGTCAGGTAATTATATAATCATTTGGTAGTTTTTATGATACTTACATTCTCTTCTATCAATTTAGTTGAAAATGCTGAGTAAAATAAGGATGATAAACAAAATTCTCAACAATAAACATTGATATGAATAACCAACCAGAACAATCACCCTGCTACATTACATCTTTACGAACCAATGAAGAAAATGGACAAAAGCATGTGCTCACCTTAATTAATCAACTCATAAAAAAATCAATATCCGCAGGTTTTTGTATTGAAGATAAAAAAGCTACTCAACATCCAGCAAACCCTGAGATTAAATCACTTCTTCAAGCTGAGGATGTTTTGCTAGAAAATAAAAATGAGAATTGGCCAAATTGGTATTCACAAAATTGCATTATCTTGGGAAGCTTAAAAAATCCACTAGAACAAATCGATTTACATTTTCTGCATGATTGCCGAAGCGATCATCCCAATGGGCATTATGATGAATTATGCCAAAAAATATTGGCACATTATGATTGGGCATTTTTCTCATATTTCACAACATTTGGCTCAGAATTATTAACATTCATCACCAATCAAGAGCATTTGCATCATTATGTGCAATCTTTCCCTAATTTATGTATTGAAGAGTGCTACGATTCTCCCATATTAGGCATGGCACAATTACGCAGTGCTACTTTTTATGATTATCAAGAGCAATGGCTATTACCAATATGGTTAGCGAAACAGCTCAATGAACCTGCGCCATTGTTATTGTGCATCATAGAATCTGATCGATCCATGTATGAAATCTATACTCATGCAGATGATGATTATGTTGCAAATACTCAGTATTTTGCACAACATACCGAAAAATTAACATTGATTGAAGAGTGGCAAGATAATCCCTATTCAGGTCATACAGCGCCAACTTATACATTCCAACTATTTGCGATTGGCGATTTAGAGGCTTATCATAGCCTTTGGTCAAAAGTCAGTCATGATGCAAGAATTCCTCATTGTGTATTATCTGCTGATTGTAATATTTCATTACTGAAAGAATATGTTCAAAACTGCTATGTTCATAATCATTTAAGCCACTTTATAAAAAACAGACAATTAGCCTCATGGGGATATACCAATTTTTATGGTGGTGGCGCAGATGAACACATGGGAATCTTCTATGCGCATGATGGAAAAATCACTGATCTGTTTTGGCAAGGCTCTGGCCAAAATGCACATGATCTTTTGCCTAATGCATTACATTCCGCCATTTTTTATAATGAAAAAGAACATTGGCAATTACCTTTATTGCTCAATCATAAGCCTGAACAACCACCTATTATCTTATGCCAGATTCATCAAGATATGATTTACAATCGTTGGTCGCCCGAGGATTTTGAATATATCGAAAATACTATTTGGTATGAAGATATACTCTCATTCTTAACGCTATTAGATAGTTTCACTGTTGGGAAAATCACTTATCAGCTATACCAAATCAATGATGATGAAGCTTACTTTGAACTCTGTTCATCCGATACAATGGGGCAATCAATTGTACAAGCTGTTTTCACTGGTGATTGCGATATCGTTGCCTTAAAAAATCTATTGATTCAAGCGGATTATTATTGCGCTGAGAACCTCAATCAAGTTGCCAGTTGGATGTTATCCAAATACGATGATCGATGTTCTGCTTATTTTTACGCAAAAGATACTCAGAATTGTAAATTATTTTATGATTTATTAAGAGCGGATCAAACTAATGATAATGCACAAGTGAGTAGGTTTTAATGAAGTAATAACCTCAAAATTCTGTCCAATTTTTTGGGGGTAATCTTTATCTTATTTAAAGAAGATAAAGATTACCTTTCACCACTCAATGTGAGTAAAATTTTATACTAATTTTTATCAGGAATTAGAGTATTTTAGCCTTCTTCAACTACAGTACTCAACTAATTTCAACCTTTCAATTCTTACTCTTTAACAAGACATAATGTAATAGCACTCATCATATGCATAGTGTTTATTATGCTCAATCGCGCATTGTCATTTATAAATAATTGTTTTATATTCTTGGTCATCTTGCACTCAAAAAAATCAATATAATGCCACTGATCTACAGTAGCTTGTTAGAGTTAAACATGAAAAAAAACCACTTCAATCTCTCTAGTAATAATTTCTATTTTATCCATATCTTTTGCACAATACAGTGGCAATAATGAGCGCAACCAAGCTATTAATAGCTATTGTAGTGCCGAGCCGTATGCAATTGCTAAGTATATTGATACTAGCATTACTCAAGCAAAAAAAGCGGTTGAACAAGCAGAGAAAGAATTAGAGGAAGCAAAATCTACTAATAACCCATCTGAAATTCATCGCACACAAGTTGAATTGGATCTTGCTCGACTCTACCTCGGTCATGTTTCATCGCGTGCAGATTTTTAATAAATTAGATAATTTCTAATAATTTTTTGTCTAGAACCTCAATGAGAAATTAGCTAACTTGATTAATATGTTTAATTTCTTTTTCAGAACTAGAATTTTAATCTGTGCGGGTAATATGCTTTGCTTGTCTTGATATAATGAGCAAAGCATAAAAAGCCATTCTCTCGAATGGCTTTGATTTTGATTGGTATATTAAAATGATTATTGGATAATATTAAATATTACCCACCATTTTTGTTGGAATTACCCATTCATCAAATTCAGCTTCTGTTAAGTAGCCTAATTCTAAAGCTGATGCTTTCAATGTTAGGTTCTTCTGATAAGCATTTTTAGCAATTTTCGCTGCTTTATCGTAGCCAATGTATGGGTTCAATGCTGTCACCAACATTAATGAGTTATTCAACAGATCTTCAATGCGCTCTAAGTTTGGTTCAATACCAATTGCACAATGTTCATTGAAGCTATTCATACCATCCGCCAATAAACGTACAGATTGCAAGAAGTTATCAATGATCATTGGACGGAATACGTTCAATTCAAAGTTACCATTCATGCCGCCAATATTTACAGCTACATCATTGCCCATTACTTGCGCACAAGCCATTGTCAATGCTTCACTTTGTGTTGGATTCACTTTGCCTGGCATGATTGAGCTGCCTGGCTCATTTTCAGGAATACGAATTTCGCCAATGCCACAACGAGGGCCAGAAGCTAACCAACGAACATCATTTGCAATCTTCATCAATGATGCTGCCAAGCCTTTCAAAGTACCATGTGTATAAACCAATGCATCTGTTGTACCCAATGCTTCAAATTTATTTGGCGATGTAATGAAATCTTGCTTCGTGAATTCTGCAATCACACGCGCAACATTTTCAGAATATTTTGGTGGTGTATTCAATCCTGTACCAACTGCTGTGCCGCCCAATGCTAATTCTGATAAATGCGGCAATGAGCCTTTAATATGACGATGGGCATTTTTGAGCATCTCAACCCAGCCAGAGATTTCTTGGCCCAATGTTAATGGCGTTGCATCTTGCAAATGCGTACGGCCAATTTTAACGATCATTTTGAAATCATTAGATTTCTTATCCAACACTTTTGTCAAAGATTCCAATGCTGGCAATAAATGTGTTTGAATCACAACCACAGCAGAAATATGCATCGCCGTTGGAAATGTATCATTGGAGCTTTGTGATTTATTCACATCATCATTAGGATGAATCAAGCGTGCTTCGCCACGTTCACCACCCAATAATTCACTTGCGCGGTTTGCGATCACTTCATTCAAGTTCATGTTGGTTTGTGTGCCAGAACCAGTTTGCCAAATCGCCAATGGGAATTCTGTCGCATGTTTACCTTCAATGATTTCATCACAAGCTTCCAAGATCACTTTCGTTTTCTTTTCATCTAATAAACCAGCTTCATTGTTCACAATCGCCGCTGAACGCTTAACAATTGCCATGGCTGTGATTAAATCTTTCGGCATTTTCTCTGTAGAGATTTTAAAGTTCTCTAAAGATCGCTGAGTTTGTGCACCCCAAAGTTTCTCCGCAGGTACTTTAACATCACCCATTGTATCTTTCTCAATGCGAAACTCGTTTGACATCATATCCTCCATGATTTAATTGATGTAATGTAAATGTAGCTCATCAGGGACTTTAATTTATACCTATTTTGCAAATAAGCAACCTACATAATAAAATGATGATTTACATCTCAACAAAAAACAAAAATATTCGCTACAATATCGCCCTATTTTAATATTCAAAAATGAATGACCACTTTAGTGTAGGATGACTGAAATGACCAACTTTGACCAACTCTGTAAGCCTTTTGCGCTTTCATTTGATGCCCTTAAAACCAAAGAAGGCTTAGAGTCGCTTGACCAACTATTTTTAAATAGTTTATCACCCGAATTAAAAAATCAAATTGAAGCTTGGCGTAAAGAAGAAATAACGTTGAGCGAAATCGAAACTTCAGAATTACAAATCAAGATTGCTGAAGCGCTGAATCAATTTATCTCAAATACGCTACAAATTCAAAAAGATACTGAATTTTATTTTAACCAAGCGGAAGATGAAGCAACTGTATTACAGTTTAAAGATCGTTACATCCAACGTGGTGCAAAACGTTATAAACAAGAGATCACTGAAACTTTCGATGCATTGACTGATCGCTTAATGGCGAAAAGCAAAGCAACCGCTGAAACCTTTGAATTTGATTTAGCAAAATATGCATTGGCACAAGAAGTTGCCTCTGATGAAGAGAAAGAGATCATCGAATGGGCTGCATTGGCATTAAATACAGAAGAAGGTCAAGCTGTGACAAAAGGCTGGGTTTCTTTCAAATTCCCAGAGCGTGTTGATCCTGCAAACTTAGTGAGCAATGAAGAGATTACCTTTAAAGGCATTCCTGTGCTTCAAGGTAATGGCAAAGAGCGCCGTCGTGATGGTTTCCATTTAACAGATAATCGCATGTGCGATCATGATATCGCGGGTGAAGTGGATTACTGTAAATATTGCCACGATCATGAAGGTGACTTCTGTAGTAAAGGCTTCCCTGTTAAAAAAGCTCAGCCTGAATTGGGCTTAAAGAAAGATACATTTGGTAACACTCAAACAGGTTGCCCTTTGGATGAAAAAATCTCTGAGATGATTACATTGCGTAAATCTGGTCATGTGATCGGTGCTTTAGCAATGATCATGATCGAGAATCCAATGGTACCTGCAACAGGTCATCGTATCTGCAATGACTGTATGAAGGCTTGTATCTATCAGAAAACTGAACCAGTCAATATTCCACAAATCGAAACAAACGTATTAACAAGCGTTTTAGAATTGCCTTGGGGTATCGAGATTTATGACATTTTGACACGTTGGAATCCATTAAAGCAATCAGCGTACTTACCAACAGATGGCAACAATCGTAAAGTATTGGTATCAGGTTTAGGCCCTGCGGGCTTCACAATGACGCATTATCTATCACAAGCAGGTTGTCATGTTGTGGCTGTGGATGGTTTAAAAATCGAACCATTACCAGAAGCTATCATCAATGGCCCTATTGAGCATTGGTCCTCACTGGAAGAAGATTTAGCGAACCGCATTTTATATGGCTTCGGTGGCGTTGCTGAATATGGTATTACAGTACGTTGGGATAAAAACTTCCTACGTTTGATCTATTTAGTGTTAGCGCGTCGTAACAATGTCCAGATCTTCGGCGGTGTTCGTTTAGGCGGTACATTGATGTTGGAAGATGCTTTTGAATTAGGCTTCGACCACGTTTCAATGGCAGTGGGTGCAGGTTTACCTCGCGTATTGAACATTGAAAACTCATTGGCTCGCGGCATGCGTCAAGCTTCTGACTTCTTAATGGCGATGCAATTAACTGGTGCTGCAAAGCAAACTTCCCTTTCAACATTGCAAGTACGTATGCCTGCAGTTGTGATCGGCGGTGGTTTAACAGCTGTGGATTCCGCAACAGAAATGCAAGCTTACTACATCACACAAGTGGAAAAAGTATTGCATCGTGTGGAGACTTTGGGTGAAGAAGCGGTTCGTGCTGCGATCTTTACACCAGAAGATCAAGATATTTTAGATGAATTCATCGCTCATGGCCGTGAAGTGAAAGCAGAACGTGAACGTGCAGCTGCCGCTGGTGAAGCACCAAACTTTACGCCTTTATTGCATAAATGGGGCGGCGTTTTATTGGCATATCGCCGTACAATGCAAGAATCACCCGCTTATACATTGAACCATGAAGAGATCACAAAAGCATTTGAAGAAGGTATTTTCTACGGTGAATCTTTAGATCCTCAAGGCGTTAATTTAGATAAATACGGTCACATCGAAACCATTACATTCAAAAGAAATGGTGAAGAAGTGATTATCCCTGCTCGCACAGTATTGGTTGCTGCAGGTACTTCACCTAATACAATCTATGCAACAGAGCATGGCACAATCAAAGTTGAAGATAAGCACCACTTCCAAGGCTATGATTTATTAGGCAACAAAGTTGAATATGATCGTGAGAAAAATGTGAAAGATGATTTCGCGCCATTCACATCATACGAACATAAAGATCATCGCGTTTCATACATTGGTGATACACATCCAACATTCAATGGTAACGTTGTAAAAGCCATCACAAGTGCAAAACGCACGGCGGATCAAGTGATTGAATCCATGAAAGCATTGCCTGCAAACCATTTATCGAATGATGAATTGAGTGCAACAATGACTGAAGGCTTAACAGTGACTGTTCAATCTGTGAATCGTGATAATCCTGCTGTTGCTGAAGTTTGGGTAAAAGCACCTTTTGTTGCTAAGAACTTTAAGCCAGGTCAATTCTTCCGCTTACAAACTTATGAAGTGGATGGACAGATCATTGAAGATACACGCATGCAGATTCCATTGTTTACAGCATCTGGCACAGGCTCTAAAGATGGTGCAATTCGCTTGATGGTATTCCAATGGGGCGTTGCACCACGTTTGATCTCTCGTTTGAAACCTGGCGATCGTTTAGTATTGGCAGGCCCAACAGGCGCACCAACAGATATTCCAACAAATCAAAATATCTTAATCATGGCAGGTCGTTGGGGCACGGCAATCATGCTAGATTTAGCGCCAGTATTGCGTGAAGCTGGCAATAAGATTACTTATGTTGCAACGCTTGCGCAAGCTTCTGAAATGGACAAAATGGATGAGCTCGAAGCAAGTACAGATCAGATCATTTGGTGCGTACAAAAAGGCGATAAATTAGAAGCTCGTCGCCCACAGGATTCATCCGTTGTAGCAACAGATATGATCGAATTACTTGAAAATCTCAATACTGATGGCGTTGTAGATTTATCATCCATTGATCGTATGTTAGCATTAGGTTCTACGGGCTTATTAAAAGGCTTACAGAAAGAATTGTCACCAGATGGTCGCTTAATTGACATCTTTAAACCAGATGTTCAAGTGATGGGAACTGTGGGTAGCCCAATGCAATGTATGATGAAAGGTGTTTGTGGTCAATGTCTACAATGGCAAATTGATCCTGTGACAAAACAGCGCACAAAAGCTGTGTTCACTTGTGCAGGTCAAGATCAAAATGTTAAAGAAATCGACTTAGACAACTTAACAGCACGTACAAGCCAAAATAGATTATTGGATGTGATCAACGTTGCTTGGTTTAACAGAATCTTATCAAAAGCTGATCAATAAGATTATTTAGCATTAATACTGAAAAATCTCGCCTTCGGGCGAGATTTTTATTTGGATATATATATTAATAAAAAAGGAGCCCGAAGCTCCTCTTTTAATACTTAATTATATAATTAACTTAATCTCTAAAGTTATTGAATGCTAATGGCAAATCTTTAACTTTCTCTCTTAATATCGCCATAGCTTCTTGCAGATCATCACGCTTTTTACCACTCACACGAACGCTATCACCTTGGATCGCAGCTTGTACTTTCATTTTTTCATCTTTGATCACTTTTACGATCTTTTTGGCTTGGTCTGTTTCAATACCAAATTTAATCGCAATGGATTGTTTAACAATCTTTCCTGATTTTTCTGATTTCGCATTCAAATCTAAAAAACGAATATCCACATTGCGACGAGCCATTTTCGAAACCACAACGTTCAAAACTTGTTCAAGCTGAAAATCGCTGTCACCATACAACACAACGGTTTTATCATTCAATTCACATTTTGCTTCAGTGCCTTTAAAATCAAAGCGTGTTTCAATCTCTTTGATTGATTGATCCATGGCATTGCGAACTTCAACCATATCTGGTTCCATAACAATATCAAATGAAGGCATAATCAATTCCTTTTCTCTTAACATTAAATAGCCATAGATGATATCGCAAAACGCCAATCATTTCTGCAATGTTATGCATATGTGTGTATATATAAAATTCAAAAGGGAGCAAAAGCTCCCTTTTCTTTATTCTGCGATTAATTCTAAATTATGCTTGTGCTTTTTGATAAGCAACACACATGGCATATATTTCATCTTTGAGTTGCAGCTTTTCCTTCTTCAATGAATCTAATGCGACATAATCCATACGATCTTTACCAGCTTTTGAAATTTTCTGATCCAGTGCGCTGTGCTTAGCAAACAAACTAGCAAAACGACTATTTTCCACTCTCAACTTTGAAATAATATCTCTATATTCGTGAAGCATAGAACCTCCTTTCAATTTGCGAATCGCAACTATTAAGATACAGATATTTAACTGACATTTGCATTTTGATATTTTTATGAGTGATAAAAGTCAAATTTTACCCAATAAAAAAGCCTTAGCACCAATGATTTTGCGCTAAAGCTTAAAATTGTAAAGACTACTTATTGCTTACTTTTTTCAAACATCATCTCAGCAATATTATGAGCATGATCACCAATTCTTTCTAAATTCGACAATAAATCAGTGTAAGTTAAACCTGATTTTGCCGTGCAATCACCATGGTTTAAACGATGAATGTGCTGCTTTCTTAAGTAGCGTTCCATCTCATCTATTTCATCTTCTAATTCATAAACACGACGAGCTTTCGATAAATCTCCTTTATCTAATGCTTCAATCGACAGCGCCACCGAACGAATCGTTAATTCAAACATTTCATAAACTTCATTTCGTGCGAGTTCACTCAGTTCAATGTTGCGTTCATTCATGAAATTGATTTGTTCGATGATGTTCTCTGAGTGATCGCCAATGCGCTCAATATCACAAACCAAGTTCAGCATTGCTTGAAGCTCATTAGAATCTCTTGGCGTAATTGAATGTGGAAAAATCTTCACTAAATATTTTGTGATCTCTTCATCCAAAACATTAATATTTTTCTCTAAAATTTCAGATAACTTTGCATCTTCAGGATTATTTGTTTTCAAATAAGACAAAGCTGATTTCAAACTATCCAAACCCATATTACCCATATGAATCACTTCTTTTTTCGCTTGGCCAATTGCAATTGTTGGTGACTTTTCGATTAAGGTTTCATCTAAATACAAAGCAATTTTATCTGATTTCTTTTCACGCTCAGGCAATAGCTTAGTCACTAGATATGCCCATAAACCAATGAATGGCAATTGGATTAATGTATTGACGATGTTAAATGTTCCATGTGCAAATGCGATCTGCATTTTTGGCTCTAAATGCAACATGCCTGTAATCCAGAGCATAAAATGCGTGAATGGACCTAACAGAATTAGGAAAATGATTGTGCCCACAACGTTGAATAATACATGCACGGCTGCCGCACGCTTTGCAACGATGCTCGCACCAATCGCCGCCAATACTGCCGTAATGGTTGTTCCGATGTTATCACCGAATAATACTGGCAATGCTGCTTCTAAAGAGATTAGATTTTCAGCATACAAGCCTTGTAGAATACCAATCGTTGCGCTCGATGATTGAACGATCAATGTAAATACTGTGCCCACGATTACGCTTAAAATCGGGCTGTGACTCATTTCTACGATCAATGATGTGAATACTGGTAAATGACGAAGTGGTGCTAAGCCACTGCTCATTAAATCTAAACCAATGAACAAACCACCAAAGCCGAATAGAATTTGGCCAATGTTCTGCACTTTTGCAGATTTAAAGAAGAACAACATCACTGAACCCAACAATAAAATTGGGTAAGCATATTCGCCGATATCAATACCGATGATGAATGCTGTCACTGTTGTACCAATATTTGCACCCATAATTACGCCGATTGCTTGGCGCAATGTCATCAAGCCTGCACTCACTAAGCCAACTGTAATCACAGTTGTACCTGAGCTTGATTGAATTAAAACTGTAACAAAAATACCCGCCAAAATTCCCATGAATGGATTGGTGGTAAAGCGGTCTAAAATAGTGCGTAAACGGTTACCTGCGGATTTCTGTAGTCCATCCCCCATAAACTTGATGGAGAAAAGAAATAAACCCAAACCGCCTAAAAAATGGAAAAGTATCTGTTGCCAATCCATGCATTACCCCGAAAATGAGTACAAAAGATAAAATAAAAGGCGCTATTCTAATCTATTATTTACTAGAATACGCCATTATCCTTCATTTGATCATTTAATGATCTGTGCTACATCAATATACCATTAATATCATCACATTCGGAATGCTTCTGAAATGTTAGAATTATCTTATATATATCTGAAAAATAAACAATAAATTTATTTCATCATGGTTCAGCTAAACCATCAGCTATTGATGATTTTCAGCGTGATAAACACAAATAATATTGATAATCTGTATTATGCTATTCAATAAATAAATATTAGGGCTGTTTAAAAATGCATGTTGAACTCAATGCCAATATCAAAAAGTCATTACTGAAGCTAATTTATGCTTCCACAATCATTGCATCATTAATCTTAGTGATGGACATTACCTTATTTGACATTCCCAATATTGATAACGATCCTTTTGCGCGTGGCAATCAGCTTCAATTTTGGATCTGTTTATACTTTTTATTTGATTTTGTTTTACTATTTCTTTTAGCTGATAACAAATCCAGTTATTTAAAACGCTATGGCATTCTAGTTTTAATCTCCATTCCTTATATTAATATCTTTGAATATTATGATCTCAGCATTTCCCACCAGGTTTTTTATCTCTTAAAATTCTTGCCCATTCTACGTGGCACAATTGGCTTATTCCTATTGGCAAAGTTGCTCATCAGCAATAAAATCACAGGTTTATTTGTCTCTTATTTAGCATTATTTTTCTCCATTGCTTACTTACAAACACTGATCTTCTTTGTGTTTGAAAATGGTATTAATCCTGATGTTAAAACTTATGGCGATGTGCTTTGGTGGGCTTCCATGACAGCCACAACATTAGGCTCGAACATTATCCCCATCACAACAGCAGGAAAAGTCAGCACTGCAATCTTAGCCATTACAGGCATCACCATCTTCCCTATTTTCACTGTTTATGTCACAAGCTTGGTACAAAACCTCAACAATAAACATAAAGCCACTGAATAGAAAATCAGCAAGCTACATTTGAATACCTTGAAATTCTAAAATTCGTCCACATTTTAATTGGACGTAACTGAAACAATGAACAAGGAGTTCAAATGGAACAATATCGTGGTACCACGATCTGTGCTGTGAGACGTGGCAATGAAGTTGTCATCGGCGGCGATGGTCAAGTTTCTCTTGGCAATACTGTGATGAAAGGTAATGCGCGTAAAGTTCGCCGTTTATACAATGGTAAAGTCATAGCTGGCTTTGCAGGCGGCACAGCAGATGCATTCACACTGTTTGAACGTTTCGAGGCTAAATTAGAACAGCACAATGGTCAATTAACACGCGCAGCTGTTGAATTGGCAAAAGATTGGCGTACAGATCGTCAATTGCGCCGTTTAGAAGCATTATTGATCGTTGCTGATCCTACAGCAATTCTTGTAATTTCAGGCAATGGCGATGTCATCGAACCTGAACATGACATGGCAACCATCGGTTCTGGTGGTGCATTTGCACAAAGTGCTGCTCTTGCTCTTATCTACAATACTGAATTAGATGCAGAATCCATCGTGCGTAAAAGTTTAAACATCGCAGCAGATATCTGTATTTACACAAATCACAATCAAACGATTGAAAAGTTAACGTTTTAGGAATTTATCATGAGTGAAATGACACCTAGAGAGATTGTCCAAGAATTGGATCGCTATATTGTTGGACAAAATGATGCAAAACGCGCTGTAGCGATTGCTTTACGTAATCGTTGGAGACGTCAGCAAGTGACAGGTGATTTACGCAAAGAAATCACACCTAAAAATATCCTAATGATTGGGCCAACAGGCGTTGGTAAAACTGAAATTGCACGCCGTTTAGCAAGCTTAGCGAATGCACCATTCATTAAAGTGGAAGCAACTAAATTCACAGAAGTGGGTTATGTTGGTCGTGAAGTGGATTCAATCATCCGTGATTTAGTGGAAGCTGCCATTAAAAAAGCACGTGAAGATGCTATTAAGCTATCTCATCCAAAAGCTGAAGAAGCGGCAATCAATCGCATTTTAGATGTATTGATTCCACGCCCTAAATCAGTTGGCTTTGAGAGTGAGCCTGATGCACCAAGCACAGATAACTCAACAACACGTCAAAAATTCCGTGAAAAATTAATTCGTGGCGAACTCGATGATAAAGAGATCGAAATCGAATTGACGCAAAAACATGCTTCAAGCATGAACATCATGACACCGCCTGGCATGGAAGAAATGGCAGAGCAATTGCAATCGCTATTCAGCCAAACAGGTAATGAACCAAAGCATAAGCAAAAATTGAAAATCAAAGATGCTTTAAAATTGGTTCAAGATGAAGAAGCACGCCGTTTAGTAAACGAAGAAGAAGTTAAAAAAGCTGCGATCGAAGCTGCGGAAAACACTGGCATCGTATTCATTGATGAAATCGACAAAGTTTGTCGCCGTGGCGAAACTTCTGGTACAGATGTTTCTCGTGAAGGTGTTCAACGTGACTTATTGCCAATCATCGAAGGCAGCACGATCTCTACAAAATATGGTCCTGTAAAAACAGATCATATCTTGTTCATCGCATCTGGTGCTTTCCACTTGGCGCGCCCTTCTGATTTGATTCCTGAATTACAAGGCCGTTTACCAATTCGTGTGGAATTAAGTGCATTAACAGCGAATGATTTCGAACGCATTTTGAAAGAGCCATCTTCAGCTTTGATCAAGCAATACAAAGCATTGCTACAAACTGAAGAAGTTAACTTAGAATTCACAGATGGCGCAATTGCTGAAATCGCTAAGATTGCTTACAACGTGAATGAGAAAACTGAAAACATTGGTGCACGCCGTTTACATACAATCTTGGAACATTTGTTAGAAGAGATATCTTTCACAGCATCTGATAAAAGCGGTGAAAATGTGACAATTGATGAAGCAATGGTTAAAAACTCATTGGGCGAATTGTCTGACAATGAAGATTTGAGCAGATTTATTCTCTAATTCCCTGCTTTAAATAAACTCAAAGCTGGATCTGATACAATCGGATTCAGCTTTTTTTATTTCAATTCAAAACAACGGAATCAACATTAATGAACACTATTAATTTTAATGAATGCCAATTATGTGGTGATGATCAATCCCCGCTACAAGAATCTCATTTGGTTCCCAAATTTGTAAGTGATTGGATAAAAGAAACAAGCAAAACAGGGTTTATTAGGGCAATGGATAATCCTGAAGAAAGACTTCAAGATGGTTTTAAAATCCCAATGTTGTGCACAAAATGTGAACGAAAATTTTCAAATTGGGAAGGTAAATTTGCAGAACATATTTTTAAGAGAATAGCTAATTACAGAAAACAAACTGAATCATTCACAATTAGTGATGACCATATTTTATGTTTGATCTCTATATTTTGGCGCTTGTTAAAATATAACTCCCTTACTCAAACTGATTTATGGGATTGTGACAAAGCTGCATACGAAGTTCTTTTAGCAAAATTTAAAGATTGTATTTTAAAAGGTGATTGTAATGTAGATATTTATTACGCAACGGTAAAACGGGAAAGTGATTATTGGGGCTTAACAGATATGGAATCTATTATGACATTAGAACGAGCTCAAGGAGATGGTTCTGCTATATTTCTAGATGATCCACATAGATACTACTCTGTTCTCCGTTTACCATTTTTTATCTTTTATATATTTAGTGACAACTGGGAAAAACAGGAAATTACACCAGCACAACTATTCACTAAAGGAGAAACAAATCCTTTACTTGCTAATCAGTTACCAATGGTTATTTTAGATCATATAAAATGGTCAATAAACAACCTTAAACAAAAACAGAAAAAACTCAGCAACAAATCTAAACAATCTATTATCTCATCAGCAATCAAAAATTCTTATATAACAGGGACAGATAAATCACTAAAGTCTGTAAAATAAATAAAAACCTCAAAAGCCATTGCTAACTTTTGAGGTTTTTAGAAGTTTAATCAGGTTTATTAGAAATTCTCTGAATTTTCCAATTGTTTCACTTTAGTATCCAATTGATCTTGGATCTCTTCCACTAATTCCTTATCATTTTCTTCTTCAGCAGCTTCTAATTTCGCTTCATCCACCAAACATTCAGGATTATAGATAGAGATCACTTCTTGACCATCTTTCTCTTCAGTCACAATGTACTTCATGCCACTGTAGTTCATTTTATGGCACATTCTTTGATACCAGCCAGCAAAACCTTCAGTTGGTTCATTAGGATTATGATAATAAGCATTCATCACACCTGGCAAACCTAAACCGCACACTAAACCTGATAACAACACACATGTAAATGTATAACCAATCAAAATACTGCTGTACTCAGATAATTGTGGGACATTTGCAACTGCCAAAACCAATGCCAATGAAATACCACCACGAACACCGCCCCAAGATAAGATTGCCAAACTACCATGATAACTTTTTCTTCTCACTGATCTAAATGGTACGAATGCTAAGAAGTTACCTGCAAAACGTGATAAATGAAGGATGATAAATGCAACAACGCCGCCCAATAACAAATCGCTATTGAAATCGATGATGAATAATTCCATACCGATCAAAGTGAATAAGAACGAGTTAATGATGCCTTCAACTGTATGCCAGAAATGGTTGATTTCATTAATTTCTTGTTCTTTTAAAATATCCTGCCAACGATTACCTACAATCAAACCGCCCACAACACAAGCGATTGGACCAGAAGCGTGCGCATACAATGCCACTAAATAAGAACCTGTTGCTAAGAATGCTGTCGATAGAATCAATGATTCCATTTCATGTTTGCCATCTAACAATCTCAACACGAACAGACCAAATACAACACCGATGATCACAGCAACGAATACTTCATAAGCTAAATCAGCAAAGAAAGCTTCAACTGTGAATTCTCCACCTTTAACGATCGCTAAAATGCTCATGAACAATGCGATACACACAGCATCGTTGAACAATGATTCGCCTTCTAATTTAACCATCAAATGATGTGGTGCTTTCACTGAACTTAAAACACCTTTAATGCCGATAGGATCTGTCGCGCCCAATGCTGCGCCCAATAGCAATAATACTAACCAGCTAACAGGATCGCCCACTAAAATTTGGAAGCCATACAATGTGAAACCAAAGAACATTGCACATAAAACCAAAGCGATACTTGCTAAAATTGCGATTGGTTTAAAATATGTTCTTAAATCTGAGAGGCGGAATTTCAATGCTGATGATGTCAAAATGAAACAGATCACACCATTGATTAAGAAATCATAAAAATCAATGCTACGAACAGCAGATTCGATTTCTACAATATTAATTTTAACGTAAGCATTATTACCAAATAAGCTCACTGCCCATTGCAATAAGAAAACAAAAATTGCAGAAACAATTGGTACACCAATCGCAGCAGGTAACTTTAATATGCGTTTATTAAAGAGTGCTGTAGCGATGGACAGTAGAAAAACTACCGTGAAAATCTGTAAAAAATAGAAACTTCCCATATTATTATAAATTGCCTATAGTTTTGAAATGAAACAATTATAATCGCTGAGCGCTCATCTGCATAAATAATTTTTCAAAAATTGGCACTTTTTCAAGATTTAATTGCGTGACACAAAAACTGCTCAATAAAATTGAGCAGTTCATCATTTTCTTATTAGGAATATCAGGTTAAATATTGCAAGGATCAGCAACTTCTATGCGCTTTTGTAGTCTCTGCACAAATAACGCTGTGAGCAATACAAATACACTGGATAATAACGCAACCATAAAGCCTGAATGTACGCTGTATTCATCGATCACAAAGCCAGCCATTGCAGCACCTAACGCAACGCCAATACCTAAACCTGATAATAACCAAGTTAAACCTTCAGTTAATTGTTCATCAGGCACATTTTCTTCAATCAAACTCATCGCTGTAATCATCGTTGGTGAGAAAAAAAATCCTGCCACAAATACAGTGATGGATAATGATGTAATATTCCATACAATCAATAAAGGAATGCTGGATAACATTGTGGCAATCGAAGCCATCATCAAGCGCTTTGCCAATGATGTTTTAAATTGCATCATGCCAAAGATTAAACCTGCAGCACATGAGCTCACTGCATAAAATGATAAAACTAAACTCGCAGTTGCTGGCATTTCTTGAGCTTTAGCAAAGGCAACGCTTGCCACATCAATTGTACCTACAATGATGCCCAAGAAAATCATCAATAATGTTAATGTTTTCACCATTGTTAAGCGAAAAACTGAAGCATTGTAAACTTCTACATCACTCACGGCTGGTTCTGTCTTTTTCTGTACAACGAATGCTGTTACGCCCAAGGTTAAAAATAACATTGCCAGTAATGGACCTGCTTGTGGGAATAATCCCACGCATAATCCTACTGATAATGGTGGCCCAACAATAAAGCACAATTCATCCAACACACTTTCTAATGCATAAGCCGTTTGTAATTCTGGCTTGCCGCGATAGATTTCCGTCCAACGTGCACGAACCATTGCAGACATATTTGGTGTAAATCCACCCAATACGGCGAATACAAACAGCAACCATGATGGTAATTGCCAATGTGCCACAGCTAATAAACTCAAAATGCTCAATAAAGCAATCATTGCGGCATAAGGCAAAACCTTGCTCTGCCCATGGCGATCCACCAAACGTGAAATGCGTGGCGCAATAATGGCACAACTCAATGTAAATACAGCTGCAACACCGCCTGCTAATGTATAGCTTGCATTCATTTCAGAGAGCATTGTGATGATGCCGATCGCCGTCATCGAAACAGGCAACCTTGCTAATAATCCCGCCAATACAAATCCCTTGGCGCCTGGGGTTCTCAATAAAGTGGCATACGAAGCCATAAGTGAATCCTCAATAATGTTTTATTCACATACATCACGTATGTGATTTGCGAATTGTATTTGCATACGCGATGTATGTCAATTACAATGTTGAAAATTTTTTAGATGGATCAGGAATGAAAAAAGCCACCAATAAGCGCGCACAGATGATGGAAGAAACACAGCTAAAATTGCTATCTGCAGCACGAATTGCATTTGCAGAGCAAGGTTATGCCAATACTTCTATGGATGAATTTACAGCTTCTGTAGGTTTAACACGCGGTGCTTTGTATCATCATTTTGGTAGCAAAAAAGGCTTATTTGCAGAAGTTGTGAAGCAGATTGATGCTGAAATTGATGTAGAATTACTGCAAATTTCTGATGAAGCTGAAAACCCTTGGCAAGGCTTATATAATCGTGGGAAAGCTTATTTAGAAATGGTGTTGGATCATGAAATTCAGCAAATATTGCTGATCGATGCAAAATCCGTTTTGGGCAGTGAATTAACCCATATCCAGATGCAATGCATTGAGTCTGTTGAGCAATTATTATGTAAAGGTATGACTGAAGGTTACATTCAAAAAACCAATGCCAATGCGCTCGCGGTATTCATTAATGGTGCTTTGACAGAAGCTGCTTTTTGGATCGCCAATGATGAAAAGCCCCAAGCGCGATTGCCTGAGGCGATTAATTGTTGGACAACGTTGATGAATGGCTTACAAGTTAAAAGCTAACTTCTTGATCCAAAAATTCAAAAGGAATCATAGATTCAATGATGGATTTAAATTCTTCTTTACTGAGATAGCCCACATATTTATCGACAATCGTGCGTTTTGGCAATACATGAATATCTTCAAATGTTTGAATCTCGCGCGTTAAAATATCTTTAAGCTTTTCAAATTGCTCTTCTGATAAATAAGGCTGATGCGCCAATAATGATTGATGCAAAGCTTCTTTAATGGGGAATTTTTCATCTTCTAAATCAAAGAAGCTTAAATCTGTTAATGCTTCCAGAAAATGCCTAAAAAAGAAGTCAACAAAGTTATTCGCTAAATACGTATATTCATTGTAATCATGCGGGAGATAAATCACGACAGGATCAACACCATCGTTATCTTCTTTCGGATAAGCTACACAATAATAATCGCCCGCGCCGCTCATTGCAAAAGGAATGCATGTGAACTCTTCAGGAGAAAAATCATCATTCACCCATTCAGCCACTTCTGCGATGCTGTTATCTTCGATCAATTCAAATTCATTGCTCAAAAATAATAGTGTCGGATGCTTTAAACGCTCTGCATAATATGTGCCGTACCACATGGAACCATATTTGCCTGTTTCCAATAAACCATCTTGGCATAATCTCAAATACACTTCTGGCAATTGCACGCCATAAATTGCTTCGACCGATTCCAGATGCTGAATATCCATTTTAAAATATAAACCTTATGTCTCTAATTAAATTAATGGCAGAGCATTATACGCCGATTAATATTAAAGTGTATTTGAATTAATCTGCTCAAATCAAAGATGTGCTCTATTCCGATTTGGATCATAAATACAAAAATGCTATCCTTGAGCCATATTTAATAAATCACACAAATAAACATGTAGTTATGACCAATCTTCTTAAAAAAACTCACAATAATCTTATCCTTTTACTATTGTTGCTATTCAGCCTAAAAATTGTGGAGGCAAATCCAAATAACCCAATCACAAAAGTACAGTACCAAATGACATTTAAAGCAAATCTGATCTTATGCAGTGCTAAGTTGAATGGTGTTTATCTATTCAGTACGGAGAATGTGCAGGAAGGAATCCCTGAATTAATAAGTTTAATGCAACCCATTACACCATTAATGAATGAAGGTAAAAATACTTTAACAGTGGATGCTTTGAATTTTGGGCATTATTTAGAACCAGGGGATGATGGCTATTGTGATGTTGCGATTGTTGCTATGGTTCAAAATCCTAATAGTGGCAAAATAGAGAGCAAACCCGTAAGTAACATTCGCTTTACTTACAAAAAAAGAGAGGATGGAGATGATTCCCAATACCCATATCCTTTATCTGTTGAGAAATCAGACTTTACTTTAGCAGAAGAGCTTACAAGTCATAATATAATGATTGAAGAACTGCCATCATTAAAAGATGCGAATAATTTTGATATTCAAAACCTTGTGGCATCACGGGAGATTTATGTGAATCATCCACACCCTTTTAGATGGATTCATGATTCTACACCTTTTGAAGATACTGTGGTGAATCGTCAGCTTTTGTGGGAAAAGTATAATGAGATTCGCCATGCTATTGTGAAAAAAGATAAAGCAGCCATTCGTAGAATTGTGGATGTGGGTGCGACAGATATGGCGCATTTCCAAGGCAATGATAGTGTGGATAGCTATTTTAATATCATTTTCAGCCAAATCTTAGATGAATATTTCACATTAGATACGAGTGTGTGGAAGTCAGAACCCTTAACAATGGATGATTACGATTTAGAAATCTATGCAGATGGTAAATTATTTAGATTTAACCTCAAAAAGAAAATTTTGAGTTCTCCATTGCGTTGGCGCAATGTTTATAGCCGAAAAGTGTTGCGCTATAATCCAATTTTCACTTTCATTGATGGCAAAATAGAGGTGGCGAATTTTTAAGAGCATAATTCAACAAAAGCCCAATCAACATTGAGCTTTTCAAATTAATCCTGCCAATAAATCAATTCATTCGCTTCGATGCGTTTAGGCACTGACCATTTAAACAGCATCTTCAATAAGCGATCATTACTCAATGTGCTATCACGCTTTTGATTCCTTGAAAGAATCATTTTTTCATCTGCTTCTAAATAGACAATTTTAACGCTAGCATTATAAGCATAGAGTAAATTCAAAGCTTTCTCCCGCATCTCTTTCGATAAATGCGTGGCATTCCATACAAATGGCTCTTTTTTGCGAAGCCATGCTTTCACTTGATCCTGCACATAATGTGTTACCATTCCTTCATTTTCACCATGGCGCAATTTCAAATGTGCACGAGCATCATCATACGAGGCCACTGGCAAACCTTTGCAATGCTTTTCCACCCAATGATTCTTCCCACTCGCTGGTAAGCCTGCCATTAGAATGACTTCGCTGCCGCCTTCATTAAACAATGGGAAATCAGGCTGAACATTTGCACCACGAAAATAATGCACGCGCGTATGATCATCCACAAATTGCTTCGGCTGATGCAATACATCGTGCTCTTCACAAAATAATCGGAACAGCTCTATTTCATCGAGCATTTGTGCTTTATGTTCATAATCCCTGCCCTGCATATCCGCTTTTGCTAATAGATATAAATGCCACAAGGAAACATCCCAAGATAAGCGATTCACTACAAAAATAGGATCTTCTCGCTGATCATCACTCAACAACCAAAATGGCAATTGATGCACTTCGATGAGATTGCAAATCGCCTCTCGGATTGTAAATGGCACTTGTAAACGCCATAAAATAATCCGAGCATCGAGCATGCCACGTTTAGAATGCCCAGGTTGACGAATGTGCCCAGAATCAGGATCAATCACCGTTGTATCTGGTTTTGCAATGTCATGCAAAAGCGCCGCAATGAATAAAATAAACTGTGCTTCTTCTGATTCCTTTTGGAAATTTGCATCATTCAATAAAGCATTCACCACTAACTCAGTATGAATCCAAACATTGCCTTCACCATGAAAATAAGGATCTTGTGGGCAATCTTTCAACGCATATAAATCAGGAATGATTTCTGCAAAATCATCGAGATTAAATGCTGTATCAATTGCATTTTTCACCAATTGATACAGATTTTTATAATTACCTTTTACTGTGAGCAAGGACATAAAAACTCCTCCATAGAAACATTGTGTTGCCAAAACTCTGTGATTTGTGGTGCAAAAATATCTACACTGTTTCGCAATTGATTTGGAATAAAATCCTGCAAAGCATGATGTTGTTTTGAATCCATAATTGCTTGCACAAAGTCATGACGAACCCATTTAATACGATCAATCGTTTCTTTTGCGTTTTCCACTTTGAGATATAAACCTTCCATCAATAATGATGAATCACATTGAGATTGTGAGCGAGCCAAATCAAAGCCTTCCCTTTTCACAATACTCTCAAACACAGTTTGGCATTCTGCTGTTTTTGCTAAAGATTGCGTCACATTTTCCAATAATTCTTTTAAGGATTTCGGTGCAAAGCCAGCATATAACACAGGCACAGATAAAACTGGGCCATCTTTTAATAATAATGCGCGTTCATAAGTGGATAAAAAGCATTGTTGCTTGCGATCCCAAATATCGAACTCACAGAAATAATGGGGTAAATGATCATAAAAAATTGAGTGCTTTTTATGTAACCATTCCCCAAATAAAATATAACGATCTTCCAATCGATCCAATAACCACAACTCGTGCGCAACTGCCCATTGTTTAAATAGATTAAACTGGCGCTCTCGTCCGCCGCCTGTTAAATAATGCCCGCGGGATTGCAAGCGCAATTCCCCTTGCTTGGAAAAACTAATGGCAGCATTTCCGCCATCGAGCTTTTCTTCCACAATGATCCATTGACCGATTAAGCTTCGATAAGCTACTTGATCATGATCTGTATCGCCATCTTGCAGGCGCGAGCTTTCTAAATGTTTTGTGCGTGGGTATTTGATGAAATCTGATTGAAAATCGTCTGAATTATGATTGTGTCTCATATTTATTCTCCAATGATATGGAATAAAAAATGACAACAATTCACCTTCAAACGTAAAATTTGAATGTATCGATAGATATTAGATTTTTTACAATCAATTTGAATAAATTGCTGTCGGTATTATGCGTTGATTAAAGCCACGAGCATTGGTATCACCTTTTTTGTTGGTTCTTCTTGGTGAAGATACGTTGAATAAATAAGAGTGCGCATTATTCACATTTGGGGACAGGTTGTCAAATTTGGATAGCATCTCTAAAAATGATATCCTTGAGCAATATTTCATAAATCACATAAATAAACATATAGTTATGATCAATCTTCTTAAAAAAACTCACAATAATCTTATCCTTGCACTGTTTTTGCTATTCAGCTTACAAATTGTAGAAGCAAATCAAAATAATCAACTAACAAAGGTACAGTATCAAATGATGTTTAAAGCACATGAAATTGGTTGTAGCGCAGAATTGAATGGTGCTTATTTATTTAATACTGAAATAGTTCAAAAGGGTGTTCCTCAGCTAATTAGTCTCATTGATTCAATCGGCATATATATGGATGAAGGCGAAAATGTACTAACCATGAAAGGCATAAATCTAAGTAATTATATTGATGATCCTTCAGGTGCTTATTGCGAAATTGATATTGTTGCTATGGTGCAGAGCCCTGAAAGTGGTGAAATAGAAACTAAAGAAGTAAGCAATATTCGTTATACTTATAAAAGAACAAAAGAAGATTCTAATTCACCTTATCCTTATGTTCTATCTGTGGAAGAATCTAATTATAATCTTGACGGTACTTTAACCAGTAACAATATTACATTAGAAGATTATCCCCCATTGAAAGATGCGGATGGTGAAGACATACAGAAAATTGTGGCAAGCCGAAACATCTATGTGCATCATCATCAGCCTTTTCGTTGGGTGCATGAATCGACACCATTTACAGATACACCAGAAAATCGTCAAAAATTATGGCAAAAGTATGATGAAATACGCGCAGCAATTATAAATAAGGATAAAAAAGCGATTCGCCAATTGGTTGACTTTGGTGCAAATGATGTAGCCAAGTTTGACAACGTCGATGTCGAGGAGCATTTTGAAATTATATTTGATCAGGTATTGGATGAATTTTTTAATATCAATTCAGATATTTGGATTTCAGAGCCTTTAACTGAAGATAAATATGATTTAGAGCTATATGCAGGTGGAAAACTATTCAGATTTAATCAAAAAGGTATGAATATTAGCTCCCCACTTCGTTGGAAAAATGCATATGGTAAAAATGTTTTGCGATACAATCCTATATTTACATATATAGATGGCAAGATAGAAGTAGCATTATTTTAATCATACTTAAAAATGAACAACAAAAAGCCCAATAAACATTGGGCTTTTCGCTTTTAATGGCTGAATAAAGTTACTTACTCAAGCTATCAATTTCGCCATCACGTAACCACTCTGCGATCTGTTTTGTGTAGTAACTTACGATGATATCCGCGCCAGCGCGTTTAAAGCCGATCATTGTTTCTTTAACCACTGCTTTTTCATCCAATGCGCCAGCCAATGCTGCAAATTTAATCGCCGCATATTCACCGCCCACTTGATAAACAGCCACAGGTAAATTCGTTTGTTGACGTAAACGCGCAACCAAATCCAAATATGGTGTACCTGGTTTAACCATCAAGATGTCCGCACCTTCTGCTTCATCCAATTCAGCTTCGATCATAGCAGAACGACCATTTGCATAATCCGCTTGGTAAGCATTACGATTGCCTGATAATTCTGAGTTTACAGCTTCTCTGAATGGACCATAAAACGCTGATGAGAATTTGATTGCATGCGCTAAAATGCTCACATGTTCAAAGCCTGCTTCATCTAATGCTTCACGAATCGCTGTGATTTGTCCGTCCATCATTGCTGATGGCGCTAACATATCTGCGCCTGCTCTTGCCGCTGTTACAGCTTGTTTGCCTAAGTTTGCAATGGTTTCATCATTGTTCACATGGCCATGTTCACACAAAACGCCACAATGACCATGATCTGTATATTCACAGAAACAGATGTCAGGAATGATGATCATATCTGGCGCTGCTTTACGGATCGTTTTGATCATACGCGCCAACAAACCTTCATCATTCCAAGTATCGCTACCGATAGAATCTTTATGATGAGAAATACCAAAAGGCATGATGTATTTAATGCCAAGCGCAGCAAGCTCTTTCACTTCTGCTTCTAGTTGTGACTCAGGATAACGATAAACACCCGGTAATGTTTTCAACTGAATCGCTTCTGTTAATCCTTCCTCGATGAAAATCGGGTGAATTAAGTCGTTCAATGAAAAAAAGTTCTCCTGTACCAATTGACGAATCGCCGTATTACGACGCAAACGACGAGGACGATACAAAGGATTAACGGTTGTCATGTTTTTCTCCTAAAATTTTTGATTTTGTGCACGATGACGAAGTGCATGATCCAACAATGTAATCGCCATCATTGCTTCTGCAATGGGCGTTGCACGAATGCCGACGCAAGGGTCATGACGGCCTTTCGTTACCACCGTCACATCTTCGCCATGAACATTCACACTACGTCCTTCTAAACGCAAACTTGATGTTGGCTTCAATGCTATTTTAGCAATAATTGGCTGTCCTGAGGAGATTCCTCCTAAAATTCCGCCTGCATGATTACTTAAAAAGCCATTATCACTTGTGATTTCATCACGGAATTCTGTACCTAAAGCTTCAACACAATCAAAGCCATCGCCGATCTCAACACCTTTCACAGCATTGATACTCATGAGTGAATGAGCCAATTCTGCATCCAAACGATCAAAGATTGGCTCACCAAATCCTGCTGGAACATTTTCAGCAATCACAGTCACTTGTGCACCCACTGAATCACCAGATTTACGGAGCGCATCCATGTAGTTTTCTAAATTTTCTACATCAGCTTCGCATGGCCAAAAGAAAGGATTTGTTTCAATCACTGATTGGTCAAATGCTGTAGGTTTATTTGGGCCTAATTGCGATAAATAGCCAAAGATTTTTACGCCAAATTGTTCTGCTAATACTTTCTTTGCAATTGCACCTGCAGCAACTCGCATTGCAGTTTCACGTGCACTTGAGCGACCACCACCACGATAATCACGAATGCCGTATTTAGCATGATAAGTATAATCCGCATGTCCTGGTCTAAATTGATCGGCAATGTTGCCATAATCTTTAGAACGCTGATCTTCATTGCGAATCAACAAGGCAATCGGCGTGCCTGTTGTTTTGCCTTCAAAAACGCCCGATAAAATTTCCACCAAATCAGCTTCACGGCGCTGAGTTGTGTGGCGAGAAGTACCAGGTTTACGGCGATCCAAGTCAACTTGTAAATCTTCCGCTGTTAATTCAATGTTTGGCGGGCAACCATCAATGATGGCAACCAAGCCTGGGCCATGGCTTTCGCCAGCCGTTGAGACGGTAAATAACTTACCAATACTGTTTCCTGACATAATGACCTTCTAATCTAAAAAATTCTTATCTGCGCATCGCAATGGCAACACGATTCATCGCGTTCATATTACTGATGATCATTGTCATATCACTGATCTGAACATCACTATAAAATGCCTTCACTAATGCAAAATTTTCTTCTGGCGCATGTGTTTGACCAATATTCGTCAAACTATCTGCCCAATTTAATGCTGCACGCTGTTCTTCGCTAAATTGACGACTACATTGCCATGCTGCAACTTCATGAATGAATCTATCAGGCATTGACTGTTTCTTCAATTCTTCTGAATGTAAATGTACACAATAACTACAACCATTCACTAAAGAAACACGTAATTCCAACAAAGCAATCATTACATCATCCAATGTATTGCTCGCTGCTACGGCTTGTTTCACTTGCAGAAACCCAGCAAATGCATCTTTTGATAATGAAGCATAAGGTAAACGTTGTTCATTCATGATATTCATATTCCTTTCTTTAATATCCAATTTTTACCTTCCACCATTCGAGTGATCAACATAGCACAAACGTTGTTCCCTGTGGAGTTCAAAAGTGTTGCAGGGATATCGATGATAATACTAATCACCAAGATAATGCCAACATATTCAACGGGCACACCAAATAAAGTACAGATTAAAACTTCTGCTGTCATTCCACCACTTGGAATTGCACCGATCACGATGCCCACAAGTAATGCAACTAATATCACAGCTAAGAACATCATCGGCGTATCAAATGAAATGCCTAATAATGTGAGTAAGAATAAAATTTTAAAAACGCCGCCCATGACAGAACCGTCTTTATGAGTATTGGCACCCAAAGGAATCACCGTTTCTGCAATATCATTCGGCACATTCATCTGTTTCGTTGCAATCAAGTTCACAGGAATACAAGCGGCGCTTGATGTGGTTGCAATCGCCGTCAAAGCTGGTGTTAATGCTGTAGACCAAAATGCTTTTACGCCAGACTTCCCTGCTGCTAACCACGCATAAACTGTATTTAAGCCAAAGAACGCGACAACAGTCAAAATAATATAAAGCAATAACACTTGTGCATAAGCACCCACAATTCTTGGGCCTAATTCGCCCACAATATCTGCAAAGTAACAGCCCAAGCCAACTGGCGCTGCGTACATGATGATTTTAACGAGCTTTAAAACTACTTCCATGCCAGATTCTAATAAATCAGCGATTGGCTTTGCTTTTTCACCCACTAATACAATGGAAATGCCTAAGAAAATCGAGAAGATGATCAAAGCTAATAAGTTATTTCTTCTGAATAGATCCAAGAAATCACCTGCAGTTAATGTTCTTACAAACATGTCACTCAAGCTCACAGGTTGAACTTCTACAGCTTTGCCTGATAATTCCATCAATTCTTGTAAGTTAAAACCTTTCACAGGCTCATACCATAAGAAACCAAAATAACTAATAATCGCCATCACTGTTGCTGTACCGACAAATACAAACAATGCACTGAATAATATTTTCTTTAAACGCGCTGTTTGATTCGTTTTAGTGATAGATGAAGTAATACTGAAAAATACTAAAGGCACAATCGTCACAAACATCATATTCAAGAATATTTGTCCGATTGGCTTAAAAGATGCTGAAGTGAACTGCCAGCTGTGGCCAAAGAGAGACAATGAAATGCCTTCAGGGCCTAATAAGTAGCCAACCAAACCACCAATAATGATGCCGATGATGATGGTTAAAGAAGAGAGATAATTTTTGAGGAAAGCCATGGAATATCTACTTGATTTGATTAAATGAAAGTTAAAAAAAAGCACACTGACCAAATTATAATGGAAAGTGTGCCTGTTGATTCATTTAATATTTATGATTCTGATTCAGCATGCAAATTGAATTCATCATGCAATACACGAACTGCTAGCTCTGCATATTTGCTTTCAATGATCACAGAAACTTTGATTTCTGATGTAGAGATCATCAAAATGTTGATTTCTTCTTGTGCTAAAGCGTGGAACATTCTACTTGCTACACCGCTATTTGAACGCATACCAACGCCAACGATAGATAGTTTTGCAATATCAGTGCGACCGAATACTTTTCTTGCCTTCATTGAATCAGCAACTTTCTGAGTAATCATCAATGCACGATCATAATCTGGTGCATTCACTGTGAAGGTGAAATCTGTTGTACCATCTTCGCTGATGTTTTGTACGATCAAGTCAACATCAATGTTTTCTTGGCCAATAGCATCTAAAATATTAAACGCAATTCCAGGTGTATCTGGCACGCCCAAAACAGTAATTTGTGTTTCGTCACGATTGAGCGCAATGCCCGTGATAATGTCAGATTCCATGTATTCATCCTTCTCTTCAAACGTAATTAATGTGCCTTCCCCTGGTTCTTCTAATAAAGAAGATAAAACACGCAGAGGAACGTTATATTTTCCCGCTAATTCTACTGAGCGAATTTGTAATACTTTTGAACCTAAGCTTGCCAATTCAAGCATCTCTTCAAAAGTGATCGTATCTAATTTTCTTGCCTTCTTTTCAATTCTCGGGTCAGTTGTATAAACACCATCCACATCTGTATAGATTTGACATTCATCTGCTTTAAATTGTGCAGCCAAAGCAACCGCTGTTGTATCTGAACCACCACGGCCTAAAGTAGTGATTTCACCTGTTGCTGTTACGCCTTGGAAGCCTGCAACAACTACAACGTAGCCTGCATCTAAATCCTTGCGAATTCGATCTTCTGCAACGCTTTCGATTTTTGCTTTGGTATGAACATTATTTGTCAAAATGCCAGCTTGCGCGCCCGTGTACGATTTTGCTTTGATACCCATTGCATTCAATGTCATACTCAATAAAGCAACTGTTACTTGTTCGCCCGTAGATAAAATTACATCCATCTCACGTTGGTTCGGAAACTGGTCAATAGACTTAGCTAAATTGAGTAAGCGATCTGTTTCACCAGACATTGCTGATAAAACGATTATGAGATCATCTCCCTTGTCTTTGAATTTTTTGATTTTATTAGCAACGTTACGAATTCTTTCAAGGTTTGCGACCGATGACCCACCAAATTTTTGCACTAATAAACTCATAAAGATCTCTACTCTAAAATAATGTATAAAATGTTAAATAAACCCGCTGTGTAAAAACGCAACCTTAGCAAAATAGCAAGTACAAATTACAAATACAAATACTTTTTAATCTCTGATGTCAGTAATTGCCAAAGTGCCCATTTTTTCTGAGTGTAAATAGTTAATTAATGCTGCCGCGGTTGCTTCTGGCGAACTTAATTTCCCTGTATTTTTATAGCCGATGAATCGATCAACATTCGGGAAATATTCTTCTGAATGACTACGAATTGTGGATTGCATATCTGTATCAATGATACCCGGTGCAATCGAGGTAGCTTTCACTGGATTTGTTTTGATGAATTGCTCTTTCACAAGCACTTCTGTGAAGCGATCAACAGCTGCTTTAGTTGCACAATAAACGCCCCAACCTTCATAAGCATTGCGCCCTGCACCAGATGAAATATTCATCACAAATTTTTGACCATTGAAATTGTCTGTTGATTCAACGAATGCGCTTGTGAGTGCAATCACAGCACCGACATTGAGCATTAAAGCTTGTGATAATTGGCTCGTATTGATTTTACCCACAACGCCCATTGGTTCAACTGTGCCCGCATTGTTAATCAAAGTCACAGATGTTGCTGTAGCTAAACGAGAGTTTAACCAATCTGTCATCACTTTAACGCTTGCTGTTTCATCCGTTAAATCTACAGTGATTAAGTTTGGTAATGCTTTTGGATTGGTGCGTGCTAAGCGTAATACTTCATTATTGCTATCTTGCTCTAATTGATTTGCCAAAGCTTCGCCAATGCCTTTTGATGCACCTGTGATGATGTATAACGCTTTCATAGTCATTCTCCCTAAAAAGAATGACTATAGCTAAGAATTTTAAGGTTTACAAATTGATCAATTGATCCTGTAATCAATTATTTCTTCATGATCTCTTGGCATTCTTTTGAAAGTTCTTGTTTGCTATCTGCTTGTGCTTGGCATTTAGTCACTTCATCAATGTAGTTGCTCATCTGTGCACTGCTTTCCACTTCTGCTGTGCTATCTTTTGTAGATAAAAACTGCATACCGAAACCAATGATCATAATCACAATTATTAAAATAATCGCAGGTAAAGTTTTTTTATTAATCTTTTTCATAATATTTCAACGCCATTTATTATAAGAGATTTGAAAATAGCGCTTAATAATTGAACTGTCAATTCACTCAGTTATTATATTGATCTACAACTTCTGAAATAGTCATTTTAATCCTCAAAATAAAAGTTATATTCACAATAAAACCAAATTTTATTACCAACAACTTTATGTTTAAATATTATTTCTGGTTTATCACCCTCAAATATAATCATTTTTTTATCTTGATTATGCGTTAAATAATGCTGATATTTCAAAAAGAATCGCTGGTCTAAACTATCTCTTACATAATGTATACCTGTATCTGCCTTAATAAACCATTCACGTTCAATAGACATAAACCTGTATGATGATCGTTTTTCATTCAAATCCTGTGCAACTTCAACCTTAAATTGATTATTTCTCAGTGGCTCTTCAGCACGCTTGTGCAATATTGTTTTAAATTCTTCTATAGCATCTTCATCAAGAGGAGCAATTAATATTTTATTCTGTATTACTCCATCTGCTTGGTCTTCTAAACAAATTAAAAATTCAATATAGAAGTTTTTTAAATCCTCAAAATTCATTCCATAATTTAAACACAAATTCTGAATAGCCTGGTCAGATTCAATTCCCTTAGGAGACTCTCTCCACAACTTTGCTATTTCTTTAATTGATTTAATATTTCTGATTGAAAACTCAGGATCCTTATAAATACCCTCAGCAATATCAATAGGCTGAAGTTCAACATTAGATATATTTCGCTTAATTGTTCTTAATAAGAAATAAAACACCATAGTGCTAAAGACAATTTGATATTTATCTAAATTCTCAAATGGGTTGAAAGTTCTAAAATTATTATTGTATAGAACTAAGTATTGCCTAAAGGCTTCTTTAATGTTTAATGGAATTAAATGTTCTCCTACATCTATTATTCTAGGTTGATCTATAGGGCTAGCTTCTTCTAAAACCTTAATCACAATAGAAGCATCAAAACTTAAACTACCTAACCAAAACAATAATAATTCATCTACTTTGAATTTATATCGAATTCTTAATAAATTTAGTATTAATTCTTTTCTTTGTTCACTATCAATATTAAAGTACTTTTCACATTCATCAGATAATAAAAAGTTCATACAAAGTATTACATCTTCAGAATTATTAATATTCTGGTATTGAGATGCTATTTTATAAGCTAGCGTATATTCATCAGGCTTCAATCCTCGTTTTTCTAAATTGTATAAATAAATTTCTCTTTGATGAGAAAACTGCAAGTCATTTTTCAAATTATGATAAACATTTAATAAAGCAGAAGTTTTTTTATACTTTGATGAAATTTTAATTAATCGTTTAGTAATCTCAATAGTATCCTTTTCCCATTGATCAATACGATCAAAAACACTATTCCAATCAAAATCTATATCTAAGTTTTTAGGAATAAAACACAAATAACTAAAACTACTATGATTTAATAAATACTGACAAGATAAAATCGGATAATAATCCCTGTTATTTTTTCCTTCTATTTCTTCTGCTAAGAAAAGAACATCTGAATAATAATTCAAAAAATCTTCTATTTTCTTTAATTCCTTCTCATATAACTCTTGAATATGAAAATCATCATAAATAGATATATTTTTTTGCTCCAGCCTTTCATCATAAAAATAATATCTGTTAGTAAATATATAGTGCGCTAAACCACTCGCTAAATGCATATATCGTGTATAGTATTCTTTACCAAAAACTATACTCATAGCTTTAATATGAAATGATAACTCTCCTTGCAATACTATTGCTTGACTAATTTTTTCAATATCATTTGTAGTAAAAGAAGCTAAAATATACTCCCAAGTATATTTCTCAAAACCTTCAGTATTTGTGTTTAAAATATTCCCTCTTTTGAATCCTGTTGCCTCATCATCACGCAATAATTCCATATTTTGTAAATACTTAATATTTAGACTTGGAATGATAGAAATATCTTGAATTTCAGAATATGGCTTTGGAATAGATTCAGTAGTATCTTTGATATATTGATGAGCAGGAGCAATTATAAAATTTCGAAATTCAAAAGTGCATTTTATAACATAACGAACAACTCTAAATAGTCGCCATAAAATCCATATAAAACAAATAGCAACTACGAAGTTAAATAAGATATAGAGGCTTGAAGTATAGGGAGAAATATCATAAATAAATAAACGCCAAAAAATTACCAGCCCCACAAACAAGAACATCTTTAATAACAAATGGCTGATTTGAAGTTCATCTTTAGCAATTTCAGGAAAAGTAGTTACACCATAAGTTGCAACAACCCACTGAACAACTTGTGCTGTGAATGGCAAGCTAAATGCCATTTGCACAAGCTGTGCCTAACAATCTTCTGCCATCACTTTGACTCAAAGTAGTTTTTGTACAAACGAATCGAATCGTGCCACCTAAATCAACAAACGTCATTTGTAGTTCAGGATTCTTTGCATAGCTGTTGAATTTACTATCAAATATATAGGTTAATGTACCCGCAGGTTTTGCTTTCATATCTTTTGCTTCATTACCTGCATTGATTAAATCATCAGGATCATAACCGCCAGGTGGCGTTGGTCCTGTCGGCGTTAAGCCACCGACTAACTGATCTACAAGCTCTATATTTAATGAATGTAAATGAGGAAAACCACCCAACTCAGCAGTTTTAGATGTAATATTCACAGCCCAACCTGGCACAGAGAGATCTTTATTGCCACCAAAAGCAGTCGCTAAGAATGAATCATCAAATGAGCCTGTCACTGCATATTCAGTGATTAATGTTGTGCGCACACCTGAAGATGATGAAATAGATTCTGCAATTTGAGCTTTACGTACATAATCTTGATAAGCTGGCATTGCAAAGATTGATAAAATGCCAACGATTGCAACAACAATCATTAATTCTACTAATGTAAACCCTTGATTATTTCTCATAATTGCACTCCTTGACGAAGCTCTATAATTTTTGATTTGTGCAATTAGTATACAATTTTATGAATTTATTATTAACAATACTTAATATTATTTGACCTTAATCATTACTTATATTTACATTTGATTGATTATTATCTATCACAAATTACATGGTAAAGTTGCAAGAATTACATTTTCATCGCACATAGCCAGCAAGTATTCATCTCTCAGATAATCAATTTTCTTTTTATTCTGCCAAGCTAAATCTGGCATGTTTAACACAGCAATTTGGGCGTTTTTTGATAATACTTCGGTATTATTCTTAATCCACTCATTAATTTCTAAATCTAACTCAGGATAATCTGAGGCAAATGCACTTCGTAACTTCCCACTTTCTCGATCACCAAAAATGAAATATGCACAATCAGATACAACCCAAAAATCAGTTATTGTCACAAGATATGATAATAATGGCGTAACAGATAATCCTCCACCTGCAAACATAATCAATATGCGATCAAAGCCAGCACCATCTAATTCAGTTTGTATGATCTTGTTTAGGCAATCTGTCCAATATTGTAATGCAAAATCATTCAAAATCTGATGTGCTTTAGTATCTAGAACATTTGGATCTATCTGTTTTAATTTATCCAATTGAGTTTCTATGCCTGAAGCAATTTCCGCATCCTCTGCAATTAACTCTAATATCCTTGGCAATAAATAAGGCATTTCAATGCTATCATCTGAAGAAAATGACACTGCATTAATATATTCCCAAATACCTATCGCTGAAATTGAACGTAAAGGCTCATGCAATAAATATTTAACCATATCACTACTAATGCAGCATGGACAATCACATAAATTTAACGTTGATGGCACATGAAACTTTGAAAAGTGTTGATAACACGCTTCTATAATCTTTCTCATTTCATCGCTCATAATTCGTCCTTTAATTTCTTTGGCATTCTTCGTAACATTTATAGTCTTTTCTCAAATTACATTGGATTTTATCATGGAACGCAAACCCAACTATTTTTACCTATCTGCCGCGATGATCATTGATGCAAATGATCGCTTATTGCTTGTTCGTAAGCGTAATACAGTCAAATTCATGTTGCCAGGTGGGAAAATAGATCAAGGTGAAAGCGCCATTGAAGCTTTGATTCGAGAATTACAGGAAGAGATTGATTTAACTATTCAAGAAAATGATGCAACTTTCATTCAAGAATATGAAGCTGCCGCTGCCAATGAACCTGATTACAGAATCCAATCACAGTTATTCCAAGTGATGTTGCCTGCCAATACAATCATCGAGCCACAAGCAGAGATTGAAGAGATCGTTTGGCTAAAGCCAAATCATATTCCTGCCCTACAATTTGCACCGTTAGTTGAAGAAAAAATCCTACCGTTATGGCAAGATTTCTTAGATAAAAAAAGATAATCGCCCCTGTAAAATATATCTCCGTGTAATCACCCCTGTTTTCTCCTATAATAGTATTATTTGCATGGAGGCTTAAAAATGTCAGATACAGGTATCAATTTCACAGATGCAGCAGCATTGAAAGTTAAATCATTGATTGATGATGAAGCGAATCCAAACTTGATGTTACGTGTTTACATCCAAGGTGGCGGTTGCTCTGGTTTCCAATATGGTTTTACATTTGCGGAAGAATTAGAAGCAGGCGATGTGGAAGTTGAAAATCAAGGCGTAAAATTATTGGTTGATCCTTTGAGCTACCAATATTTAGTGGGTGCTGATATCGATTATGTTCAAAACCTTCAAGGTGAACAATTCGTGATCCGTAATCCAAACGCGACAACAACTTGCGGTTGTGGAAACTCATTCAGCGCTTAATCTTTTCATAAGATTTTAATAATAAAAATAAAGGAGCATTAATGTCGGGTATATCAATTGTTATTTTATCGATCGGTGTCGCAGTGATCGTTGTTGTATTTATGGGTGTGAAAATCATTCCTCAAGGACAACAAGCAACTGTAGAACGTTTTGGTCGTTATTCACGTACATTGCAACCAGGCATTAATATCATTGTGCCTGTCTTTGATCGCATTGGTCGTCGTTTAAATATGATGGAACAAGTGATGGATGTCCCCTCACAAGAAGTGATCACGCGTGATAATGCGATGGTTCGTGTGGATGGTGTCACATTCTTCCAAATCAACGATGCAGCACAAGCTGCTTACCAAGTGAATAACTTAACGCTATCCATCATCAACCTCATTATGACGAACATTCGTACTGTAATGGGCTCAATGGATTTAGATGAATTATTATCTAAACGTGATGAAATTAATGCTCGTTTATTATCTGTTGTGGATCATGCAACAGCGCCTTGGGGCGTTAAAGTTACGCGTATCGAGATTAAAGACATTGCACCGCCACGTGATCTTGTGGATGCAATGGCAAGACAAATGAAAGCAGAGCGTGAAAAGCGTGCGAACATTTTGGAAGCTGAAGGTTTCCGCCAAGCGGAAATCTTAAAAGCTGAAGGTGAAAAGCAAAGCGTCATCTTAGATGCAGAAGCGAAAAAAGCCGCTGCATTCATGGAAGCTGAAGCTCGTGAACGTTTAGCAGAAGCAGAAGCCAACGCAACACGCATGGTTTCTGAAGCAATTTCTGGTGGTAATATCCAAGCCATCAACTACTTCGTAGCACAGAAATATGTGGAAGCATTTGGCAAAATTGCTGAAAGTGATAATGGCAAGATCATCATGATGCCAATGGAAGCAACAAGCGTCGTGAGTTCATTGGCAGGCATTGCAGATTTAGTTAAATCAACTTCTAGCAAATAATATTGGAGATACACACGCGATGGCAATTTTAGTCAATTGGTTCACATTGGGCATTATCTTAATCATTTTAGAAATGCTTTTACCTGGCATGTTTTTAATGTGGTTTGGTGCAAGTGCATTGATCGTTGGCGTGATCACATTGATCATCCCGATGAGCATGAATGCTGAATTAGTTCTCTTTGCCATCACTTCTGTGTTATCTGTGATTGCAGTCATTGTGATCATGCGTAGAGTTTCACCAAACACTCAATCTACTGTAACGCATAATCTCAACCAAGCACGCGGTTCGGAATTGATTGGCATGGCTTTCACATTGGATTCAAAAGTTGTGAATAATGAAGGTAAGCTCAATATTGGCGATTCAGTTTGGCTCATTAAAGGCCCAGATGCAGAAGCTGGCACACACATTGAAATCACTCACATTGAGAATAATACATTAACATTTAAGATCATTGACTAATGGCTTTTAAATCCATGAACAATCAGCAATTTCAGCCGATAATGCGCCACTGGCGCATTATCTTTTTCCTATGGATTATTTTAACCATTTTCACAAGTGCCTTTGGGATTAGCGCCCTTGTCACATCTCCAATGCACCCAATCTATTTTGTGCTTGTGGCAATCTTGCCTTCTACCCTATTTCTGATCATCTCTTTGATCACATCACATTCTATTTTCAGCCAGCTTTTCATTGGCTTAAAAAACCTTATTTTTAGAAATGATTCAGCAATCACTTTCCAAAGTAAATTGCCGATTCGTTATATTGTGCAATTGGTTTCCAATGCAACGTGGATCACAATTTTACTGTCTAGTATTGTTGTACTCTTTTTCAAATTCACCTTTCAACATGTGGATTTTTATTTAGGCAATACATTCACAGAAAGCAAAGAAATCACAGAATCAGTGATCCGTTATTTAAATTTCTTCCCTGAAAAATTAGGATTGATCAGCTTTGATTATAAAATCATTGAAGCAAGCTTTTTCAAAGATGGTTTAAATGATGCTGCGCGCTCTTTATGGGCAAAATGGACAATCATCATGATCTTATTTCATGGTTTATTGCCACGCATTTTGGTGTTTGCCTATTACGTTGTGCGTAGTTTATTGCATTCAGTGCCACAAGCTACCGTTAGCCAGCCAGTCATTTTAGATCAAGCTGAAGAAAAGCCTTTAGTGATTCGTGCACCTAAAATTGAAGTGCATGGCAATGGACATTATCAAGTCGCCTTAGATATCACAGATCAAATCCGTTTAAGCTCTGATGTGATTAAGCTGAATGACATTGAAGCCTTTCAGCAATTTGAACTCAAACATAAATCTGAACCCATTGAAAAAATAGAAGTATTTGTGGATGGCAATTTAATGCCAGATCGTGGATTATTAAGACGAATGATCCGCCTATTGAATTTAGCAGAATATGCAACCATTCATGTATTGACGCAGGATGAATATCAAAAATCCATGTGGCACAAACATCTATCATCCGTTTTAGTGGAAGGCGAAGCAGCAAATTATGACATCCAATAACATCACCATTGCCATTGTTGGCCATACAAATACTGGTAAAACATCGCTAGTACGCGCTTTGACACGACAACGTAATTTTGGTGAAGTTAAAAATGCGCCTGCAACAACGATTGATGTCACAAATATATCGCTACAATCTGCTGATTTTACTTTCAACTTTGTCGATACACCAGGCATTGAAGATGCCATGAGCATTTTGGAGTTAATGCCAAGTGCTTCCCTACAAACATCTAAATCTGATGAGAAAAAAGCTCTATTAGAATTGATGCAAAACCCACATTACAAAGCAGATTTTGATCAAGAGTTTAAAGTGCTGAATCAAATGCTCAAAAGCGACATAGCATTTTATGTGATCGATGTTCGCCAGCCTTTTTTACCACGCTATCATTATGAATTGATTCTGCTTTTAAAAACTCATATTCCAATTTTGCCGATTTTGAATTTTACGCAAAATGCACAGTACATTGATGATTGGAAACGTGAACTCAAGGCTAATGGCTTACATCATTATCTAGAGTTTGATACGATCTTATTGCCACGTAAACAGCGCTTATATGAACAAATTGCGATTATGTTCCCTGAGCATTATCAAAGCATTCAATCATTCATTACAGCGCAAAATGCGTTGGATAATGAACGCACAGAGAAAGCTTTCGTTCTGCTTGCTGATTTCTACTTTGATCTAATGACATTGCGCGTTAAAGCCGATACAAAGCAAATTGATACACAAAGCATCAATGCACAGATTGCGACTGCCATTGCAAAGATTGAGAAGAAGTTTATTGACCAATTATTGGCGCTTTACAATTTCAATCGTGAAGATATTCAATACATCACACTGCACACAGAAGCCAATGCAACTACGCAAGATATGTTCACATTAGATGAATTTGGGCAGTTCTCTATCCAGTTTGGCAAAGGTGCTGCTGCGGGCGCAACTATGATGGTGGGCGTTGATTTAGTAAGTGGCATGACAACATTAGGCATTGCTTCTGCAACTGGCGCTGTGATTGGTGGTGTTTTCAGTTCATTATGGAATTATGGTGAGCGCATCGTGGATAAATGGCGTGACATTGAATACTTCTACATTGATCAGCCAACAGCTGTGAAGCTAATGCTGAATCTTTTATACATCATCGAGCGCTTAAACGATCGCTCTCATGCAGATTTGAATCCAATCATGATCAATGATGAAACAGAAAACTCAGCAGATATTACAAACTTCATGAAACAAACTGAAAACTTACGCGCTTATCCTGAACTACACCAAAAGAGCGATTCTAAAAAGGACAAGTTATTGCAGAAAGTTGTTAAAGCTATACAATCATCTTTTTCTAATTAACCCATAAAGCAGAGTCTTAAAATTGGTGAGGTTTAAAAAATTATATGTCAGACAAAAGTATTTCAATAACAAGAAATTTAGTATTCAACGAACCTTCTCAGTTGAATACTAAGGAAAAAGAAGATAATAATACCAATATTATTAAACAAGGAGGTGGATTAGCAGCCCTTGCTTGGAATCCTATTGAAGATAAAATTAAAGAGTTATCTCAACAACAATCAATCTTAAAAAATGAAATCAAAGAAATAACTAAAAACACATGGTTAACCAGTCCTAATATTGTAAAGAAAAGTGACCAATTAGAAGCTAAATTAGATCATTTAAAATCTGAAGTTGAAAAATTACAAGATCAAATAAATGAAAAAACCAACCTAATTATTAATAATTTTTCTAAAAAAGAATCAGAGCTCGACGAGCGCATAATGATATACAGTCAAACATATGAGGAATTCAAACAAAAAATTGAAGAACTATTACCTTCCGCATTAAGCACAGGTTTAGCTAGCTCATATAAAGCAGCCAAAGAATCATTTACAAAGAAAATTTGGGCATATATTGCTTTAATAGCTGCTTTATGTGTAGCTATTGGTTATTTTGCATGGAATAATTTTCAGTTTTATCAAAATACATCACCAGCATTAATAGATATTTTTTCTAGATTTTTATTACAGCTACCATTTGTTGGCTTATTTATTTGGCTAATAGCATTTGTTACTACCAAATTAAATGGCGAAATCCGCTTACATCAAGAATATGCCCATAAAGAAGCCATTGCTAGTTCATACAGCAGTTTTAAACAGCAAATTGAAAGCATTGGTGGTGATCAGCAACAAGAATTACTGCAAAAGTTAATGCATCAATTAATTGATAATGTGTCATTTAACCCTTCCAATACATTAGACACAAATAGTAAGTTAAAGACACCTATAAATGAGGTACTTGAAGTGGTAAAGCATATATCTGATAAAATCCCTACGAAATAGATGGTTAATTGAATTATCACTAAAGAAGGGATCAAATAAATACAAAAAGCCTCGTTTCCGAGGCTTTTCTTGAGTCTGAGTTTGTGAATTACTTCGCTTTTGGTTGTTTCAAAAGTTCAATGTAATCGCTCATGATGTTCACACTTTCATCCAATAAAATATCTGGTGTTGTATCTTTCAACAATTTTGTATGAGTGCCATCTTCATTTTTATATTGCTCCAATGTTAATGGCTCTAAGTTATACATTCTACGGATTTCATTGCTACTTTTGAAAGAATCATCTTCTTGCTCTTTCAATTCCTTACGACGCTCATCCAAGTTCAATGACAATGTTTTCACATCCCACAATGCTTGAATTTTATCGCGCTGCTCTTGGAAGATTTTAAGCTTTTTGTCATCTTTCAAGCGATCATTATGTTCTGCTTGCAATGGTTTCGCATATTCAGCCAAGGTTTCAGTGATCACTAAATCCTTACTTGCAGGAATTTGATCCCAAGGTAAAACGTATTTTTCCTTAGATTCACCAATATCCGCGGGATTATAAATCTGTGGTAACACAACATCAGGCACAACGCCTTTTTCTTGTGTACTTTCGCCATTCGCACGATAGAACATTGCGATCGTTACTTTGCTCTGCCCTGGCTTTTCAGATTTCGCTAACCAACCTTCTAAAGGTAACAATGACTGAACTGTACCTTTACCAAACGTTGTATTACCTACAATCAAACCACGACCTTGATCTTGAATACTGCCTGCAAAGATTTCACTTGCTGAAGCACTCAAACGATCAGTAATCACCATCAATGGACCATCGTAGATTTTCTTCTCTTGCGTGCTATTACGCGTTTCGATTGAACCATTATAGTTCTTCACTTGCACAACAGTTTTCTTAGGTTCGATAAAGAGCGCTGATAAGTTAATCACCTCTTCCAATGAACCACCGCCATTGCCACGAAGATCGATCACTAAACCATCAATTTGATTTTTATCTTGAAGCTCTTTGACAAGCTTCTTAATATCGCGCGTTGTGCTTCTGAATTCTTTCTCACCGCCTTTGCTACCTTCAAAATCACTGTAGAATGCCGGCAAAGTGATCACGCCAATTTTCTGTGTTTGATCACCTTTTTTAATCTCTTTCACATCAGATTTAGCAGCTTGCTGTTCTAATTTCACTTGATCACGAACAATACGCACAACCTTTTCAGGTCCTTTGCCTTTATTACCCATGATTTGCAAACGAACAACTGTGCCTTTTTTACCGCGGATTTTATCAACCACATGATCCAAACGCATGCCAACGATGTCTAAAAACTCACCATCATCACCTTGGGCAACGCCGATCAATTGATCACCAATCACTAATTGATTCGTTTGATCCGCAGGTCCACCTGGTACAACTTCCATGATGGAAATACCATCATCATCTTGGCGCAATACTGTGCCAATCCCTTGCAATGACAAACTCATATTAATATTGAAGTTTTCCATTGTACGATGGGACAAATAACCAGAATGTGGGTCAAATGCTAATGCAACAGTATTCATGTAGATTTCAAAAATATCATCCACATCCACTTGCATTAAACGCTCATGGCGCGATGCATAGCGTTTCTTTAATTTTGCACGTGCTTCATCCAATGTTAATTCTTCATCAGATACTAACAAATTGATGAGCTCGTTTTTAATGCGCTGATACCAAATTTCATCCAATTCTTTATCAGTTTTGGCATAAGGTTCATCTTTACGATTAATCAAGATTTCTTCTTTTTTTGTGAAATCAAAATCACGATCAATCAATTGATTCACAGCTGTTTGGCGATCATCCAAACGCTGAATCAAAGTATTGTACATATCAAAAGGAAAGCGCAATTCTGCTTTCCTTAAGTAATCATCAAATAACAATTTGTGTTTATCAAACTGATCAATATCAGATTGCAAAAAGTAAACATGCTGAGGATCCAACGAGTTTAAATATAACGAGTAAACACGTTCAGATAAAACATCATCCAATGGAATCTTTCCGTAATGGAATTGAGACAATGCCACTGCATTGGCAGAGCTGATCCTCTCAAATCTTTTATTCGGAGTAATTTTTGGGAGTTGTTTTTCCTGAGCTGTTGACGCAGGAATTGATTGAATTTCTGATGCATTGACATTACCGAAAAGTAAAATCGCAACAACGGATGCAATCACGCCTAATTTTTTTTGTTTAATCGTCATATTTTTTTGTAACCTAGTATTTATCAATCCATTCTACCCGTATTTTTTCTCGAAGTCAGACATAAATTCACACAAAACTTTGACACCTTCTAATGGCAAACCATTATAAATACTTGCTCGCATACCGCCAACTGCACGATATCCTTCCAAGTTAATCAAGCCGTGTTCTTTTGCCTGTGCTAAAAAGATGGGATCTAATTCTGGATTTACAATAGTAAATGGAATATTCATGCGAGAACGTGCATTTTTTGTCACAGGATTGCGATAAAAATCACTAGAATCAATAATGTTATAAATCATTGCAGCTTTTTCATTATTGATTTTTTCAATTGCAGGAACACCGCCTTGATTTTGTAACCAAGTCAATACCAAGTCAATCATATACATAGAAAATGTTGGTGGTGTATTCACCATGGAGATATTTTTAGATTGTAATTTGTAGTTGAATACATCTGGCGTCATTGGATTAGCTTTACCCAATAGATCTTCACGTACGATGACTACTGTAATGCCTGATGGACCGATATTCTTCTGTGCACCTGCATAAATTAAGCCAAATTTAGATACATCAAATTCACGGGATAAAATATTTGAACTCATATCCACAACAGTTGGCGCATATTCGCTTTGCACTGCATAATCGAATTCTACACCACTAATTGTTTCGTTATCACAATAGTGAACGAATGCCGCATCTTCAGAAAACTTCAATGAACCTTCTTCAGGTAATGTATCTTTTGCAGTTGCAAGCACATTAATATCAGCATATTTAGCCATAGCTTTCATGGCTTTATTTGACCAGTTACCTGTATCAATCGCATCAATTTTTGTTTGATTACCCAACAAGTTCAATGGAATCATTGAAAACTGTGCGTATGCACCGCCTTGCTGGAAGATGATTTTATAATTTTCTGGAATGTTCAACAATGAACGAATTTTTTGTTCACTTTGAATCATAATTGCTTCAAAATCTTTACTTCTATGGGAGATTTCCATCACAGAAGCGCCTAAACCATGCCAATTTAAAAATTCTGCCTGTGCTTGTTTCAATACAGCTTCAGGTAGAGTTGATGGGCCTGCACAAAAATTATAATTACGTTCCATATCCTATCCAGTGTCACAATATTCACAACAAGCCTACACTATACCGAAAATAATTTTAATAAATGTAATTATTCAAATAAATCTAGATGGGAATAATTGGCATAGGATTTCACAAAGGTTTCTGATAGAATTAGTGGCTTAATTTTAAATTGGTCATGAGGATTCTAATGTCTTTTAACAACGAGATTCATAACCTTAATCTTGTGCCTATGGTTGTCGAGCAAACCGCTCGTGGCGAACGCTCATTCGATATTTATTCACGTTTATTGAAAGATCGTGTGATCTTTTTGTGTGGCCCTGTGGATGATTACAGTGCAAACGTGATCGTAGCGCAAATGCTCTTTTTAGAAGCAGAAAACCCTGATCGTGACATTCATTTATACATCAATTCACCTGGCGGTTCAGTAACTGCTGGCATGGCGATTTATGACACTATGCAGTTCATCAAGCCAGATGTTTCTACAATGGTGATTGGTCAAGCTTGCAGCATGGGCGCATTCCTATTGGCTGCTGGTGCTGAAGGTAAGCGTTTATCCCTACCAAATTCTCGCGTGATGATTCACCAACCTTTAGGTGGTTATCAAGGTCAAGCAACTGATATTGAAATTCATACGAAAGAGATGCTTTATATTAAAGATCGCTTGAACAAAATCATGGCGCATCACACAAAACAACCCTTGAAAAAAATTGTGAAAGATACAGATCGTGACAATTTTATGAGTGCAGAAGAAGCTCAAAAATATGGCTTAATCGATACTGTTGTTTCTCATCGTTAATTTAAAGAAAAAATTATGACAGACTCTCCGAAGAAAAAAGGAAAAGTATTGCGTTGCTCATTTTGTGACAAATCACAAGATGAAGTATTGAAACTCATTGCAGGCCCAAGCGTTTACATCTGTAATGAATGTATTCATTTATGTGGCGAACTCATCACTGAAGAGTTTGCAGAAGAGTATCAAAAGAAACCTTTACCGAAACCAAAAGAGCTTTATGAAGCACTGAACGAATATGTGATCGGCCAAGATTTGGCAAAGAAAACATTGAGTGTTGCGGTTTACAATCACTATAAGCGTTTAGAATCTAAGACTGTTCGCAGTGATGTTGAATTAACAAAAAGTAATATTTTGTTAATCGGCCCAACAGGTTCAGGTAAAACATTATTGGCAGAAACTTTAGCGAAAATGTTAAATGTACCATTTGCAATTGCAGATGCGACAACATTAACAGAAGCTGGTTACGTGGGTGAAGATGTTGAAAACATCGTTCAGCGTTTATTGCAAAATGCTGATTTCGATGTAGAACGCGCACAAACGGGCATTATCTATATCGATGAAATCGATAAAATTACTCGTCGCAGTGACAATCCATCTATTACACGCGATGTTTCAGGTGAAGGCGTTCAACAAGCATTGTTAAAAATCATTGAAGGCACAGTTGCAGCTGTTTCACCACAAGGTGGGCGCAAACATCCTAATGCTGAATTGATCAATGTAGACACTCGTAACATTCTATTCATTTGTGGCGGTGCATTCTCTGGTTTAGAAAAAATCATCAGCATGCGTCAAAACAAAGGTGGCATTGGCTTTACAGCTGCGCTGAAAGAATCTGAAGAGAAACGCAATTTATCTGAATTGTTTGCACAAGTGGAAGCAGAAGATTTAACTAAGTACGGTTTAATCCCTGAGTTCATTGGCCGTTTACCAGTGATTGCAACATTGGAAGAATTAGATGAAGCTGCGTTGATTAACATCTTAACGCAACCTAAAAATGCAATCATTAAGCAATTCGAATACTTATTTGAAACTGATGATGTTGAATTAAGCGTGACAGAAGAAGGCTTGAAAGCCATCGCTGAATTAGCAATTCAACGCAAATTGGGTGCACGTGGATTACGTAGCATCATTGAATCTACTTTGTTAGACACAATGTTTGAAATTCCATCAGAAGCAAATGTGGCAAAAGTGATCATTGATCGCCCTCAAATTGCTGATAAAGTTGCACCACTGATTGAGTACAAAACAGAAGAATCATCCGCATCAACAACTAAGCGTACAACCAAACGCACAAAGGCCGCACAATAGTCATGAGTGATCAATTAACGAATCCCCCTTTAATGTCTCTTAGATTTAGGGGCTTCTTACCTGTTGTGATTGACGTTGAGACAGGTGGTTTGAATCCAAAGAAAGATGCGCTTTTAGAAATTGCCGCGGTATTTTTGGATATTGATAAAGATGGCATGATGAAAACTACTCATCATGTCGCTGCAAATATTGAGCCTGCGCCAAATTTGGGTATCAATCCTGAATCCATGAAGATTAATGGCATCAAATTGGATAATCCTTTCCGCATGGCTATTTCTGAAAAAGAAGCAATGGCGAAAGTATTCAATGCTGTACGCGAAGAAGTGAGAAAACAAGGTTGCACACGTGCAATTTTAATTGGACACAATGCTCACTTTGATTTAGCTTTCTTAAATGCAGCGATTGAAAGATGTGACATTAAGAGATCACCTTTCCATCCATTTTCTGTATTAGATACTGTAAGCTTGAGCGCATTAGCATACGGCCAAACAGTTTTGGCTAAATCTGCGATTGCTGCGGGCATGAAATGGGATGCAGATGGTGCTCACTCAGCATTGTATGATACGCAACAAACCGCAGAACTATTTTGTAAAATCATGAACATGTGGCAAACACATGTGGGTTTTGATCTACAGCCAGTTCTTTAAAAGGATTGATTATGTTTAAACAGTTGATGAATTCAGTCAAGTCTAATCTTGAAGCTTTGGGCGATGATGCTCGATTAATCCAAGATGTTTCTATGGGATTAGAAAGAGAGGGACTGCGCGTTGATCAGCAAGGCAAACTCAGCCAAGCTCCGCATCCTATCGCATTAGGCTCAGCGTTAACCAATGCAAATATCACTACAGACTTTGCAGAGAACTTGCTTGAATTTGTCACCAATGTTTATCATTCGCCTGAAGATTTATATCAAGCTTTAGATGAAATCCAAGCTTTTACAGCAGAAAACTTGGGTGATGAGCTGGTTTGGCCAGATTCCATGCCACCATTAATCGATAATGTAGATGAAATTCCGATTGCACAGTATGGCTCATCGAATGCTGCGAAAATGAAAACCTTGTATCGTACAGGCTTATCACATCGCTACGGCAAAATGATGCAATCCATCGCAGGTATTCACTTCAACTTCTCATTGAGTGATGAGTTCTTTATTGCATTACAAAAAGCAACAAAAAACGAACAGTCATTGGCTGATTTCAAATCAGATCGTTACTTACACTTAATGCGCTCTGTATCTCGTTTTGGCTTTTTAGTACCTTATTTCTTTGGTGCATCACCATTAATGCCAAAGAGCTTCTTGTCTGATAACAACAATGACCGCTTCGAGAAGTTTGATGATGAAACTGTTTACATCAAAGAGAGCACTTCCCTACGTTTATCTGATATTGGCTATAGCAATAATAAATGTAAATTCACAGTATCTTTCAATTCATTGAAAGATTACGTTGCAGATATTGAGCATGCAATTTTAACGCCATGCGATAAAGTCTCACATATCCCTATCAAAAAAGATGGTGAATATCAGCAAATCAACAATCATATTCTACAAATCGAAAATGAATATTACGCAAGCATTCGCCCAAAACAAGTTTTAAAATCAGGCGAAACATTGCTTGCTGCATTAAAAGATCGTGGCATTGGTTATGTAGAGTTACGTTCTGTTGATATCATGCCAACCATTTCTACAGGAATTTCTGTAGAAACAATTAGATTCTTACAAGCGTTCATGACGACATGTTTATTAACGAATGCAGATCCGTTATGCAATATGGAATATGAGCAAAACCAAAAAAACCTTGCATTAATTGCTGCAAAAGGTAGAACAAAAGACTTAACTTTAAATGTTCAATACCAAGAACAACCGCTTCAAGAGCTACTGCAATCACTATTAGAATGGATCAAACCTGTCGCGGAAATTCTCGGCCCTGAATATAGCGCAACAATTGCGCCATTAAGTGCAATGATTACTGATAGTAATTTAACGCCATCTGCTAAAATATTAAATGAGCTCGCAAGCTCATCTGTTCAGTATAATGACTACTGTATTGAGAAAGCAACGCAATACAAAAATCACTATTTAACTGAAGAAGTTTTATCAGATGAAAAACGTGAAGCATTCAAAATGCTAGCTCACAAAAGTGTTGAACGTCAAAAAGCTTTAGAGGCAGAACCTCAAGCTGACTTTGACGAGTATTTATCGAACTATTTTAAGTCCATCTAGGAAATTGTAAATGACACCCCTTCCTCCTATCGGTTCTCCGTTTTTATATACTGTTTTTACCATTGCTGTATTGATCATGATCGCTGTAGATATGCTCGCCTTAAAACAAACGGGCGATCATAAAGTCAGCGTCAAAGAAGCATTGATGTGGACAATTGTCTGGGTAACTGTTGCATTATTATTCAACGTTTGGTTGTATTGGTATTTAGCCCACGGTGAATTCCCTGATTTAAACTTAACAGCTGAAGCACAACAAGCAATGGCTGTTGAAGCATCTATGGATTACTTAACAGGCTACGTGCTTGAAAAATCCTTATCCATCGATAATATTTTCGTATTTTTATTGATCTTTAGTTTCTTTAAGATCCCTGCCAAATTCCAACGCCGTGTATTGGTTTACGGAATCTTCGCTGCAATCGCATTGCGTGTCATCATGGTATTGATTGGTGCATCATTGATCACTCAATTTGAGTGGATCTTATATGTATTTGGTGCATTCTTGGTTTACACAGGTTTCACAATGTTTAAGAAATCTGATGAAGAGGAAGATTTAAACCAAAAATGGTTCATTCGCATGATCAAAAAGCGCATGAAATTCACAGATAGATTGGATGCTGAACATTTCTTCACGAAAGAAAACGGTGTACGTTACGGCACTCCTTTATTGTTAACATTGATCGTTATCACAATTTCAGACATCATTTTCGCTGTTGACTCTGTACCTGCAATCTTTGCGATCACTAAAGATCCATTCATCGTTATGACTTCTAACGTATTTGCAATCTTAGGTTTACGTGCGATGTACTTCTTATTGGCAGATATGGCAGATCGCTTTGCATTCTTACAATATGGATTGGCAACAATTTTAGTATTCATTGGCTGTAAAATGCTACTACTCGCTTTTGACTTCCACATCCCAACGTCGATTTCATTATCCGTTGTATTGGTTGTATTAGTTGGATCAGTATTAATATCTCTAAAATCCAAACCCAAAACAGAATAAACACAAGCCTCACTACAAACGTAGCTGAGGCTTTTTAAATTTAATCTTTATTACTTCTAGGAGTTTTTCTAATGTTAGAGCGATTATTTAAACTGAAAGAACATAAAACCAATGTTCAGACAGAAGCCATTGGCGGGATGACAACATTCTTGGCAATGTCTTACATCATCTTTGTCAACCCAATCATCCTATCCAGCACAGGCATGGATAAAGGTTCTGTATTTGTTGCGACATGTATCGCAGCAGCACTCGGTACTTTCATCATGGCTTTCCTAGCGAACTATCCTATTGCTGTAGCGCCTGGCATGGGATTAAACGCATTCTTTGCTTTTACAATCGTTGCAACAATGGGCTTCACTTGGCAGCAAGCTTTAGGTGGTGTTTTTGTTTCAGGTGTAATCTTCCTAATTCTAACAGCCACAGGGCTTCGAACTTGGATCATAGAAGGGATTCCTAAATCCTTACGTTCATCAATCGCCGCAGGTATTGGTCTATTCTTAGCATTCATCGGCTTACAAACATCAGGTTTAGTTGTAGATAATCCTGCAACATTAGTGCAATTAGGCTCTTTATCTAATGCTTCGACATTATTCTGTGTATTAGGTTTCTTAATCATCGCTGTATTGGATGCATTGAAAGTTAAAGGCGCTATCTTAATTGGTATTTTAGCTGTTTCAGTATTGAGCATCTTAACTGGCAACACAGAATTCACTGGCGTTGTTTCTATGCCACCATCAATCGCACCGACATTCTTCCAAATTGATTTCAGCAAAGTATTGGAAGCTGGCTTCTTACAAATCATTTTAACTTTGGTATTGGTCGAATTATTTGACGCAACAGGCGTATTAATCGGTGTAGCAAAACGTGCTCATATCTTGGATGACACATCACCACAGAACAAAAAACGCTTTGCACGTGCATTGTTTGCAGATAGTACATCAATCTTAGCAGGCAGTATGCTAGGTACAAGCTCAGTAACAGCCTATGTTGAAAGTGCATCAGGCGTACAAGCTGGTGGCCGCACGGGTTTAACAAGTGCAACAGTTGGCTTATTATTCTTAGCAGCGCTATTCTTCTCACCATTGTTAACAGCCGTTCCTGCTTATGCAACAGCACCAGCATTGATCTACTTAGCATGTATCATGTTGCGTGAATTAACAGAGGTTGAGTGGGATGATCTAACCAATGCAATCCCAGCTGCATTGATGGCATTCACAATGGCATTTACTTATTCAATTGCTAATGGCTTTGCTTTCGCATTCATCAGCTATGTTGTATTGAAAGTATTCACAGGTAAATTCAAAGATGTTCACCCTGCAACTTATATCATTGCAATCTTATTCTTAATAAAATTCATTTTATCGAATATGGGACATTAATCTAAACTTTATAGGTTAATCTCTCAATCCCGCCAAATTTGGCGGGATTTTTTTGTATCCTTTACAAAATACTGACAAATACATGAAGCTTTTTTCAACTGATCCTTTACAATAACGAAACTTGATCGTGTATTCATGGATTGGACAATGAACAACTATAAAATTCCCTTGCTTTTCACATTATTAACATCTCTTTCTTTATCATCTATTGCTTATAGTAAAAGCATTAGTGTAGAAGTTGCGGACACACAAGAAACATCCAAGCAAGAATATATCCATGCCGTTGGTACATTATTACCATTTGAACGTGTGATTTTACGCCCAGAATTATCAGGAAAAATTACTGCCATCAATTTTGAAGAAGGTTCATTAGTAGAACAAGGCCAAGCACTGATTAAATTTGATGATCGTTTGGCAAATGCTAAACTAAAAAATGCCCAAGCTAATTTAAGTAATGCAGAACAAAATGTGAAACGCCTAGAAGCTTCTCGCGGCAGTGCAACTGCGCAACAAATTGATGCCGCAAGAACAGCCAAATTACAAGCAGAAGCAGAGCTTGAAATGGCACAAATTGAAGTGGATCACACAACATTAACTGCGCCATTCAAAGGCAAAATGGGTTTAATCAATCAATATGCAGGCAGTTATATCCAAACAGGCAGTGATTTAACCACCATTGTTAACACAGAAAAATTAAAACTAGAATTCAACTTACCTGAAAGATTGGCACACACCGTTGAATTGGAACAACCTTTACAATTCTCTGTCGACAACTTCCCAAAAAAGAAATTTACAGCAGAAATTTATGCATTAAGCCCTGAGATTGAGCAAGAAGGCCGCTCCTTAATTGTCCGTGCAATATACGATAACCAAGATCAAGGTTTACTACCTGGCATGTTTGCAAGAATATCTTTAGAAATCCCTTTGGGTTATAACGTTATCATCGTGCCAGAAGAAGCAATTTTCTCATCTGAAGGTAAACAATATGTTTATCGTGTTGTGAAAGAAAATGATCAATACATTGCCAAATTAACAGAAGTCATTCTAGGCGAAAGATCTAGCTTTGCAGTTGAAGTCATTCATGGCTTAAAAAATGGGGATCAAGTGGTTAAAGTTGGCCAAGCTCGTATTCATGATGGATCTGTGATCAATCCTGTTGAACCGAAATAATCTGGGAGGATCTCTATGAAAATCTCTGATATCTCCATCAAGCGCCCTGTTTTTGCAATCGTCTTAAATATCCTAATTATTTTGCTTGGCATTGTGGGCTTAACACGAATGAGCATTCGTGAATACCCTAACATTGATTTGCCTGTCATTAGTATTCGAACAACTTATAGCGGTGCAAGCCCTGAAATCATAGAAACACAAGTCACAAAAGCCATTGAAGATGCTGTAACAAGCATTGATGGCATTGACTTTATGACATCAATGTCCCGCCGTGGCATGTCATTTGTGAACATCTCATTCCAGCCCAGTAAGAATATTGAAGAAGCAGCCAATGATGTGCGTGACCGCGTTGCGCGTGCCAAATATTTATTGCCTGATGATGTGGATGAACCCATCATTAACAAAAGTGATTCGGATGCTGATCCTGTAATGATCCTGACGCTCACAAGCGATAAGCTATCTTCCATTGAGCTTACTAAAATCGTAGAAAACAATATCAAACCACAAGTTGAATTATTGGAAGGCGTTTCTAACCTAGAAATTTGGGGCGGACGAGATCCTGTAATGCGCGTATGGCTTGATCCTGAAAAAATGTCTGCTTTTGACATCGCCATTACCGACATTGAATCCGCCCTTCGCGCACAAAATGTCGAAATTCCTGCAGGTAGTATCAAAAGTAATGCACGCGAATTAGACATCGTTGCACAAACAGATTTAAATACCGTGGATGAATTTAACAATATTATCGTTAAAACGACCAAACAATCCAATGGTAATAGTGTTGGCAATCAGCACATTGTGCGTTTAGGAGATTTAGCTAACGTAGAGCTAGGCGGCGTTGAAGAAACTTCTCGCCCTAGAATGAATGGCAAACGCGGCGTTGGTATTGCAATCATTAAGCAATCTGTCGCCAACCCATTGACCATATCTTCAGCCATTCGTGAAGTATTGCCAACCCTGCAAGAAAGCTTGCCTGATGAAGTCAATTTAGAAATCAGCTCTGACAACTCAATCTTCATCAATAAATCACTCCAATCTGTTTATTCAACAATCATTGAAGCACTGATTTTTGTTGGCATCATCATCTTCTTTTTCTTACGTGATTGGCGCGCAACTATTGTACCGATGGTTACAGTACCTATTGCATTAGTGGGCACATTATTTGCCATGTATTTATTGGGTTATTCCATCAATACGTTAACGATGCTCGCCTTTGTACTAGCAATTGGTTTAGTGGTGGATGATGCCATTGTTATGCTGGAAAATATCCATAGACATATTGAAGCAGGATTATCCCCAATTAAAGCTGCATTTGTGGGTTCTAAAGAGATTGGATTGGCAATTATTGCAATGACAATCACATTAGCTGCCGTATTCTTACCTTTGACCTTTACAGAAGGCCGTATTGGCAAGTTATTCATTGAATTTGCTGTAACACTATCCATCGCTGTGATCATTTCAGGCTTCACCGCTTTAACATTATCACCGATGATGTGCTCTCGCTTATTAAAAGCAGATCATGAAAAAGGTAAACTATTCAATGCCATTGAAAATATGTTCATTGCTTTCACCAATGGCTATACCAAAATATTGCGTTGGGTTTTGCCTAAATCATTACTCGTGATCATTGGCATGCTCATCACATTGGGCGCGAGCTATTTTATCTACATGCAATTGCCACAAATGTTGTCACCAACAGAAGATCGTGGCTTTATTCGCATTTCAGCGATTACACCAGAAGGTGCAACCGTTGATTTTACAGATCGCTATTTCACCGAGGTTGAAGATTTATTGCTGACAGAATTACCTAAAGCTACTGTATTTGTTGTATCTGGTGTTGCTTCTGGTGGTATAGGCAATATTACCTTAGAAGATTGGGATTTACGCAGTGAATCGCAAATGTCCATCGTGCAACGATTGAATCAACAATTTAAAGATATTGCACTTGGGCTTCGTGTATTCGCAAGCAATCCACAATCATTGGGGCAAGATAGCCGCTCGAAAGAAGTAGAAGTTGTGATTCGCTCCACTGCATCATTTGAAGAGTTGGATCAATATGTTACACAAATCATGCAAACATTGAACAATGATCCAAGATTAGTCACACCTGATAACAATCTTCGTTTAAATACACCACAACTAGAAGTGGATGTTGACCGTGAAAAGTTAGCATTATTGGGCATTGATGTGAATGCAGTTGGCCGAGCCTTAGAAACAGCTTTGGGCGGGAGAAATATTACACGATTCAAGGAAGGCTCTGAGCAATATGATGTTTTAGTACAAGTGGAACCAACTAATCGTAACGAACCTAGAAACCTAAAAAACATCTATGTTCGTTCTAATAAGAACCAAATGATTCCTTTGTCCAACTTTGTCACAATTCGTGAAACTGTTGCACCACAATATTTAAATCACTTTAACAAATTACGCTCTGTGACTATCTCTGCCAACTTAGCAGAAGGTATTTCACAAGGTGATGGTATCAATATTGTAGAAGATGCGATCCGCGATGTAATGCCAGATACAATGTTAGATTACACAGGTGGCGCTCGCGAATTTAAAAGCACAGGCAATGCTATGGTTGCAATCTTCTTATTGGCATTGATGTTCATTTACTTAGTAATGGCAGCTCAGTTTGAATCATGGATTGATCCATTCATTATTTTATTGTCAGTACCATTAGCAGCTTTAGGTGCCCTACTTGCTCTATATTTAACTGGCAACAGCATGAATATTTATAGCCAAATTGGATTGGTAACATTGGTTGGTTTAATCACCAAACACGGTATTTTATTGGTTGAATTTGCGAATCAGTTACAGGATGCAGGTAAGGATAAATTAACAGCAATCATTGAATCTGCAAGCTTACGCTTACGCCCAATCTTAATGACAACAGGTGCAATGGTTTTAGGCTCTATTCCATTAGCTTTAGCAACTGGCGCAGGTGCTGAATCCCGTTCAACCATTGGCTGGGTAATTGTTGGTGGCTTATGTTTAGGCACATTACTCACAGTATTCATCGTGCCTTCAATGTATCTATTACTGAGCCGACATAAAAAACTCATCAACTTTGATCATGAGTAAATAGCATTATCTTTGTTGTACAAAATAGCCTCAAAACTGAGGCTATTTTTATGCTTAACGCTTTCTTGATCTTAATCTCGTAAATAGAAACCAAACATGCTAGAATTCCACAGTTTATCGATAAGTTTTATCTACTAAAGGGAACTCATGTCAGAAGAAGTGATTCGTACCAACTTTATCCGTCAAATTATTGACAACGATTTAAGTACTGGTAAGTATAAGAGCCCATCTGAAGTCCATACTCGTTTTCCACCAGAACCGAATGGCTACCTTCACATTGGGCATGCAAAATCAATTTGTTTAAACTTTGGCATCGCTCAAGATTACCAGGGTAAATGTAACTTGCGTTTTGACGATACGAATCCGTGCAAAGAAGAACAAGAATTCGTTTCTGCCATTAAAGCTGACGTTGAATGGTTAGGCTTTGAATGGAATGCAGAATGCTACGCTTCTGACTATTTCCAGCGTTTTTATGATTCTGCTATTTTATTGATTAAAAAAGGTTTGGCATATGTAGATGATTCTTCTGCGGAAGAATTACGTGCGATGCGCGGCACATTGACAGAACCAGGTCAAAACTCACCTTTCCGTGAGCGTTCTATTGAAGAAAACCTAGATCTGTTGGAACGCATGAAAAAAGGCGAATTCCCTGATGGCTCTAAAATCTTGCGTGCCAAAATTGATATGGCTTCACCAAATATGAATTTGCGTGACCCTGCTTTGTATCGTATTCGTCACGTTGAACATCATCAAACAGGTACAGATTGGTGCATTTATCCGATGTATGACTTTGCACATGCATTAGGCGATGCTTTCGAAGGCATTACGCACTCAATTTGTACATTAGAATTTGAAGATCACCGCCCATTATATGATTGGTGCATTGATAATTGCGAAATCGAAAAGAAACCTCATCAATATGAGTTCTCTCGCTTGAGCTTGCAATACGCAATCACATCCAAGCGCAAATTAACACAATTAGTAACTTCAGGCACAGTCAATGGCTGGGATGATCCACGTATGCCAACTGTTTCAGGTTTACGTCGTCGTGGCTGCCCACCTGAAGCATTACATTTATTCTGCGAGCGCATTGGTGTAACTAAGTCTGAAAACTCCATCGAAATGGAACAATTAGAACAATGTATGCGTGACATTTTGGATGATAAAGCAGAACGCCGCATGGCAGTTTTAGATCCAATTTTAGTGACATTGACAAACTTCGATGAACACTTAGATTTAGAATTGGCAAATCATCCTAAAAATGAAGCTTTAGGTAAACGCATTACGCCATTCTCTCAAACTTTATACATTGATAAAGCTGACTTCGTATTATCAACGGAAGATAAAAAATTCAAGCGTTTAATCTTGGGTGATTATGTTCGTTTGCGCGGTGCTTACATCATCAAAGCTACAGATTACAAAGCAGATGCTGAAGGTAACATCACAGAAGTGATTGCTGAAATCGTTCCAGATACTTTAGGTAAAAATGCTGAAGGCATCAAAGCTCGCGGTGTTATTCATTGGGTTTCTGCCAAAGATGCAATAGACGCACAAGTGAACTGCTATGAAAGATTATTCACAGTGCCTCATCCTGATCGTGAAGAAGGTGAAATTTTTGATTATGTGAATCCAGATTCATTGATCATCAAAAATGCAAAAGTTGAACCTGCATTGAAAGATGCACCAGCAGAAGTTGCATATCAATTTGAGCGTGAAGGCTATTTTGCACGTGACAGTAAAGAAGATTCATTGGTTTTCAATCGAGTCGTAACATTAAAAGACAGCTTCGGAAAATAACCAATGTCATTTTTTAACGCAGTAACAGAGCAATTCCAATTGGTATTGCTCTATAAACAGATCTTGTGGGAAGGCTTCCTTCTCACAATCGAATTGGGAGTTTTCTCCTTAGTTGTAGCAGTAATTTTGGGAATTTTGGCAGCATTAGGATCTTTCAGTCAATCCCGATTCATTCGTGGCACAGTTGCTGCATACACAACCATTATCCGTGGCATCCCTGATATTGTTTTAATCTTCTTGTTCTACTTTGGCATGCAGACATTATTAAACAAGATCACAGAGTCCATGGGCGTTAGCCAAATCAATATCAGCCCTTTTGTCGCAGGTGTTGCAACTATTGGCTTTATGTTTGGCGCATTCATGGCAGAAAGCTTCCGCGGTGCGTTATTATCGGTTCCTAAAGGCCAACGCGAATCTGCCTTGGCATTGGGTATGTCACCAACCCGCGTTTCGTTTAAAATTGTGATCCCACAAGCTGTTCGCTTTGCATTACCGGGTTTAAACAACAACTGGTTAGTTTTATTGAAAGCAACAGCTTTGATCTCATTGATTGGCTTACCTGATTTTGTATCCATTGCTTTAAAAGGCGGGCAATCTGTCAGAGCACCCTTCACATTCTTAATCACGGTAGCAATCGGCTATCTTGTTTTAACATCTGTTTCAATCGTAGTTGTAAAATGGCTAGAAAAACGCTTCTCCAAAGGTGTTTCAACAGGAGCGTATTATGAATAGTTTATTTGAAAGTTATGCTCCACTCTTTGCCAATGGTGTTTGGGTCACATTACAGCTTACCTTTATCTCATCGTTCATTGGTTTAGTTTTTGCATTGCCTTTGGCTTTTGCTGCGCTGTCTAGAAACCCTATGTTTTCTATGCCTGTTGCATCATTCAGCTATTTCTTTAGAGGCACACCATTATTGATTCAAATCTACCTTTTGTATTATGGATTGGGTCAATTTTCAGCAGAACTTCGTCAAATTCCATGGTTATGGAACATTGTTAAGCAACCTTATTGGTGTGCAATCATTGCATTCAGCATGAATACATGTGCTTATACGATTGAAATCTTCAAAGGCTCATTCAAAAATACACCCAAAGGTGAAATTGAAGCTGCTGTTGCAATGGGCATGAGCAAATGGCAGGTATTCTATCGCGTAATTTTCCCATCAGGATTTAGACGTGCTTTACCTGCATACAGCAATGAAGTAATCTTTATGTTGCATGGCACAGCTCAAGTATTTGTGATTGCTTTGACCAATTTGGATATTTTAGGTGCTGCTAATCGAATGAAAAACGTGACATTTTTACAATTCACACCTTATTTAATTGCTGCATGTTTATATTTAAGCATTACATTCTTGTTAATTTTTATTTTCAAGAAGTGTGAAAAGCGCTGGCTATCTTACCTTCAGCCAACCAATTAAAGGTAATGTCACTTTGACTTCCTATCAAAAATGGCGATAATGGTACGTGCACAAACTAAGGACTACAGGCAATGATGAATCTTCCAAATTTACTCACTTTATTTCGAATCTTCATTATTCCTGTATTCGTATTGGTTGCCTTATTAGATATAAAATCTACTTTTTTTGGTATGCCACTACAAAACTTCATCATGTGGCTGTTGTTTGCTTTAGCTGGCGTGACAGATTACTTTGATGGCTATTTGGCTAGAAAACTTAATGTCATGTCTCCATTTGGTGCATTCTTAGACCCAGTTGCAGACAAACTCATCGTTGCTGTTGCCTTAATTATCATCGCTGTTGATAATCCTCAATCTTTAATCATTGTCCTCTGTACTATCATCATTATTTGTCGCGAGATCACCATTTCTGCACTGCGCGAATGGATGGCATCTTTAGGCCGCAGAAACTCTGTTGCTGTTTCTTGGATTGGCAAATGGAAAACAACTTTCCAAATGGGTGCAATTGGTTGTTTATTATTTAAAGCTGATTTCTTTGGCTTACCAATCTTCCTAATCGGTGAAGTTGGTCTGATCATTGCTGCTGCTCTAACAATCTATTCAATGGTGGATTATCTAGTTTTAGCTTATCAAAGCGAAAAAAACCACCAAAAAGAAGGTTAATTAACCTTCTTTCATAGATGCACCACAATCACGGATAAACTTCTCGATAATCATCACCAATCGTAATTCATTTTGTGGTGTTTCCATTGTTTCACACACTTGATTCATTCGGAAATTCACCCAAACATCCAAAGGTTGCTGACGAAGCCCATTTACCGCTTCATTCATAAACCATAAAATATATGGTGAACCTTGCAATCCAAGAGACAACCTCGCAACATTATCTTCTTGCACTAATGCTTTAATACTGAGTTCTACATCATCACGTTTTAACTCAAAAACATGGCTTTCTTGAAAGTTAAAACGATCTAACAACTTAAGATTAATATCACCTTTCACATGAATAGCTGGCAATATATTTTCACCACGCTCTGCATGAGCAATTCGTTGCAACTGATCAATGGATTTTGCTAAATCATTCACAGCCAATTTAAAATCATACTCTAATAAGTTGCGTCCTAAGCTGATTCGTACACTTTCTCTTGCATGCTTATTACTATAACCTAACTCAGTTAATACGTGCGATGGCAATGTTTCATCACTATTACATGCTGAACCACGTGAGAAACATAAATGAGGCACGGCCGCCATTAAGGTTTCGCCATAAACATCTGGCACATGAATATTAATAATCGCTGGCATCAACTGATTTTCTTTGCCATTTCTAGTCACACCAAAAGGTGATAATGCTTTCATCAAATATTCTAAACGCTGCTCATTCTGAGTTTGCTCTTTGCCATAATGTGATGATAATAGCTTAACCGCGCGCGCTAAACCCATAATTTGATGATTTGCTAATGTACCCACATGATTGCCCAATTCAGTTTTTGCGCCATCCAAAACTTGTGCCATTGGAATTTTCGGAAAATCACGTTTATACAACATACCAATGCCTTTCGGGCCATAAATTTTGTGAGCAGTAAAGCTTGCTAAATCCACCAAAGAGAGATCAATTTTAAAATGTGGCAGAGCTTGTGTTGCATCCACATGTAATAAAACTTTATGCTTGCGTGCTACTTCACTCAGTGCTGGAATATCATAAATATCCCCTGTTTCATTATTCACCCATAAAGTAGTAATCAATGCAGTTTCAGATGTAATCGCCGCTTCAAACATTTCCGCTGTAATTTGTCCATTTTCATTTGGTGATAAAAATGTAACATCGAATCCTTCTTGCACCAAAGCCTGAGCTGTATTCAACGTTGCTTTATGCTCTGTTGTGATTGCGATCATATGTTTTTTGGCAGTTTGTGCGCGCATCACGCCTTTCAATGCCAAGTTAATGGATTCTGTTGCACCATTGGTTAATGTTAAGCAGCTCTGCTCTACACTCAAAAACTTAGAAATTGCCTGCAATGATTCTTCCACATAATGATTTGCAGCATAACCATATATATGCTCACTACTTGCATTGCCCCAAACAGTATTTAAACCAAGCATCATGTGCTCAACCACTTCATGCGCTGGTGGTGTTGTAGCAGCATAATCTAAGTAAATAATTTTTTGATCCATTGCTACTTCACCTCTTTTTCATGACAAACAGTGCATTTGGGGTTACGTGCAAATTTAAACACCTGCCAATCCCCAGTTAGTCCATTATAAACTTTCATCTGATTAATTTTAATCTCTAAACCCAGAATAATCTTCAAAGCCTCTTGTGCCTGCATTGCGCCCACGATCTGTAAAATGGGTGAAAAAACTCCCAGTAGCGCACATGCACCATCATCACTGTGCGCACCTTCAAATAGGCAATAATAGCAGCCACTTTTTTTATCTCTAAAATCATAAATCGCTAACTGCCCTTCAAAACGTACAGCTGAGCCAGAAATTAAAGGAATTTTATAATGATGAGCAACCACATTGATTGCTTGGCGAATCGCAAAATTATCAGTGCAATCCAAAATCATATCTACATTACGTGCTAAATCTAATAACAGCGCTTCATCTGCTTTTTCAGTTACAGCATGAATAGTGACATTAGGATTTAAACTGTGTAGATGTTTTTTAAGTATTTCAGCCTTATTCTCACCAACATCTTGGGTTTCAAAATGAATTTGACGCTGTAAATTAGATAAGTCAATGTCATCAAAATCTACTAATGTGATTTCACCAATACCCGCCGCCACTAATAATGGTGCAGCAGCGTTGCCCAAACCACCACAACCAACAATTAAGATACGAGATTGCTGAATTTTTTCTTGCCCATCCAAATCAATTTCCGACAACAAAATGTGCCGAGAATATCGGAGCAACGCTTCATCATTTAACATTGGCATCACATGAGAATAATTAAACTCCCTATTATATACCCATCACCTTTTAATATTCGTTAAATATTTACCTATAAACATTCCTGAGAATTTATATGATGTTTAGAGATCAAAATGATAAAATGCTCGATTCCACAGCTTTTAGTTCTTTGTTGTTTTTAGGTAGATCATGACACAATCAGTTACTCAGAAAAAATTAGAAAAACGTTTACGCCGTTTAGTTGGTACAGCCATTATGGATTATAAAATGATCGAAGATGGCGATCGCATCATGGTTTGCTTATCCGGTGGGAAAGACTCCTATGCTTTATTGGACCTTTTATTAAAACTCAAAGAAAAAGCACCTGTAAATTTCGAAGTTTTTGCAGTGAACTTGGATCAAAAGCAGCCAGGTTTCCCTGAACATGTTTTACCTAACTATTTAACAGAATTAGGCGTACCTTTTGAGATCATCACGCAAGATACTTATTCTGTTGTGAAAGAAATAATCCCTGAAGGCAAAACAACTTGCAGCCTTTGCTCACGTTTACGTCGTGGTATTTTGTATAGCTATGCTAAAGAGAAAGGTTTCAATAAAATTGCTTTGGGGCATCATCGTGATGACATCGTAGAAACATTATTCATGAATATGTTCTTCGGCTCAACATTAAAGGCAATGCCACCAAAATTACAAAGCGATGATGGTGATAATATTCTCATTCGCCCATTGGCATATTGCTCTGAAAAAGACCTCATCAAATATGCAGAAATTCACGAATTCCCTATTATTCCATGTAACTTATGTGGCTCACAAGATGGCTTACAGCGCCAAACCACTAAAATGATGCTGCAAGAATGGGAAGAGAAATATCCTGGCAGAATTGAAAATATTTTCAGATCCTTAAAGAATATCAAGCCATCACAATTGGCTGATACTGAACTGTTTGATTTTGAAAAATTTACGATCAAATCAGAAGATACTCAAACAGAAGATGACAGCCAAAGAAATTGGCTAGCATAGTTTATGCTACGATTGATCTATCATTAATATTGGAGCTATAAATGCGATACATTAAAGAAGTCATTATGCCGAATGAAAACTTAGTAGTTTATGCAAAAACTCATGGCTTCATTTACACCCAACCTGCATTATGGGCTTTATGCTCCATCATTGTATTTGGTACCTTATATTATTTTGGCTGGATGAACTTATGGTATCTATCATTAATCCCATTAGCACCTGCACTTTACTATTTTATTCAAGCATGGGTTTATTCTTATTCCACAGAATTGGCTGTAACAGATAAGCGTGTAATTGCAAAATTTGGCTTCATTCGCAGACAAACTATCGAGTTAAAACATAGCAAAGTCGAGAGCTTACAAGTCAACCAAGGTATTATTGGTAGAATTTTTAATTTTGGTAGCATCAAAATCATTGGTTCAGGTGGCACAACAGCACCAATACCTTACATTAAAGATCCTTTAACTTTCAGAAGCGCTGCATTAACACAAGAAGAAAATAATCAATCTCAAGATTAATACCAATCTGTAAAATATTATATAGAATGGTAAAAGCTCACTATCCACTGCTATCTTAGGAGGAACTATGAAAGCCGTTGTTATCACTGAATTTGGTTCACCATCTGTTTTAAAAATTGAAGAACGTGCAATTCCAGAAATTGCAGATAATGAAGTACTTATTAAAGTTAAAGCAGCTGGTATCAATCGCTTAGATGTTGCACAACGTAAAGGCAATTATCCTGTACCTGAAGGCGTTGTTGCTGACATCTTGGGCTTAGAAGTTGCAGGTACAATTGAAAAGATTGGTAGCCGTGTTACAGAATGGCAAGTGGGCGATGACGTATTTTCACTCATTTCTGGCGGTGGTTATGCTGAATATGTTAATGCACCCGCATCGATCTGTATTCGTAAGCCTGAAAATTTATCCTATGTAGAAGCAGCTTCCCTACCTGAAACTGTTTACACAGTGTGGAGCAATGTATTTGATCGTTGCCGATTCCAATCAGGCGAAACGTTCATGGTGCATGGTGGCACAAGTGGCATTGGCATTACAGCTATTCAATTAGCAAAACTATTTGGCGCTAAAAAGATCTATACAACGGTTGGCAGTGATGATAAAAAAGCTTTCTGTGAATCGCTAGGTGCAACTGCCATCAACTACAAAACAGATGATTTTGCTGACCATGTAAAAGATGTTGATGTAATTTTAGATATCATTGGTGGTGATTACTTCGGCAAAAACATCAACGCACTGAATACTGATGGTCGTTTAGTTTACATCAATGCAGCCAAAGGTTTTAAAGTTGAATGTAATTTATTAAAGAGTATGACCAAACGTTTAACTTTAACTGGTAGCACATTGCGTTCACGTGAATTACCTTTCAAAGAAGCATTAACGCAAGCATTGAAAGAGAAATTTTTACCACTTATAAAAAATGGCTCATTTAAACCTGTGATCCATACAACATTTCCATTACATGAAGCTGATAAAGCCCATGAATTAATGGAATCAAGCACCCATATTGGCAAAATTATGCTCAAACTAGATTAATTGAGCAATTATCGACTATAAAGCTTGCACCTTTAAAAAGTAATCTATATAATCACACACCTATTTACTCATAGGCATATAGCTCAGTTGGTTAGAGCACCACCTTGACATGGTGGGGGTCGATGGTTCGAGTCCATTTATGCCTACCAGATATTTGGGCCTTTAGCTCAGTTGGTTAGAGCTCTCGACTCATAATCGAGCGGTCGCTGGTTCGAGCCCAGCAAGGCCCACCACTGATTTGCTAAGCAAATATAAAAAAGAGCATTTAAAATGCTCTTTTTTATTGTCAAATCCCCGCAAAACTACAGATTCTCATATGCATTTTCATGCGTTTATGTTTATAATGTTCCTTTCGAAAGTAGCATATTTTAAGGAATAGAATGTCTTTTCGCGCCCATATCATTACACTGTTATCACTCACAGTTTTATGCTCCACAGTTTCTGCACAAAATATTAAATATGTCACAGATCAACTACAAGCTCCTATCAGAGCTTCAGGTAGTGACAATAGTCGAATCATTAAAATGCTGACATCTGGCGAAAAAATAACAATATTGAATGAAAATAAACAACATTATGAAATTCAATATGGTGAAAATAATGCTCGCGGCTGGATTCATAAAAGTTTTGTGATGAATGATCCTGCAGCACGTGAGTTTGTTGAAATGGCTCAGCAAGAATATGCTCCATTACAAGAAAGCATTGCAACATTGAATACTGAGAATGATGAAAAAGATCAAATCATCACTTCTCTCAAAGAAAATCAAAAGAAATTAGAACAAGCATTATTAGTTCAAACCAACCGCGTGACACATCTTGAACAAATTAATAAAAATGTCATCGATATCGACAATGATAATCAGTTATTAACTCAAGTCAACATGCAACAAGAACTAGAATTAAAACAATTAAAAAGTGAAAACTTCACACTGAAAGAAAACAAAAGAAGTGATGAATGGCTAAAAGGTGCAAGCATCCTTTTCGCAGGCATCGTTTTGGGTACATCCATTTTGCCAAGGCTACTTCGTTATCGTAATCAAAAACGTAACTGGAGCCGCTATTAATCCATATTAATAAGGAAATTATTACATGAGCACTTTAAGTCTTCGACCACTTGAGAAAGAGGACCTTCGCTTTGTGCACCATTTAGACAATAACGCATCCATCATGCGTTATTGGTTCGAAGAGCCATACGAGTCTTTCTTAGAACTCTCAGATCTCTACGATAAACATATTCATGATAAAAACGAACGCCGTTTCATTTTGCAAAAAACAGAAGACAAAGAACCTATTGGCTTAGTTGAGTTGGTGGAAATTGATTACACGCATCGCCGTGCTGAGTTTCAGATCATCATTGCGCCTAATAACCAAGGTAAAGGCTATGCAAGAACTGCAACTAAATTAGCAATGGATTATGCATTCCACACATTAAACCTATATAAATTGTATTTAGTTGTCGATGAAGCGAACGAAAAAGCTGTTCATATTTACACAAAACTAGGCTTCACAGTGGAAGGTGTTCTACGCCATGAATTTTTCTCTGCAGGCGCTTATCGTAATGCCATCCGCATGTGCATCTTCCAAAATGAGTACATGAAAGCCTTTGAAGGATAACAATAATTTATGACTAAACTGCTGCAAAGCTTTAAGCCTTATTTTTCACCAAAAATTTTAGCGGTTGGTTTTTTAAGCTTTGCTTCAGGTTTACCAATATTAATGACACTATCGACATTAACTTATTGGTTATCTAAATATGGCGTTGACAAAAAAAGCATCGGACTGATCAGCTTAGCAGGATTGCCTTATGTTTTTAAATTTTTATGGGCACCTTTTTTAGATGCTAAACGCCCGATAATCTTAGCTAAATTAGGCAGACGCAAAAGTTGGATTGTGCTATTTCAATCCTGCTTAACGATTATTTTCTTTGCCCTATCAATGGTTAATCCCAATGATCATATTGGCATAATCTCTATTCTCATATTATTACTTGCAACAGCATCTGCCAGTCAAGATATTGTCATCGATGCTTATAGAATAGATACACTTTCCAATGAAGAGCAATCATATGGCTCCAGCCTTTCACAAGTAACTTATCGTATGGCAATGCTGATTATGGGTGCAGCCGTATTATTTGCATCTGATTATATCAATTGGCCAACCATTTTCTTGTTAGCAGCCACATTATTTGCAGCCATCACTTTTGTCACTATCTTTTTAATTAAAGAAGAAATAGATCACTCAGAAGTTCAACGTCAAAAAATATCAGCCCATGCAACATTAGCTGACTATATTCTGATTCCTTTCAAAAACTTCATCACGCGCCCACAAGCTATTTTAATCCTGGTCTTCATTCTATTCTTCAAAATGCCAGATGCAATTGCTGGTGTACTAATTTCAGCGTTCTATAATGAAATGGGTTACACAGGCACCCAGATCGGCTTAATCAGCAAGGTTTATGGATTAATAGCAACACTCTTAGGTGCATTCATATCTGCTAATATTATCTCGCGAATGAATCTATACAGCGCTTTAGTTTGGTCATCTATATTAATGGGATTAACAAATCTTGGGTATATATTAGTTTTACATTATCCAACCGTTTTATCTCTGACACTTGCCATTTCTCTTGAAAATTTTATTGGCGGATTTGCAAGTGCTGTATTTATCACATATTTAAGCCTGTTATGTAACCGCTCTTATTCTGCGACACAATATGCAATGTTAAGCGCAATCGCTGCTTTCTCTTTACGCATCTTTGGCTCATTCTCAGGCTTTGCTGTAGAAGATTATGGTTGGCAAAGCTTCTTTATATTCACTGCATTTTTATTTGTACCTGCATTATTCGTTTTAACAATGATTAAAACAAGTATTTTGCAGTTGCAAGCCAGCAATACAGCCAAACAAAACCAACCATAAAGTTAATTCATATCAATCTGATTCTCTAGAAAAAAGCTATAATTCAGGTAGTACAAAACAACTACAATTATACTTAATAAAAGAGGATTCACTTATGAGTGCTTCTGTGCTATCTAAAGATCCCAACCTAACTGATCAAGAATGGTTGGATGCGATTAAATTTGACTCAACTGATTTTGGCTGGATTATTATGAGCATCGGCATGGCAATTGGTGCGGGTATTGTATTCTTGCCTGTCCAAGTTGGCTTAATGGGATTGTGGGTTTTTCTACTTTCTTCTGTCATTGGCTACCCTGCGATGTATTTATTCCAAAAACTCTTCATCAATACACTCGCGGAATCTAAAGAATGCCTAGATTACCCAAGTGTTATTTCAGGCTATCTGGGTAAAAACTGGGGGATTTTATTAGGTGCACTCTATTTCATCATGTTGGTAATTTGGATGTTTGCCTATTCCACTGCAATTACCAATGATAGCGCATCTTACCTCCATACTTATGGCATAACAGATACATTGCTTTCAGAAAATAAATTTTATGGCTTAGCACTTGTGATTGCATTAGTTGCTATTGCATCACGTGGTGAAAAGTTACTTTTTAAAATATCTAGCTTTATGGTGATATTCAAAGTAGCTGTTGTCGCTGTTTTAGGTATATTAATGATTAGCCGCTGGAATATCGCACAAAATGTTGGCGAACTACCTCCCATGAGCCTTTGGATCAAAAATGCGATCATTACACTGCCTTTTACACTAACATCTATCTTATTCATCCAAACCTTGAGCCCTATGGTTATTTCATATCGCGCTCACAATAAATCTATTGCTGCTGCAAGATATAAAGCATTACGCGCAATGAACATTGCCTTTGCTATCTTATTCGTCACAGTGTTTTTCTATGCGATTTCATTCACATTTGCAATGAGCCATGCAGATGCAGTACAAGCCTATAACGAAAATATCTCTGCCCTCGCGATTGCAGCCAAAGTAATTCCTGGTAAATGGACAAATATTGCAGGTATTTTATTGAATATCTTTGCTGTAATGACAGCATTCTTTGGTATTTATTTAGGCTTTAGAGAAGCAACACAAGGCATTTTAATGAATGTATTAAGACGATATATGCCTGAAGATAAAATCAATGAAAAATGGGTCAAAATGACAATCATCATTGCAGCAATCTCTTTAGCTTGGAGCGCTATTGTATTAAATCTTCCTGTATTATTATTCACAAGCTTGTGCAGCCCAATTTTTGGCTTAGTAGGCTGCTTAATCCCTGCATATTTAGTTTATAAAGTACCTTCTTTGCATAGATTTAAAGGTATTGCTCTATACTTTATTATTTTTACAGGCTTGTTATTGGTAATCTCACCATTCTTGAAATTTATTGTGTAATATTGCTTTAAAGTAAAACTAAAATAAAAGGAAGGCATGCCTTCCTTTTTTACTTATCAGATAAAATCTGCCATTATTCTTTAGACTGAAGAGAAACCTATTTATTACTTGTTGGTTTTGAGAAAAACTGTAACTGATGATTTTTCTGATCAACAACTATTTGCTGATCTTTTCTTGGAACCAACTCTAAAATAGTCTCTGAATATTTTGTTTCACTATTAGATAACTCTTCAGCAATTGCCATCCAGATGTATGCATCACTATCGCTTTGTTTTGTGCCTTCACCTTTGAAATACATTTCACCAATGCGAAACATTGCTTCTAAATAACCAGCATTCGCTGCTTTTGATAGATTTTTAAATGCAGCTTCCAAATCTTTAGAAATTTCTATTTCCTCTCCCTTACTACCTTCTCGCTGGAGCATTCCAATGATGAATACCGCGGGCATATATTCTTGTAAGCTTGCCAAATAATAATAATCTTGCAACTTTGATGCCCTAACAGCTAAATCTTGATTACCTTCATAAATATCAATCAAAGCAATAATAGATGAGAGATGCCCTGTTTGATCTTTATAATCAATATTAGCTTCTAGCAATTCTATCGCTTTCTGAATATCTTTTTGACCTAAATCTGGATCTAAATATACATAAGCCAATGTATAACGAGCATCCTGGCTATTTTGTTCAACTGCTTGACCCAGATACTTAATAGATTGCTCAGCATTTCTATCAATCATATTTTTACCCGACTGATCATGATAACCTGCAAAATAAAGATCACCCAATAAAGTCATTGCTTGAACATGATTTTGAGATGCAGCTTTTTCTAAATACTGCAAACCTTCTTCACCTTTACCTTGATTAAGAAGATAAAAACCATATTGCAATTGCCCTTCTGCAAAACCTAAATCAGCTGATTTTTTTAAATATTCTAATTGTTTCACAGTATCTAACTGGTCTGCTGAGCTATAATATACAGCCATCTTAAAATTGGCTTCGCCATTTTCAGGATCATTTACCAATATCTGTTGAATTCTTTGAGCATCTGATAATTGCTTTGGATTTTCCAAACTATCAGCCCAAATTGGTGATATCAATAAACTCGAAATAATCAATGTTAAACTTATTTTTTTCATAATTCTCCGTTCTATCATCAATGCTTTCAAAATTATTGCTTGAGATAAAAATAGCCCTTAAAATTCTTAAGGGCTATTTCTACAAATTACTTAGCAACTATATTCACTAGTTTCTTAGGAACGACAATCACCTTCATGATCTGCATGCCTTCAAAATGGCGCTGTGCTGCTTCATTTGCTAATGCCATTGCTTCAATCTCTTCTTTAGATGCTGAAGCTGCAATCACAAACTCACCACGCAATTTACCATTCACTTGGATCACATAGTTGATTTCATCACGAACCAATACAGATTCATCCACAGTTGGAATTTCCGCTGTTTCGATCTTACCTTCAAATACATTGCTCCAAATTTCATGCGTTACATGTGGAATGATTGGATACAACAAACGCAACATAATGGAGAAACCTTCATTACGCACATATTTTGCAGCTTCTGTATCATCTAATTCGCCCAATGCGTTCAACATTTTCATACATGCTGAAATTACTGTGTTGTATTGGTAACGATCATAGTCAAACAATGCTTTCTTCAACTCTTCATGCACAACACGGCGAACATCTTTAGAAGTTTTATCTGTAGGGTCATATTCATTTTTTGTAGACAATGAATCTTGGAATTCATGGCCAAATACCCACAAACGTTTTAAGAAACGCTGAGCACCTTCAACACCTGAAACTGACCATTCCAATGATTGCTCTGGTGGTGCACTGAACATCATGAATAAACGCGCTGTATCTGCACCATATTCATTGATGATAAATTCAGGGTCCACACCATTATTTTTAGATTTACTCATTTTCTGAACGCCGCCATAAACAACTGGCTGACCATCCGTATTTAAGATGTAAGTAGTTTCACCATCTTTAACAACTGGTGTCACATCATCCAAGTTATACCAAGTATAACCCGTTGAAGCATGACGATAGAATGATGGAGAAATTACCATGCCTTGTGTTAACAATGCTTTGAATGGTTCTTTTGGCGCTTTAGCTGGATCACCCAACAAGCCTTCATCACGCATTAACTTATGGAAGAAACGTGAATATAATAAGTGAAGAATCGCATGTTCAATACCACCAATGTATTGATCCACTGGTAACCACTGTTCTGCACGTTCATCTAACATCGCTGTATTGCAATCATAAGATGCAAAGCGTGCATAATACCAAGATGAATCCATGAATGTATCCATAGTATCGGTTTCACGGCGAGCCGCTTTGCCACATTTTGGGCAATCCACATTCAAGAATGCTTCATTTTTATGCAAAGGATTACCTGAACCATCTGGAATCAAATCATTTGGCAATACAACTGGTAAATCTTTTTCTGGCACCGGAACATCGCCGCAGCATTCGCAATGAATGATTGGAATTGGGCAACCCCAATAACGTTGACGAGAAATGCCCCAATCACGTAAACGATACTGAGTTTTGATGAAACCTAAATCTTTAGCTTCTAAGAACTTAGCGATAGCTTGCGTTGCTTCTTCAAAGCCCAAGCCATTGTAATCACCTGAATTGATCAATGGACCATGTTCAGCATAAGCTTCCTGCCATGTTGTATAGCTTTGATCTTCAGCATTATTTTCAATGACTGGTTTAATTGGCAATCCATATTTAGTTGCAAATTCAAAGTCACGTTCATCATGTGCAGGTACCGCCATCACAGCGCCTTCACCATAAGTGATGATCACATAGTTAGCAACCCAAACTGGCAATTGCTCTTGTGTAATTGGATGCGTAACAAAAGCACCTGTTGCCATCCCTTTTTTCTCTTGAGTAGCAATATCAGCTTCGTTTGTGCCACCTTTTTTACACTCTTCGATAAATGCTTGTAATTCAGGATTATTCGCAACCGCTTTTTGTGCAATTGCATGCTCTGGCGCAACCGCAACATAGCTTGCACCCATCAATGTATCTGGGCGAGTTGTGAATACACGTACTGCACCATCTTCATAAGGGAACCCAATTTCCATCCCTTGTGATTTGCCGATCCAGTTTTTCTGCATGATTTTAACTTGTAACGGCCAATCCGTTAAAGTATCTAAATCTTCTAATAACTCATCAGCATAATCAGTAATGCGGAAGTAATACATTGGGATTTCGCGACGCTCAACTTCTGCGCCAGAACGCCAGCCTTTACCATCGATTACCTGTTCATTCGCGAGAACTGTTTGATCAATTGGATCCCAGTTCACAATGCCATTTTTACGGTAAATGATGCCTTTTTCATATAATTTCGTGAAGAACCACTGTTCCCAACGATAATAATCTGGTTCACATGTTGCGATCTCACGATCCCAATCAAAACCAAAGCCCAAAAGCTTCAATTGGTTTTTCATGTAAGTCATATTTTTTTGCGTCCACTGATAAGGTGATACTTTATTATCAATCGCCGCATTTTCAGCTGGCATACCAAAAGCATCCCAACCCATTGGCTGAAGAACATTAAAGCCCTTCATTGTCATATAACGGCTCATTACATCGCCAATTGTATAGTTACGCACGTGCCCCATGTGAAGTCGGCCAGATGGATATGGGAACATAGACAGACAGTAATAATTCTGTTTGCCTTCTACATGATCTGCAACTTTAAATGTTTTATTAGTTTCCCAATAAGACTGTGCTGTTTTCTCAACATCTTGGTGATGATACGCTGGTTTCATACGACATTATTCCAATCTATTCAATTAAACAAAGAAAAACACTCATTCTACCTTATTTTTTCAATACTTGTACGTTTTCTCATAAGCTTTTTGCATAATTTATAACAAATAAAAATCAGGCTAACTCAATGATTAATATATCATTCATAGATAAAAACCCTCTTCTTATATGAGAATAATTACTATTTATTAATGATTGCTATTAACATTTGATATTTTTATTGCTACAATCCAAAACACAAATCAACATTAGCTTAAACGGAGCACCCATGACAACTGAGTCAAATGAATTTAATGTAGAAATCATCGATAATAAAGGCGCAGATTTATATGCAGAACTCGAGCCTGAATTACAACGATTGCACGAAGAGAATATTACTCTTTTAATGGCAACTGTTGATGATGAACAAATTGCTCACGCAAGCTATACACCATTTGCTGTGATCGATGGCAATTACTACGTTTTCATTGCTGACATTGCTTATCACACTCAACATGTTAAAAATCGTCCTATTTTTGACATTATGATCATTGATGATGAAAGCAAAACTCGTAATATCTATGCTCGTAAGCGCGTTACATACCAAGTGGAAGCAACTGAAGTTCCTCGTGAAGATGCTGAATTTGAAGCAGGCTTGGCTGCATTGACAGAACGCGCAGGCAAAACAGTGAATGTATTACGTGATATGGGTGATTTCCATTTGTTTAAATTATCACCACGCAAAGGCGTATTAGTAACAGGCTTTGGTAAAGCATTTAGATTGAACCCTAAAGATCAATCTAAAACAACACATTTAACAGGCATTGATGGTAAAGGTCATGGCAGAGGCCACGGCGCACCAAAGCAAGCCTAACCCAATATATATGCAAGCGATCATCCAAAAGACAGTTTTAAAATTCCTATCGCTCCCTGAGTTTTAAAATTGTTTTAATCCAAAAGCTCCCCCCTCGCTTAAGGATACTTTAGTTTGATGATAACCTCTTTAATCACTCGACTTACTACCCCATTGGTCGCTTGCATATATTCTAATTCTCACAAAGGAACACCATGTTAACAGAAGCACAAAAAGCCAGCATTAAAGAGCGCTTAGCCAAAAACCCAGGTATTTTATTTGAAACATTGGCTGAATCCAATGATGCCAGTGAAGCAGAAATGATTGAATGTTTACCTGAAGAATTATGGTCTAAAGCATCTGGCGACCTTTTCCAAGAAATCCTAACGCGCGTTGCCTCTTGGGGCAAAGTGATGACAATCATTCACACTGTAGATGCTGTATTTGAATTCTCTGGCCCATTCCCTGCCGGTGAAGAAGGTCATGGCTTTTATAATTTGGATGCAACAAGCGGTTTCCAAGGTCACTTAAGATATAAAAACTGTGCTGCAATCTATTTTGTGACTCGCCCATTCCGTGGCTCCGAAACTCGCAGCATTTTATTTGCCAACCACAACGGCGGTATTATGTTCAAAATTTTCTTAGGCCGCGATGAAAACCGTGTCATTTTCCCAGAACAAATTGAAAAATTCCAAGCATTAGCAAAAGAGTTTAAAGCATAAATATAACAACAAACCTTTGTTTACTAGTCCTAGACGTTGGGCTTCATCGACCTGCATCATGAAGCCATTTTTTTTTGCCCAAAATTTAAGATTGCAATATCTGATAAATCTTATCCATATCCACATATTGTCTAATATGATCAGCCAAACAATCATACTGTGCATTTTTATAACCCATATCATTTGCTAGCATTTGCTCAGATGCTTGTGATGCACTTAACGAATCTTCCGCCACAATTTCAATATCTTGATAATAAGGAATGACACCTAAAACAGGAATACAACACAATTCTTCAATCATCTTCACACCAGATTCAAAGAACTTCATATCACCACGAAATTTATTGATGATGATTCCCTTGATATAAGGTCTCTCTTCTTCTGATAACAACATAATAGAACCATACAAGCTTGCAAAAATTCCACCGCGCTCGATATCTGCAATCAAAATAATATGTGCCTGAGCATAAATGCCCATTGCCATATTCACCATATCTCGATCTTTTAGATTCAATTCAGAGATACTGCCAGCACCTTCTAGCACCATTGGTGAATATCGTTCTGCTAATCGATCATAAGCATGATGTGCTTCATCTCGCAAATACAACCAACCTTCACCACGGAAATATTCATACGCATTTTTAACACCCAATGATTTCCCCAAAAGCAAAACATTGCTTTGATGATCAGCTGTTGGTTTGAGCATAATAGGATTCATATCTACAGTTGGTTCGATTCCTGCTGCTTCCGCTTGTGCCGATTGAGCAATTGCCATTTCAGAGCCATCATCTAATGTTACACTGAAATTGGACATATTCTGTGCTTTAAACGGTGCAGGTCGATAACCATCTTGTTTAAAGATGCGGCAAAACCCTGTAGTGATCACACTTTTACCAACATCGCTACCTGTGCCCACAAACATAATTGGCGCTAATTTCTTCATATTATCCTTCTTTGCTCATCAAATATGGCAAGGCTTCTTGCAAGTCATCTATTAAATAGTGCACATCGTTTGCATTCAATGGTCGATAACCAAATGAAACACCGATCATAACAATCTTTGCTAATTCTGCTGCCTCGCGATCATCTAAAGAATCACCAATCATTACAGCATCTTGTGCATCAATAGTCAGCACCTGCAAGGCTTTCAATAACAGATCAGGCGCAGGCTTATGCGCACCATCCTGCCCTGCCATGATTGCATCAAAATAATCATAAATACCCAAAGACTTTAATAAAGCATATGTTAATTCATTCTTCTTATTCGTAATTAAAGCTATAGCAATATTATTATTCTTTAATGCATCCAATAACTCTAATGCACCTTTAGATAGAATAGTTTGCTCACAAATATGCGCTAAATAATAAGCTTCGTATGCATTTGCTAAAGCTTGAATCAATTCATCATTGATACGATTGAGATCATTAGCAAGACTTTCTTGTAGCGTTCGCTCAGATAATAACCACACGCCATCACCAATATAGCTTTGTATATTAGCATTATCTATTGCAGGCAAACCTAAACTTTCTAACCCATGCTGAATCGCAGCAATGCGATCAGGTAATGTATTCACCAATGTGCCATCCAAATCGATCAATACAGCTTTAACTTTACAATCTTTCATATCATCTTCACTGTTATCTTTTCAGCTCAAGTTTACAGATTTTCTAATTCGTTTGCTGTGATAGCTATGCAATTTTGGCAAGCATAGTTCCACAATTGAAACAATAACCCACTGTTTTATCGATTATAATAGCTTTAATCTTTTAATTATTCCGAAAAGGAAACAATCTTATGAAAAATTATAAAATTTTACGCAGCGAAGATCGTGGCTATGCTTCTCATGGTTGGTTAAAAAGCCATCATTCCTTTAGCTTTGCCAATTATCAAAACCCTGAATGGGTTCATTTTGGTGCTTTGCGCGTGATCAATGATGATGTTGTCATAGGTGGCCGTGGTTTTGGCTCGCATCCTCATGACAATATGGAAATCATCTCCATTCCTTTATCAGGTGATTTAGCGCACAAAGATAGCAATGGTAATGAAAAAGTAATCAAAAGTGGCGACATTCAAGTCATGAGTGCGGGCACAGGCATCGTTCACAGCGAATACAATGCCAATACGGATAAAGGAGTAAACTTCTTACAAATCTGGGTATTCCCGAATGAAAGAAATGTAGCGCCACGTTACCAGCAAAAAACCATTAATTTTGACAAGAGCCAGAATAACTTCCTCACATTATTATCACCTGATCGTAATGCTGAAGATAATGTTTGGATTCACCAAAATGCGTGGTTCTCACTAGCAACTATTGATGCAAACACAGCTGTGCAATACCAAAAGCATGATACAAACAATGGTACGTATATTTTTGTTTTAGAAGGTGATGCGATTGTACGAGATGAAAAGCTCAATACAAAAGATGCAATCATGTTTGGTGATTTGGCTGAATTTGCAGTAACAACTCAAAGCAATGCAGCTAAAGTCTTAATTCTAGAAGTCCCGATGAATTTCTAAGATTTCAAAACCATGCTGATTACGTTTAAAGCGGACATTTAAATCTAAAATGGCAACGCCATAAATACGATCATAATCTTGATGATAAGGCGGCAAAGGATTCTGAGCAATCACAGATTGAATCAGATCCTTTGCTTTTTCATCCAATAAATTAAATGCCATTTGCGCAGATTCGTGAACACTCACCGCACAATTTTCAGGGGCTTCATTGGCAAATAAAGACTGTGCATCTTCAATACTATCTGTAAATGGAATGTATGGCTTAATATCATAAATGGGCGTGCCATTCACTAAATCATGGCCTTCCACTGTAATTACAACATTTTCATAATCTACAGATACAATCTTCACAGCCGATAAACCTAATCCATTTGGGCGATATGGGCTACGCGTTGCAAGCACACCCATCTTTTGATTACCACCTAAACGCTGGGGGCGAACTTTTGCATCACCCTGCCATTCATTTTGATGAAAACCAAAGATCAGCCAAATATGGCTATAATTCTCTATGCCATCCAAAAAATCTTTAGATTGATAAGGTGGAATCAATTTGATCTGAGCTTCTGCTGATGTAACCAGCCTTGCTTGACGAGGAATGCCAAATTTTTCAGGATAACATCCCTCAATGATTGCAACGGGTTCAATATTCATTACAGTGGATATTTAGCCAAAAACTCTTCTTCATTCATCACGGTGATGCCTAACTCTTCCGCTTTTGCCAATTTAGAACCTGCCTTTTCTCCTGCCAATACAACTGTAGTATTTTTGGAAACAGAGCTTGCAACTTTCGCCCCCAATTCAATCAAGCGATCTTTAATGCCATCACGAGAAAAATGCGTGAGTGATCCTGTTGCCACCCACGTTTCACCTGACAGTGGTAAGTCACCAGCATTAGCAATTGGCTGAGGATATTGAATTGTCACAAAACTTGTTAAACGCTCTAATAATTTTTGACTAGATTCATGCTGGAAAAACTCCACTAAATGATTCGCCATCACAGGGCCAATATCATCAATCTTTTGGAAGTTTTCTGCAGTTTCTTTCTGTAAGGCTTCCAATGATTCATAGTGATCAGCCAATACTCGCGCTGTTGCCTCGCCAATTTCACGAATACCTAATGAATATAAAAATGCACTGAATTTAGGCTGTTTACTGTTTTCAATGCTTGCCAAAATATTATCAGCAGATTTTTCGCCCATTCTTGGCAATTCGAGCAATTGAGTTTTTTGTAACTTATACAAATCTGATGGATCTTCCACCAAATCCTCATTCACAAAAATTTCTAACCATTTTTCACCCAAGCCTTCTATATCCATCGCTTTACGAGATACGAAGTGCTTTAAGCGCTCGATACGTTGTGCTTTACAACTGAATCCACCTGTACAACGAGCAACGGCTTCACCTTCTACACGTTCAATCGCTGAATCACACACAGGGCAAGTTTTTGGAAAAATAATCGGGCGAACATTTTCACCACGATGTTCTAATACAACTCGCACCACTTGTGGGATCACATCGCCTGCACGGCGAATCATCACTTCATCACCAATCATCACTTGTAAGCGATTAATTTCATCTTCATTGTGCAATGTTGCATTGGACACAATCACACCTGCAACATTCACAGGCTCCAAACGCGCAACTGGTGTAATTGAGCCAGTTCTGCCCACTTGGAAATCCACATCCAACAATGTTGTGCGCGCTTCCATGGCTAAAAATTTATGAGCAATCGCAAAACGTGGTGCACGAGAAACAAAACCTAGTTTTTCTTGCAACGCATATTGATCCACTTTGTAAACCACACCATCAATTTCATACGGTAATTGATCACGTTCCGTTAAAATTTTCTCTTGATAAGCGATCAAATCTTTCACATTTTTTGCGCTTTGATTCAAAGGGCAAACTGGTAAGCCAAATGATTGCAAGCCAATCAATGCTTCTGAATGCGCTGTGAATTCATTAGGATTATTTTCAATGATACCAATCCCATAAGCATAAAAGCTCAACTGGCGCTCTGCTGCAATTTTAGAATCCAACTGACGAATACTGCCTGCAGCTGCATTACGCGGATTGGCAAATGGCTTTTCATTTTTCTTTAAGCGCGCTAAATTTAGTTTTTCAAACACTGATTTACGCATAAATGCTTCACCACGCACTTCTAATCGTGCAGGAAAGCTACCTGTTAAAACTAATGGGATACTTTGAATAGTTTTAACATTCTCTGTAACATCTTCGCCTTGAACACCATCACCACGTGTTGCTGCTCGTACTAAACGGCCATTTTCATATAAAATACTAATGGCTAAACCATCCAGTTTTGGCTCTGCCCAATAAGTTAATGTTGCCAATTCAGACGATGTTAGCTTTTCACGAATACGTTCATCAAACCTCATCACATCATCTTCATTGAATGCATTATCTAAAGATAACATTGGCATTTCATGAGTGATTTGATTGAATTCTTTCAAGATCATTCCACCTACTTTTTGAGTCGGCGAATTAGGCAAAATCAACTCAGGATATTCAGCTTCTAAAGTTCTCAATTCAAGAAAAAGTGCATCAAACTCCGAATCCGTGAGCTCAATTTGATCCAATACATGGTAATTATAATTTTGGCGATTAATCTCTGCCACTAATTCTGCAATGCGAGCTTTTACTGAATCACTCATTTTCTTTTTCCCTAACTTAATAATCTTTCATCCATAAAAAATGTTCTTAAAAGCATTTTTAAGAACATTTTTCGTTATACTTTAATGATGTTGCTCAATTAGCGATGTGCTCGGTGCTTAGCCCAAGCTTGTTGCTCAATTTCACTCACATCTGATAATAATTTTTGCACGTAATCCTGATCCACTGGGCGCTGATTTTCATCCAATAATGTACCACCCAATTCTTGACCAAAAAAAGCCGCTGCTTTTAACATATATTGCACTGTATTCATGTGCGCATCTGGCCCTGGGATTTGTGCAAAGAACAATAGCCCTGGAATTTCTGCTGTTAAAATCTCAGGATCATTAAAACTACCTGGATGAATCATGTGTGCGATGCTATACATTGGCTCATCACCCAAATATGTTGTCACGATTTGTTGTAAGAAACCTTCACCACCAATCATTAATTTTAAATCTTGGCCGACTTCTAAGACTTCTTTACCTGAATATGGCTGATCTTCTGGCGCTTTTAAAACTAAAGCTACTGTACGAATGGGTGCTGGGCGCGCAAGATTATGTTCATCTGCTGAATGAGAAACTTCTTTATCCCCCAACAAAGATTCTTTAATGCGTGCAAAAAAACTCTTTTTAGGCGCTTCTTCTGCTGGCAACATATTTTCTTCATCAAAAAGGTCATAAGTTTCTGGCTTTTGCTCTTCTTTTCTGACCTCTTCTTTTTCTGCTACTACAGCAATTTTTTCATCTGCCTTAACAACTTGAGGCGCAACCACTTCATCTTCATAATCATCAAAGTCATCTTTCGCCTGATCTTTAGGTAATTCTTTCTGGCTGAATTCTGAAAAACTACTATCAATACTTGGCTCTATTCTATCGCCATCTTCTTCATCAATTTGTTTTTTCAACACAAACCAGTAGACAATACAGCCCACAATGATTATGAGTAAAATAATAGATCCTATTGATCCGAGCATACCTATTTCCTTATTCGCGTTTTTATATCTGATAAAGGTGATAATCAAAGCTCTATCATACTAAAAAAATAACATTTCAACTATTTAATCTTATTGCTTTGACTGATCAATGCCCACAACCGTTGCTGTTAATCTATCAAATAATGTTTGTTTTAATCCTCGCTTATCATAAGCACCCATGATAAAGATCCCCATAAGGATCAATAAACCGATGCTACCCAATAAAGTTGCCAAAATAAAGAAAGCAACAATAATGAATACTTGGCGAAGCGCAGCTTGTCTTACTAAAATTTGTGGTGAGATCAAGGAATAAACTTTAATGCGAAACAGCTTTTTACCTAAAGTTGCATTGTACTTGCTATCCATCACACCAAAGTATAGAACCTGTACAGAAAATACAAAAAACATCATTTGCATAATCAAATTAGCAAACTCTTCATTGCCCATATAATTATCTACAATGCTACGAATATCATCTTGCGTTGTGGCATTATTAACAGCCAAGGATAGCTCATGAATAGGTGCTGTATTAAATAAACCTAATGGTGCTAATACTAATTCCAATAATAAATTAGCAATAATCATACAAATAATCAGATCCAACAAATATGCCATGAATCGTTTAGCCATTGGTGCTGGCTGAACGTGAATCACAACCTTCTTTGGCTCCTGCGCATCACCTTGAACATCTTTCAGTGTTTGCTGAATTTGTTGAAATGCATCTTCTAATAATTGTTCCGTCTCTTTTTCAACATCAGCAATGGTTTGTTTATCTTGATTCAAAGGCTCAATTTGAATGACCAATCCTAAATCACCCAAGTAATCACGAATGTACTCAGCTTCTTCTAATGTTGCTTCTTTTTTAACAACTGTTTTGTCATTTGAAAACCACGATTCAAAAAAACTATCTTCTTTTTGATAAGCACCAGCTAATGCTCTGATTGCCATTTCTTGTGAATGTCCTGCTTTCAATTCACCATAAAATAGCGCTTGATATTTAGATTGTTCCACTGTTTATCCTTACAATTAACTTATTTTGAATCGCCCCATTTATTCATCAAATCATGCTCAATATTCAATTGATCTAGAATTCTAGCAACCATGAAATCAATGATATCTTCCACGGTTTTTGGCATGTGATAAAAACCAGGATTGGCAGGCATTACAATCGCGCCCGCTTCGGTCAACGTTAACATATTTTTTAAATGGATGGCATTGAAAGGTGTTTCTCGTAATACAATCACCAATGGCTTACGCTCTTTCATCATCACATCTGCAGCACGTTCAATTAAGTTATTAGATTGCCCTGTTGCCACTGCGCTTAATGTTCCTGTTGTTGCAGGCACAATCACCATCGCTTTAGAAACATTCGAGCCAGATGCCATTGGTGCGCTCCAATCTTCAATGCCATAAACTTCCACTAAAGATGGATCATTACATTTCACCAATGATAATAAGCGCTCTTTTTGAACTTGCGGTTGATTACCTAATTGAATATCCATTTCCATTGCAAATACTAATAATGCAGCTTTACTGATGATAATATTCAAAGGATAGCCAGAAGCTAATAAAACTTCGATTAAACGCAAGCTATACTGGACGCCAGAAGCGCCAGTAATCGCAATAGAGATTCGCTCTTTCTCTTTGAACTTAGGCATGTTCGATCTCTTTCAAATCATTTTCTGCAAAATCATAAGATTTCCCACAGAACTCGCACGTCACACTCACTTTTCCTTCTTCAGTAACTATCTCGCTCAATTCGTCCATTGATAATTGTTTCAACATGCCAATTGAACGATCACGTGAACACTGACACTGGAAATGCAAGGATTCTTCTTCAAATAAACGAATGTCATCTTCTGAATACAAGCGATACAACAATGTTTGTGTATCTAATTCATTGAGCTCTTCTGCTGTTACAGTATCTGCTAAATGGCAAACGCGATTATAAGCATCTTCATCTTCCATTTCACCAGGAATACGCTGAAGCAATAAACCACCCAATGTTGATTCTGTATTGCGTAAGAATAATGATGTACGTAATTGCTCTGATGTTTCAAAATAACGCTCAATCGCAGCGCTGATTGAATCATCAATCAATGGAATTACACCTTGATAACTGCTTTCAATTGAATGAGCATTTTCGATCGTAATCACAACACGACCACCTTCTGTCAATTCTTTGAAAGTTGCATTTTCAGGCAGATTATCTTGATAAGTTGCTGTTGCACGGAAACCACCATCATGTGTGATTTGTACAACCAACATATTTAAGGCACCTGTTGCTTCAATTTGAAGCGTCATTTTGCCTTCGATTTTGATGGTTGCACTTAATAGCGCTGCTGTTGCAACTAATTCACCTAAATATTTTTTAACAACTTCAGGATATTCACGTCTTTCTAAGACTTCTTGCCATGAAGTTGTTAATTTGATGCGCTCACCGCGAATTGGAAGGTTATCAAATAGAAAACGTTGTAACATGTTTGCATCATTTTGCATGATCTCACCCTGAAGTTGCACTTGTAAAAAGGTAAGTATACTACATCATTTCCATTTTCGGTTTAGTCACATGCACACTTAATATTCGACGATCATCTACTTCGCGTGTTGTGAACTGATAACCTTTGAGTTCCAATGAATCACCAACCGATGGTACTTTATCGAAGATATCCACCAACAATCCGCCCAACGAGCTGTAATCATCTTCTTCATCTACTAAGCCACGAACACCTAAAGTTTGTTCCACTAAGTGAAGATCACATGAACCTGCAACGATCCATTCATTCTCACCAATTTCTTCAATGGATGCTTTTTCATCTTCATCTGGGAATTCGCCAGCAATGGCTTCGATGATATCTAATAATGTAATCACACCATGAATTGAGCCAAAATCATCCGTTACAATCACCATATGTGCATTGGTATGACGAAAGATATCCATCATTTTCAATACCGTTGTCGAACGATGAGAGAATATCGCTTGCTTGATCGTTTTTTCACGATCCAATTCGCCTGTTGTCATCAAGTCTGAAATGATATCTTTCGCACGCGCAACGCCAATCACTTCATCTAAACTACCATCACATACAGGGAAATAGTTATGAGGAATCTCTTTGACTTGTGCCAAAATTTCTTCTTTAGACGCATGAATATTGATCCACGAAATATCATTTCTTGGTGTCATAATTGAACGAATCACACGATCACCCAATGTCAAAACACCGCTCACCATATTACGTTCATCTTTACCAAAGAGTTCTTCTAATTCTGAGTCAATCGGATTATCTTCCGCTTCCTCTTCTTCTTGCTCTTCAGATTTATCATTTGTGCCTAACATTTTTAAAACTAAGTTTGCAGCACGTTCACGACGAGAATATTTACTCTCTTGCTTTAAGAGATTACGGTTAATTAATTGATTAATCAGCTCTATGAATACAGAGAAACCAATCGCAGCATAGATATAACCTTTTGGTACTTCTACACCAAAGCCTTCCATGATCAAACTTAAACCGATCATCAATAGGAAGCTTAAACATAGAACAACAATCGTTGGATGACGATTAACAAACTCAGTCAATGGGCGAGCAGCAAAAAGCATCAATCCCATAGAAATTGTTACAGCTGTCACCATTACCCATAAATGTTTTGCAATACTTGTTGCAGTGATAACTGCATCAAATGAGAATACAGCATCTAATACGATGATTTGTAAAACGATCGGCCAGAACTTAGCATAACCTTTTGATTTACCTTCAACGATGATGCCGCCTTCAATGCGCTCATGAAGTTCTTTTGTTGCTTTTTGTAATAGGAAGAAACCACCAAAGATCATGATCAGGTCACGCACAGAGAATGCATGCTGGAATATGGGGTCAGTAAATACGGGATTTGTCAGAGTGATCATCCACGTCATAACCGAAAGCAAGCCGATACGCATGATCAAGGCTAAGCTTAATCCGACTATTCTTGCGTGGTTTCTTTGACGAGGTGGAAGTTTATTAGAGAGAATCGCGATGAAAATTAAGTTATCAATACCCAAAACGACTTCTAAAACGATTAGAATAACAAGCGAAACCCATATCGACGGGTCCAGCAGAACTTCCATATATTTCCTCTATAATGACAAATGAAGCGTATAATGTGCAACACTTTCTTTTTCGATGCAAACGTTTTTACAATAATTCACATTTTTTATGCTGATTTTTAATTCAAATCATAATGAGTTCTTATTTTAAGCCATTTTGTGATGTCATTTGACTCACACAATATAAATACAGCCAAGCCATTTAGCTCGTAAAATGCTACCATTAGCAAACTTAATTTACTATTAATCAGTGAAGCTTCACGCATTAAATATTTTTAGAGCAGAATCAATGAAAAAAACAGAGACTCCAACAACTCATACGCCCATGATGCAGCAGTATTTAAGCATCAAATCATCTTACCCAAGCATGCTATTGTTCTATCGTATGGGGGATTTTTACGAACTGTTTTTTGATGATGCGAAACGAGCTGCAAAACTTCTCGATATTACATTGACTGCTCGCGGGCAATCCGCAGGTGAACCTATTCCGATGGCTGGCATCCCACATCATGCTTCAGAAAGCTATTTAGCAAAGCTTGTGCGTGCGGGAGTTTCTGTTGCCATTTGTGAACAAGTCGGTGAAGTCCCTGCAAAAGGCCCTGTGAATCGTGAAGTTGTGCGTGTATTAACACCAGGCACATTAACGGATGAATATCTACTAGACACGAAGAAAGACAACCAAGTTGCAGCCATTGCCTTTGCCAATGATAAGTGGCTATTGTCATGGTTGGATTTATCCAGTGCACGCTTTATGTTGACTGATCCATTATCAGAATCTGAATTACTCTCAGAATTAATTCGTTTACAGCCTTCTGAATTAATTGCACCTGAAGAACTATCCATTCCTGAGTCTATCTCAAGAATGACAATCGTACAAAAATACCCTGATTGGTATTTTGATTTAGCCCGCAATGCAGAAAAATTGTTAAGCCATTTTAAACTCAATTCCTTACAAGGCGTAGGTTTAACCAATGATGCTTTGCCTATCATGGCTGCAGGCGCACTGCTTACTTATGCCAAAGAAACACAAAAGAGCGAATTAGAACACATCACAACATTGCATATCGAGCACATTGATGATGCTTTGATTTTAGATACAACTACACGCAAAAATCTAGAAATTGAACGTACATTAAGTGGTGGTACAGATCATACTTTAAGAAGCTTAATTGACCATTGCCAAACACCAATGGGTTCACGCTTGTTATCACGCTGGCTCAATCGCCCATTGCGCGATCAACGCATTTTGAATCAACGCTTAGATTTAACTGAAAGCGTGGAACATCATGTCAGTACTTTAAAACCTTTATTAAAGCAAATCTCAGATATTGAGCGCTTAACCACACGAATTTCACTAAAATCAGCACGCCCACGCGACATGATTCAATTGAAAGGCAGCTTAAATCAAATACCTGAACTCACAAACATCATTCATCAATCAGATAAAATCCAAGTGATTAATCCAGATTGGTTACAGGACTTAGTAGCACATCCTGAATTAGTGGATTTATTGGAGCGTGCAATCGTAGATGAACCACCTGTGTTAATTCGCGATGGTGGTGTGATTCGTAAAGGCTACAATGCTGAGTTGGATGATCTGCTTGCGTTAAATCATGAAGGCAAAAACTTTCTACTACAATTAGAAGAAGATCAGAAGAAAATCACAGGTATTCATCAATTGAAAGTTGGTTATAACCGCGTACATGGTTACTATATTGAAGTACCAACACAATTTGCGGATCAAATGCCAACAGAATATGTGCGCCGCCAAACATTGAAAGGTGTTGAGCGTTACATTACGCCTGATTTAAAACAGTTTGAAAATAAGATTCTGCACGCAAAAGAGAATGCTTTATCGCTTGAAAAGCAATTATGGGATCAATTATTAGATAAATTGATTCCCCATGTTACAGCGCTTCGCTTATTGAGTGATGCCATTGCTCACGTGGATATTTTCACTAACTTCTGCACACTTAAAAATTCGTTGAATTGGCATCGCCCAGAATTCAGTAATAACATTGGCATTGAAATACAAAATGGTCGTCACCCAATTGTGGAATCTACCATTTCACATCCATTCATTGCCAACAGCACTTCATTAACACCGAATCAACGTATGCAAATTGTCACTGGGCCAAATATGGGCGGTAAATCCACTTATATGCGCCAAACAGCGTTAATCACCCTGCTCGCTTATATTGGTTCTTTTGTACCTGCAGATGCTGCTGTGCTTGGTCCTGTGGATCGTATTTTTACACGAATTGGTGCACAAGATGATCTATCTTCTGGGCAATCCACATTCATGGTGGAAATGCTAGAAACAGCAACTATTCTGCATTATGCAACAGCAAAAAGCTTAGTATTGATGGATGAAGTTGGGCGCGGCACATCAACTTTGGATGGTTTATCTTTAGCTTGGAGCGCTGCTGTTTATTTAACAACACAACTGAAAGCACTCACAATTTTTGCAACACATTATTTCGAAATGACAGAGCTTGAAAACCTCTACCCTGAAATTGTGAATCTGCATCTAGATGCTGTGGAACATAAAGATCAAATCATCTTCATGCATGCCGTGAAAAAAGGCGCAGCTTCTAAAAGTTATGGCTTACAAGTTGCAGCGCTTGCAGGCATCCCACCTAAAGTCATTGATATGGCGAAAGGTAAATTGTATGAATTAGAGCACTCTTTTGCTGCTGCAACAACGCAACACATTAAAGCAGCACCACAAGTGCAAACAGAATTGTCGCTGTTCACAGAATCTGTTCATCCTGTCGTTGAGCATTTGAAATCAGTCAACATTAATAACTTAACGCCAAGAGACGCTTTAAATCTATTGTATGACTTACAAGATAAACTCTAAGCTTTTCTAATTCATCAACTTCTTCTAAAAGCCAAAATTATAAAATTTTGGCTTTTTATATTTATAACATATATGTAAAACATGTTTCATTTGAAAACATATCATGCGCATGATAAATTCAGGTTAATCATCAATAATCACCTTAGGAGAAATCATGCTTCAACATAATGTATTACTTGGCATCGCTGCGTTTAAAGATGAAATGATTGCCATTCGTCATCAAATTCACAGCAATCCTGAATTAAGCTTTGAAGAAATAGAAACCAGCACATTGGTTGCTTCCCTATTAGAAAAATATGGCTATCAAGTGACTCGTGGCATTGCTAAAACTGGCGTTGTTGGACAACTTAAAAATGGTGATGGCCCAAGCATTGGCTTACGTGCGGATATGGATGCATTGCCCATTCATGAAGCCACAAACTTATCTTACGCAAGTGAAAACCAAGGAAAAATGCATGCTTGTGGCCATGATGGACATACTGCAACATTACTCACAGCTGCGCGCTATTTAGCAGAAAATAGAGATCTTTTTAAAGGCACAATCAATGTCATTTTTCAGCCCGCAGAAGAAGGTTACGCAGGCGCTGAAAAGATGGTTCAAGAAGGATTATTTGAAAAATTCCCTTGTGATGCAATCTTTGGCTTTCATAACTGGCCAGGTTTTGAAGCAGGCCACTTTGGCTTCTATTCAGGGCCAAGCATGGCTTCAGCAGATACAGCGAAAATCACCATTGAAGGCAAAGGCGGACATGGTGCCATGCCACATTTAAGCGTTGATCCTGTGGTTGTTGCATCTTCTATTGTGATGGCACTGCAAACGATTGTTGCACGCAATGTGAATCCATTAGAAACCGCCATCATCACAGCTGGCACAATTCATGCAGGCTCAGCGAGCAATATCATCCCTAATGAAGCACACATGGAATTAACTGTGCGTAATTTGAATCCTGATGTGCAAGATATTGTGGAGCAACGCATCAAAGATACTGTTGAATATCAGGCCAAAAGCTATGGTGCAACTGCTAAAGTCGAATACATTCGTGATTATCCATTACTCATTAACTCAAAAAAAGAAACAGCTTTTGCTGAGAAAGTTGGTCGTGAATTTTTAGGTGATGATTACATCATCAATGATTTTAAACCCATCACAGCCAGTGAAGATTTTGCCTTTATGTTACAAAAAGTTCCCGGTTGCTATGTCTTTGTGGGCAATGGCTTAAACGGTGCTCAAGGCTGCTCTCTACACAATGCACATTATGATTTTAATGATGAAATTTTACCTGTGGTTGCATCCTATTGGGTGAAATTGGTGGAAGCTTATTTAAAACCTTAAGATTAGCTGTAGCGCTCTTAATTTTTTATGGTATTGTACTAAAGCGACAAAAATCGCTAAAAGCCTTGATCATAGGCGATCAAGGCGAAGTTTTAAATGTGAGGTCATAAAAAATGTTAGACAATACAACCACTTCACCAATTTTGCTGTATGGCACCAGCGATTGCCACTTATGTGAAGAAGCTATGGATATTCTCAAAGAAAATCACATTCCTTATGAGTTTATCGACATCGCACACGATAATAATCTTGTAGAACAATTGGGCTGGTTCATTCCAGTCATTAAGCTACAAGAAGAGATGATCAAAAGCCCAATTGATTGGCAAACTGTATTACCAAAAATCAAAGCAACTTTGGATCTCTAATCACAGATTGATCTAATAGATTAATTATAAGCTCGTCCTTGAGTTGCCCACCTGAAACAGTTGGTACATAAGAAACGAGCTTTATTACATTAGAATTCAATAAAATATCTTTTTGAATTTCAAAGCATTTCAACTCGTTCAAAATCAAATCCGTTGGCCATTCATCATTATATAATCCTACTGTCACATGTGGAAAATAGTTATAATTCTCTTCGAAATGATCGTGCTTTGCTAACCTATCATTCAATCGCTTTAAATCGCCCTTAAGATCTAATACTTCAAATCCTGGTGCAATTGCATAACTGATCAAAACATTGCGAATGGCAATCTCAATTGTATTTAATTTCAATGACAAGATATGCTCAATATCTTGCTCCAATGCCTGAATATCATAATCATCCATATCATTCTTTTCAGGCATTAAAAAACCACATGGCGCTAATGTAATGTGCGGTTTGCGTTCATACGTTGATATCAAATATGGCAATAAATGTTGCTGTGCTTCCTGATAGCGCTGTAAAAACTGATCATCATTCAACTCAAGCACCCACACAGCATATTTTGAACGACCTTTATGCCACTCATAAAAATCACCCTTCAATGGTCCGTATGTTTTGGAATACTTGAGTAGCTCTGAATACATTCATCGATCTCTAAAAATTTTGTCAAAAGAATAAATTTGGGTATATACTGATTTCCCCAATTTAGTTAACCAAGCTAACCATTATGTCACAACTCCCTAATTTTCGTATTGCTCTGATCCGCTCTGCCCGATTATTCAGCGATGAAATCAATATTCTACTAGAACCTTATCAGCTAAATTTCTCATTATGGCAAGCCTTATATGCTATTCATCAAAAAAAAGAGTGTGCTTCGATTGAGATCGCAGAAGAACTCAATGTCTCTAAGCCATCCATTACAAAGCGCATGCAGGCGCTTGAGAAACTTCAGTTGATTCAACCTTTGCCAAGCATTGATAAACGACAAAAGCTTTTCTGTTTATCTAGCCAAGGCCATGAGCTCTATCAAATATGTGCAAGTAAAATCGATGCCTTAGAACAAAATCTACTCTCTGCTTTTGATGAATCAGATACAGAGCAAACACAACAGCTATTAACTCAATTAATTGATACCTTGCAACAAAGAAAAACGGAACAAAAATGAATACTGAGAAGCAACCTTTATGGACACCTAACTTTATCTTAATCAGTGCGATTAATTTCCAAATTGTATTAATTTTCTATTTACTCATCATTGTGATTGTCAGTTATTCCACTGAAAAACTGGGTGCAAGCACTGCTCAAGCAGGTTTGGTTTCTGGCATATTCATCGTAGGTATTTTAATTGGCCGCTTAATTGTGAGTAGATTACTGAAAAAACTGGGGCGCAAAACGACATTATTAATTGGTCTCACGGGATTTTTGTTAAGTTCAGGCTTATACTTTTTAAAATTAGATATTGCCTTTCTCTCTTTTGTCAGATTTACCCATGGTTTCATGCTAGGCATTGCTGCTACTGTTTTAGGCACAATCATCGCGCAGATCATTCCGCTGACAAGGCGTGGTGAAGGCATTGGTTATTACAGTATGAGCGCAACATTAGGTACAGCAATCGGACCTTTCCTTGCTATTTGGCTCATGGAGCATATTCAATATCAATCGATTTTTATGATTTCAAGTGCCATGACTTTTTTCTGCTTAATCACGACTTTTACATTGAAAATACCTGAATTGCCACAAAAAAATATCAATATACAAACACAAGCTGAAGCACCAAAAAATTCATGGGTTTCAGAATTCATACAGAAAAGCGCATTGCCAATCTCTTTAGTCATGTTATTGGTTGCCATTTGCTATTCATCAGTTTTATCTTTCATCAATTTTTATGCGAAAGAGATTAATTTATTGCCTGCGGCTTCATTTTTCTTTTTAACATTTGCTGTAGCAATATTAATCTCTCGCCCGTTCACAGGGCCATTAATGGATCGCAAAGGTGAAAATATTGTCATATTGCCTGCATTTATTTTTATGGCATTGGCACTCTATTTATTGAGCCAAGCACACAGTTCATTCATGCTTTTACTGAGTGCATTTTTTATGGGATTGGGCTTTGGGAATATTCAATCCATTTGCCAAACCATTGCATTGAAAAATGTGCCCTTAGAAAGAATGGGCTTAGCCACTTCAACATTCTTTATCTTTTTAGAAGCAGGTTTAGGCTTTGGGCCATTCTTCTTAGGTAAATCACTAGACTATATTAGCTATTCTCAACTCTATGGTTATAGTGCTATAGCGATTATATTCTGCATCGTGGCTTATTTCATTTTACATGGCTATCAATCAATGTTTGGCAAACTACAACATTAATATGATATTTATGTCGTAAATACCAAGGCTCCATACAAATATCTCGCCTAATGGCGAGATATTGAAAGCAAAATTCATTAATGCATTTGTTCTATATTTAAGCGTTTAGCTTCCCATTTACGTGATTTCCAGCGCCAAGCATTCACTAAGCCACGCACCCATTCATCACATAAAAAGCCGATCCAAATACCAAGCAATCCCATTTCTAAAACGAAACCGAAGAAATAGCCTACGGGAATTGCTAAGCCCCACATAAATACTAAAGCTGCATAGAATGGGAATTTTGCATCGCCTGTTGCACGAAGTGCATTCACCATCACAATGTTCTGAGTTCGCCCAACTTCTAATAAAATGGATAATAAGAATAACGGCAATAACAACTCAGTGATCACTGGATCAATTGTAAAGCGCTCTATAATCAAGTGGCGCGCAAAATAAAATACAACCACAACAGCAAATGTCACGAGCATCCCTGTTCTTAAGCTTTTAAATGTTCTTTGATATGCTTGATCAAACTTCGATGCGCCCACTAAATGCCCGACTAAAATCTCGTTACCAATGCCAATGGCTAGCGCAAACAGCATCAACATATACGATAATTGCAAATAGATATTGTGCGCCGCCAAAGCATCTTCACCCATTTTGCCAACGAATGCCAACATCACAAGCATTTGCGCTGTCCACGATAAGTTTTCACCTGCAGATGGCAAGCCAATTTTCAAGATTTGCTTCAAGATATTCTTATGAAATTGGAAGAACATACGCCATTCTAATTTGATTTTAATGCCATAAAATAATAAGTAGAACAATAATGCAACACCAACCATTCTGCCTAATAACGTTGATAGCGCAACGCCATGTAAGCCCATTTGAGGAAAGCCAAATAAGCCATGCAATACAAGGATATTACCCACAACTGTCACAATATTCATGATCAATGAAACATACATAGGTGCTTTAGAATAGCCATAAACACGTAAACATGAAGCTAAAATGATTGCAACCGCTTCAAAAATTAAACAGATACCAATAATATGGAAATAATCATAAGCCATATCTAAAATGGCTGGTGGAGTATTCATTACTTCTAGTAATGGGCGACCAAAGAACCAAATCGCTAAAAAAGTTACAAATCCTAATAATAAGTTTAATGTAATGGATAAATGAATCGCTTTACGCGTGACTTCTCTATTGCCTGCGCCCAAATATTGCGCCACCACAATGCTACAGCCAACACCAATAAAGTTAAGAATCGCAACACTTGTTTCAAAGAATTGATTACTTGCAGCCGTTGCAGCCACCATTTGCATTGAAACATGACTGATCATCCATGTATTGATCAACAATGTGACAAGATGTAAGAAGATATCAATGAAGATTGGCCAACTGATGGAAAAAAGCGACCGATCTGTCACGATGTTAGTTTGAGGTGATGACATAAATTTTTACTGAGCTAAAAAGGCGCATTATATACTGTTAAAGTATGTTTCAAAAGAATTCTTTCATAAGCTTTAATGGTATAATCGAGGCATCAATATCACAATACATTTTAATGTCATAAAGGAAGAACAATGAGTGAATTAAAGTCACGTCCGAATATATTTTTAACAGCGATTGGTTGGCTATTTTTGGTGATTGTTAGCTTTGTCATCTCGCGTCCATCATTACTGTTCCCAATTTCATTCATTCCTGTGATCACAATTCTTTTATGTTATTCACTCTATTCAGAATATCCAGAGTTTAGAAGAATTGCTTTAGGCATTGGCGCATTGTCATTCGTTTTCAGTGCATTCACATTATTATCATCATCCTACATGGAGATTTTGCCGACTAATTTATTAGAATTAGAATTCAATTATGGCTTTATGGTGATTCTCACAACATGGTTATTTGTTGTGATCAGCGGCTTCATCACAGCACTATTTATTCTAATGAAAGTGATTCGTCGCCATTCTTCTGCTATGCTTTTGTTTTTAGCAAACTTTATTATATTTCTAGCAGGATTTTATTTCCTTCGCTGGGCAATTCCTAATATGTTGCAAGGATAATCATTTTCTGAAACAATAATGCGGTAACCAAGGAGATAATGAAATTTATCTCCTTTAAAACAATAAAAAATAGTAAATTTACAGTAATAAACATTACTTAAAAACAAAGTTGCGAAAAGTAAATATAATTCACAATAAAATTGCGCACATGTAGTGAATTCAACACTAAAATAGAAATTTTTTTGACAAAACTAGCTTATAATATAAATAGTTCAACAAGTTTCCCAACAACAACAATTTATACCTTTAATTAGGAGTTATTATGAAAACAAATAATACACAAAACATCTCTAACTTTGATCTTGCATGGCGTGATTTTAAAGGCGCTGATTGGAGAGAAAAAGTTGATGTGCGTGACTTCATACAAAATAACTATACACCATATGAAGGCGATGACTCTTTCTTAGCAGGTCCAACAGCAAGAACCGAACAGTTATGGAAAGAATTATCAGCATTGTTGGCAAAAGAACGTGCTTGCCCTGGCGGTGTATTAGATGTTGCAGATAGCGTTGGCTCTCGCATTGATGCATTTGGCCCAGGTTATATTAATAAAGATCTTGAAAAAATCGTGGGTGTGCAAACTGATGCACCTTTAAAGCGTGGCTTATTCCCTAACAGTGGCTTCCGTTTAGTTGCAAACTCTTTGGAAGAAATTGACCGCACTATTAATCCAGAATTGGAAGATATCTATACGCATTATCGTAAAGATCACAACCAAGCAACATTTGATATGTACAACTCTGTGATCCGTGCTTGCCGTTCATCTGGTGTTATTACAGGCTTACCAGATGCTTATGGCCGTGGTCGTATCATTGGTGATTATCGTCGTGTTGCATTATATGGCGTTGATTTCTTAATCAAAGCAAAAGAAGCTGAGAAAGCTGAAACTGATAACTGGGAATTCAACGAAGATACTTTACGTTTACGTGAAGAGATGTCTGAACAAATTCGTGCAATGGGTGAATTAAAAATGATGGCAATGTCTTATGGCTTTGATATCAGTCGCCCTGCTGAAACAGCACAAGAAGCAATTCAATGGACATACTTTGCATACTTAGCTGCAACTAAAGAGCAAAATGGTGCTGCAATGTCATTCGGCCGTGTATCTACATTCTTGGATGTGTACATTGAGCGCGACATGAAAGCTGGTAAATTAACAGAATCAGAAGCGCAAGAGTTAATCGATGATTTAGTGATCAAATTACGCATTATCCGTTTCTTACGTACTGAAGATTACAACCAATTGTTCTCGGGTGATCCAACTTGGGTCACTGAATCTATCGGCGGTATGGGCAAAGATGGTCGTACTTTAGTTTCTAAAAATAGCTTCCGTTTCTTACATACTTTATACAACTTAGGACCAGCACCAGAGCCAAACCTAACAGTTTTATGGTCAACTCAATTACCAAAAGGTTTTAAAGATTTCTGCTCTAAAGTTTCTATTGAAACAAGTGCAATTCAGTACGAATCAGATGATTTGATGATGCCAAAATGGGGTGATGATTATGGTATTGCTTGCTGTGTATCAGCAATGGCAATTGGCAAGCAAATGCAATTTTTCGGTGCTCGTGCAAACTTAGCAAAAGCGTTGTTATATGCAATCAACGGCGGTGTGGATGAAAAAACAGGCAAATTAGTTGCCCATGGCTTCGATCCAATCACTGATGATGTTTTAACTTATGACAAAGTCATGCAAGCTTATGACAAGATGATGGATTGGTTAGCAGAAACTTATGTGAAAGCATTGAATGCAATCCATTACTCGCATGATCGCTATGCTTATGAACGCATCGAAATGGCATTGCATGATCGTGATATCCTTCGCACAATGGCTTGTGGTATTGCTGGTTTATCAGTGGCTGCAGACTCATTAGCTGCAATCAAATACGCTAAAGTAAAACCTGTACGTAATGAACAAGGCATTGCGATAGATTTTGAAATCGAAGGTGAATTCCCTGCTTATGGTAACAATGATGAACGTGCGGATGACATCGCAGTGATGTTAACTGAATCATTCATGAATAAAGTGAAAGCTCAGAAAACTTATCGTAATTCAGTGCCAACACAATCAGTATTAACCATCACTTCTAACGTTGTTTATGGTAAGAAAACTGGTAATACGCCAGATGGCCGCCGTGATGGCGAACCGTTTGCACCAGGTGCAAACCCAATGAATGGCCGTGATACTTCAGGTTTTGTAGCAGCAGGTGCTTCAGTTGCTAAAATCCCTTATGAAGCGGCATTGGATGGTATCAGCTGGACAGCTTCAGCAACACCAGGCGCATTAGGTAATACATTGGCAGATCGCGTCAATAACTTATCTAACTGCTTAGATGGTTATTGTGGTGCAGATGGCTTCCACATCAACGTGAACGTATTTGATCGTGATACATTGGTAGATGCAATGAATCACCCTGAAAAATACCCACAATTGACAGTGCGTGTATCTGGTTATGCTGTTAACTTCATCAAGTTAACTAAAGAGCAACAAATGGATGTCATTAATCGTACATTCCACATGAAAGCATAATATACTGATCATAGTATAAACATGGGGCATACTACGGTATGCCCTCTTTATGTGACGACAATTATTATTAAAGGCCATGCATGAGCAGAGACCAAAAATCCATTCCCACCATTTCTATTGCAGACATTGATCAAATCGAATTCAAACCTGCGGGCATCATTGCGCCTGTCATCATCAATGAAGACAATCAACTCTCTGGCTTCGTTCACTCCATAGAAACGGGTGCAGCTGTGGATGGCCCTGGCGTTCGCTTTGTGATGTTCAGCTCAGGTTGCCAATTCCGTTGTTTATATTGTCATAATCCTGACACTTGGAAGCTTCACAATGGTAAATTGCGCACAGTAGATGAAATCGTCACTGAGATTGGTAAATATGCCCGCTTTTTAAAATTTGCAGGTGGCATTACATTTTCAGGTGGCGAACCTTTAATGCAAGCCAATTTCATTGGTGAAATTGCTTATCGTGTCAAACAGCAATACAACTTACACATCGCATTGGATACACAAGGCTTTTTAGCGGCGCATTTAGAAGATGAATGGTTTGATAATATTGATCTTGTGATGCTTGATATTAAACACATTGATCCTGAAAAATACCAAGCATTGACAGCTCAGCCTTTACAACCCACATTAGATTTTGCACATCGTTTAGTCACAATGGGCAAACCTATGTGGATTCGTTATGTATTAGTGCCAGGTTTAACAGATGATTTAGAAGATGTCGAAAAGCATGCACAATTTGTCAAATCATTACAGGATAAAGCCATTGAATTGCATGGCAAAAAACTCATCGAACGTATAGAAGTGTTACCTTTTCATAATCTAGGTGAATCTAAGTGGCAAGAGCTGAATTTGAAATATACGCTCTCCGAAACTGAGCCACCATCACCAGAATTTGTGAAAGTCATAAAAGAAATATATAAAAAATATGAGCTACCTGCTGTATAGTTATGCAGTTTTTTATATTTTAAGGATTGTTCATGAGCATCATCAACTGGCTAACAGGACCTTTTAATAGCTTTATTTGGTCCTACATTCTCATCATTGGTTTATTATCATTAGGATTTTACTTTACATTTCGCACTCGCTTTGTTCAGGTTCGCCTCTTCAAGCAGATGCTAAAATTAACCGTTGAAAAAAATCCAGGATCAGATGGTGTTTCAGCTTTCCAAGCCTTCACAATCAGTGCTGCAAGCCGCGTTGGTACAGGCAATATCGCGGGCGTTGCATTAGCCATCGCAATCGGTGGCCCTGGCGCTGTATTTTGGATGTGGCTAATCGCCATCATTGGTATGGCAACGGCATTCATTGAAAGCACACTCGCACAAGTTTATAAAGTTAAAGATGGTGATACTTTCCGTGGTGGCCCTGCTTATTACATGGAAAAAGCATTAGGCTTCAGAAAACTCGGCATTGCATTCGCAATCTTATTAGCGATCACTTTTGGCTTCATCTTCAACTCAGTACAATCCAACACAATCGCCCATTCATTTGCATCTGCTTTTGGCTTTGATTACACAGCTGTCGGCATTGCATTGGTTGTATTAACTGCAATCATCATCTTTGGTGGCGTAAAAAGAATCGTAAGCTTCACACAAATTATCGTACCTGTCATGGCTGTGTTCTACATTGGTTTAGCGATTTATGTCTTAGCAACCAATATCACTAAAGTGCCAGAAATGTTCATGTTGATCATAACGAATGCGTTTGGCTTCAATGAAATCATGGGCGGCGGCATTGGTGCTGCGATCATGCAAGGTGTTCGTCGTGGCTTATTCTCGAATGAAGCAGGCATGGGTTCTGTACCAAATGCTGCTGCGGCTGCTAATGTGACGCATCCTGCTAAGCAAGGCTTAGTACAAAGCTTGGGCGTGTTTTTCGATACGATTATGGTTTGTTCTGCTACAGCATTCATCATCTTATTATCTGGCTTATATACCAATGTAACACCAGAAACTTCTGGCGTAATTTTGACGCAAAACTCACTCGCATTACAAATGGGCGAATGGGCAAAATACTTCGTTGCTATCGCTGTGATGTTCTTTGCATTTAGCTCCATCATTGGCAACTATTACTATGGTGAAACAAACATCGAATTTATCAATGGCAACAAAGCAATGCTGTTGATCTATCGCTTGGTTGTATTAGCAATGGTGATGTTTGGCGCAATGATCAACATGCAATTAGCATGGGATTTAGCTGATGTATTCATGGGCTTTATGACAATCATGAACTTGATCATCATCTTTATGCTCAGCAAAATTGCATTTGCTGTGAGCGATGACTTCAACAAACAATTGAAAGAAGGCAAAGATCCTGTATTTAAAGCATCGAGCATCAAAGGATTGAAAAATACAGAATGCTGGGGCGATGAAGAGAAGTAATCTTCCCTAACCTCCAAAACAAATAAAAGCCCATAAAAATGGGCTTTTTTGTTGAGGTTATTTCTTATTCAAATCCAAAATATCATGCGCTAATTTGGATAGTGGCTTTTGTTTTAACTCTTCTAAATCTCCACTAAAACCAAACAATACTTCCCTAATTTCTTCATCACTCAATTTTGGAAAGAATTCTTTTACTTGGGCAATATAACTCGGATTATATAATCGTTGCCTTTGTAATAATCGTTGAGCAAACACACTATGATTTTGGTATATATTTTTATGATGCAAAGAATCAGCATGATTTTTCTTATCTGAATCTATAAATGCATAATCAATTTCAGGCAGAATATTACCACGTAAATGATCTAAATCTTCACTCTTAATCTTAAAATATGGTTGTTGATTTTCTTCTTCTGATTTTTCAGTAAAAGGATAAAGTAGCTCGTTTGTTTTATCGCTTTTACCTTGATTGCACGATGAACAGCTTGGCACAAAATTATAAAGAGATAACGCATATAGTGGAAACTGTTCTTTTGGATAAAAGTGATCAAGTTGAGCAATTGCCTTTTCTCCATCCTCATTTTGTCTCTCAAAAATATCGATATATTGTCGATTACAATATGGACACACATCCAATCCTGAAGCCTTTACAATTCTAACTCTTAAAATTTTCTTATTTTCTTGCGATTTAATGATATTTGTATAATCAAAAATATCCTGCAGCTCATCTAAATAATTTTCAAAAGGATTGATCTTAGAATCAGTATTAACAACGTAATCATAATAATCACTAAGCAATAAAAATGCAGTTCTTGACTGCTCAGAAAAGGGATTAATAATTAACGCTCTTAAAAACTCATCTTTATTTCTAATTTCCTCCTGTTGGCTGCCTTGTGAGATTAGATCAATAATTTCAAATAACTGAATTCCATCATTAATTTTTGCTTTGATAATTTTGAAGTAATCATCCTCAAAGTCTTTATATAGATTATGCGCTAATTTAATCATTGCCTAATTCCTGATCTATTTGTTTGATCTGAGCTTCTAAAATCGCTCTTTGTTTTTCTAGTAATTCTTTCTTACTTTCAGGCTGACAAAATACTTTTAATCGCTCATCAATAGACATCACCATTCTATCCAATTGCTGTTTGATAAAAGGATCACCGATTAATTGAATGATTGGATTTACATGATCCAATATTAATTGGCTTTGTTGCAGGAATTTATTACTGATCTTTTTGCTTTTAGATTCTTTCTTATCTAGCAAATTAGACAGCTTATTTAATCTCTTAATTACCTGATTAATCTTCTGTTTTGCAAACTCCCCAATCGTATCATCCAAGAAAAAACTATCACTCATAATGTCATAATAATTACTCGCAAATCCGTAGGTCGATTTTTTTGCCGTTCGTTTTTCTTTTTCTTTTTCTTTTTCTTTTTCTTTTTCTTTTTCTTTTTCTTTTTTTATCAGAATAATATTATTCTTTGGAAGGTCACTTATTAAATATGGTGAATGTGTTGTAAGAACAACTTGAAACTTTATATCAAATAATTTGCTCTGAACTTTAATATTTAAAAATTTAAGTAAATAAGATAAATATTTCCTCGACCATTCAGGATGTAGATGATTCTCATATTCATCAATATAAATAATTATTAATAACGGAGAGTTACCCCAATCCTTTTGATATACTAACTTTTTATCTAAAATTAATTTATCTATCTTTGCTTCAGCTTTATTTACACTATCATTAATAGCTTCTTTTATAGTCGCTATTTGTTCAATAATAGCGGCTTCCCCTGCGCTATAGCTACCAATATAAAAATCAATACATTTTGCTGTTAAATATTTATTAATAATTTCTAGCTGATTTAAATATATAGAGCTATCTTGCATATTATTATTTAAAATAATTTGGTAAAAATTGTGATA
>JBEBSR010000001.1:0-179865 GCA_040394195.1 Wohlfahrtiimonas larvae | reverse complement strand
CGAAGCTACGATATTATACTCATTTAGGGCTGCAATACAAATTCTACCTGTATCAAGAATATAGACACCATGCTCATCTCTTAACTTCTGAGCTTGCTCTTTTGTGAGGCCAGAATAACTGAACATGCCTTGTTGTTGCTTAATGAAGCTGAAATCTTTTTTCGTTTGGCCTTCGTTCAATAGTGCAGTGAATTTTTCACGCATTGCATGAATACGTACACGCATTTCTGCTAATTCATCAAACCATTCTTGGCGTAATGTATCATTACTTAATACATGGCCAACTAAAGCTGCACCAAATTCTGGTGGAGAAGAGTAGTTTGCACGTACCATCTTTTTCAATTGTGATGTTACACGTACTTGCTCTTCAGCTGATTTTGTCACAACGGATAAAGCACCTACACGTTCACCATACAATGAGAATGATTTTGAGAATGAGTTTGCAATCAATACTGGCACGCCAGCATCTGTCATGATGTGAATTGCTTTAGCATCTTCTTGAACACCTTGTGCAAAACCTTGATAAGCCATATCTAAGAATGGTATCAATGATTTTTCTTTCACAACTTCAGCCAATGTTCTCCATTGTGCATCTGTTAAATCTGCACCAGTTGGGTTATGGCAACATGCATGCAACACTACGATAGAGTTAGTAGGCAATGCTTTGAAGTATTCGATCATTGCTTCAAAACGAACACCACCAGTTTCTGAATCAAAGTATGGATATGCTGCAATTTCAAAACCAGCACCTTTAAAGATTGCACGGTGATTGTCCCAAGTAGGGTCAGATACGTGAACTTTTGGTAGTTTTTCTGCAAATAATTGGCTGAGGAAATCTGCACCCACTTTCAATGCGCCTGTGCCACCCAATGTTTGTACTGTTGCTAAACGGTTTTCAGCAATCACAGAGTGATGTTCTGAGAATAGTAAACGTTGTACAGAGTTGTTGTACATTTGCAAACCATGCATTGGTAAATAAACGTGTGGTTTTGCTTCTGCAAACAGAGCATCTTGAGCTTTTTTCACAACATTCAGAACAGGTACTTTACCATTTGCATCTGCATAAATGCCGATTGTAAGGTTGATTTTATTCTCTCTTGGATCTTGTTTGAATTTTTCCACTAAGCCAAGAATAGGGTCATCAGGGGCCAATACAACTTGATTAAAAACGCTCATATAGATTTCCTTTGAAGTTAAATAGAGTGATTTTATGACAAAGGCCACACCCAAAGTAATGCAGGTGTAACGGTTATTAATATTAATATATCTAAAATTAAGCCAACACGCCAATAATCACCAAATTGATAGCCAGCAGGGCCCATCACAAGTGTATTGGAATGATGGCCAATTGGAGTATTGAATGTACAAGAGCTCGCGATCGCAACGCCCATTAAATATGCATCAGGATTGTGCCCAAGTTGTTGAGAAATACCATAAGCAATCGGACACATGATCACAGCGGTTGCAGAGCTGTTAATGATATCAGTGATGATCATTGTGATGAGGATGATGATACCGAGAATTAATACATCAGGTAAATCGCCAATAAGCCCGACGAGTTTGTTTGCCAATATTTCTGTTACACCCGTTTGTTGCAATGCAAAACCAACAGTGATGAAACAGCCTAAAAGCATCAATAAAGGGCCTTCTTGGCTACGATAAACATCGCGAATAGGTAAAAGCTTAAACACAACCAATAAGAATACTGCTAAAGGAAAACTGATTTGTGGTGGTAATGTTTGTGTTGCAACGAGTACGATTGAGCCTAAGAAGATTAAAATTGTTGGCAATAAACGATAAGAGGCTTTTAAGCTGATATCTCGTTCTGCCAGTGGGAAACAACCTAAGTAACGTAATGTTTCGGGTAGTTCATCTGCATGGCCTTGAACAAGTAAAACATCTCCGACTTTTAATTGAATGCGAGAAAAGCGCTTACGGATATTTTCACCGTGTCTCGCAACACCAATTACATTTAAGCCGTATTTTTCACGGAACTGTAATTCAGACAATGTACGGTTATCCATACGAGAGCCAGGATTAATCACAACTTCTAGAACTTCCAATTTATCGTGAGGAATGTCTTTATTGGCAATGCTGCGTGTTAAGTTCATACCTGTCAATAATTCAAGCTGTTTGAGTTCTTCAGGTTGCCCTTCTAACAGCAATGTATCATTACTGCGGATAATTTCTTCACTGCTTGGTGCAATGATGCGGCGAGCACCACGAATGATTACGACAACTTTGACCGATTTCTCAGAAATTTCTTCAAGTATCGCGACAGTTTTATCAGCTACTTTATTGCCATGTTCAACTTTTGCTTCTAATAGATAATTGTCTGTGGTGAATTTAGTCTGTGCACTTTCAGAGCGACGATTGGGAATTAAACGCCAACCAATGAGAGAAAGGTACAATAAGCCAACAACAGAGATGATCAATCCTGTTGGTGTAAAATCAAACATATTAAATTGTGCTAAACCAATCGATTCCCGATAGTTAGCAACGATCAAGTTTGGCGGTGTACCAATCACTGTGATTGTGCCACCTAAAAGCGAAGCAAATGCCATTGGCATTAAAACTTTGGCGGGTGGAATATCATAACGCTGACAAAGTTGGATGGCTATTGGCATCACTAAAGCCAAAGCACCAACGTCATTCATAAAAGCAGAGAAGAATGCTACTAATCCAGCCAATGTAAATACAAGCATGGAAGGGCTATCAGAAAAATAGCCTAAACGTTTAGATAAGTGATATGTGATGCCTGTTTTACCAATTGCATGGCTGAGTACTAAAACAGATGCAACTGTGATGACAGCAGGGTGGCTAAAACCATCAAATGTTTTATTGATTGGCACAATGCCTGATAATACTAAAGCTAATAGCGCACCCAATGCAACGAAATCATAACGAATTCGCCCCATTAAAAATGCCACAAAAGCACCAATGAGCACGACTAAAGAAAATAGCTGATCATTGGTTAAATAAGGGATGAATTGAAAATTTATGTAACTGAGCATAGCATTTCCTACGACAGGCGCTTTTGAATTAAACGATATTGAACGGATGTTTCTGGGTTAATGTGTGGTGCTTGATGATAATTGCCTGTTGCGCCATCTAGGCACCATGCAGTTTGATCTTCTAAGCACCATAATAAACCCTCTTCCACAACTTTTTGTTTGATCTCTTTATCATACAGTGGCACAGCAATTTCGATTCTTCTAAAGAAATTTCGATTCATCCAATCAGCGCTAGATAAATAAGCATGCTCTTTGCCTGCATGATGAAAATAGTAAATGCGAGAATGTTCTAAGAATCTTCCTACGATAGAGCGTACACGAATATTTTCTGACAAACCTGGAATGCCAGGCTTCAATGCACATGCGCCACGTACAATGAGATCAATTTTCACGCCAGCTTGTGATGCATTGTATAAAGCTGTGATAATGATTGGTTCCATCAATGCATTCATACGTGCAATGATATGACCTTTTCGACCTTCTTTAACTTCATTGATTTCAAAATCAATCTCTTCTAATAAGCGATCAATGAAATTGAAAGGTGCTTGCCAAACTGTTGAAAGGGATGGAACCTTTGCAAGGCTTGATAGATTCAAAAAGATTTCAGAAATACTTGCAGTCACTTCTTTATGAGAAGTTAACAAGCTGAAATCTGTATATAACCGTGCATTGCCTTGGTGATAATTGCCTGTGCCAACATGAGCATAACGACGAAGATATGTTTCGCCTTTAAGGTTTTGCTCTTTACGAATGACTAAAAGCATTTTGGCATGAGTTTTATAACCAAATACGCCATAAACAATCTTAATACCTGCATCTTCTAGGCGTGAAGCCCATGATAAATTTGTGGCTTCATCAAAACGAGCCATCAATTCAACCACAACGTTTACTTCTTTGCCTTGTCTTGCTGCATTAACAAGTAATTCCATTAGCTCAGAATCATCTCCTGTGCGATAAACTGTCATGCGAATTGCGCGCACAGCAGGATCATTCGATGCTTCTCTTAAAAAATCTACAACAGGCAAGAAGCGATCATAAGGATGATGTAATAAAATATCTTGATGATTGATTTCACTGAATGCATCTGTACGCGTTTCCCAACGCGTAGGAACATGACGCTTGATGGGTGTAAAGATCAAATGTGGTTTACGCTCAATATACTCTAAGATGTTATGGATCTGTGAAAAATCAAAATGATATTCTGTTGCATATAAATCTTCAGGCGATAACTCAAATTCTTTGATCAATAGAGATTTAAGATGGGCAGGGCAGTTACATTCGATTTCTAGGCGCACAGCATGGCCAAAACCTCGTTGTTTCAATTCACCACGTAAAGCCTGATGGAGATTTGTTAGCTCTTCTTTATCAATATACAAGTGGCTGTTGCGAGTGGCTCGGAATTGATATAAGCCTAAAATTTCTAAGCTTGGGAATATATCTGTAACAAATGCTTCAATGATGGCTTGAATGGTGGTGAGTTGAGTTTCTCCATTGGGAGAAGGCAATTCAATGATGTGTGGTAAATTTTCTGGGATTGGTAAAATGGCGGTATCAATATTACGGCCATAAGCATCCGTGCCTTTTAAGTCCACAATGAAATTGAGTGATTTATTTGTAATGTGTGGAAAAGGATGTGCTAGATCCAATGCAATTGGTGTGAAAACAGGCAGCATATTTTGTGTGAAAAGATGATAAAGCCATTCATGTTGCTCAGTATTCCATTCATCTTTACCCAAAATATTGATGTTCTCTTTTTTCAATTCTGGTAATAGTTCATTAAAAAAGATTTGATGTTGTTCTTGCGTGATTTTCAGTGCATAGGCCTGAATGCTTAAACGCCATTCACTAGCACTTTGATTTTCTATTCTTTCTAAGCCAGATTGAATCTGCTCTTGCATATTTGCCATACGCACTTCAAAGAACTCATCAATATTTGATGAGACGATGGCAATGAATTTGAGGCGCTCTAATAATGGCAATGCGCTATTTTTTGCTTGTGCCAATACACGTTCTTGGAATGCAAGAATAGAACGTTCCCGATTGATGAGTGGAACAGTATGTGGGGTTAACATGGTTAACGAAGCATCCACAATTGACCTACTTATATAATAAAAATAATAACAGTCTATTGTAGCTGAAAAGGTGTGCTTTTTCTATGCAAAGAAAAAGCACAGTTGCCTGTGCTTTTTGATTAACTTGAGAAATTTATTAAAAGAAGCTTATTTTTTAGGTGCTTCATCTTCTAAAATAATCTTGAAACTTGGAATTTCAGATTCCTCTTGAGCATCTTTTGTGTCGATGATTTTAGGTTTAATCACGATTTCATCTTCCACTGTTACAGTTTGCTGAGCCGCTTTTTCTTTAACTTCTACAGCTTTTGGAGCATGTTTAGTTTCAATGATACTTTGTTGGATCACTATTTCCTCTGTTGATTCAACAGGTGTTGCTACTGGTTTTATTTCAGCAGACACTTCAGCTTTTACTGGTTCTATAACAACTGCAGGCTCAATTTCAACCTTGATGAAAGAAGGTTCAGACGTTTTTGTATGATCTTCTGATTTCTCTACAGTTGTCTGCTGAATTACAATTTCAACTTCTTCTGCGGCAACTTTAGCTGGCTCAGTAGGTTTTTTCATAACAGTAACTTCAGGTGCTTTCTCAGCTTCGACTTCCACTTTAACTGTTTGAGTTTTTGCTTTAGGCTTTTCTTCCGTTACGATCACAACAGCTTCTTGTTGAATAACGATCTCTTCAGTAGAGCTAGTAGATGTTTCGTTTACTAATTTTTCAGTTGCTTCTATTGTCATTTCAGCTGTAGTAATGCCTTTTAGTGCATTCATTTCTTCTTCAGAAACACGTTTACGACCTTTTCTGATCTTACGTTTGCGTACTTCACCATTCACTTCAACTTCTACAGAATCAGGTTTTGGTGTAATGCTTGTTGCTTTAACAGGGTTCTCATTTTTGTTATCAGATTTTTCATTTTTCTGAGCATTTTGAGCTGTGTTATTGCCATTTGCATTGTTGTTCTTGTTGCGTGAACGACGATTTCTAGATTTTGGCGCTTCACCATTAGTGTCATGAGATTCATCATTTTGCTTATCAGAATCGATCTTACGTTCATTTTTATCAGCTTTATCCGCTTTTGCAATATCAGAGCGACTTTCAGAAACACGTTCAACGGTAGCAATTTCATTGTGTTCTGGTGCATTTGCACGAGTAGTCACACGACGATTATTACGGCGGCGATTGTTAGAACGTTGGCGTTGTTGCTTTTGTGGCTGTGCTTTTTTCTCTTCTTCTTTAGGTTGGCTGCTTTCAGAAGGTGCCAATAGGGATTTAAAACAGTTGACTAACATTGACCACAATGAAGGTGTTTGCTGCGGTTCCACTTGAATTTCAACAGGCTTTTCTTCTGTCACAGGAGGTGGTGTTGCAGGTACCATATTGCTCACAATAGGGATATTCTTCTGTGGCTTTGCAGGATTGTAAGCTTGATTTACCAATGTTTCATCTGTTGGTTTTTCAATTGTGTTGTGCTCATTACTAACTTTGTTCGTTAGTATGGTTTGATCTGTGCGATAACGCGTAATTTCAAAGTGTGGTGTCTCTAATTCTTGATTAGGAATCATCACAACACGAACGCCTAAGCGTTTTTCGATATCTGAAACATCTTCACGTTTTTCATTCAATAAAAAGATGGAAACATCTACAGGCAACTGAACGATGATCTCACCTGTACGCTCTTTCAAACCTTCTTCTTCAATTAAGCGTAAAATTTCTAATGATAAAGATTTGATGTTGCGAATTGTGCCATGACCAGAACATCTTGGGCAAACAATATGCGTTGTTTCATCTAAAGAAGGGCGCAAACGTTGACGTGACATTTCTAATAAGCCAAAGCGAGAGATATGACCTGTTTGAATGCGTGCACGATCTAAAGCCAATGCTTCGTGGAATGCTTTTTCCACTTGGCGTTGATGATCTGATTCCAACATATCAATGAAGTCGATTACAATCAAACCACCTAAGTCACGCAATTTTAATTGGCGTGCAATTTCTTCAGCTGCTTCAACGTTAGTATTGAATGCCGTTTCTTCAATATCAGCACCGCGAGTCGCTCGGCCTGAGTTGATATCGATAGAAACGAGAGCTTCAGTATAGTCGATCACTAATGCGCCACCAGAAGGTAACTTCACTTCACGTTGGTAAGCAGATTGAATTTGATTTTCGATTTGATAACGCGTGAACAAAGGAATTTGATCTTCGTATAATTTAATCTTAGAGCGAATTTGTGGCATTGTTCTGCTAACAAATAGTGCTGCTTCCTCATAAATTTCAGGGTTATCAATTAAAATTTCACCGATGTCATTGCGATAGTAGTCACGCAATGCGCGGATGATAATATTGCTTTCTTGATAGATTAAGAATGGTGCTTTTTCAGTGGATGCTGTTTTGATTGAGCGCCAAAGCGTCATCAAATAATCTAAGTCCCACTGTAACTCTTCTGCTGTACGGCCCAAACCAGCTGTGCGAACAATGACACCCATTTCATCTGGAATCGTTAAGTGGCTCATAGCTTCACGAATTGCTACACGTTCTTGACCTTCAATACGACGAGAAACACCACCAGATTTTGGGTTGTTTGGCATTAATACTAAATAACGACCTGCCAATGTAATCATTGTTGTTAAAGCTGCACCTTTATTGCCGCGCTCTTCTTTTTCAACTTGGATGATTACTTCCATGCCTTCTGTTAACGCATCTTTGATGGATGGTTTTTGCATAGATTTTGCAGCGTCAGAGTAATATTCTCTTGAAACTTCTTTGAAAGATAAGAAACCATGGCGTTCTGAACCGTAATCTACGAAGCAAGCTTCTAAAGAAGGTTCAATTCTTGTGATGATGCCTTTATAGATATTTGCTTTCTTTTGAATATTTGTAGCGTTTTCAATATCTAAATCATATAGGCGTTGTCCATCTACTAAAGCGACACGTGTCTCTTCAGGTTGGCTCGCATTAATTAACATGCGTTTCATTGTGTTCTCCAGGCCCTAAATAGTGAGGAGTTGACAGAGATCACTCCTTACCTATTTTTAATACAATGTACGTTACATTTAGAGTTGTTAGTAGTTGTTAACGCAGTGATTTGTATTAGTACTGTTATTCCTCAGTATTTATAACCAAAATTAAATTCGTAAAAAATATCATAAGATGCAAAGCAGAGCCCATTCATCGAATGGATGAATGGGAATGATATTTGAGTGTTTTTGAGTGATCATTGATAAGGTTTATTGTACGTTTCTCATCGCTTCGCTTGAACCTGCTGCATCTCCACGAGCTTTACGCGATGAAGAGATAACATTCCAGTTTTTATTGATCAGTGCTTGGTTGCCTTTAGCAAAATCAATAGATTTCTTTGCTAATTGCTCAGACTGTTCATATTTGCCTTGGTGTAGGCGAATTTGTGCAAGATCGTACCAAATACTTGAGTTGTTTGGTTCTAATCTTACCGCACGATTCAATGCTGTTGCAGCCTTTTCTAATTGACCTGCTTTAACAGCCGAGTTGGCTTCATCCAATAAAGATTGAACTGCGCCTGTTTGATTTTGTGATGCTTGATATGTATTTGCTGCATTTGTTGTTGCCGCTGCTACATTGTTTTGTCCAGGAATCATTGGTGCTGCACCTGTGTTAGATGGTGCATATGTTGGCTGCTGAACATTAGGGGTTTGTGTAGCTGTTTGTGTCGCATTTGGATAAGCTGGGAAAGCATTATTATCTGCTGGGAATTCTTGGCCTTGACCAGAATAAGCAGGGAATTGTACTTCACCTGTTGGCGCTGTTTGGCCATAAGGTTGAGCTTGATTGTATGCGTTAGCACCTTGGTTGCCAGTACCATCATCGAGTGGAATGCCATTTGGAATTGCTGGCGTTACAGGTTGATTAGGTAATGGACGAACTCTTGCACCACCGTCAGTGCGAGATGTACATCCGCTAATGACGAGTAGAGCTAATATTAGAAATGTTGTAGTTCTCACTATAGTTATTCCTATATAACGATATGTTAAAAGTTTGGTTAGACATAAAAGTCAGTGCCGTTAATTTATCATAAAATATACAAAACGAGTAGAGGCATTCTCTACTCGTTTGGAATTATTCAAAACTATCGAAGTTAAATGGCTCGAAGTCTTCACTGAAATTGAAATCAGTTTCAGGTGGGTAGAAATCGCAATCACCAGGATAAGTAGGCTGGTAGCCTTTGATAAATGGTAATGTCAAAATTTGTTTACCTGGGCAGGCATAGTTTGGTGGAGGTAAGCCTGTTGACATGTTAATTCGGATATTCACAATATCTTTTGGTGGTGTTGCACTGATATCTTCTAAGATTAATGGCTTCATGGCTGCTGCCCAAATTGGTAAGCCACCTGTTGCGCCGCCAACTCTGCCAACTGGAGTGTTGTCATCTTTTCCAACCCAAGCAACGGCAGTACGGTCACCAGAAAAACCTGCAAACCAGCTATCACGATAGTTATTAGTTGTACCTGTTTTACCTGCAACACGTGTTTGAATGCCAGCACGACGAACGCCACCACCAGTACCTGCATCAATAACATTTTGCATTGCTTTTGTGATTAAGAAGTTAGGGCCAGGGTAGATGACTTGTTTTGGCTCCACTAGGTTTTGTGCCAAAACGGTACCATCTTGCTGAGTCACTTCTCGGATTGATTTTAATGGAATGTAATAACCATCGTTGGCAAATGTGGAATACATTTGTGTCACATCAAATACTGTAATGTCAATTGCACCCAATAAAGATGATGGCACAGATGGGAACTGATATTCATCTTCATTCAAGCCTAGGCGATAAAGCGTATCTAAAACATTATCTACACCAACATCTAAGCCTAAGCGAATAGTTGGAATGTTATAAGATTTTGTCAATGAAGTGATTAATGGAATCCAGCCATGCAATCTTCTGTCATAGTTTTTTGGTGCCCATTTTTTACCGCCAGAGTTCATTTCAAAATGCGTTTGGTCATCCAACAGTGTCGCTAAAGAGAAACGTTGAGGTTCTTCTAAAGCACGTAAATAAATGAATGGTTTGATCAATGAACCAATTTGGCGTTTTGCACTCAATGCTCGGTTAAATCCTGCTTGGCGAACTTGGCGATCACCTACTAGTCCTTCGACTTCACCTGTATTATTTTGACTAATGATGATGGCTGCTTGAATATTTTTAACACCACGAGTTTTTTCAATCACAGGTAGGGTTTCAATCACTGCTTTTTCAGCATAAGTTTGCACGATTGGATCTAAAGTTGTAAAAACCTTCAAACCATCGTTTGTTAATGCTTCACTTGAGTAAAGCTCTTTGATTTGTTTTGAAACTAAATCAATGAATGCAGGATATTTTGTAATGCCAGATGGTGCAGTTTCTAATACATCCAATGGCATTTGTTTCAATTCTTCAACTTCTTCATGAGAAATTAAATTTTGTCTTGCCATAACATCTAATACAAGATTTCGGCGTTTTAATGCAGTTGTTGGGCGATTACGAGGATTGTAAGCAGATGGGCTTGGAATAATACCCACTAATGTTGCAATATTATTGATGCTCAATTCAGAAACTGGCTTACCAAAGAAGAATTCACTCGCCAAGCCAAAGCCATGGATTGCACGAGAACCGTCCTGACCTAAATAAATTTCGTTCATATAGGCTTCAAGAACATCATCTTTAGGGTAGCGCCAATCAATGATCAGTGCATAGAACATCTCTTGAATTTTACGTTCATAAGTTTGTGCAGGTGTTAAGAAATAGTTCTTAACCAGCTGCTGTGTCAATGTTGAACCGCCTTGTTCTTTACGGCCAGCCTTCATGTTGGCAATCATCGCGCGCATGATCGCTTTAGGATTTACACCCATGTGATCGTAAAATTGACGATCTTCCATCGCGAGCAAGGTATCCACCAATAATTGTGGAATTTCTTCGCGCTTTAATAAGATACGATCTTCATTGTGCACAGGATAAATTGATGCGATGTGCAATGGTTCAATACGAATTAAACTAATTTTTTCGTCTTGTTGACCACTCTTCAATTCAGTGATCTTATTTTTATTGATGGAAACCTGAATTTTTTGTGCAGGTGTTAATCCATCGCTGTAAGTGAATTCTCTCAAATAGATGCTGACAGTATTCTCATGTTCACGATAAGAGCCTGGCTGGCTTAGTTGATTTGTTTTTTTATAGTTGAGCATTTGGAGCTCTAACAATAAATCTTCTTTTTTGATGGGTTTATCAACATACAGTTCTAAAGGCCTTGCATAAACACGAGCTGGAACTGACCAACTTCGGTCTTCAAATTGCGTGCCTAATTCTTGATTAGTTTTAATCAAAAAATAGAAAAATATGGGGATCATTAAGAATGCGCCGCCCACAATCATATAAATTACGAGACGAAGAAAATAGCGCAGTGCTGCGTTGATTCTTGATCCGAATGTTCTTTTTTTTAGAGTAAATTTCATGGTTAAGGTATGAAGTCGTTGAATTAGTTTTGCTGAGAATAATTGCTTGCTATACTAGACTAGTTTAAAGAGAAAAGGCATTTAAAACTTTAACTTTTTAGATAGCTGTGTTTAAACTTAAACAATTTTATCACTTTGAGGAAAAAATAAAAATTATGTCAGATGATCCTTCGCCGAGTCGAAAGAGTTGGTTATCTAGATTTGGATTAGAACGTAAAAGCGTCACTTTAAACAATTGGAATACTGAATTATCATTACTGCAAAAAGAAGGTCAAATTGACCCAAGTGCAGTAGGTATGATTCGTTCAGTGCTCTCATCTCAAACTCTTACAGTTAGAGATATTATGGTGCCTCGTGCACATATGACTTCTATCGCCATTGATGATCCTTTTGATGAAGCTTTAGAAAAAATTATTCAGTCAGGACATTCACGCATTCCTGTTTTATCAGAAGATCATGAAGAATTACAAGGTGTACTGCTGACTAAAGATCTTTTAAAACGCATACAAAATCCCTCCTTAGATTTGGTTTCATTATTGCGCCCAGTGGATTATGTGCCAGAAGGTAAATATGTCATTGCGCAGTTGAATGAATTCCGTGAGCGGCATTCACACATGGCTTTGGTTGTGGATGAATATGGTGCGGTTTCGGGTTTAGTCACAATTGAGGATATATTGGAGCAAATCGTTGGCGAGATAGATGATGAGCACGATATTGCTGAGCCTGAAGTTGAACCTGAAGTTGAACAAGTGGATGAAAATCATTACATCGTTGATGCAAAAATGTCATTAGAAGAGTTCAATGAACGCTTTGGCACACGTTTTGATCGAGATGAAGTTGAAACAATCAGTGGTTTAGTTATGACACAATTTGGTTTCTTGCCAAACGTGAGTGAAGAAGTTGTCATCGACAATTATAAGTTCAAAGTTTTGCCTTATGATGGCAAAGTTTTAGAACGATTAGAGGTAAAACCTCATGATGACTAATAATTGATCACGAAAAGATTTGACATCCAAGCGTAAGCATATATAATGCAAATCCTTAATTCCTCGATAGCTCAGTTGGTAGTAGCACTTGACTGTTAATCAAGGGGTCCCTGGTTCGAGCCCAGGTCGAGGAGCCAAAAGAAAGAAAACCTAGCCTAGCTAGGTTTTTTTGCTATGGGGATAAAAAAATAAGCAGTTAATGCAAATGATTTACAAATCGGCTGTTATAATGCCGCCATTACTTTGGCTAAACTAGATGGAACATGGCGCTAATGGAAGAACAAAAGTTATCAGTGTTTCGCTTACCAATCCGTGTTTATTATGAAGATACAGATGCTGGTGGCGTAGTTTATCATTCAACTTATCTTAATTTTATGGAGCGTGCTCGCACAGAGTGGATGTTTGCGAGAGGGATTAATCTCAATACTTATGCAGCGACAGAACAAAAAATGTTTGTCGTGAAAAGTATTCAAGTGGATTACAAGAGGCCCGCGCATTTATGTGATGATTTGGTTGTAGAGACAATCATTACAAAACTTACAGCAACACGTGTCTATTTTCAGCAGTTAATTTATCGTCAAGAAGAGTTGTTAGTCTCAGGCCTAGTGGAATTAGTTTGCTTGAATACTGAAACTCGTCGCCCTATACCTTTACCATTGTTATTTTCATAGGAAAAATCATGAACGCACATTCACAATTGAGTCTTTGGACGTTAGTAGTCGAAGCGAATATCATTGTGCAAATCGTAATGTTATTACTTGTTTTGATGTTGATCTCTGTAAGCTTCATTGCTTGGCGAAAATGGATCTTATTGAAACTTGCTTTACGTGATGCGAAAAAATTTGAAAGTAAATTCTGGTCAGGTACGGATATTCAAGAGTTATACAATATTACAAGCCAAAAGAAATATACAGAAGGCATGGAATATATCTTTGTCTCAGGTTTTCATGAATTTAACCGTTTGCGTACATCACCAATTTTTTCACCTGAATTCGTGGTGGAAAACATTCGTCGTGCTATGGAAGCAAGTGCACAGCGTGAAGAAAATACTTTGCATAAATCATTGTCATGGTTAGCAACGACAGGTTCAGTTGCACCGTATTTTGGCTTATTCGGTACAGTTATTGGTGTTATGAACTCATTCGTAGCATTGGGTGCAGTGAAGCAAGTGACGTTGTCGCAAGTTGCACCTGGGATAGCCGAAGCATTGATTGCAACAGCATTGGGTTTGTTAGTGGCGATTCCATCAGTGATGATCTATAACGCATTTGTGAGTACAATTCAGAAAATTTCAGATCATTACGATGTATTCATTGAAGAATTTGCAAATATTTTGGCGCGTCAATATGGTCAAATGCAATTACAACGTCAAAATGGAGCGCAATAATGCGTCGATCACGTAAAAAAGGTGGCAAAGGCTTACAAGCCGAAATGAACATTGTCCCTTATGTGGACGTAATGTTTGTTTTGTTAACGATCTTCATGGTGACCGCTACGACGATTTCTGTTGGTATTGATGTTGATCCACCCAAAATGGAATCAAGTACAGCAATTGCAGCTGAAAACGATGATGTAATGCTTGTGATTTCAGTCAATGGCAATGGTGAATTCTTCTTCAATCATGCTGAAGATCCTAATAGCCCATTGTCTGAACAACGTATCGCAGATTTAGCAACGCAGATGTTTACAGAAAATTCGAAGATTCAAGCTTTAGTTAAGGGTGATAAAGCAGCACCTTATGGTAAAGTAATTGATGCGATGAGCTTATTGCAATCTGTGACACATCAAAATGTTCAGTTAATGACTTCTCCAATGGATGAGTAATTTATGAGTATGCACCCAAGAACGTTGATCGCCAATATCGTGAGCGGGGTTTTAACCGCCATTATTGTGATTGGCTTAGCTTATTTTATCTATGAAAAACAAGACTCATTTTCTCTATTTGCACCTTCAGGTAAAATAGAATCTGATTTTGCAGCGGCACCAAAACCTATGGCTTCTGAGCGCATTGATGAAGAGCAAGTAGAAAATGAGATGAATCGCATTGCAGATGAAAAACGCAAAGTGGAAGAAAAGCGCAAAGCGGAAGAAGCTCGTAAGAAAGCTGAAGCAGAAGCTAAACGTAAGGCAGAAGAGGCACGTAAAAAGGCTGAGGCTGAGAAGAAGCGTTTGGCAGATTTGGAAGCAAAGAAAAAAGCAGAAGCTGCTGAGCAAAAACGTTTAGATGAAATTTCATTAAAGAAAAAGCAAGAAGAAGAGAAGAAGAAAAAAGATGAAGAAGCTCGTCAGCAAAAAATAGCTGAGGAGAAAAAAGAGAAACAGCAGCAAGAAGAGATTAAAAAGAAAGAAGAAAAAGCGGTGGCTGATAAAAAAGCTGCAACTGATGCGGCGAATGAAGCTGAGAAGAAACGCTTGATGGATCAAAAGGCAGCTGCGGATAAACAAAAAGCTGAAGAGGCTAAAAAGGCAGCGGCTGCCGCTGCAGCAAAAGCCAAGGCGGATGCAGATGCGAAAGCAAAAGCCGATGCTGCTGAAAATGACCGAATCGCAAATGCTTATTTGGGTAATGCAAGTTTTGTTGGTGCGTTGCAACAAGCATTGTATGATAATTGGTCAACTGGTATGGAGATGATAGGTTATAGCGCAACAGTTGTATTTTATGTTGATCAGCAAGGTAATATCATTAAAATAGATAAGAGTAAGTCGACATTGAGCGGTTTTAAGCCCTTTGATGATTCAGTTATAGCGGCAGTTGAGAAAACAAAGCAGATTAAAATGCCTGATAACAAGCATGCAGTGAATAAATTGGTTAAAGAAGGTGTTGCTGTAACCTTTGACCCAAAAGATTATGGTTTTTAAAATTTTTGACAACAAGGTTGTCAATTTCATGTAAACTAGCTGTTTTATTTTTAGGCTCATTGTTATAATTCTGAGCCTAAAAATTTAGCAACAAATTGGTTTAAATTTTAACTTTGGAGTTAAAAACTTTATGAAAAAATTACCTCTTTATGTGGTATTGACGGCGGTATTGAGTGCTTGTTCTATGGCGCCTGATTATCAGCGTCCACCTTTACCAGTAGAAAATAGTTTTCCAGGCGAGCCAGCTAAGGTTGCTAATTTAAAAGTTAAAGCTTCTGAAATTGGATGGAAACAGTACTTTCAAGATCCTCGTTTACAAGAATACATTACAACATCGTTGGATAATAACCGCGACTTAAGAATTGCAATGTTGAACGTTGAGCAAGCGCGTTTGGCTTATAATATTACAATCAGTGATCGTTTACCTGGTATTAATGCTCAAGGTGGTTATTCACATTCACGTCAAGCAACGAATCCACAAACAGGTTTGCCTAACTATTCTAAAGGTTATCAAATTGGCGGTGGTGTATCATCCTTTGAATTAGACTTCTTTGGTAAATATGCTTCATTGAGTGATGCTGCACAAACTAAATACTTGGCAACTGTAGAAGGGCAAAAAAGTGCTCACATTGCTTTAGTTGCGCAAGTTGCACGTAGTTATATTCAATTAAGAACAGCTGAAGAGCAATTGAATTTAGCACGCATTACAACGCGTACTTACAATGATTCTTATCAATTGGTAAAGCAGCAGGTTGAAGCAGGTATTGCGAACGATTTGGATCTAGCGCAAGCAGAAGCACAATTGTATTCATCTAAAGTTGCGGTAGCAGCAGCAGAAAAAGCTGTGATTCAGTTGAATAATGCATTGGATTTAGTTGTGGGCAAAATGGTTAAGCCAGCAGCGAAAGGTTATGCAATTAGCAGTCAAAAAATCCTAGGTAAATTGCCAGCAGGTTTGCCATCAGAAGTATTATTGGCACATCCTGATGTGATGGCTGCTGAATATCAATTGATGGCTGCAAATGCTGATATTGGTGCTGCACGTGCTGCGTTCTTCCCAAGTATCTCATTGACTTCAACAATTGGTTCTATTTCAGCAGATTTTTCTGATTTATTTAAAGGTCCAACACAAACTTGGAACTTTGCACCATCGATCTCTATTCCAATTTTCAATTGGGGCAAAATCAAGTCTAACTATGATTTGTCACAAGTGCGTAAAGAATCAAGCATTGCATCTTATGAAAAAGCAATTCAAACTGCATTCATGAATGTTGCAAATGGCTTGCAATCTCAGCAGCCTTTACAAAGACAATTGGGTGCGCAAATCAAATTAGTATCAACAACGAAAGAAAGCTTGCGTTTAGCTCAGTTGTTATATGATAACGGTATTGCAAGTTACTTGAACGTATTGGACGCACAACGTTCACACTTCCAAGCAAGAACTGGTTTGTTGAGCACATATCAAGAGCAAATTTTAAATGGCATTGATCTTTACACAGCTTTAGGTGGTGGATTGTATGAAGATACAGTAAATACCACGGTTGCGGAGCCAATGTTCGTTGAAGCGAAATAGCCCTAGATTGCAAAACTGTATAGAAACTGTATAATACTCGCTCGAAACGGGGTATGGCGCAGTCTGGTAGCGCACTTGCATGGGGTGCAAGGGGTCGTAGGTTCAAATCCTGCTATCCCGACCAAATTTAGCCTTAAGATTCCTTAAGGCTTTTTTCATTGAAATCTTTACGAATAGGAAATTATGTCTAAAGAAGATCATATTGAAATGGAAGGAACAGTTATTGAAACTCTTCCTTATACAACATTTAAAGTAGAATTAGAGAACGGTCACGTTGTGACAGCACATTTGTCTGGTAAAATGCGTAAAAACTTCATTCGTATTTTGACTGGAGATAAAGTACGTGTTGAATTAACGCCGTACGATTTGAGTAAAGCACGTATCGTTTTCCGTGGCCGTTAATATTTAACACCACCGATTAATCATCTCAAAGATTAGCTGAGTCAGCATCGCTTTGGCCATAATAATCATATAATATGGCTAGTCTTTTATCGTCTTGAAAATATAAAGGGTAACTAATGCGTCCATCTGAACGTGCATTTGATGAAATGCGCCAAATCGAATTCATTCCTCATTATACAAAACATGCAGAAGGTTCAGTTTTAGCGTGCTTTGGCGAAACCAAGGTCTTATGTACAGTATCATTTGAAAGCCGTGTGCCATCATTTATGCGTGGCGAAGGTCGTGGTTGGATTACTGCTGAATATGGTATGTTGCCACGTTCTACGCATTCAAGAATGCAACGTGAAGCGGCGAAAGGTAAGCAATCTGGCCGCACACAAGAGATTCAGCGTTTGATCGGCCGTTCATTACGTGCAGCGGTTGATTTAGAAAAGTTGGGTGAAAACACCTTAACAATTGATTGTGATGTTATTCAAGCAGATGGCGGTACTCGTACAACAGCAATTTCTGGTAGCTTTTTAGCATTGCAATTTGCAATTGATAAATTGATGAAAGAAGGCATTTTGAAAGAGAATCCAATCATCTCTAACATTGCTGCGATTTCTGTTGGTATTTATAAAGGCAATGTGATTGCTGATTTGGAATATATCGAAGATTCTGAAGCAGAAACAGATATGAACGTTGTGATGAATGCAGAAGGTCGTTTTATTGAGATTCAAGCAACGGCTGAAGAAGCTGCATTCTCTGAAGAAGAGTTTTCACAAATGTTGAAATTTGCAAAAAACAGCATTTATCAGATCATCGAAAAACAGAAAGAGTGCTTTAATCAGTAATTATGGAATTCAAAACCCCTTTACAGAAAGCAACCCTCATTAAGCGCTATAAGCGCTTTTTGGCTGATATAGTCACAGAAAATGGTGATGAAATCACGATTCATTGTGCCAATACTGGTTCGATGATGAATTGTATGGTGCCAAATGGTGAGATTTGGTACGAGCCATCTTCTGATCCTGATCGCAAAACTAAGGGCAGTTGGACATTGTCCACAACGCCACAAGGCCGTTTGGCTTGTATTAATACGCATTTGGCAAATACATTAGTGGAAGAGGCTTTGCGTGATGGCGTGATCACTGAATTGTCAGGTTTCACAAAACTCAAACGTGAAGTGAAATATGGCGAGGAAAATTCTAAAATAGATTTTTATTTGGAATTTGAGAATCGTACAGTTTACTTAGAAGTAAAAAGTGTGACGTTAGGTTTTGATGGTACCAATATTGCAGCCTTTCCTGATGCTGTCACAACACGTGGCGCAAAGCATTTACGTGAATTAGCCAATATACAAACGGATAATATTGAAGCTTATATCTTATATTGTGTGAATCTATCTGGCATCGAAGGTGTTCGTGTTGCGAGTGAAATAGATACTGCCTATGCTGTAGCATTTGAAGAAGCAACTGCAAAAGGTGTGAAACCATTAGTTTATGGTACGACAATTTCCAATGAATCGATAAAAATTTCACATTCATTGCCTTTTATTTGCAATTGAATATGATATCCCTATTGTGAAGCAAAATAAGGAGCGCCCATGAAAAAGAGAAGTGTTCAAAAATCTTTAAAAGGATTGGGTGCCTGCTATGAGATCGATCATCTAGCGATTTGCCGTGCATTGGCAGAGGAATCTCCAGAGTTGCTAGAAGCTTATGGTGAAGCTAATCCTGTAGGTTCATTTGTATTTTTCAGTGATAGTGGTATTCGTTTTATCCCATCCCCAAATAATAGTGCTACGTTCATGCGTATGGCACAGCCAACTTTCCAAAAGCAATTGACAGAAATGTTGGACATTATTCTACAAAAAATTCCAGAATATTTGATGGCTGAAGCTATTGAGCGCCAAAGTTACGATCAAAATATGGCAGATTTACGTGAATTGTATTTAGCACTGTTGATTGATATTGAAGCATTACGTGGCGATGTTACACCAGAATTGGATCTAGAAAGCCGTTTCGCAACGCAAGCCATTAAGGAAGCTGCAAGCTTTGTAGGTGTTTTGAGTGATGAATATGGTATTACAAAGCAGGCCATTGCTTATAGTGAGCAAAGTGCAATTAAATTAGAATTGGTTTCACGTGAAGAAGTTGGTTTAACAGCTTCTAATACGAATCTTTCATCAAAATCTAGTGAAACCATTCATTGAATTAGTTTTTAGTTGCTTCTACTGTAAAAATTTCCGTCTCATTGGTGACGGATTTTTTGTATTGGTAATCAGCAGAAATTGTTATGTCTGTAAATCCTGCACCTTTCAATAGCAATCGAATCTCCTCGATGCCCAACCATTTTAAGCGGAATCTTTCGAGCTCTGTTTCCTTCAATTGATTATCTTCCCAATATTCATATTTATGAATGTAGGTTGCCACTTGATGAGCATAATCAATCTTGGCTTCTGTCATTGTGAGTGTAATTTTTTCAGGATCTGACAATGTGAAAGTTTTAATATTGGTTCTGCCCAATTGGAAATTATGTTGGAAAAATAGATCAAAGATGAGTTTGCCATTTGTGTTAAGCGCGGAATGAAACTTTTGAAGGGCTAATTTAATCTCATCATACTCTGTCATCAATAGAAATGTGCCAGAAGGAATAATGATGGCATCAAATGTTTCATCGTAGTTAAAACTTGTGAAGCTTGCTTGTTGAATAATATTAGTTGGTAAGTTTGCGGCTTGTAAATTTTCTTCGCAGTAATCGAGCATCTCTTTAGATAGATCAAATCCCTGAATATTATAACCTTGTTGTAAAAGCGGAATCATGATTCTGCCTGTGCCAACAGCGGGTTCTAAGATTGTGCTAGTTTTGTTAGATAAGCGTGATTGGTAATATTCGATGTCACCAAAGCTTTTGCCAACAGGCTTATCGAAATTATAAACTTTTGCAGAGAGAGATTGATAACTATCCATGTTTTCCTATGTCATAATGTATGGTATTAATCATTGATGAAAAATTTTTTAGGTAGTGTATGACAAATGATTTAAGAGGACAAACAATAGCGCTGGCTGCAGTCATGCAAAGTGCGATTTTGGTGGATCGTTTTGCAAAATTACAGGAATATTCTGAGAAAGATGCAAAAGGCTTAGTGAATAGTATTTTTGCCACAGACCCTGAAAATATTGCGGAAGTTTATGATGGTATGCAAAACCTAACTTTAGGTTTAACGGCATTGTCTAGCACAAATAGCTTGTCGAAAGAAGCTGTGTATTATATGACCGCAATGCTTAAGCTACAAAAGCAGTTGTTGAATAATCCATCTTACTTAAACATTATGAGTAGTGGAATCGAGAATATTCGTGGGCGATTGGTGCATTTCCCAATGATGCATGACAATATTCAGATGGCGCTGGCAGATCTCTATACGCAGACGATTAGTAAATTAACGCCACGAATTTATGTGAAAGGCACAGATCAATCCTTTTTAAGTACTGAACGCAATGCATCTCTGATTCGTACATTGTTATTAGCGGGTGTTCGTTCAGGTATCTTGTGGCAACAATGTGGCGGCACGACATTCAAGCGTATTTTCCACTATCAGAAGATTTCTACTGAAGCACGCTCCTTGTTGAATCAAGTATTGGCTTAGTTTAAAAAAGTGGCTTTTTACCGTGAGGGATCTCTTGAATCAAAACTGGTACGCAAATGCCAGAAAGCTTCAAGCGTAACTCACGGATTAACGCAACTGCTTTCTCTTCTTTGACACGGAAATGGCTCGTGCCACGTGCAAAATCCAATTGATGTAAATAATAAGGCTTAATGCCAACGGCAATGAATCTGCGCATGAGATTTGCGAGCGTTTCAAAGTCATCATTAATGCCTTGAAGCATCACAGATTGAGAAATTAGCATGATGCCATTTCTCTGTAATTGCTTCATCGTCACAGCAACTTCATTGGTTAATTCATTGGTATGATTAGCATGAATCACAATCGTGATGGTTTTGCCTTTGTCTTGAATGGCTGTGAATAGTTCTAATAGATCTTCCGTAATCATTTCAGGTGAAACCACAGGGATTCTTGTGTGAATACGGATATTTTGAATGTGTTCTATATCTGCTAAGCGATGCAGAATATCTGTCAAACGATTGACAGATAAAATTAGTGGATCACCGCCCGTTAAAATGATTTCCCATAATTCAGGATGCGTTTCAATGTAATGGAAAGCATCATTGAGTTCATCTTTACTGAGCGATTCACCATATTGACCAATCATCTCTTTGCGGAAACAGAAGCGACAATATACAGCACACAATTGTGTGACTTTTAATAAAGCTCGGTCTTTATAGCGATGCACAATTCCAGTGACTGGCGTATAAGGAATATCACCAATTGGATCGCCTACTTCATCATCCAAAATCAAGGATTCATGAATGGATGGGATGAACTGTTGATAAATCGGGTCTTTCTCATCATTTTTTAAGACAGCTTGCATTGCAGGCGAAACTCTAATCTGAAAATGATCAGCGACAGAAGATAGAGCTTCTGTATTGTTGATGATTTTTGCGTTGTGTAAATCTTTAAGAGTTGTCCAGTAGCGAGCCATGAGAGATAATAGAGCCAATTGATAATCAAAGTGAGTATTATGCCAAATTTTCCAGTTATTTTCTTGATGGGACCAACGGCGTCTGGTAAAACGGACACCGCGCTCTATTTAGCGGATCGTTTCCCATGCCATTTAATTTCCTGTGATTCAGCGCTGATCTATCAGGATATGGATATCGGTACAGCAAAACCTAGTAAAGAGATACTCACAAGTTATCCACATGCGCTTGTGGATATCATTTCCCCAATGGAGCGATATTCTGCTGAGCAATTTAGGCAGGATGCTCGTGAAGAGATCGAAAAAGCGCGAGCATTGGGGAAAATGCCTGTAATTGTGGGTGGAACATTTTTATATATGAAATCCTTAATAGAAGGTATTTCACCGATTCCAGAAGTAAAAGCCGAAATTAGAGAAGAAGTGATTGCTAGGCATCATGCAGAAGGCATTGAGCCTTTATATCATGAGTTGCAGCAGCTAGATCCGATCAGTGCAGAACGTTTAGCACCAGCGGATACTCAGCGTATTCTTCGTGCTCTAGAAGTTGTTTTAAGCTCAGGGCAAACACTGAATGATTTTTGGAAAATGCCATCGAAAGAAGCTTTAGAATATCCATATTTAAAATTTGCATTAACATATCAAGATATTCAGCGTGCTAATAATTCTATGGAAAAACGCTTCCATCAAATGATTGATGATGGTTTTATTGCAGAAGTTGAATATTTGAAAACTAAATATCCAGAGTTGAATGGTGATTATCCTTCACAGCGTGCAGTGGGTTATCGTCAAATTTGGGATTATTTAGATGGTTTGATGACAAAAGAAGAGGCGATTGAACGAGCCATCATCGCAACGCGCCAATATGCAAAAAGACAACGCACATGGCTACGTAGCGAAACGAATTTGATTCCAATCAGCGTGGAAGCACCAGATTTTCGTGCAGGGATTCATCAGGTGATTGAACAAGCAATGGATTAGTTATTGTTTCAGCTTCTTTTGTAGAAGCTCGTTCTTCTCTTAAAGCATTCAGGAGGTTTTCGCCATTTGGATGTAATTTGATGGGTTTAATGTCATACGTTTCTAAAATAGATTCAGCAGTAATGTGCGTGCGCAATGTTGTGAGATTGATCTCATCTTTAATGTGATCTAAGCTATCTAAGATGCTATTGGTCACACTCTTTTTAGGATTCACAACGAGAAATACACGAGATCTTAAAGTTTTAATATCTTCATCCATGCGCCAAAACATGCCTTTTGGAATCGTAGCAGGATATAAGCCTAAACTACTCTTCATAGCTTGTTGAATTTGTTTATCAGTAAAGGACATGATGTGTCCATTACAGCTCGTTGTTAATTCTCTCGCAAGTGGGCTAGAAGGATCAGACATGATCATGATGCCATCGATTGCATAGCTACAGAACATGTCTGCAAGCTGTGTGCGATTGTTGGTGATGGGGAAGTAGACATCTTGCTCTTTCAAGCCCAAAGCAATACTTAAAGGCTTACCACGATATTCTTTAGTTGCCCAATCTGTAACGCCAATGGTGCGGTCTTTAAAGCTTTGCACTGATTCCATGGAAACATCATGATTGCCAATTAAAATCAAATATTGCTGATATAGCGGTGCGATGATCAAAGGTTGTGGTCGCTTCTTTTGATTCGCGATCAATACTTCTTCAGGCATAAGCGCAACTTGAATGTCATTATTCATGAGTTGATCCCACATCACTTCAGCATCAACATATTCTGATACACAATGATTACTTGGGTGATCTGCTTCAAAGCCAAAGCAAACCATGCTTGTGGCTTCTTTGGTGATCTCCAATGTATCGCTGTAACCTACAGTAATATTATGTACATCTTTGCTGTGAGCAATGAATAAACTACTGAATGCTAAAAGAAAACTTAATAAATATTTCAAGACCATAAAACCTACGATTAAGACATCAATATTGCACGGGCTAATTATTTAGCATAGTGGCTTTTGTGAATAAATGATAAATTTTGGGCAAAAAAAAACCTAGCTAGGCTAGGCTTGAAAACTTGGCTCCTCGACCTGGGCTCGAACCAGGGACCCCTTGATTAACAGTCAAGTGCTACTACCAACTGAGCTATCGAGGAATTAAGGATTGGCATTATATATGCTGAGGAAAGATTGTCAAACATTTTTTTGAAAAATTTATTATTCTATGGCTCCTCTGTTGAGATAACAGTGATTTAGATAAATAAATAGGATAAAAATGTTACAGAAAGGTTTTACGTTAATTGAGTTGATGATCGTAGTTGCGATCATTGGAATTTTGTCGATGTTTGCATTGCCAGCTTATCAGGACTATACAAAACGTACTTATATTGCAGAGGGTATGTCTTTAGCAAGCATGGCAAAAACTGTAGTGACTGAATATTATGCTATTAATGGCACATGGCCATCTAACAATGCAGAAGTAGGTTTAGGGCAAGCTCAAACAATTTCAGGGCAAGCAGTGATGGGATTGGGGTTGCGATTGGGGGCAGATGGTACCAATAGAAATTCTAGTGCTAATGTGACAAATATTGTGATTTATTTTAATGATAAAGTTTATAAAGGCTCTGTGCCACCAACAGAGATAGTTAACCAAGCAATGACAGTAGGAACAGATCAGGCAATTCTTGCATTGGCACCTAAAGATGGAAATTCAGCAGGATCTATTCAGTGGGCATGTGTTCAGATTCAATTAATTCAAGAAAAATGGCTACCAAGTAGCTGTCGAGCAGATATTATTCAACAAAATAATAATGGTGGAAATTAAGAGTCAATGATTTTAATTTATTGATATATAAATATTTATTTTGATTTATGTTTAATAATAGTTAAATATTAATATATTATGAAACGAATAAAGAAGATAAATATGTAGCTTTTTAGTAATATTGGCGCGTTATTTATAAAATAAAGGATATATAACATGGGTGAACAGCCGCAGATGCAAGATCAGTCAAAAGGACTGATTAACAAATTCCTGAACGGAATCGAATGGGTAGGTAACAAATTACCAGCACCAGCATTACTATTTTTCTATTCAATGTTATTGATCATGGTGATTTCTTTGCCATTGTCGTATATGGATTTTTCTTTCACATTGACGAATTCTAGTGGTGAATCTGTTGTACAAACTGAGAAAGTTTATAATCTATTCTCTGCTGAAAAATTATTATATTTTTTAACTGATTTTGTTCGTATATTTGTAACATTTGCACCATTGGGTGTAGTTGTTGTGGGTATGTTGGGGATTGGCATTGCTGAGCGCACAGGTTATGTGAATGTTGCACTACAAAAATTACTAAACATCACACCTAAAAAATTATTAACGCCTATGGTTTTATTTGTTGCGATGTTAAGCCATTTTGCAGCAGATGCAGGCTACATCGTTGTGATTCCTATCGGTGCTATTTTATTCTATGCTGCAGGCCGTCATCCTGTGGCTGGTATTGCAGCCGCGTTTGCAGGCGTTTCAGCGGGTTTCTCTGCCAATATGATTCCTGCAACGAATGATATTTTATTGCAAGGTATTACACAATCAGCAGCGCGCATTGTAGATCCTGAATATACAGTGAACGTATTGTCTAACTGGGCATTTGGTAGTGCTTCAGTATTTTTCTTAGTTGTTGTTGGTTGGTTTGTGACAGATAAAATTGTTGAGCCAAGATTAAATCGCACTAAGATCGATGATGATGCACAAGTGGAAGAGCACAAAGAAGTGACAGCGAAAGAAAGTCGCGCATTCTGGATCTCTTCAGTAGTAATGTTAGCGGTATTATCTGTGTTTGTGCTTTGGGCTTATCCTGCTGATTCATTGTTAAGACATGAAGGCTCATTAACAAGCGCAGGTGCACCATTGATGAAATCAATTGTTGCCATCATCTTCATCGTATTCATTATTCCTGGTATCGTTTATGGTTATTTAGTGGGTTACTACAAGAAAGCTGACGATATCATCACATCATTGACAGAAAACATGAAGGATATGAGTAGTTTCTTAATCATGATGTTCTTTTGTGCATTCTTTATTGAGGCATTTACTCAATCAGGTTTAGGTCGTTTGATTGCTTTAGCAGGTGCTGAAACATTGCAAAATATGAATGTTGGACCAAAGACAACTGTTGTAATGGCAATTTTATTTATTGCATTCATTAACTTGTTCATCGGTTCTGCTTCTGCAAAATGGGTATTGTTATCGCCAATTTTAGTGCCAATGTTGATGCATTTGGGCATCGCACCAGAATTAACGCAAGCAGCTTATCGTGTAGGTGATTCAACAACGAATATCATTTCACCATTGATGACTTACTTTGCATTAGTTGTTGTATATTGTCAGCGTTATATTAAAACAACAGGGATTGGTACTTTGATCTCTATTATGATTCCATACACAATCGCATTTTTAATTTCATGGATCATCTTCTTATTGATCTGGTGGGGCTTAGGTTTGCCATTAGGCATTGAAGGACATTATTACTATACGCCATCATAATTAGATGAAGTATTGAATTAAATGCAGTGAAAAAGCCATTCAAAAGAATGGCTTTTTTATATCTATGCTTTTTGCTTAATGGTTGCTTTTTTGAGTGTCAGCTCATAACGAGTGCCTTTGTCATAATAGACAATGACAGAAGGTACGAAATATTGCTCAGTTGCCAAGCCAATTTCTAGTCGACGATCATCTTCACCGCCTTTAAAGTAAAGCGATTTTTCTTTTTTACCATTGATTCGATGTTCAATAGGCGACGTTTGTTTGAGTTCAGGCAATTGATAAATTTTCTTGCCATCTGTTGTTTGTGTGTTTTTATTAGGCAAGCCTTGATTCATGCTCATTTGCCAAGCAACAGAAAATAGATCTTGTGTATTTTGGATCAGTTTATCTTCTTTGCGTGTTGGCAATTTGCCATAAATGATCATTTTTTTATTGTAATCAATGAGTGCAGAGGAATATGCTTTACCGCTTCTATAAACAATATATTCCGTTGGGAGTAATTGGTTATTTTGAATTTTACCTTTAACACTGAATTGCATTTTATTAAATGGAATTGCAACAGTCGTATCAATTGTGTAGTTGCTATCGTTATGAGTGAACTTCATTGTGGCAGGAATGCCATAAGGACCAGAATAATTTAAAACAATTTCATTCGGCAAGTCTGTTGCGTGGCCCCAGCTTACAATGAATAAAGGTGTTAAAAGTGTGGTTAGAATGAGTTTTCTCTTCATATTCATATCACCATTAAAAACAAGTTTTTATCATATAACACTTTTAATTTTGTTTTTATTTAAAAATCTTCTTTTAGCTATTCTTAAAGCTAGTAATCCTTGCTACATTATAAAGTCCAAGGAGGAAAAATAATGTCACAGAAAACAATTTCAGTCGGAATCATTGGTGCCACAGGATATGCTGGGCAACAATTAGTTTGGTTATTGCATCAGCACCCTAATGTTGTTATTAATTTTGTCGCATCACATAGCCACAGTGCTAAACAATTCTCGGAAGTTTACCGAAACTACGAGTCTTTTTTTGATAAGCGATTAATTAATTTAGAACAGGTTGAAGAGCGATTACCATCGATTGATTTGTTATTTTTGGCATTGCCACATGGCTTATCTGAACCATTGGCAAAAAAGGCAGTGGATGCAAATGTCAAAGTCATCGATTTAGGCGCGGATTTTCGTTTTGATGATGAAGAAGTTTTTGAGCAATGGTACAAAACTAAGCATGAAGATCCAACGATCAATCAGCAGGCTGTTTATGGTATGCCAGAGTTATATCGAGAACAAATCAAAGCTGCGAACATTGTTGCGTGCCCAGGTTGTTATCCAACATCAGCAATTTTAGGTGTTGCACCCTTATTGAAAACAGGCTTAGTAAAACCATCTGTGATTGTGGATGCTAAATCTGGTGTCAGCGGAGCAGGTCGTAGTGAGAAAATTGAATTGCTATTTGCTGAGTTGAATGAAAACTTCAAGGCTTATGGTTTATTTGCCCATCGTCATACACCAGAAATTGCTCAAGAAATGTCTAAGTTATTGCATCAGCCAATGGATGTGACATTTACGCCACATTTGTTGCCAATTAATCGTGGGATTTTATCAACGATCTATCTAGATATTACAGAGCCAATGACAGAAGCTGAGGTTTATCAGCAATATATCGCAATGTATAAAGATGAACCTTTTGTGCGTGTTGTGAATGAACTGCCACAAATTTCACATGTGAAAAATAGTAATCTGTGCGAAATAGGCATTCGTGTGGATGAAGCACGCCAAAAAGTGATTGTGATCTCTGCAATTGATAATTTGATTAAAGGTGCGAGCGGTCAAGCTGTGCAATGCATGAATTTGATGTTTGATTTGCCAGAGGAAACAGGCATTCATCAGCTTTCTATGTATATATAAAATATGAGAATTAAGATATGAAAATCATTCAGGATGGAAATGCGACATCTGCTAAAGGCTTTTTAGCCGCAGGTGTTAAAGCGGGGATTAAGGCGAGTGGCAACTATGATATGGCGCTCATTTATTCAGAAGTACCAGCAGTTGCAGCAGGTGCATTCACACGCAATGCAGTGCGAGCAGCACCAGTAACATTATCAGAATTGCATGTGAAATCAGATAATGTTCAAGCAATCATTGTGAACAGTGGTAATGCAAATGCTTGCACAGGCGATGAAGGTTATCGCAATGCAGAGAATATGTGCAAGTTAGTGGCAGGGCGATTGAACTTACAACAAAATGCTGTATTGGTTGCTTCAACGGGCATCATTGGTGTTCAGTTGCCAATGGAAAAAATTAACGTTGGCATTGGCCATGTTGTGGATGCATTGTCTACAGATGGCACGATTGCAACGAAAGCGATCATGACAACCGATTTAACAGAAAAAAATATTGCCGTTGTGATCGAAGTACAAGGCAAAGTTGTGACAATTGGCGGAATTGCGAAAGGCTCTGGCATGATTCACCCAAATATGGGCACGATGTTGGGCTTCATCACAACTGATATCGCGATTGAGAAATCATTGCTACAGCGCGCATTTTTAGCAAGCGTGGATGAAAGCTATAACATGGTTTCTGTGGATGGTGATGTGAGTACGAATGATACTGCAATTATTTTAGCGAATGGTTTGGCAGGCAATGAGATGCTGACTTCTGAAACAGATGCAGGCTACGATAAGTTCGTAGAAGCATTGCGCTTTATTAATCAAACATTGGCAAAGAAAATCGCAGAAGATGGCGAAGGTGCAACAAAGCTCATTGAAACTAATGTGTTTGGTGCTAAAACTGTAGAAGATGCACGTAAAGTTGCGAAATCTGTGATTGGCTCAAGCTTGGTAAAAACGGCGATTTTCGGTGGTGATGCAAACTGGGGCAGAATTTTATGCGCAGTTGGTTATTCATCGGCTGATTTATTAGTGGATAAGATTGAGATCTTTGTGAAAGGTGGTGATGCTAAGATTCAGATCGTTGCTAACGGTGCAGGGATTGCTTTTGATGAAGCCTTGCTTGCTCAGATTTTCTCTGCAAAACAAGTGGAAATTGAAATCTATCTACATAATGGTGAAGCTGTTGCAACAGCTTGGGGTTGTGATCTCTCATATGATTACGTCAAAATCAATGCAGATTATAGAACCTAGGTGATGGACATGATTAGTAATCAAGATAAAGCAGCCTTTCTGATTGAGGCTTTGCCATTTATTCGTCGTTATCATGGCAAAACTGTCGTCATTAAATATGGTGGCAGTGCGATGGTGGATAAAGAGATTCGCCAAGAGTTCATTAAAGACGTTGTATTGATGAAGTACGTTGGGATTCATCCTGTGATTGTGCATGGCGGTGGCCCTGAAATTAACCAAATGCTCGAGCGTGTGAATAAAACCACAGAATTCATTGAAGGCTTGCGCGTGAGCGATCAAGATACTGTTGAATTGGCAGAAATGGTTTTATCTGCAAAGATCAATAAAGGTATCGTTGCAGATATTCAGCGCCAAGGTGGTAAAGCGATTGGTTTAAGCGGTAAAGATGGTAATTTAATCACTGCGAAGAAAAAATTTGCTGACAAAAATGGCGAGCAAATTGATATTGGTTTTGTGGGTGAAATCGAAAAGATTAATCCTGACATCATTTATACAATGACGAAAGATAACTATATTCCAGTCATCTCATCAATTGGTATGGATGAAGATGGTAATACTTACAATATCAATGCTGACTATGTTGCTGGCGCAGTTGCAGCAGAATTGAATGCATTTCGTCTGTTCTTCTTAACAGATGTGGATGGCATTATGATGAATTTCCGTGATCCATCAACCTTGTTGAAAGAAGTGGATTATGAAGAAGTTCTAAAATTAATTAAAGATGAAGTGATTTCTGGTGGAATGTTGCCGAAAGTCAGAACATGTTTAGATGCGATTGATCGCGGTGTGAAAAACGTTATCATTTTGAATGGCAAAACACTTCACGCAATTTTATTAGAGATCTTTACTGCTGAAGGTGCAGGTACATTGATCAAAGAAACCAAAGAGGAAAATAACTGATGTTAATGAATGCTTACAAGCGCTTTCCTGTCAATTTTGTTCGTGGGAAAGGTCCTTTCTTATACAGTGATCAAAATCATGAGTACATTGATTGTGTCTCAGGAATCGCTGTTAACTGCTTAGGACATTCGCATCCAGCAATGGTTCAAGCTGCAAGAGAGCAGAGTGAAAAATTGTTTCATATCTCAAATTTGTATCAAAATGATATGCAAACGTTGTTGGCACAGAAGTTAATCCGAAATAGCTATCATCAACAAGTTTTCTTCTGTAATTCAGGTACTGAAGCGAATGAATTAGCAATTAAAGTTGTGCGTAAACATGGTCATTCGGTTGCGTCAAATAAAACGAAGATTCTCTACATGAAGGAATCTTTCCATGGCCGTAGTACTGGCGCATTGGCAATTACTGGGCAAGAGAAATACCAAGTGGATTTCAGACCATTGATGGGCGATGTTGTTGAATGTGAATTCAATAATGTTGAAATGGCAAAATCATTGGTGAATGAAGATTTCTGCGGAATTTTCATTGAACCTGTTCAAGGTGAAAGCGGTATTCGTGCAGCAACACCTGAATTTTTACAAACACTGCGTGATTTAGCAGATCAATTCAATGCTCTATTGGTTTTTGATGAAATTCAATGTGGTATGGGCAGAATGGGCACATTGTTTGCGTATCAGCAAATGAATGTTGTGCCTGATGTTGTGACAATTGCTAAAGCATTGGGTGGTGGTGTACCAATCGCAGCATGTTTAACACGTGAAAAAGCAAATGACATCATTGTACCTGGTGATCATGGTTCTACTTATGGTGGCAATCCTTTCGTGTGTGCAATTGCTCATGCTGTATTGACTGAATTGGTTGATCATGGCGTTGTAGCAGCTGTAGAAGAGCGTGGCTCATATACACAGAAGAAATTGAACTTGTTGAAAGTAAAATATCCATTTGTGAAAGAGATTCGTGGTAAAGGCTTATTGTTAGGCATTCAATTTGATGAATCAATGGTAAAAGCTTCTGATGTTGTGAGTGCGGCATTTGATGCACGTTTATTGTTAGTGGGGGCTGGTGATAATGTTGTGCGCTTCTTCCCGCCATTGAATATTACTTTGGATCATATCGATGCAATGGTTAGCCGTTTAGAGCAAGTGTTGGATAAAATCTCAGTGCAATAAGTATTAAAAGGCTAGAAAGGTAAAACCCGTAATGGAATTTCCATTACGGGTTTTATCATATCCTCAATGTGCTTATTTTGCCTAAGTTCCTGAAGAGCTTTTAAGCAATCTCTTTTTCAGAAGCTACATACAAATTACCATTTTTATTTTAGATGTCAACTTTTTTGATCAATATCAATTTTCAACAGCGATCGGTGAGATGATTTTTTCCCCAAAATATTTGGGTGAGATATACTGAATAATTGATCTTTTTTCTTTATCCAAAGTTACGTCAATTCCTTTGTTTGGATAGAGATAGTGGACTGTACCTGTTTTTTTGCCTTCAACCATTTCTTCAATGATTTGGTCTGGTTCGCCAAAGCGACCTTTCACATCATCTGGTGTTAACACAACATGTGTTGGAATAAAGGCCAAACTAAAAACTGGTTCATCTAGGAACAATTCATTTAAATTTGAAGCTAATTTGTAGCTCTTGTTTCGGCTCATTGGTGCTTGTTCTGCAACGGATTTTTCTTTAGCAGTTTGCATATCAGTTGGGTTATTTACCAAAGTAAATGCCATTCTGCCTAAAAATGGTCCCACTTGAGTTTCGCGGAAGTAACCTTCCACTTGATCACCTGATTCTGTTTCATACAAAGTTAAAGAAACACGATTACCAAAAGTATCGATGGCATCTTGCAACGTGGAGTGATTCAGCGTTAAACCAAACGCTTGCATATCTTTAGATTCAGATAAGGAAGTTTCCCAGAAAGGTTGCTGGCTAGGATTCTCCATTCGTGGAATAAACATCGGCAAGCCAAAGTAGGCAAATGCACCGACAAATAAGATACAAGCAACAGTAATTATAGTTTCTTTTTTCATGCTCACAAAAATGGCAGCTTGAGCTGCCATTCCATCTAATTTTAAGCTGTGTTTAGCTTAATGCTTTAAAAATGTTTTGACTGATTTCAGTCACATCGCCAACACCTTCAACTGTCACTAATTTACCTTGTTTAGTGTAGTAGTTGATCAATGGTGCAGTTTCTGATTCATAAACTTTACGGCGCTTTTCGATTGTTTCTTCGTTATCATCTGAACGGCCACGAGATAATAAACGTTCTTTGATGATTTCAAAAGGTACATCAAAGAAAATTACTTTATCAATTGGCTGATCAATGCCAGCTAACAATGAATCCAAAGCTTCAGCTTGGTTCAAGTTACGTGGGAAGCCATCTAATAAAAAACCACCATCAAGAGATTCGATGTTGTTTTTGATCATACCTAATACGATATCATCTGAAACCAATTGGCCAGCATCCATGATTTTCTTAGCTTCTACGCCAAGTTCTGTACCCGCGCTAACTTCAGCACGCAACATATCACCTGTTGAAAGGTGAGTAATCCCATATTTTTCGACCAAATTGGCTGCTTGAGTTCCTTTGCCTGAGCCAGGTGCACCCAATAATACGATACGCATGTCATTCTCCTAAATCGATATGTGATAATACATCCCTGTAATATTACACTATTTTGTTATTCCCACTCAATTGTTGCAGGTGGCTTATTCGATACATCATAAACAACTCTTGTCACTTTAGGAATCGATAAAATGATCTTGTCCGAAATCTCTTCAATGAATTCATAAGGTAAGCGAGCTGCACGAGCTGTCATAAAGTCAACAGTTTCAATGGCTCTAAGAGCGATTGTGTACTCATAAGTTCTTTTATGATCTTTAATGCCCACAGATTTTACAGGTAAAAATACTGCAAAAGCTTGTGATGTTTTGTCATACAAACCATGTGCGCGTAAACCTTGAACGAAAATATCATCTGCTAAACGTAAAATGTCAGCATATTCTTTTTTGATTTCACCCAAAATACGTACGCCCAAACCTGGCCCTGGGAATGGATGGCGATACAACATTTCTGGTGGCAGACCTAATGAAACACCCAATTCACGTACTTCATTTTTGAATAGATATTTTAATGGCTCAATCAACTCAAACTGCATATCTTCAGGTAAACCGCCCACGTTGTGATGTGATTTGATCACATTCGCAGCACCATGATGATCGCCAGATTCTAAAATGTCAGGGTAGATTGTGCCTTGTGCTAACCATTTAGCATGAGATAATTTTTGAGCTTCTTCTTCAAAGATTTTGATGAACAATTCACCGATGATTTTACGCTTGCGCTCAGGATCATTTTCACCAGCCAATGCCGCTAAATAACGATCTTCTGCATTCACACGAATGACGTTAACGCCCATGTTATCAGCAAAAATTTGCATCACTTGATCGCCTTCGTTTAAGCGCATCAAGCCGGTATCTACGAAAATACATGTTAATTTTTTGCCAATTGCTTTATGCAATAAAGCTGCCACAACTGATGAATCCACACCGCCAGATAAAGCTAAGATCACTTCATCTTCGCCAACGATTTCTTTGATGCGAGTTGTTTCTAATTCAGCAAAAGCTTCAACAGTCCAAGTTGGTTTTAATTGGCGTTTTTCTTTTAAGAATTCAGCGATATGAGCTTTTAAATGAATGTCTGCCAATGCTTCTTTTGCCACAGTGAAAGTTTTCTCTTGTGGGAAGTTACCTTGTTCAGATAAATCAATAATTGCAGGTGCTTGGTTAACAATCTCTTCAGTCACTTTAAATGCTGGTGTTAACGCAGAGTAAAAGTTCAAAGAACGAACCATCTGTGCAACAGTTTGTGCATCTTGCAGATTGGAATATACCACTAATATTTCATCAATTTGGGTGCTCATAATGCTCATTTCCATGGGGTAATAAGCGAGGCATTGTATCAAAAATCAACAACGATTGTCTCTAATCTTACCCACAAAGTTATCCACATCCTTAGTCACACAATTTGTGAATAAGTCATATTTAAAAATATTTCGAAGCTGTTTGACGATAAAAATGAAATGATATAACATTGCGTTTTTTAGTCAAGGGGATTTGATATGAAAAAAACAGCCATTGTTTTAGCTGCATTAAGTTTGCAAGCAAGTTGGGCGCATCAACACCATCATCATGATCATTCAGAAAAAGCAGCCTTAGCGAGCCAAGGTATTTTTGATGATGTAGATGTTCAAGATCGCGCATTGAGTGATTGGGAGGGTGATTGGCAATCCATTTATCCATATCTAGTGAATGGAGATTTGGATCAAGTATTGGCAGTGAAAGCTGAGAAAGGTGACAAAACCCTCGAAGAATATCGTGCATATTATTTGAATGGTTACCAGACAGATTTAACACTTGTGAAAATTCATGGTCAACAAATCGAATTTATCGCGCCCAATCAAACGGCTGTTTGTGAGTACAAATATTCAGGTAAAAAAATTCTGAATTATGATTCAGGCAAAAAAGGCGTGCGCTATCAATTTGAATGTTTAGATGATCAATCCACAGCACCCAAATACATTCAATTCAGTGATCACATTATTGCGCCAGAAAAAGCAGGGCATTTTCATCTATATATGGGCAATGATTCACATGAAACATTGGCATTAGAACTCAGCAATTGGCCAACTTTCTATCCTGCTTCATTGAGCAAAGAAGAAATTGTGGATGAAATGGTTGGGCACGATGCACATGGCGCGCATCAACATGGTGTTGCGAATATGAATATTAGCATTGAGCAAGGCAATGTCGAATTGGAATTGGAAGGTGCTTTAGCGAACTTTATCTCGTTTGAATATGTACCCAAAAGTGATGCTGAAATTGAAGAAGTTAAAACAATGACAAAGCAGCTCATCGCAATTGAGCAGCTGTTTGTGTTACCAAAAGATGCAAATTGTGCATTGAAGGATCTAGATTTAGAATCAGATGTCATTGAGCCTGAATTATTAGGACAAACCAAACATGCTGAAGTACACAAACATCATCATACAACTCACGGTAACTTAACTATGACAGCACAATGGCAGTGCCAATTTCCAGCCAAACTTCAGCAGTTGGAAGTAAAATTATTCGAATATTTTCCACACTTGGAACATGTAGAAGTACAGATGATTACACCCAATGGGCAAAAATCTGCTGAATTATCACGTAAAAATGCTGTTATTCAATGGTAAACGAAATGGAGAATGCAAAGTCCAATGCAATAGCGCTGAAGAAAGTTCACTTTCTTTGGCCTAAAGCAATAGAGCCAACGATTGCTATGGATGAATTGAACATTCATCAAGGTGAACAGCTCTTTATCTCAGGGCCAAGTGGCAGTGGAAAAAGTACATTATTGAGTTTGATTGCAGGCATCTTAGCACCAACATCAGGTGAGATTATTATTAATGATTGCATGACAAGTCAGCTCAGCAGTAGTGAACGAGATATATTTCGAGGCGATCATATTGGCTTTATTTTCCAACAGTTTAATTTAATTCCTTATTTAACTGTTTTGGAAAATGTGGTGATTCCTTGTCAATTATCGAAATTACGTACGCACAATAGCATTGAGCATCATGGCTCAGTATTGAATGAGGCTAAAGCATTGCTAACACGTTTGGATTTATCACCTGATTTATGGCATCAGAAAGCACATCAATTATCAGTAGGGCAACAACAGCGTGTTGCAGCTGCACGAGCTTTAATTGGCATGCCTTCCATATTAATTGCAGATGAGCCCACATCTGCATTGGATACTAATCGTCGACAAGACTTTTTAGATTTACTGTTAGGTGCATGTAGAGATCATGGTACGACATTATTATTTGTTAGTCATGATTTAGAAATTATGCGGAACTTTACTAAAGTCATTCATTTGAATGATATTAATGGTTGTGGAAAAGGTGGATGATGAAACGATTAAGCTATTTGCTCTCATTATCTTGGAAAAGCTCTTGGAATCGTCGTGGCACATTATTGTTGATCGTGTTTTCCATTGCATTGTCTACAACATTATTATTGGGCATTGAAAAAACTCGTGTGCAAGTGCGAGAGAATTTTGTGCAAGCAGTTTCTGGCACAGATTTAGTGATTGGCGCGCGCGGTAGCAATGTGCAATTGATTCTGTATGCAATCTTTCATTTAGGCGGAGCCACTAATAATATGGGCTGGCAAAGCGCAGAGCAGATTTCAAAACGCCCTGAAGTAGATTGGGTGATTCCGATTTCATTGGGCGATACGCATCAAAGTTATCCTGTGGTTGCCACCAATGAGAACATGTTTGCACATTATTGTTATCAACGAGGTAAAACTTTAAGTTTTACACAAGGGCGACAATTTGATGCTTTATTTGATGTTGTAATTGGTTCAGAAGTTGCTAAAAACCTTAATTATGAATTAGGGCAAAAAGTTGTATTGAGCCATGGCAATAGCACATCAGAGATTGCACAACATGGTGATAAACCCTTTGAAGTTGTGGGTATTCTAGCGCCAACAGGCACGCCAGTAGATCGCTCCTTATATATAGGCTTAGAAGCAATGGAAGCCATTCACTTAAATTGGCAAAGTGGCGCACCCATTCCAGGTTTAAATATTCCTGCGGATCAAATTACAAAATTTGATTTAAGACCCAAAAGCATCACAGCAATGTTGGTAGGTTTAAAGAAACGTAGTCATGTATTTGCTTTGCAAAAATCCATCAATGAATGGCGATCTGAGCCTTTAATGGCAGTGATGCCAGGCGTTGTGATGGATCAAATTTGGGCGATGATGAATTCAGCAGAGAAAGTATTGCTCATTGTTTCAGCATTGGTGACGGTTGTGGGATTGGCAGGTTTAACAGCAACGATTTTGGCGGGATTAGGTGAGCGTAGAAGAGAGTTAGCAATATTACGCTCAGCTGGTGCAAAGCCTACAGATATTTTAATTCTATTGGCTTGTGAAGGATTGATGTTACTAATGATTGGTGTTGTATTGGGAATCATCTTATTAGTGTTGATGATCATTATATTCAGCCCAATACTGATCAATCATTATGGAATTTTCATTACGTTATCTTGGCCAACGAGCGGTGAATGGTTTTTGTTAGGGGCGATTATGTTGGCAGGTTTGATCACAAGTATGATTCCTGCATGGCGAGCTTATCGTATGAGCTTAGTTGATGGTTTGAGTGTTTCTAAATGATACAGAAAATTCAGCAGTTTTTTATAACTATGATTGCCGTGATGTCTATGAATTCATGGAGTGTCGCAGAGGATTATTCAACAATCACTTGGGATCAGTTATTGATGCAATCTTCAGTCGATTTATTACAAGATGAAATATCGCCAGAAGTTTTGCAAATCTATATGGAAGCACAAGATCAGCGTTTGCCCAACCAAGCTTTAGCAGGGCAGCGCATTGCAATTTCAGGCTTTGTTGTGCCATTGGAATGGGATAAAAATTCTAATATCAGTGAGTTTTTATTGGTGCCTTATTATGGTGCATGCATTCATGTGCCACCGCCACCTAAAAATCAGATCATTCATGTTCGTTTGAAAGAAGGATTACCTAACATTCAAACGATGGATAATCTCACAGTATTGGGGCGCTTGAATTTAGATGGCAATGTTTCTGAATATGGCGAATCTGATTATTCGTTAGTGGCAGATAGCATTCAATATGATACTGAACAGAAAAGCCAAGCATTACTGTGGGCAACAGTTTTGACATTAATCTCGGGCTTGGCTATTTGTATTGGTTGGTTTGTTGGTATCTGCATTCAGCAAAAAAATAAATTATTGATGCGAATATTACTAAGCTTTTCTGCAGGCACAATGATCTATTTAAGTTTGGCAGTATTGTGGATGCAGTTGAATGTATTGTCTATAGGCTTGTGGATTGGTGGTTTCGTAGCATTGTTATTACTGAATAAAATTCTGCATGCACAAGGTAAATTAACCATCACAGCATTGGTGATTCATAATATTCCAGAAAGTTTTGTGGTATTCAGCACTGCAATGATGAATGTTTGGTTGGGTTTATTACTGGCGATTACAGTGATTTGTCATAATTTGCCTTTGGGTTGCGGTTTAGCTTTGCCTGAATCTATAAAATCTAAAAAACAGCAATTTTATAGAGCATTGTTTACAGGCGTTGTACCTGCTTTCCTAGCCATATTGATGTATCTATTTTTGCGTTCTATGTTATCGATGGAATACTTGATTCACCTATCAGCTTTAGCTGGTGGAATGATGCTTTATGTTGCGCTTAAAGAAATATTACCGAAAGCAGAGCCCTTGCAATATAAGCAATCTTCGATATTGGGCATATCTATTGCTTTAGTTGTAATGACATTATTAACAACGCTAATCACAATAGGTTAAATAATGATTTGGTTAGTGCGAATTGTAGGATTGCTGTTCATTGGACTATTTATAGTATTAGATTTTGGGATCTATCAAAATGCACCGCAAGAATATCAAAAGATTCAGTGGATGGATCTAATCTCCAAAGATGCTATTCAGCTAGAATCATTGTTTGCTAATATGAATCTGAATGCTATTTCAGATTCTGATCCTATGGCGCAAGAAATGCTGCAAGATATTTTGGCTGAATGGGCAAATGCACCAGTGAATGAAATGCTGAATGATGTAGCAGTGAATATTTCTGGTTATATTGTGCCGTTGGATTGGGCAGATGATCGATCATTGAGTGAATTTTTATTGGTACCATATTTTGGTGCATGTATTCATTCTCCGCCACCGCCTGCGAACCAAATCATTTATGTCAAAATGGATGAGACTTTAAAAGGCGTGCGTTCTATGGAAGAAATCTCAATTTCAGGCAAGCTAGTCATTCAAAGAAATGATGCGGCAGCAATGGGCGTTTCGGGATATACTATATTACCGGATGAAATTAAGAGATATGAGTGATGGCAAAAGATCAATTATCAGAAACAATGATGAAATATCTTGGAGATGCAGAAGCATTGGCCACACAGCAAGGTGTGCGCTTAACAACATTGCGTAAAATGATTTTAGCATTGTTGTTGGAAGCAAATGCACCTGTTAAAGCTTATGAATTGATCGAAAAAATGCGTGAACAAGGTCATAGCATTACACCAACAACGACATATCGAATCTTAGACTTCTTATTGTCAGAAAAACTCATCCACAAAATTCACACATTGAATGCTTATATTTCTTGTACTGTGGATCATCAACATGAACATAACTCATTGATGGTGATCTGTTCTCAGTGCCAAAAAGCTGAAGAAATTGATGATGAAACTTTAACGGATACGATTTGTGACAAGCTCGGCGATATGGGCATGTCGTTACAGGATCACTGCATTGAAATCCAAGGCATCTGCAAAGATTGCAAAGACTAAAATTTAATTCACAAAGTTATCCACATCCTTAATCACATAAATTGTGAATAAGTGTGGAAAGTTTATTTCTATTAAATAATCATTGTATGAATCAAATAGGCAATGTATCCCAATAGTGCGCCTGTCGGAATGTCTAATAAGTAATGTTGCTTTGTAAAAATACATGACAATGCAATCAAAACAGGGAATAGAATCACCCAAGGCCCTAATGTGGAATAGGCTAAACAGGCTGTCAACGTAGCCACTGAAACATGCATACTTGGAAAACAGTTGGATGAATCATCAAACTTACGCACAAATAATAAGAACTTTTCAGAAGCTGATTTACCTTGGTTTAATTGTCGCCAATGATCTGGTGTGGAAACTGGGTAAACTGTAAAACAGAACATTTGCATCGCTAATAAAACAATATAGCTAAATGCCATCATGATGAATTCACGAGCATCCTGCACAATCCAGTTCATATATAAAATGACAGGGTAATATAAAAAGCTATAAATCCAAGACCACCAAGGCCAATAAGGAACTTTTTCATCCAAAGGGGAATGGAAGGTTTTGGGTGCTTTGAGCATATGGCGCTGTGTGAAAAAATAAAATTGATACACACCAACAATTAGAATAACGCTAAGAATTAGATTAATCGTGATATCCATTAAACTCATATGAGCTCCACCTGTATTATTAATATTGTTATGTCAGGTTTACTATTGTAAAACGGCTATGAATAGAGTCAATGATATTTAGCAAAGTTGATTGATATACGCTTTAGAATCTTTAATTCTGTAATAACTTTGTATCAATCTTTTGAGTGCAATACCTATGTCAATATATCGCTGTAATCCATGTACAAGAGATGCATTTAACTTAGATTTAAATCAATAATTAAAATTATTTCTTAGATTTGCCAAATATTGATAATGAAAAATAGTCGCAGTTGCTAATCTTTTATACAGAAAAGTATTTATGCATATAAATAAAGAAGCGAGACAGACTATGAGTAAGCAATTGATTACAGCAGAAGTTGTTCGTACATATAAACAACAAGGACAAAGCCAGTTTGAATACGATCCGAAGCTTTGTATTGTCACACCAGAAGCGCGTGAAGTTGCAAATGCATTGGGCATAGAGATTGTTATATCTTCGGCAGTGCAGGCAAATATCGCTCAAACACCAGCGAGTAGTAATGCAAAAAAATTGTCTGATCGTGACTTTAATTTAATTCGTGAAGCAGTGCTGCAAAAAATGCCACAAGGCGCAAAAATCAGTGATGAATTGTTGGAGCAATTGGTTGTTCGAGCGATTAAAGAAGAGCAGCATGCTAAAAATATACCACCTTGTAATAAAGCGGATAACAGTAGTACCAAACTTAAAAATGGCATTAAGTTAGTTAAAGGAAATTTAGCTAAAACTGAACTGTTTGAAGGTGCATTGCCAGATAATAAAGTGTCGATTGCAGATGTGATCACAGGACAAGATAACAGCAGTATGTCCGTAGGTTATATGAGTTGGGAGAAAGGATTTTTCCCTTGGACACTCAATTATGATGAAGTCCAAGTCATTTTAGAAGGTGAATTGCACATTAAATCCCAGGGTGAAACAGTGATTGGTAAGCCTGGGGATATTATTTTTGTACCGAAATCTTCATCTATAGAGTTTGGTACACCAACGAAGGTGCGATTCGTTTATATTGCATGGCCAGCAAATTGGCAGGAACAATCTTAATAAAGGGGTTCACTATGAGCTTATTTGTTACAGAAGATTGGTTAAGAACGAACTATAGCTTAAGCGATGGTACAGAGATCCATTTGCCTGCTGATTGTCGTTTAACTCCTGCTGCGAGAACTTTAATATCAGATCATCATTTGGTCATTAAGTATTTGGATGAGCAAGGGCGATTATTTGTTGAAAAGCCTGATGAAAAGCATGCACAAAACACTAATGATAATGTTCAGCTCAAACATGTTCATGGCTTAACAAGTCAAGATCAACGTGTGATGTCATCTTGTCAATTGTGCCAGCAAGAAGTAGTGAAAAAACCAGATACGATGACGCATTTGAATGCTTATACGTTGGTATCTAAATCAGATCCTCGCTTAGGTTTTAGAGCAAAATTAGATAGCACCATTTCTATGGCAGTTTGGTTGCAAGGTGAAGTTTCTGATTATGCACAAAGTTGGTTAACAGACATTCGCTCTGTGTTAGGTAATATCATGCGAGCGGATGCAATGGATGAAACGTTACCACATTTTGCAATTGGTGGATTGGATGAAAAAGCCATCCATCAATTATCTCATTTTCCTTTGAAATATTTAGAGCATGATCACATTGTGCCTGCTTTTGAGCACGGTGAAAATGTGCGTTTATTGAATTTACTCAGAACATCCATTCGTGAAACAGAAATTGTTGCGGCATCTATTTTTATTGATCGTGATTTAGTAGTGAAACGACCAGACATTATGCAAGGTTTGAACCGTTTATCCAGCGCTGTTTATGTATTGATGATTATGTGTTTACGAGTAGAACGAGAGAAAGCTTGGTTAACTAAAGAAGCGTTGATGCAAGCATTGGAGAAGCAAGTATGAAATTACTAGAACAGTGCCAAATCAATGCTAAAAAGAATCCTGGCTGGGTTGTATTCCCTGATGCAGTGGATGAACGCGCGATTCGTGCAGCGTTACATATTCAAAAAGAAGGTTTGGGATTTCCTTGGTTATTGGGTGATTTTGCAGCGATTAAAAGTATTTGTGAAACACAAAAGTTACCTTATGAATCCTTGAATATCATTGATCCAGCACAATCCGAATGGGTTTCAGAATTTGCTGAACGTTTGTTTGGCAAAGTGAAGGATAAAACTTTAGATGACTTAAAGAAAATGGTTCAGGATCCATTGTGGTTTGGTGCTTCGATGTTGGCAACAGGCCGTTGTGATTTCTGTATTGCAGGCAATATTTCATCCACAGCGAATGTATTGCGTGCAGGTTTACGCATTTTAGGCTTACAACCTGGCAATCAAACATTGTCATCCATCATGATCATGATTTCCCCAAATGGTGAAAATGTTTATGGCTTCTCAGATTGTGGTGTGATTCCAATTCCAAGTATTGAGCAATTAGCGGATATCGCAGTTACAACAGCAGAAAATTTTAATGCGATTACTCAACAAACACCGAATGTTGCAATGTTGTCCTTTTCAACAAAAGGCAGTGCGAAACATGATGCCGTGATTAAAACACAAATGGCAACGCAAATGGTGATAGAGCGCGCGCCAAATTTAAACATTGATGGGGATTTACAGTTTGATGCAGCTTTTGTGCCAAGTGTGGGTGAGAAAAAGGCACCAGGTAGCAAGGTTGCAGGCAAAGCAAATGTATTGATTTTTCCATCATTAGAAGCAGGTAATATCGGATACAAAATCGCCCAACGTATGGGCGGTTACGAAGCGATTGGTCCATTAATTCAAGGGCTCAATGGCGAAATGCACGATCTTTCTCGTGGTTGTAGTTGGCAAGATATGGTTCAAGTACTTGTGATTGCAACACAAATGAAAGCAGGTAAAAAAAGTCGGTGATGAGATCACCATTGTTTAACTTCCCATTGTGGGATTAATAAGTAGAGGTAGTTATGGAAGCATTAGGAATGATTGAAACTAAAGGTCTTGTCGCTTTGATTGAAGCATCTGATGCGATGGTGAAGGCTGCTCGAGTGACATTGGTTGGCTATAAGCAAATTGGTGGCGGTTTAGTAACAGCAATGGTTCGTGGCGATGTTGCAGCATGTAAAGCAGCAACAGATGCAGGTGCAGCAGCAGCTCAACGCGTTGGCGGTGAAGTGATCGCTGTACATGTAATTCCACGTCCACATGGTGATTTAGAAAACTTGTTTCCAATTAAAATGTCTAAAGACAATCAATTGGATTAATAGTCATGACAGTCATTAAGGTGTATGAGTCACAACCTTACACCTTAATGTATTGAATAACGATAAGGAAAGAAAGCTCATGAAGTTAGGCGTTATTGTAGGTCAAGTGGTTAGTACCGTGAAACAGCCTGGTTTTGAACAGGAACGCTTGCTGTTAGTGGATATCCTCAATAACAAAGGTTTGCCATCTGAAGAAAGAATTATTGCAACGGATTCTTTGGGGGCAGGCAATGGTGAATGGGTTTTAGTGACAAGTGGTAGTGCAGCTCGAAAAACAGTCAGAAGTATCAACGGTATAGAAGCACCAGTGGACGCGAGCGTTGTCGGCATTGTTGATGAAGCAGTGGTTAATGGTGAAGTTTTTTACCATAAGTGAGGTCAAACGTGGACATTAATTCTAAAGCAATAGAAGAAGTGGTTAAAGCCGTTCTCAGTTCAATGGGGCAAATCACAAATAATACATCAGGAACTTCTCAAGGAAATTCAGGCCAACCTCAAACTGTTGCGGCTGGTGTTTTTCATGAACTAGATGATGCAGTAGCAGCTGCAAGAAATGCAGCAAAAGAATTGAAATCTGTTGCAATGCGAGATAAAGCGATTGCAGCCATTCGTCAAGCGGGTGTGGCGCATGCAAAAGAGTTAGCAGAACTCGCCGTACAAGAAACAGGCATGGGCCGCGTGGATGACAAAACTGCCAAGAATATTTTACAAGCTAAAGGTACACCTGGTACAGAGTGTTTACGACCAGAGGTTGTGACAGGTGATAATGGTTTAACATTGATTGAAAATGCGCCTTGGGGTGTGATTGCATCAGTAACACCATCTACAAACCCAGCTGCAACAGTCATTAATAATTCTATCAGTATGATCGCTGCAGGTAGTGCTGTTGTATTTGCACCGCATCCTGCTGCTAAAAAAGTTTCACAGCGTGCGATTGCAATTTTGAATGAAGCCGTGATTGCAGCAGGTGGCCCTGCAAACTTAATGGTGACAGTTGCAAGCCCTAACATTGAAACGGCACAACGTTTATTTAAATATCCAGGCATTGGTTTATTAGTTGTGACAGGCGGTGATGCCGTTGTGGAATCAGCTCGCCAACATACTAATAAGCGTTTAATTGCAGCTGGGGCAGGTAATCCACCAGTGGTTGTAGATGAAACTGCAAACATTGAAAATGCAGCGAAATCCATCGTATTTGGTGCATCGTTTGATAACAACATTATTTGTGCGGATGAAAAAGTATTGATCGTTGTCGATTTAGTGGCTGATCAATTGATTGAAGCCATGAAACGTCATAAAGCTTATTTATTAACAGGTGAACAAGCGAAACAATTAGAACCGATTTTATTAACAAAAGTGGATGCAACTGGTCATGGCGTTGTGAGTCGTGATTGGGTTGGTCGTGATGCAACAAAAATTGCAGCGCAAATTGGCATTACAACACCAACAGATACACGTTTATTAATCGTTGAAACATCCATGAGCCATCCATTCGCAGTGACTGAATTGATGATGCCAGTTTTACCGATCATTCGTGTGAAAAATGTAGATGAAGCAATTGCATTAGCTGTTCAGTTAGAAGCAGGTTGTCATCATACAGCAGCAATGCATTCAACCAACTTAGATAACCTAGACAAAATGGCACAAGTCATCGATACCAGTATCTTTGTGAAAAACGGGCCATGTATTGCAGGTTTAGGTTTTGGTGGTGAGGGCTGGACAACAATGACAATTACAACACCAACAGGCGAGGGCGTGACTAATGCAAAAACATTTGTACGTTTAAGACGTTGCGTGATTGCAGGTAATTTTAGGATTGTTTAATCATTAGATTAGACAAATGTTCGATGTAACCGAGGAGTAAAGCATGAAATTAGATGATGTTAGCCAAATCATTTATCGCGCATTAGATGTGATGAATTCACAAAATGTGCGTAAATTCAGCGTGCCTCCTCGTACATATATGGGCCCAGGATCTTTAACATGTTGTGGCGAAGCCATGAAAGCTGAAGGATTTGCTCGCACATTCATTATGGTGGATGCTTTTATCCATAATATTGGGATTGTGGATGGGTTATATCGTTCATTAGAAGTTGCAGGGATTGGCTATGAAATCTGCTTATATGAAGGTGGTGAACCATCTTCTAGCGTTGTCGAAGTTGCAGCACAATCTTTAGTTAATGCGGGTTGTGATAGTGTAATAGCTATTGGTGGTGGTTCAGTTTTAGATGCTGCAAAAGTGACAGCAATGCTTGCTGCCAATGCGGATTTACCCTTAGAAAATTTATTAAATAGTGAATTCAAATTAAATAAACGCTTGCCTTTGATTGCGATTCCAACAACTGCAGGCACAGGCTCTGAAGCAACAGATATTGCTGTGATTACGAATACTAAAACAGGTGTGAAGCAAGTTTTGATTCATGATCAATTGATTCCTGATCTTGCCATCATTGATGCATGTTTAACATTAGCTTTACCGCCTTATATCACTGCAATTACAGGCTTTGATGCATTAACCCATGCGATTGAAACTTATGTGGGATTAAAGGCAACAGCATTAACGAAAGGCTTTGCTTATCGTGCAATTACGATGATTGGTGAAGCTTTGCCACAAGCAGTTGGGCAAGGACAAAATATAGAAGCAAGAGAATCATTAATGTTGGCATCTTATATGGCAGGTATGGCTTTTTCCAATGCAGGCTTAGGATTATCACATGCAACAGCTCATCAAATTGGTGGGAAATACCATATTCCACATGGGCAATGTAATGCAATTATGCTGCCAGCAATTATGCGATTCAATAGTTTAGTTTGTAAAAAAGAGTATGCCGAAGTTGGGCATGCGCTCACAGGTAAACACATAGAAGCTGCAGATACAATTGCAGCAGTAGAAGCACTGATTCAAGAATTAGATTTAAAGCAATCTTCAACTGAATTAGGTTTAAACCCTGATGATATTCCAGAATTATCGAAAGCAGCCTTTGAAGATATTTGCTTAACGACGAACCCGAGAACAACAACGATTGCACAGATTCAAAATGTGTATGCAGATGCATTTTCAAATTAAGTGGCTATAGAGAAATAAGGGGAAAATTATGGGTATTAACGAAATAATAATATGGTTCATGATGATTTTTATGATGATTGGTGCATTTGATCGCATCATGGCTCAATTCGGTGGATCTGCACAGATATTAGGTAAAGTTGGCCTTGGCAAAGTGGGTAAAGGCATCGAAGGTGCTGGGGAACAATTTGATGAAGGTTTTTTGGCAATGGGTGCTTTGGGGCTAGCAATGGTTGGTATTACAGCACTTGCACCAGTGATCAAAGATGTTCTAGGCCCAGTGATTATTCCTTTGTATCAAAGCGTTGGCGCAAGTCCTGCAATGTTTGCTGGTACTATTCTTGCAATCGATATGGGTGGTTTTCCAATTGCGGGTAGTTTAGCGAATGGTGATGTGGCTGCGGAATTGTATTCAGGCATTATCTTGGCATCTATGATGGGGGCAACTATTGTTTTCTCTATCCCTGTCGCGCTTGGCATTATCAACAAAAGTGATACGCGCTTTATGGCATTGGGTATGTTGGCAGGTATTATTGCAATCCCAGTTGGATGTTTAGTGGGCGGTATTGTGGCGATGTATTCAGGCGTTGTGGTAAATGGGCAAACAGTAGTATTCACATTCAGCATGATTTTGATTAACTTAATTCCTGTTGCCATTGTTGCGATTTTGATTATTTTAGGTTTGAAATTGATTCCAGAGAAAATGATTTCAGGCTTCCAGATCTTTGCAAAGATTTTAGTTGTGATCATCACAATTGGTTTAGCAGCAGCAGTATTCCATTTCTTAACAGGCGTGACATTAATTCCAGGTATGGATCCAATCTTCAATACAGGTGATGGTGAAATGCGTGCGATTGAAATCATTGGCTCAATTGCGTGTGTATTGTTAGGTGCTTATCCGATGGTACTTTTATTGACACGCTGGTTTGATAAAGCATTCAGAAAAGTGGGTGGCTTGTTGAAGATGAATGATATGGCTGCAGGTGGCATGATTGCGACATTAGCAAACAATATTCCTATGTTCAGCATGATGAGCAAAATGGATAACCGCGGAAAAGTGATCAATAGTGCTTTTGCTGTCTGTGCATCATTTACATTGGGTGATCACTTGGGTTATACCGCTGGCGTTATGAATCAAATGATCTTTCCAATGATTGCAGGGAAGCTTGCAGGTGGTGCATTTGGTGTGTTTATTGCCATCATGATCATGCCAAAAAATATCAATGATGAAGCGCCTATTGCAACCGAAGCTAATGCAAATCTAGAAGCATCAGAAAAGCCATTAGAAGAAGTTGCAGTGACAGCTGAGAAAGCATAAGGATAACAATTATGGCAACGTTGATTCTTCATAGTGTAGGCATTGATGTTGGGACAACCACAACGCAGGTCATCTTTTCAAGATTGGAAGTGGTGAATCGTGCGGCGGTATCTCAAGTGCCTCACTATGAGTTTACAAAACGAGAAATTCTGTATGAAAGCCCAGTCATATTCACACCCATTAATTTTGAAGGGCAGATCCGTGAAGATGAATTATTGGCTTTCATATTGGAACAGTATCGCGTTGCTAGCATTGCACCAGAAACATTAGAATCTGGTGCAATCATCATTACAGGTGAAACATCTAAAGCGCGTAATGCGCGCCCAACTATTATGAATTTATCTGAGAAGCTGGGTAACTTCGTTGTGGCAACAGCAGGCCCATATTTGGAGTCTATCATTGCAGGCCAAGGTGCGGGTGCTTCAGAGATTTCACAAGATATTAAAGGCAGAGTTTTAAATATCGATATCGGTGGTGGTACATCGAATTATGCCATTTTCGAAAATGGTGATGCAAAAGAAGCTGCTTGCTTAAATGTTGGTGGGCGTTTATTAGAATTAGATGCTTCAGGTAAAGTTTTACGAGCACATCAACCTGCGAAAGTTGTATGTGAATCTATGTTTGGTTCATCTGTTAATCCAATGAGTTTAACACAAGAGCAGATCCGTGATGTAACACGAACAATGGCACAGTTAGTTTATGAAGTAGCTATTGGACAGCCTTCAGCATTGGCTAAAAAGTTGATGATGTCGGATGATTTGCCATCTTTCGGTTCATTCCAAGCCGTTACAATTTCTGGCGGTGTTGGCACATGCGTTTATCAACCTATACCTCAGAATGAATTATTTAAATATGGTGATATTGGGCCATTATTAGCGGAAGCATTATTGCAAAACCAAGGCATGAAATCTTTGCAATTGGTTCAGCCAAAGCAGACGATTCGTGCAACAGTGATTGGTGCAGGTGCACACACATTATCATTATCAGGCAGTACGATTTGGCTTAAAGAGGTTGCATTGCCAATTCGTAATGTTCCTGTGATTCAAACCAGAATATCTGGCATAGATCTACAGCCACAATCATTAATTGAAGATTGGGAATTTGCCATTAAGCAACATGATCTCGATCCATTGTTAGATATATGTGCGCTCAATTTACCTAAAGATTTAGCAGTTGCTTACAAAGAGATTCAGAAATGTGTCGAAGCATTGGCACAGTTTACACAGAAATATCCAAGCCATTTGCCACTCATCGTTGTGGCAAGGCAAGATTTGGGCAAAGTTTTAGGCATGCTTTTACAACCATACTTACAAGATAGAAAGCTTGCCGTTATAGATGAGGTTGTGACTCGAGATGGTGATTATATCGATATAGGAAAGCCACTGTTTGAAGGTGAAATAGTTCCTGTGACCATTAAATCACTGGCATTTCCAGCATAGTTAAGGAGTAAAATAATGAAATTAAAAACGCAGTTATTCGGCCAAACTTATCAATTTCGAGATGTCAAAGATGTGTTGGCTAAAGCTAATGAGCTTCGTTCTGGTGATGTTCTCGCTGGCGTTGCAGCAGCATCTTCACAGGAACGCGTAGCCGCAAAGCAAGTTCTATCAGAGTTGACGGTTGCGGATGTTAGAAATAACCCTGTTGTGCCATACGAAGAAGATTGTGTGACACGTTTAATTCAAGATAACTTGAATGAAACAGCCTATAACCAAGTGAAAAACTGGACGATTGGCGAGTTGCGTGAATATATCTTATGTGATGATACAACACTGACAGATTGGCAGTTCATCAGCAAAGGCTTAACTTCAGAAGTGATCGCTGGCGTTGCAAAAATCTGTTCGAATGCTGACTTAATTTATGGTGCAAAAAAAGTGCCTGTTGTGAAACGAGCAAATAACACGATTGGTTTACCAGGGCATTTTGCTTGTCGTTTACAGCCTAATGATACTCGTGACAATGTTAAAAGCATTGAAGCACAGATTTATGAAGGTTTGTCTTACGGCGCAGGCGATGCGGTTATTGGTGTAAACCCAGTAACAGATGATGTGGAAAACTTACGCCGTGTTTTGGATACCATTTACAATGTGATCGATAAATATGAAATCCCGACACAAGGCTGTGTTTTAGGGCATGTAACAACGCAAATGGAAGCAATCCGCAAAGGTGCGCCAGGCGGATTAATTTTCCAAAGTATCTGTGGTAGTGAAAAAGGCTTAAAAGAATTTGGTATTTCCTTGGAAATGTTAAATGAAGCACAAGCGATTGGTCGTGAATATAACCGCATTGCTGGCGAAAACTTCTTCTATTTCGAAACAGGGCAAGGCTCTGCATTATCAGCGAATGCGCATAATGGCTCAGATCAAGTGACATTGGAAGCAAGAAACTACGGCTTAGCACGTCATTATGATCCTTTCATGGTGAATACAGTGGTTGGCTTCATTGGACCTGAATATTTATATGATGATCGTCAAATCATGCGTGCAGGTTTAGAAGATCACTTTATGGGTAAATTACACGGTGTAGCAATGGGTGTTGACTGCTGTTATACCAACCATGCCAATGCTGATCAAAACGTGAATGAAACATTGTCGATTTTATTGGCAACAGCAGGCTGTAACTTCATTATTGGTATGCCATTAGGTGATGACATCATGCTCAACTATCAAACATCAGCATTCCATGATACTGCGACAATTCGTCAGTTATTGAATCTACGTCCATCGCCAGAGTTTAATGCATGGCTTGAAAAAATGGGCATTATGCAAAATGGTTGCTTAACCAGCATTGCTGGCGATGCTTCTCTGTTTTTCTAAGGAGGAATGAATAATGGATCAGAAACAAATTGAAGCGCTTGTTCAGCAAGTGATCAGTAAATTGAATGTGCAATCTAACAGTAATGGCCAGCATTTTACATCAGGCTTGAATCAAGCGAATGGTCAGCAATATAACGCAGGTGTTTCTCAATCATCAGGCTCAGTTGAATCTTGCAGTATTGATCTAGGTTCACCAGAAGCCAAAGCTTGGATTGGTGTTCAAAATCCTAAAAATCCAGATGTATTGCAAGGTTTTAAAAATAACACAGCATCTCGTGTGGGGTCAGGTCGTGCAGGCGTTCGTCCAAGAACATTATCTTTAGTACGTTTCTTGGCGGATCATTCACGCTCAAAAGATACTGTTTTAAAAGAAGTGCCGGTTGAGTGGGTTGAAAAACAAGGTTTATTAGAAATCCAATCAGAAGTTAAAGATAAAGATCAGTATTTAACTCGTCCTGATATGGGCAGAATCTTGAACGAGGCATCGATAGCGTTAATTAAATCAAAATGCACACAAGCACCAGATGTTCAAGTGATTGTATGTGACGGTTTATCTACCGATGCCGTATTAGTGAACTATGAAGAAATTTTGCCACCACTAATGGCAGGTTTGAAAAATACAGGTTTAAAAATTGGTACACCAGTATTTGCACGTTATGGTCGTGTGAAATTGGAAGATCACATTGGTGAAATTTTAGGAGCTAAAGCAGTTGTAATGCTTGTGGGTGAACGTCCAGGGTTAGGGCAATCAGAAAGTTTATCCTGCTATGCGGTTTATAGCCCAACAGTTGCATCAACGGTTGAAGCAGATAGAACGTGTATTTCCAATATTCATAGAGCAGGTACACCGCCAGTAGAGGCTGCCGCAGTGATTGTGGATTTAGTGAAAAAAATGCTAGATAAGAAAGCATCTGGCATCAATTTAACAAGATAGGAGGATTAGATTATGCCAGCTTTAGATTTAATCAGACCAAGTGTCAAAGCCGTTCGCCTCATTGCTTCTTTGCATGAAGATTTTCGTAAAGAATTAAAATTGCCAGCAGATATTCGTAGCTTAGGTTTATTAACCTGTGATTCGGATGATGTTGCATATATCGCAGCGGATGAAGCGACAAAACAAGCGATCGTTCAAGTGGTTTATGGTCGTTCATTGTATGCAGGTGCGAGCAATTCACCATCACCATCATCTGGTGAAGTGTTGATCATGCTAGGTGGGCCAAATCCCGCTGAAGTTCGTGCAGGTTTAAATGCCATGATTGGCACAATTGAAAATGGCCCTGCTTTCCAATGGGCAAATGATCAAGAAGATGCAGCATTTTTAGCACATGTTGTTTCTCGTACAGGCACATATTTATCAGAAATGGCAAATATTCCACATGGCGATTCTATTGCGTATTTGGTGGCACCACCATTAGAAGCAACATTTGGCATCGATGCTGCATTGAAAGCAGCTGAAGTGGATATGGTTGTTTATACACCACCACCATCAGAAACGAACTATTCAGCAGCATTCTTACGTGGTAGCCAAGCTGCATGTAAAGCAGCATGTGATGCATTCACAGAAGCAGTATTAGAAGTGGGCCGTAATCCAATTCAATCAGCATAATGTTTTATAGGCAGTAAGGAGTCAAAAATGATTAATGCACTCGGTTTATTAGAAGTTTATGGTTTTGTCGCAGGAGTTGAAGCAATGGATGCAATGCTGAAATCAGCGAATGTGCGTTTGTTAAGTCATTCTGTTACTCCATCTGCTTTGGTAACGATTGTTGTTGAAGGTGATCTCGCAGCATGCCGCGCAGCTTTAGATGCAGGAAGCGCGGCTGCCGAGCGAATCGGTGGCAGAGTTCTTTGCTGTAAAGATTTAGGTCGCCCTGAAAAAGATACAGAAAGGATGGTATTGAGCTTTTGTGGCGGAACACAAACAGATGTAACTGCTGTGAAAAAGGCAGTGGAAAGTGTTGTAGAAAAAACTGAAGCTAAAACTGTGCAAGAAGCCGTAAAGCCAAAAGAATCAGCGGAAGAAGATTTAGTCACCAAGATCGTCACATTTTTGCGTAAAAAAGCAAGCAAAGGTGCCAATATGACAGATGTCATTAAGTATATTGGTTTAGATCGAGAAGTGGTGAAAGATGCTCTTCATAAAGGCGTCACACAAAAATTATTGCGTAAAAATAGCAATCGTTATTACATAATTGAGGATAAGTTATGATAACGGGCATAACTAAAGAAACTATTAGAGAACGCGTGCAGAATGCAGGGATTGTAGGCGCTGGCGGTGCAGGATTTCCAACCTGTGTGAAGTTCAACTCAGAGGCTGAGATCTTTCTAGTCAATGGTGCAGAATGTGAACCATTATTGAAAGTAGATCAACAATTGGCTGAACGAAATGCAATTGAACTGATCAAAGGTTTGCAATATGGTATGGTTGCAACAGGTGCGAAAGAAGGCATCATTGCATTGAAGGCAAAATATAAGCCTGCGATTGATACATTAACGCCATTATTACCAAATGATATTCGCATTCATATTTTGGATGATGTTTATCCTGCAGGCGATGAAGTGATCACAATTTGGATGGCAACAGGTCGAAGAGTGCCACCTGCTGCATTGCCATTATCTGTGGGCGTTGTTGTGAATAATGTGCAGACGCTTATCAATGTCTCCCATGCTGTTGAAAATGAAGCGCCAGTGATTGATAAAACTTTAACCATCAATGGTATGGTGAAAACACCAATCACAGTAACAGTGCCAATCGGTACAACTTATCGCCAAGTATTAGAAATGGCAGGTGGTGCAACCATTCCAAACCCAGCATTTTTAAATGGTGGCCCAATGATGGGTGTGCTATTTCATGATTTGGATGAACCGATTAAAAAGACAACAGGTGCATTATTAGTTCTACCCGATGATCATTTATTGATTCGCCGTCGTACACAAGATATGGCAAGCGTTGTGGCTATGGCTCGTACAGTTTGTGAACAATGTTGCTTATGTACAGAATTATGCCCAAGACATTTAATTGGGCATGAATTACCACCACATTTGATTGTTCGCGCTGTGAATTATCAAAAAGCAGATCAAACAGAATGCTCCACAATTTTATCTGCTTTGACTTGTTCAGAATGTGGTATTTGTGAAGCTTATGCTTGCCCAGTAGAAATTTCTCCAATGCGTTTAAATCAAGCATTGAAGGCACAATTTAGAGCAGAAGGTGCTAAATATGTCGGAGAGTTACGACCATTGAATCCAATGGCAGAATATCGTTTATTACCAATTAGCCGTTTGATTACGCGTATCGATCTGGATCGTATGAATCATAAAGCACCGATGATAGATATAGAATGGATGCCATCTAAAGTTGTATTACCATTATTGCAACACATTGGTGCACCAGCAAAACCAGTTGTATCTGTGGGTGATCGTGTTAAAAGAGGTCAATTAATTGCTTCAATGGAAGCAGGGAAGTTAGGCGTGCCATTACATGCAAGTATCTCAGGAATTATTCAGAACATTGATGATCACAATATTGTGATCGCACAGGAGTAAACTATGTTACATGCCATTGGATTAGTTGAATTAAATAGTATTGCAAAAGGCATCGAAGTTACAGATGTGATGTTGAAAACGGCAGATGTAACATTACTCACTTCTAAAACCATTTGCCCAGGTAAATATATTGTGATGATTGGTGGCGATGTTGCCGCTGTGAATCAGTCTGTCGCATCAGGTGCTGAAGCAGGTGGTTTTTTAATGGTGGATAAGTTTGTATTACCCAATATTCACCCTAGTGTATTACCTGCAATCAGTGGCGTAACAAATGTGGATAAACGGCAAGCAATTGGTGTTGTGGAAACTTATAGCGTTGCAGCTTGCATCGAAGCCGCGGATGCTGCTGTGAAAGCTGCAAATATCACTTTAATTCGTGTACATATGGCTTTTGGTATTGGCGGTAAATGCTATTTTGTGGCTTCTGGTGATGTTGCAGATATTCAAACAGCTGTAGATGTAGGCACGCAAAGTGCAGGCGCTAAAGGTTTATTGGTTTACAGTATGGTTGTACCAAGACCACATCCAGATTTGTGGCAGCAGCTTATCTAGTATTGATATTCAATTTGAAAGCCTGATCATTGATCAGGTTTTTTGTATTCAGAGCATATTTTTCAGTAGAAATTATTGGAAAATCATTCGATTACTTAAAGTTTGTGAAGGTAATTCTTTGAATAGCAGTTGATAATCAGCTGAAAATTGCCCCATATGCCAGAATCCCCAAGACATTGCCGCATCTTGCACTGTAGTGAATGCAGAATATGGGCTACGCAATTCACGGCGTACAGCATTTAACTTAATGGCTTTCAGATAAGCAATTGGAGAAACATTCCATACAGAATGGAATGCATTTTGCAGCGTTCTACGGCTTGTTTTTAAATGCTCACAGATATCAATAATGGTGAGTTCATCTTGGTTTTGAGCATGATCAATCACAAAATCATGGGCTTTCTGGACAATGTTAATATGATTTTGTTGGGATTTTTTGAGTAGAAGGTTGTGTTGATTCACACCAATATTACTGAATAATGAATCCAAGGATTCTAAAAGATCATAGCGAAGATTCTTAATGGTAATAATATTATTGAGAATTTCTGGTGTGGAATGAGCAATGCTGAGAGCAGTTTCTATGATATGGCAAAGCCTAAGCTTTTCTGTATGTCCAATTTGTATCGTCATTTGCTTGGAAAGTGTTTGCAATGGCAATGGCCTTTGTAACAATGTTTCAAAATAGCTTTCCAAAAGTTGAATATCGACAACTAAGCCCAGTATTGTGTAATTATCAGGTGTATTTAGCCCAAATTCTGTGCCACCAATTTGTATTCCTACAAGATCATCAGTCAACGTACTATTGCCAATCATGCCCATTTGAGGATTATTGGGTAAAGGAATGCCGATCCAAATTGAACCTGGCCAAGTCATACATTTTTGCTGAACTGTTTTATTGGTATATTCTTTAAAGAATTGAATGCCTTCAAGCCAGCCTTCAATAACAGAGCCATCGAACTGCCCAGGGAAGATTTGATTATACAGTTGTTGCCAGCCTGTAATGTTGCAAGCATGTTCATAAACATCAACTGTTTTTCGCACATTGATCTTATTAAATTCTACAATGGGCTGCAATTTCGACAATGATGGACACGATAAATCTACATCTGTGTGATATAGCCGATGAAGATCTATTTTTTTATTATGAGCCACTATATCCCCCTTGCATTAATATGCAATTGTTAGAATAACCTGTTGAATCATGTTCTAATTTTACGAAAAAATTATTTTTAGTCTTGTATCTTACAATATCTCAGTTGGTATGATTATTGTAATAATATTATGCTTTTACTTACATCAATATATTATGTGATTTTTTAAAATTTTGCCAAATATTGATATCACCTTAGTGACCTGATTGCTAATGTATCTATATAAGAACAATGGACGATGATCGGTATGAAAGAGCTAATCACGGCAGCTAAAGTACGAGAAATTGCAAAGTCTGGCAGTTCTGTTTTGGAATATTCAAGGCAGAACAGTTTAGTGACGCCTGAAGCATATGATGTTGCAAGAGAATTAAAGATTGAATTAAAAGCAACAGATTACCGTGTGACTAAAAAGATTTATCGTAAGTTTTGTGGCATTCGTCCAAATTTTTCTATTTCAGATCGAGATTTATTAGTTTTTCAAGTCAAAGAAGCCATACAGAAACAGTTACCAAATGTCTCGATAGATGATGAAACATTGGTGGCCATGATTGAGAGGTTGTTAGATGAAGAATGATAATCAGCATTTCCCAACTTGGGTTGCGAATAATCTAAACCATATCGCAAAGATTGTGAATAATGATCACGATGTCATAAAAGAAAAGTCATCACTCAAATTGGGCATAGATTTAGGCACTAGCGATATCGTTTCAGTTGTATTGGATGCTGATAATAACCCGATCGCGGCTCGTTTAAATTGGGCAGATGTAGTGCGTGATGGTGTTGTGGTGAATTTTCATGAAGCGATTCAAATTGTTAAAAAGCAAGTTGCAGAATTGGAAGCTTTATTGAATGTTGAATTTAAAACTGCCAATACTTCATATCCACCCGGAACTGATCCAAAAATTTCCGTGAATGTTATTGAAGCAGCAGGTTTAGAAGTTTCAGCAGTGATTGATGAACCTTCTGCTGTTGCACATTTGTTGAAGCTTGATCAAGCCGCTGTCGTGGATATTGGTGGTGGCACAACAGGCATCGCGATACTAGAGCAGGGCAAAGTGATCTATTCAGGCGATGAAGCAACAGGTGGTCGTCATGTCACATTAACCATTGCAGGAAGCTTACGAAAAAGTTATGAAGAAGCGGAAGAGAGTAAAATAAAAACGGGTAAAGAAATCTGGCCAATTGTGCGTCCTGTTTTTGAAAAAATGGCAGATATTACGCGCCATCACATTATGAATCATAATATTAAAGCACTCTATTTATCAGGTGGAAGCTGTATGTTGCCAGGTGTTAGAGACCTGTTTCAAAATGAATTTCCTGAATTGCAGGTTGTATTGCCAGACAATTCTATTTTTTTCACACCGTATGCAATTGCTGCGTATCAGGCATCGTAGATTTTAGGAGTCATGTATGGATTTTGAAAAACCACCTACCCGAATTATTCAGGAGTTTGTGCCTGGTAAACAAGTCACTTTGGCGCATTTAATAGCACATCCAGGACCCGATTTGGCAACTAAAATTGGTGTGCCAGGTGCTGAAGCTATTGGCATTATGACATTAACACCAAGCGAAACGGCAATGATTGCAGGAGATTATGCAACAAAAGCTGCAGATGTGAGCATTGGTTTCTTGGATCGTTTTACAGGTGCATTAGTAATTTACGGCTCTGTCGGAGCGATTGAAGAGGCTTTAATGCAAACAACACGCAATCTAGAAACAACGTTAGGCTTTACAGTTTGCCCTTTGACAAGGAGCTAATGATTGAAAAAATATGTATTTGTAGGCTCTGTGGGTGTTGGTAAAACGTCGCTCTTTAATGCGTTAATGGGCGATTATGAACTGGCGCGTAAAACCCAAGCTGTGGATTATAACTTGATGGGCGGGATCGATACGCCGGGCGAATTTTTTAGCCATCCTCATTTATATAAAGCGATGATTAGCACGACGACAGAAGCTGAAATCATCATTTATGTGCACAGTGCAGAGGATCAAATTTGCCGTTTACCGCGCGGCATTTTGGATATTTATAACAATAAAACGATCGTGACTATCATCACTAAAGTTGATCTACCGAATGTTGATTTATCTAAAGTTCGTAAAGTATTAGTGGAATGTGGCTTAAATGAACCTTTTTTTGAAATTAATACTCAAGATCCTAATGATGTACAAATGGTTGCAGATTATCTTAAAAATTTAGGTGCTGAAATAAAATAAACCCTATCTAATGATAGGGCTTATTTACTTCATTTTATACAATGATTAGCTTAAAACTTTGCCTTCACATGATGTGGATGCAACAAGTTTTCTTCAGATAATAATTCATCTAATTCAGCTTCTGTCATCAAGTTGCGTTCTAATACAACTTTCTTGATGCTTTTACCTGTTTCAGCACAGATTTTACCAACGATATCGCCTTCAGCATGGCCGATCACTGGCGTTAAGTAAGTGATGATGCCGATAGAATTCAAAACATGTTCACGGCAACGGTCAGCGTTTACAGTGATGCCATCAATACAACGATCACGTAAGTTATAGCAGCTGTTATTCAATAAAGAAATGGATTCATACAATGCTTGAACTAATACTGGCTCCATAACGTTCAACTGCAATTGTGCAGCATCTGCAGCCATAGAAACAGTCACATCATTACCCATAACTTTAAAGCACACTTGATTCACAACTTCAGGAATCACAGGATTCACTTTAGCAGGCATGATTGAGCTACCTGCTTGTAACTCAGGTAAGTTTAACTCTTTCAATGCTGTACGTGGGCCAGATGCTAATAAGCGAAGATCATTACAGATTTTGCCTAAACGAATCGCACAGCGCTTCAAGCCTGCATGCAATGTCACAAAGTCAGAGCAATCATAAGTTGCTGAGAATAAATCAGGTGCTGATTTGCACTCTTTCGCCATCAATTCAGATAAGTGCTTCACAACTGTTTCAGGATAATTTTCTGGTGTATTGATGCCAGAACCAATCGCTGTTGCACCCAAGTTGAATGTTAACAATGCATCTGTAGATTGTTTCAATGCCACAATTTCATTGCCCAACATTGCAGAAAATGCATTGAATTCTTGGCCAACGCTCATTGGCACAGCATCTTGCAATTGTGTACGACCCATTTTTAATACGCTATCAAACTCTTTTGCTTTTGCATCGATGCCAGCTTTTAAATAAATTAAACCTGCAATCAAAGTATGCATTTTTTCATAGAACGCTAAACGCAAGCCTGAAGGATAAGCATCATTCGTAGATTGCGACATATTCACATGATTATTTGGGTTGATGATGTCATATTGACCTTTTTCATGACCCAAAGTTTCTAATGCAAGGTTAGCGATGACTTCATTACTGTTCATGTTTACAGAAGTACCAGCACCACCTTGGAATGCATCAATAGGGAATTGATCCAAGCAGCGATCATCTTTTAAGATTAAATCACATGCTTTAACGATTGCATCTGCAACCTTTGGATCCAAAATGTGTAATGATTTATTTGCTAAAGCAACAGCTTTCTTTGTCAATGCCATGCCGCGAATGATTTCAGGCATATCATTGATAGTTTGAGATGAAATTTTAAAGTTATCAATTGCTCGTTGTGTATGAATGCCGTAGTAGCAATCGCTGGAAATCTCTTTACTGCCGAGTAGGTCAACTTCTTTACGCATTTAATCCTCTTGATGTCACAATTAGTGTTTATAAAAGTATGAGACTAATCCTCATTGTAATGCGTTTAATTATATTGTCATCCATAAAACAAAGCTATTACATAAAATATTAAATATTTATTTATAAGTAATACATGTAATTATCATCATCTTTTTGTGCATCTTCAGCTAAATCTGCCAAGCTCACTGTGCTCAAGCTCGCTTTTAATGCTTCATCTAAGCGAATATAAACTTGTTTTTGTAGTGCTTGTTCGATTTTTGGAGCGATTTCTTCGACAGTTTTTTCATTTTCTTCAAACAAAGCAGGTTCAACACTGGATAAAACATCATATACTGTGATTTGATCAGGGGATTTTGTTAAAAAATAGCCGCCTTGTGCGCCTTTAATGGCGGAAACCACATTGCCTTGTTTAAGTTGTGAGAAGACGCGTTCTAGATAAATTTTGGAAATATTGAGGTCTGTTGCGATCTCTAAAATTGTCATCGTTTCTTTGGAATCATATGCCATTGCCATCTTTGTGACTGAGGCTAAAGCGTAACGTGATTTTGCTGATAGTTTCATTTTCACCTTCTTACATAAATATTGATTGACAGTTTATCAAATTCTCTGATAATTTATAAGACATACAAAGCATATATTAAAAGTATGTTAATTGAGAATCAAGTTAAAAATGTTAGAAGGAAGAGAACAATGACAAAAATTTATGAGAGTTTAACTGATTTAATCGGTAACACGCCACTATTAAAATTGAACCGCTTCTCTCAGCATGAAGGTTTAGAAACACCTTTGATTGCTAAATTAGAATATTTGAACCCAGCTGGCAGTGTGAAAGATCGCATTGCGTTAGCTATGGTTGAAACAGCAGAAAAAGCAGGCATTCTTAAAGAAGGTTCTGTCATCATTGAGCCAACGAGTGGCAACACAGGCATTGGTTTAGCATCTGTTGCATCTGCGAAAGGCTACCGCATCATTTTAACAATGCCAGAAACAATGAGCATTGAGCGCCGTAATTTATTACAAGCTTATGGTGCAGAGTTGATTTTAACAGAAGGCGCAAAAGGTATGAAGGGCGCAATTGCAAAAGCTGAAGAATTATCTAAAGAAATTGCAAATGGCGTGATCTTAGGTCAATTCGTAAACGCTGCAAACCCAGCTGCACATGAGGCAACAACAGGCCCAGAAATTTGGAATGATACAAATGGCCAAGTGGATATTTTAGTGGCTGGCATTGGTACAGGCGGTACGATTTCAGGTACTGGCGCTTACTTGAAAAAGCAAAATCCGAATATCAAAGTTGTGGCAATTGAGCCTGAATCTTCTCCAATTTTATCGAAAGGCGTTGCTGGTCCACATAAAATCCAAGGCATTGGTGCAGGGTTCGTTCCTGAAACTTTAGATACTAAAATTTATGATGAAGTGATCACAGTATCAGACAGCGATGCATTCTCTGTTGCGCCAGTTGTAGCAGGCACAGAAGGTTTGCTGATTGGTATCTCTTCAAGTGCAGCATTGAGTGCAGCATTAGAATTAGCAAAACGCCCTGAAAACAAAGGCAAAAACATTGTGGTGATTTTGCCAGATAGCGGTGAAAAATATCTTTCAACACCATTATTTGAAAAAAGATAATTACATATAGAAGATAAAGCAGAGCCATGGATTTTTCGTACATTGTTAAAGTATTGCCAACATTAGAGAAAGCTCTATGGCTCACATTAAAGATCTCGGTTTTTGGGATCGTGAGTGCAATCATTTTGGGCGTGATATTAAGTTTAGTGATTTTCTATCGCTTACCAATCATCGCTCGGATTGCCCAAGGTTATGTGGCATTTTTTAGAAATACGCCATTATTGCTGCATCTTTTCTTCCTGTATTTTGGCTTACCACGTGCTTTTGGCATAGTTTTAAGTTTTGAAACAACCGCATTATTAGGCTTATCGCTTTTAGGCGGTGCTTATATGGCTGAAGCATTTAAAGGCGGGATTGAATCGGTTGCGAAATCACAGTTTGATTCAGGTAAAGCCATTGGTTTGAATCGATTACAGATGATTCGTTACATCATATTGCCACAAGCATTTTCATATTGTATTCCAGCACTTGGTGCGAACTGTATTTTCTTATTTAAAGAAACATCTGTATTCACTGCAATTGCAGGAACAGATATTACAACAGTTGTGGTGAATTACATCAGTAATGTTGGTCATACGAATGAGAACTTACTGTTATTAGTGATTGCATATGTGATTGTGATTTTACCATTTACGATGATCTTGTCTTATGTGGAAAAGAGGGTGCGCTATGCAGAATTTGGGTCTTGATATTCTGGATTGGATCACCGTTAAGCGATTAGCAAGCGGGCTCTATTTCACATTAGAAGTCGCGTTGATCTCAATTGTTTTGAGCGTGATTTTAGGCACAATCTTTGGCGTGCTTCGCACTTCCAATAACTGGTTCATTCGTACTGTGTTCAGGATTTACCTTGAGATTGTGCGTGTATTACCAACATTAGTTTTACTCTATTTGTTGTATTACATTTTCCCCACAGATTTAAAGATTAATATCAGTGGGCGAGCAGTTGGTATCATTGCATTCACATTCTGGGGTGCTGCGGAAATGAGCGACATCATTCGTGGTGCAATCATTTCGATTCCGAAGCATCAACGAGAATCAGCGCAAGCCATAGGATTAAATAACGTTCAACTCTTTAGATATGTTTTGCTACCTCAAGCTTTTCAGCGAGCATTACCTGCGACATTAAATCTCTCTTCCCGCATCGTAATGACAACATCGCTATTGGTTTTGATTGGCGTACAAGACATCACAAAAGTGGGTAAAGAGATCATTGAATACGCAACGATGATGAATAACCCAATGGCACCATTTTGGATTTATGGCGTGATTTTACTGATCTTCTTCTTGATTTGTTATCCGCTCTCAAAATTAGCAACCTTTTTAACACGCAAATCAGGTCAATAAGGATACAGAATGTCAGATGTTTTATTAAATGTTGGCAAGCTCACTAAAACTTTCTCAGAGCGCACCATTTTAAATGGCATTGATTTGGCTGTGAAGAAAGGTGAAGTGGTTGTGATTCTTGGGCCTTCTGGTTGCGGTAAATCGACATTCTTACGCTGTTTGAATGGTTTAGAAAAAATAGATAGTGGTTCAATTCAATTGGATGATGAAGAGCTAAATCAACCTAAAATGAATTGGATCAATGTGCGACAAAAAATTGGGATGGTGTTTCAAAGTTATGATCTCTTCCCAAACATGACAGTGTTAGAAAATATTCTGCTTGGCCCTTTGAAAGTCCAAAAACGTGATAAAGCAGAAGTAATGAAACAAGTGGATGAGCTATTAACGCGAGTTGGCTTATTCGATCGTAAAAATGCTTATCCAAGAGAATTATCAGGCGGACAAAAACAGCGCATTGCGATTGTGAGAGCGCTCTGTATGAATCCTGAAATTATGCTCTTTGATGAAGTGACAGCATCACTTGATCCTGAAATGGTGCGAGAAGTATTGGAAGTGATTCAAGGCTTAGCAAAGCAAGGCATGACGATGTTAATTGTCACGCACGAATTGAACTTTGCTCGCAGAGTTGCGGATCGCATTGTATTCATGGATCAAGGCAATATTGTGGAAATGGCTCAGCCAGAGATGTTTTTTACAGCACCAAAAACAGAGCGTGCAAAGCAGTTTTTAACCGTTTTTGATTTTTAAGTATCCAAAATTTATTTGTTTAGTAGTTAGTCAATTATTAATTATAAAAAAGGAAGGATTGTCATGTTTAGTTTTAAAAAGTCAGCATCAGTCGCATTGTTAGGTTTATCAGCACTATTTTCTTCATCTGCGTTAGCGCAAGAAGTGGACAACAGCTTACAAGAAGTGAAAGATCGTGGTGAATTACGCATCGCAGTATTCAGCGATAAGCCACCGTTTGGCTATGTGGATAGAGAAGGCAAAAGCCAAGGCTATGACATCGAATTAGCAAAACACTTAGGTAAAGCACTATTTGGTGATGAAAACAAAGTAACATTTGTATTAACAGAAGCGCAAAACCGCATCAACGTTTTGAATGCGAATAAAGTGGACATCACATTGGCAAACTTTACTGTAACGCCAGAGCGCACTGAACAAGTGGACTTTGCAAAGCCATATATGAAAGTTGCTATTGGTTTAGTTTCTCCAAATAAAGCATCTATTACTGATGTGAAAGATTTGGATGGCAAAGTATTGATCGTAAATAAAGGTACAACAGCTGAAACTTACTTTGAAAAGAATCACCCGAATGTGCAGTTACAAAAATATGATCATAACTCAGAAGCATTTGCAGCATTGAAAGATGGCCGCGCAGCAGCATTAGCGCATGACAATACAATGTTATATGCATGGGCGAAAAATAACCCTGAATTTGATGTATCTGTGCAAGTGATTGGCCCAGAAGATGTGATCGCGCCAGCAGTTAAAAAAGGTAACAAAGCATTGTTGGATTGGTTGAATGCTGAAATCACAACATTACAAAGCCAAGAGTTTTTCCACCAAGCGTATGATAAATCAATGAAATCATTTTATGGGGACAACATCAATCCAGATAATATCGTGATTGATGCAAGCAACCTCACTCAAGAATAATAATAACTATAAGTTCTCTTTCTCTTTCTCGAATTTTGCCCAGTTTCCCCAAACTGGGCGTTTTTTTATGGGGAATTTTTGTAGTTACTGAATTGGATTTTTAGGCATTCTCATGTGATTGCGCACAGGAAATGTGTACGATCTGAATTGCTCTTGATACCAAACGGTAATTTCACGGCATAAACTTTTGAGGTATTCATCTGTCCAAAGTCTTTCTAGATCTGCTTTGGATAAGCGCTGTTGCACATTTTCTTGATACTTTGCCTGATAAACGCGACCAGTATAAGGATCCAATTTCGGCCATTGTTGCTTAGGATTTTTATAGTAACCAAAAGGCACAGATGGATAAGATTCAGCTTCTGCTTTAGTGAAAATCCAATAACCCATACATAGGAATTTTTCTTGCGTTTGCGGATGCGTTAAAACTCTGCTATTGCCTTGGATTTTGAGTATTTCTTGTTGGATTGCAGGATAACCTTGTGGCAACTCTCTCGGATCTTCAGAGTCATATTGCCCTGACAACCAAAGTGCCACGTCGATGCGTTCACAATATTCATTGTGCCCGATGAGTCCCAAATCATAATGAATTTCGGCCAATGTAATAAGCGTATTTTTCATGAATTTCCCAGAAACAGAAGCAATGCGAAAGTTGATAATAATCAAAGGATGCAATGCTAACCTACTTGGGAGAAATAAACAATTTTAATAAAAATAAATCTAAATGTTTATTTTGTATAACGAATTATTCTTTCAGGCCAATGAGATTACCAAAAGGATCTTTGAATTGGCACATCTGTAGATTGTTTTCGATGGCTAATGGCCCACGGTATAAATTTGCACCTAAAGATTCGAGATGTAGCATCGTTTTGTCTAAATTTTCTACATGCCAATAGAGCACAACGCCATCATGACCGGAGTTTACTTTTTGATCAGCCTGCACGATTTCAATTTGAAAGTTACCAATTTGTAACAAGGTGAAATCAAATTCAGGTAAATAAATAGCTTCTGCCATCGGGAATGCTTTTTGATACCAAGCCAAACCTTTTGATACATCAGGCACAGGAATTAATAGGGAAAAGGGTCTCATGGTATTTTCTTATTGGTTAAGGATATTTCTATCAGTGATTGATCTTGTAACAATTGCTCCAAGGCGTAGAGTAAGATCATAACATTGTGCAATATCTCGTATTTCTCTATTTTCAGGAGAATATCTTTGTTTTCCAATATTTTCGGGAAATTTTATTAGTATGTCAAAAAATTTCGGGTTTATTAGATTAGGGCTAAGTTCTTGTATTTTTTCTAAACCTTTTTTAAGATCATGTTGAATTTCCTTACGAACATACTCACTTTTTTCATAATCAGATTTTTCAGAATGATCATGAAAAACAATATAGCTTTTAATAAACATTTCTAAAGCCATGCGAATACTCATCATGACTTGGTTATTATGATTGGTATATAGCAATGCTGCAGTTGCAGCGTTAAGGTTTTGCGCACCTGATAGTAATAGCCCTGTAGCAAAGGAATTGGTTTTATATAAAGTTTGAGGGATTTCTTTTAAACCATAGTCAAAATCGAAACACATATGCCAATATTTTTCATAGTGATCAATAACTTTTGGATCTTGTTTTAGTATATTTTTTAATGTGACTGGCATATTGAGATAATCTAATGGGTCAAGACTATAATTTCCATAAACTAAAGGTATTTTGATTTCCCAAAATTCCGTATCAAAATAGAACGCTAATATAGATCCAGGTAAGCTATCACAGTTTGGTTTACATCTATTTCGCATCCATTTAAGGGCATATTCTTTTTCAGGGATATTTGAGAGAGAGTAATTATTTAAATATGCATTGATTCTTAGTCCTACTTCTAATATTCGATCTTCATGGCGAATCTCATTTTGTCTGAATTCTAAATATAAATCATTTAACCATGTATCAATTTCTTCTTTAGTACGTCTAGTCATAATATGGTTAACTCCTGATGATTTGAATATAGATAAGCTATCCCAGCGCACCTTGTTTGCTTGCCCAAATTTTATCTATGTATTCACTTTTTGTGCTGATCATTTGCATTTACTATAAATAAAAGCTATAACTAGTGCAGATTTCACTGGGGGTGTCCACGCTGTGGGCTGAGATTAAGGCGAATGTGCTTTTAAACCCTTTGGACCTGATCTGGCTCATACCAGCGTAGGGAAGTATATCCGAACGAATAGATGAGCCTTGTCTTCACGATTGTGAGGGCGAGGTTTTTTTATGGGTTTAATTTGCCATTCTGCTCGTTCATACATTCATTACGTTGCCAGACTCTCGTTTTTATTTACACCATAATGATATGGAGAGTTTTAATGACAACAACCACCAAAATTGAGATTAAATCCAGTTTTCCTCGTAGCCAAAAAATTCATGTGATCGGTTCTCGCCCTGACATTCGAGTGCCAATGCGCGAAATCACATTAGATCCAACGTTGGATAGTAAAGGTCAAATCATCGAGCAGAATGAACCATTCCGCGTTTATGATACAAGTGGCCCTTACACAGATAAAAACTACACTGTAGATTTAACGCAAGGTTTGCCAGCACTTCGCCGTAATTGGATTATGGAGCGTGGCGATGTCGAAGAATATGAAGGCCGCGAAATTAAAGCCGTGGATAATGGCTATAAGGATCTGAATGATCCGCGTAACTTTGAAGGAAAATTTCCAGGTTTAAAACGTAAACCACTCAAAGCCAAAGCAGGGCAGAATGTGACGCAAATGCATTATGCGCGCAAGGGAATCATTACACCTGAAATGGAATTTATCGCCATTCGTGAAAATATGTCACCTGAATTTGTGCGCGATGAAGTTGCAGCGGGTCGTGGGATCATTCCTAACAACATTAATCATCCAGAATCTGAGCCAATGATCATTGGTAAAAACTTCCACGTGAAGATCAATGCAAACATTGGTAACTCAGCTGTGACTTCTTCCATTGAAGAAGAAGTGGAAAAAATGACATGGGCAACGCGCTGGGGCGCGGATAACGTGATGGATTTATCGACAGGGAAAGATATCCATAAAACACGCGAATGGATCATTCGTAACTCAGCCGTGCCAATTGGTACAGTGCCAATTTATCAGGCTCTAGAAAAAGTTAACGGCATTGCAGAAGATTTAACGTGGGAAGTATTCCGCGATACGTTGATCGAGCAAGCAGAGCAAGGTGTGGATTACTTCACGATTCATGCGGGTGTTTTACTCCGTTACATTCCACTGACAGCCAAACGTGTGACGGGGATTGTTTCTCGTGGTGGCTCGATCATGGCGCAATGGTGCTTGGCACATCATAAAGAGAACTTCATTTATGAGAATTTTGAAGAAATCTGTCACATCATGAAAGCTTATGATATTGCATTCTCATTGGGTGATGGCTTGCGTCCAGGTTCAATTGCAGATGCCAACGATGCAGCACAATTTGCTGAATTGGAAACATTGGGTGAATTAACAAAGATTGCTTGGAAACATGATGTACAAACGATGATCGAAGGGCCAGGGCATATTCCGATGCACAAGATCAAAGAGAATATGATCATGCAGGAAAAACATTGTGATGATGCACCTTTCTATACTTTGGGGCCATTAACAACAGACATCGCACCAGGTTATGATCACATTACATCAGCAATTGGTGCAGCGATGATCGGTTGGTACGGCACAGCCATGCTTTGTTATGTAACGCCGAAAGAGCATTTGGGCTTACCGAATCGTGAAGATGTGCGCGTTGGCGTAATTACTTATAAATTGGCAGCACATGCAGCGGATTTAGCAAAAGGCCATCCTAATGCACAAAAACGTGATGATGCTTTATCTAAAGCACGTTTTGAATTCCGCTGGGAAGATCAGTTTAACCTAGGTTTAGATCCAGAAAGAGCACGTGAATATCACGATGAAACATTGCCAGCAGCAGGCGCGAAAGTAGCGCATTTCTGCTCAATGTGTGGCCCTAAATTCTGTAGCATGAAAATCTCTCAAGACATTCGCTTAAAAGATCAAACAGGTGAATTCTTAGAGCAGAAAATTGCAGATGGCATGAAGGAAAAATCCAAAGAATTCTTGGATAATGATAGTCAGATTTATAGCTAAGATAATCCTTAGAAATAAACCCAACAAAAAGGGCGCTTGATGCGCCTTTTTGTCGTTCATGTGATTAATCATCGTAGCCCAAAGCACCTTCTGGAATTTCGCCATAATGTGCGAGCACTTTCATTTCACCATAATCGCCTGTTGTTTCATCGTAAGCTTGCGAAATTGCTAATACGCCAGCACGCATTTCAGAGAAGCGCTCCGCACGGTTCATAGCTTCTTCCGCAGTGTTACATTGCACAGCAGGATCATTGAATAATTTAGATGATTCTTCGTTACCTTGTCTTGTAAATGATTGAACAATATATGCAGTTTTCATAGGACGTTCCTTTTATATAACTTTATGTTGTTATATTACAATTAAAGTTATATTTTTGGAATATCTAAGGGCAAAGATTTATTGTAAATTCTTCAGTATGTTCACCACGACGGCATCGATAAGCTGCTTCTTTATCTTCCAAATACCAGCCATGCTCATCTTTTTTGATGTCATAAGTGGTTTGTAACGCTTGAATAGAATCATCCATTAAATCCGTTTCAGTCAATGTGATGATCACTTGATCAGGATTTTCAACAGAATTTAACTCTTGCGTTAGAGTGATTGTAGATAATTCCTCTTGCTCCAATAACAACTTATCTTGGATCACAACTTGCAATGGCGTTGTGTAATAAGTCATTTCTGAAGCGAGATCCTGCGCTAGCGTGAATTGTGTTGAAGCGATGATGCCAACTGCTAATAATAGTTTTTTCATAATTATCCTAATCGTTAGTCTAAACATAATGTGCGTATTATATCTCTTCATCCAAAGGGCGATTCAAAATCCTTGCGCCCGTACCTTCTGCACCCAAAATATCATTAGGGTTACGAAGTGGACAACGATCCATCGATAAACAGCCACAGCCAATACAATCATCTAATTCATCGCGTAATCGTGTGAGATAAGTGATTCGCCGATCTAAATCGGCTTTCCATTGGGTAGATATTTTCTCCCATCCTTCTTTGGTGAGCTTGCTATCTGTGGGAAATTTACCAATAGATTCTTTGATATCTTCTAAAGAAATTCCAGTTAATTGCGCAATTTTAATAATGGCAATGTAGCGCAAAACATATGAAGGAAAGCGACGATGATTACTACTATTGCGTATGCTTTTGATCAACCCTTTTTCTTCATAAAAATGAATGGTGGAAATAGGTACACCACTTCTTTTAGAAATTTCACCTACAGTCATCATTCTATTTGCATCTAATTTATTAATTGTATGATTCATATATAAATTCTCTTCTTGACCTCAAGTTAACTTGAGGTTTTATAATCCGCATCTGACAAAAAGTCAAATGGTATAAGGATTGGTTTATGAAGCGATTGGTAATAATTGGATTGGTGATAGCAGCATTAGGCGGTGGCGGTTATGTTTGGTTAGGCAAAAAAGAGCAACAAGGTTGGGTGAGTCATCCCACACAGGTTGCAGTGATTCCTGCGATGGAAATTATCTCTGCAAAAAGAATGACAGGCATTGGCTCAGTGGAAGCAAAGCATCAGGTCATGGTTTCTTCAGAAGTGAGCGGGCAAATCACAGAAATTAATTTTAACTCTGGTGATTGGGTACAAAAGGGCGAGTTGTTGATTCAATTGAATGATGACATTGAACAAGCAGATAAAACACGTTTATTGGCGCAAAAAGAGTTGGCAGTTCAGCAATTGAAACGCTTTACAACATTGGCAGAGCAGAAAGCAGGTAGTAAAGAGCAGTTAGATAAAGCAGAAGCAGAAGTAAAAATGGTAGAAAGTGAGATCAATAAGATAGATGCATTGATTGAGCAAAAGAAGATAGTTGCGCCGTTTGAAGGTCGAATGGGCATTCGCCGCGTGCATTTAGGTGAGTTCATTGTCAATGGGCAAGCAATTGTAAGCTTAATCAATGATGATGAATTATTCGCAAACTTCACATTGGATGATAAAACTCTCTCTCATTTAAAAGTTGGTCAGCATTTAACCATTCGTAACGGTGATCCTAATAAGTTCTATGATGCTGTCATTACATCCATTGATCCTTGGATTGATCAATCAGGGTTATTGGCAATTCAGGCAGACATCGTGGATGCTCAAACTCATTTAGTTTCAGGTATGTACATTAAAGCAGAATTAGAAAGCCCATTCACAAGCAATGCATTGATCATTCCAGAAACAGGGATTGCATATTCTGCTTATGGGAATTCAGTATTTGTGGTGAGTAAAGTTGATCCTAGCAAAGTAGAACGTCGTAGAGTGACAATTGGCGATCGTTTAGGTGCTTGGGTAGAAATCTCAGAAGGTATTGATGCAGGTGATCAAGTGGTCATTTCTGGACAGCATAAGTTACAGAATAATTCATTAATCGAAATAGTGGAAAGTGATACGCTCCAATTTGAATTTCCTAAAGGTCAGAAAAGAGCGGAGGGTTAAATATGCGCTTTACAGATATATTTATTCGCCGCCCAGTTTTAGCGCTGGTGGTGAGTGCATTATTTTTGATGGTGGGTTTATTTTCTTTAATGAAATTACCAATTCGAGAATATCCAATGCTCGAAACATCCACCATTACGATTTCCACGCAATATCCTGGTGCAACGGCTGATTTGATGCAAGGCTTTGTTACGCAACCCATCGCACAAGTGATTGCAGCAGTTGAAGGGATTGATTACTTAACATCAAGCTCTACTGATGGTACGAGCTTGATCACTGTGCGAATGAAGTTGAATGCTAATTCCACAGAAGCTTTGACAGAAATTATGGCGAAAGTGAATGAGGTTCGCTATAAATTGCCAAAGGAGGCTTATGATCCTGTGATTGAAAGATCAGCAGGTGATTCCACCGCAGTTGCTTATGTAGGATTTGCCAGTGAAACATTGCCAGCAGCAGAATTAACGGAATACATTAGCCGTGTTGTAGAACCGATTTTCACAAGCATTGAAGGTGTTGCTAAAATTCAAATTTATGGTGGGCAATCTTTAGCCATGCGTTTATGGATTGATACAGATCTATTGGCAGGGAAAGGTTTAACAGCTCATGATGTTGCCAATGCGATCCGTGCTAATAACTATCAATCCGCGCCTGGTCGAGTGGATGGACAATATACCATCACAAATATTCGTGTGAATTCGGATTTAACATCCACACAAGAGTTTGAAGAGATGGTTGTGGCAACGCGTGATGATGGTGTTGTGCGCATTAAAGATATTGGTCATGTGGAATTAACCTCGGCTTCAAAATTAACCAGTGGCTTTATGGATGGTAAACCTGCGGTTTATTTAGGCTTCTTTCCTTCACCAAGTGGTAATCCATTAGTGATTGTGGATGGCATTAAGCAATTATTGCCAGACATTGAAAAAACATTACCACCGGGTGTTGAAGCTAATTTATCTTTTGAAACTGCACGATTCATTCAAGCTTCCATTGATGGTGTTGTGCAAACTTTGATAGAAACACTGGTGATCGTAATCATTGTGATCTATCTCTGTTTAGGCTCATTCAGAAGCGTATTGATTCCGATCGCAACCATCCCATTATCTATGTTGGGCGTTGCTGTGATTATGTTACTGTCAGGTTTTTCCATCAATCTATTAACGTTATTAGCAATGGTGCTCGCCATAGGATTAGTAGTGGATGATGCCATTGTGGTTGTGGAAAATATTCATAGGCACATTGATGAAGGGAAAACGCCTGTCATTGCGTCCATCATTGCTGCGAGAGAAGTGATTGGACCAGTCATTGCGATGACGATTACATTGGCAGCTGTGTATGCTCCAATTGGTTTTATGGGCGGATTAACTGGTGCGTTATTTAAAGAGTTTGCATTAACATTAGCAGGTTCTGTGTTGATTTCAGGTGTGATTGCTTTGGTTTTATCACCAGTGATGAGCTCGTACTTATTGCCGCCGAAAGATCATGTGAGCAGAATGGCTGTATATGCGGAATATTTCTTCAATAAATTGATGTACGTTTATGGCAAAGCACTCGCTGTCGTATTGAGATTTCGCTATGTAGTTTATGCATTGATGACGCTGATTGTTGTGAGCTTACCGTTTTTATATACGTTGCCACAAAAAGAACTCGCACCGATGGAAGATCAAGCAAACTTGTTAACGGCAGTAAAAGGCCCACAACATGTGAATTTGGATTACACAGAACGCTTCAATATGAAACTCGATGATATTTTCACAACGATTCCAGAAATGGAAAGCCGCTGGATCATTAACGGTACAGGTTCACCTGCTTCCAGTATTGGTGGTGTGATTTTAACACCGTGGGGCGATCGTGAACGAAGCGCAGCAGAAGTGCAAGGTGAACTACAAGGAAAAGTTGGTAGCATCGAAGGTAACTCTATTTTCGTATTCCAGTTGCCTGCATTGCCTGGCTCAAGTGGTGGATTACCAGTGCAAATGGTTTTGCGTTCACCACAAGATTATCGAGTACTTTATGATGCAATGGAAGAGATCAAAGCCAAAGCATGGCAAAGTGGTTTGTTTGTTGTTGTGGATAGTGATTTGAACTATAACAAGCCTGTCGTGGAAGTGAAAATTGATCGCTTAAAAGCTGCAAGTTTGGGGATTTCTCTGCAAGAGATTGGTGACGCTTTAGCGATTTTGGTGGGTGAAAATTACATCAATCGTTTCAGTATGGAAGGCCGTGCTTATGATGTGATTCCACAAAGCTTGAATGATCAACGAATGACGCCAGAAGTTTTAGGTCAACATTATGTACGAAGTCAAAAAGGAGAGTTAATTCCATTATCCGCGTTGGTTGAAATCAGCATGGATGTGGATGCCAATCAGCTCAAGCAATTTAATCAACAAAATGCAGCAACATTGGAAGCAATCCCCGCGCAAGGTGTTTCGATGGGGCAAACGATCGCATTCTTTGAGCAAGTATTGGATGAATTGCCATCAGAGTTTTCTCATGATTGGCAATCAGATTCTCGTCAATTTAAGGAAGAGGGTAATGCTTTAATCTATGCATTTGGTGCGGCGATTTTGATCATCTATCTTGTATTGGCAGCGCAATATGAGAGCTTGAAAGATCCTTTGATTATTCTAGTTACAGTACCGTTATCATTGTGTGGTGCGATGCTGCCATTGGCTTTAGGCTGGGCGAGCTTGAATATTTATACCCAGATAGGTTTAGTGACATTGATTGGTTTAATCAGTAAACACGGGATCTTGATGGTGGAATTTGCGAATAATCTGCAACGTGATGAAGGTTTAGGTAAAAAAGAATCCATTGTGGAAGCTGCAAAAATTCGCTTACGCCCGATCTTAATGACGACAGCAGCATTGGTCTTTGGTTTGATTCCACTGTTATTCGCAAGTGGCGCAGGTGCACAAAGCCGATTTGGTTTAGGTTTGGTCATCATTGCGGGAATGTTAATTGGTACTATCTTCACATTGTTCATGTTGCCATCTGTGTATATTGCGCTAGGGCGAGATATGAATGCGACACAAAAAACAATTAGAGAAAGAGAATTAGATAATTATTTTAAAAATAATTAACATATTGTCTTTATAAAAAGATAAAGATTAATCATGATTTCATGATTAATCTTTTTTATTAAGCATAATAAAATAAAACTTTATACATATGGACTTAAATGTAAATTTTAAGTATATATTAACAACGTTCAATATTGGGCTGTTATTAACCGGTGTAAGGGGTTTATATGCAATTTCATAAGTTATTTGTAGCAGTGAGAGCTACAGAAGTTAAAGATTTAGAATATTGTTCTTTATTGAGCCATGTCCGAGAGAGCTATGAGAAAGTTTTAGAGGAAGGTAGCAAAGATTCAAAAAGAGGAAAAACTGTTAATCGTTTGATTAATATGTCCTTTACAATCAATCCGAATGATTTTGTAGAATTAGTTAATAGTGATAAAGATCCTTTAAGCTTTGATTACATGGCTGATTTCAATCCAACACAAAGAAGCGCGATTAATTTATTGCTATCTGTTGTTGAAGGCAGTCAAGAAGGCTCTTATTTTAAGAGCTTTTTTGCATTATATATTTGGAAAAGTTTACTACCAGATGTTCGATTCTATTCTGTCGGCTTAACAGAACGTTTTTATCAGATGGCTGAAGTGAGAAATAACACAGGAAAATGTATTTTTAAGCCTGCTGAACAGATTGGCCAATTGGTTGCTGAAGAGAAAGCAACAGGGTATTTTCATTTAGAAGAGTGTGATTATTGTGATGAATCGAGAGCTTTGATCACCGAATTGGATAAAGCAATCGCATTCATTGTTAAAGATTATGCATAATCTTAATTAAATTAGGTTATGAAAAAGCCTCATATTTTAGTCAATATGAGGCTTTTTTATATAATTAAATTAATGATCAGCTAAAAAAGTTTCAATTTCATCTTTCCAAGGAATGGATGGTTGAGCACCTTTTCTTGTGACAGCAATGGCAGCAGCTGCATGTGCTTTCTGTATAGATGCATTGAGCGTTAAGCCTTCTAAAAGTGCCATAATTAATACACCATTGAATGTGTCACCCGCTGCAATCGTATCGATGGCTTGTACTTTGAATCCTGAAATTAAAATACCTTGGTTATTTTCACTTACCCAAGCGCCCATTTTGCCCATTGTGATAATGACAGTTTTGATGCCTTTTTCATGCAAAATTTGAGAAGCTTTTTGAGCATTTTCAGTGGAGTCTACTTTAACACCTGTTAAGATTTCAGCCTCTGTTTCATTCGGTGTAATGATATCAATTTGGGATAATAACTCATCTGATAAAGGCTTTGCAGGTGCAGGGTTTAACGCAACTAGAACGCCATGTTTTTTTGCACATTCTGTCGCCATTTGAATTGTTTCTAAAGGAATTTCTAACTGCATCAATAGCGCATCTGCTGATTCAATTTCAGCGATACGTTCTTCTAGCATTTCGGGCGTAACGTGAGCATTCGCACCAGCATGAATGCCGATCATATTTTCGCCTTCATCATTCACGAAAATCAATGCAACACCCGTTTTTTCATTTTGCACAATTTTAATCAATGATGTATCGATGCCATCATTTTTAAATTGTTCTAAGGCTTCTTTACCAAATGGATCATCACCCAAAGCTGTAATAAATTTGATATTAGCACCAGCACGTCCTGCTGCGACTGCCTGGTTTGCACCTTTGCCGCCCATGGCAACTTGATATTGGTGTGCACTTAATGTTTCACCGGGCGCTAAAAAATATGGGACATTTAAAATATGATCAATGTTTGTGCTGCCTAATACGACGAGCTTTTTCTGATGAGTCATGATTAATCCATAATTTATATGATAATGAATGTTCAATAATATACCTGATATGATTATTATATGAAGAAATTCGTTACAAAGCTGATTATTTCTATAGAATAAAGTCTTTACGATCAAGACTTCATTGAATATATAACAAAGGGTGATTACATGAAAAAATATACACGCCGCTTATTATCAACTGCTGTGATTGCCTTGAGCATTGCAGCGATTCCTGTGAGCTTAGCTTGTACTCGCGCAGTTTTTCTAGGTGACAATGATCGTGTGATCACAGGTCGTTCAATGGATTGGAAGGTGGATGTTGGCACTAACTTATGGGTAATGCCGCAAGGCTTACATCAAAATGGTGGTGCTGGCCCTAACTCCATTGAATGGGTTTCTAAATATGGTAGCGTGATTGCGTCAGGTTACGATATTTCAAGCACTGATGGTGTGAATGAAAAAGGCTTGGCAGCTAACTTATTATGGCTCGTTGAATCAGAATACCCAGAACCAACGAAAGATAAAAAAATGTTATCCATTTCTGCTTGGGCACAATATGTCTTAGATAACTTTGCAACCGTAGAAGAAGCAGTGGAAGCATTATCTAAAGAAGAGTTCATTGTAGTCACAGATAAAGTGCCTGGCGAAACGCGTAATGCTACATTGCATTTATCCATTTCAGATGCAACAGGCGATAGTGCAATCATCGAATACATCAAAGGCAAGCAAGTGATTCATCATGATCGTAAATATCAAGTGATGACAAACTCGCCAACATTCGATGAGCAATTGGCATTGAATACTTATTGGCAACAAATTGGTGGCACAGTAATGTTACCAGGGACAAATCGTGCAGCAGATCGTTTTGCTCGTGCAGATTTTTATATCAATGCTATTCCGAAAGATAAAGATATGCGTACATCAGTTGCGAGCGTATTCAGCGTAATTCGTAATGTATCTGTACCATTTGGTATCGTGACAGAATCAGAGCCAAATATCTCTTCAACGCGCTGGCGCACAGTTGTGGATCATAAAGAATTATTGTATTTCTTTGAGTCAGCATTGACGCCAAATACTTTCTGGGTGGATTTGAAACAGATCGATTTTAGCCCTAAAACAGGCAAAGTGATGAAGTTGGATTTGGGCGCTGATCAAAAGAATATCTTTTCTGGCAATGCAACGAAAGAGTTTAAAGAAGCAAAATTATTTAAGTTTGAAGGCATTAATCAACAGCCGAATATTTTAGATTGATTTTTTATCAAAATCACAGACAATAAGGCGCCTTAGGGCGCTTTTTTATACGATTGAGGTTTTAGAATGATTGCACGTTTAACTGCTGTTTTATTGTTATCTATAAGTGTGAGTTTTGCGAATGTCACCATTCCTGAAGCAACTTTGAATGATATTGCAGGCAAAATTTATCGCAATGAAACAGGTGGCAAACGAGAAAACCTTGTGGTTTGGAACAATGGCGAAAACTTTCCATCATTGGGCATTGGGCATTTCATTTGGTACAAATACAAAGAGCCTGAGCGCTTTGAAGAAAGCTTTCCATTATTGGTAGAGTTTTATAAATCTAAAAAAATAGCACTGCCTAAAATCTTACGCATGTATCGTTATGCACCGTGGAAAACTCAGGCGGAGTTTTTAGCCGCTAAGCAAAATGACCAAGAATTTAAAGATTTAGAAAACTTTTTGTATAGCACCCAATCTGTTCAAATTGAGTTCATTGCCAATCGTTTGCATGCATCATTGCCGAAGATTTTAGCGCACACAAAACAATCCCAAAAAGTAGAGCAAAATTTTAATGCATTGTTGAATCATCCAGTAGGTTTATATGCTTTGATTGATTACATCAACTTTAAAGGTGAAGGCATTAACGCAAATGAGCGTTATCAAGGGCAAGGTTGGGGTTTATTGCAAGTCCTTGAAAATATGAATGATCAAACTACAAAGAAAGATTTAATGCTCAGTTTTAGAAATTCTGCTAAAGAAATCTTAACAAATCGTGTGAACAATTCACCAAAAGAACGCAACGAAGAGCGCTGGTTACCAGGTTGGAAAAATAGGGTGGAAACATATTTGTAAATAAGTTTCATTTTAGCTGAACTATTTGTTTTTATTGCTATACTCCAAGCTTGTTCTCTAAAAGCGCGAGCTGCATGACTTTAAATTTCATCCGACAATACATTAGAACCATCGGCACAATCGTTTTAACGTTCTCTAGCGTAACGTTTTACGGTCTATCATTTAGAGAATCTGATGAGCCAGAAAGTGCTCAATTTGATATTTTACATCCCAGCGAAGAGCACTTAAATTTAATGCCTGAATTGGCTGATGTTTGGGGATTGTCACGAGATTTAACCATCTTCACAGATGATGAATTAGAACGCTGGCGCAGCATGGCTGAAAATATCCAATATCATAATGACATTCGCCGACATAAACGCCAAAAGATGACTCGTTATTTAGTGAATAACTATGGTGTTCAAGAGCGTGAAGCACGTGTGTTGGTGAGAAGTGCAGACAGTAATGCTCGCAAATATAAAATTGATTTAGAGTTATTAATGGCGATTATTTTTGTGGAATCCACATATAAAGTCACAGCACAAAGTAATCAAGGTGCCATTGGTTTAATGCAAGTTGTGCCCAAATGGCATTTGGATAAGATTGAACAATATGGCGATGTGGATGTTTTATATGATATCCGTGCCAATATTGCGATCGGCACTGAAATCCTCATGGAATATCTAGAAAAAGAAGGGAATATTCGTCAAGCTTTGCATCGTTACAATGGCAGTAAAGATGATAAAACTTTAAAATATTCCAATCGAGTTTTGAAGAAATATAGCGAGCTAAAAGCACAAAACCATATGGAAGATGCACAGCTCAATTATAACTTCGATATTATCGCGCCAGCAGCTTAGTAAATTCTAAAATTGGCCAATCATTGGCTTCAGCAACGCTTCGTAATGAATCATCTGGATTCACGACATTTGGGTAAGCTACGAGTTCCAATAATGGTAGATCATTACTCGAATCGCTGTAGAAATAACTGTGCTGTAATGCAGTTTCTATAGCGATATTGTGTTGAGTTAAATAATCTTTAAAGACAGCAACTTTGCCAGCTTGATAAGGAATCACCCCCTGAATTTTTTCTGTGTAAGAACCATTTTCTTCAGTAACTTCAATGCCGAAGAATTTTTCTACATTGAAGCATGTGCGAGCGATTTCCTCGACAAAAATACGTGGTGAAGCTGAAATAATAATCACATCGTCACTATTATCATAATGCTCTTGGATTAAACGTACACCCGCTTGGTAAACGATTGGTAGAATCTTAGCGTGCACAAACTGGGCCACTAATGTTTTCACTTCAGTCGTTGGTAATTGAATAATGGGTGCAAAAACATGGTTCATACAATCTTGCTGATCCAATGTTTTGGCTTTATAAGCATCCATCAATCGAACTTCTTCTTGCAGAAATGCGTCAACATTTTTTACTAATCCTTGCTCACAGAGCCATTGGCACCATAATGTTACACAATCACCGTGGATTAAGGTTTCATCTAAATCAAATATTGCAATCATGCATTATTCCTTTTGTATTATGCTTTATCAATGAGTTGGCAAATCGTTGCACAAATGTCGATTTGATGAATGGTCTGATTTTGAAGTTCTGAATGTTCGGTGCCAAAAATAAATAAAGGTACACCTGTTTCTTCAGGTAAATTTCCACCATGTGAACGGTCAGCATTTGCACCATGATCTGCTGTGATGAAAACCTGATAACCTTCTTCAAGCCATTTTGGTAAATAATAAGCTAAATGCTCATCCACTCTGCGTGCAGCATTACGATATTGTGAAGTATCACCACCGAATTTATGGCAAGCATCATCCACATTCATAGTGTGAATGAATAAAAAATCTGGATTATGATAGCGGCGGAGATGTTCTGCATCTGCCAATGTATGAGAATCAGGGTAGTGATCTTCAAAGTAAAATGAACCATGAGGGATCATCAAGTTGGGATCATTGACGTGGCGATCTTGATAAATATTGAAAGGTGTTCTGTTATAAAGTTCACTGATCCAATGATAAGCGGATGCAGCACTGACTTTATTGTGCACTTTGACATGATGAAAGATGCTGTACTGATTGGATAATCTATTCACATGATTGTGAATAATGCCGCTTTCTACAGGTGTTTTGCCTGTCAAAATGCATTCGTACAATGGGCGTGATAAAGATGGGAGCTCACAGTTAATTTTGCGTAAATGCCCTAAACCTGCTTTGCATGAGCCTAATAAATAACCCATTGCATGTTCTGCAACTGAATAATTGAGCCCATCTAAGACTATTAATATTGTTTTCATTCAATTGCACCTTTCTATGAGAGTTTTCGAGAAGTATAGGATATCTTTATGACAAATCTGTGAACTTAATAAAAAATAGCCATTGTAATTTTTCTGTCACAATTGGTTTTTATAATCTTGCCATGAGTCATCACTAACTGAAGGAAATCTCATGGTCACAAAAATGAAAAAACTAGCAATAGCAACATTGGTTGGCGTGAATGTATTATCAGCTTCGGCATTGGCACAAACAGAAATCCAATGGTGGCATTCAATGGATGGTGCTTTGAATGATTGGGTGAAAGATTTAGCTGATGGCTTCAATGCAAGTCAGCAGGATTATAAAGTTATACCTGTTTATAAAGGTAGTTATGATCAATCCATGACAGCAGGTGTTGCAGCAGTTCGTTCAGGCAATGCGCCAGATATTCTTCAAGTTTTTGAAGTGGGCACTGCCTCCATGATTTACGCAGATGGTGTGATCAAATCTGTTTCTGAAATTATGGAAGAGAATAATGCGCCATTAGATATGGATGCATATATTCCAGCAGTTGCAAGTTATTACACTGCACCGAATGGTAAGTTATTATCGTTGCCATTTAACAGCTCCACAACGGTGATGTATTACAATAAAGACGCATTTAAAACAGCTGGTTTGAATCCTGATGCGCCGCCTAAAACATGGGAAGAAGTCCGTACAGCAACAGAAGCTTTGAAAGCATCAGGCAGTCAATGCCCAATGACTACAACATGGTTTGGTTGGACACAATTAGAAAGTTTCTCTTCGTGGCACAATGCGCCAGTTGCAACAAAAAATAATGGTTTCGATGGCTTAGATGTGGAATTATTATTAAATAGCCCATTACAAGTTCGTCATTTAGAAAACTTGGATGATATGGCAAAAAATGGTTTGTTTGTTTATAAAGGTCGTGGCGATGCAGGAGAGCCTGCATTTATTTCAGGTGAATGTGCAATCACATTTGGTTCATCAGGTGCTTATTCAACCATTAAACGAGATGCAAAATTTGCCTTTGGTGAAGCACAAATGCCTTATTATGCTGATGTGAAAGGTGCACCACAAAATACAGTGATTGGCGGTGCAACTTTATGGGTATTAAATGGCAAGCCTGCTGAAAACTATAAAGGTGTAGCAAAGTTCTTTGAATACATTTCTCAGCCTAAAATTGCAGCACAAAGTCATATGAGAACTGGTTACTTGCCTGTGACTAAAGAGGCTTTTGAGATCACAGAAAAAACAGGCTTCTATGATGAAAACCCAGGTGCAGATGTGCCAGTTGAGCAGATGATTCGCCAAGCAACAGATAATACTCGCGGTATTCGCTTAGGCAATATGTTGCAGATTCGCACCATTATGGATGAAGAAACAGAACAGGTTTGGACAGGCAAACAAACACCGAAACAAGCTTTGGATAATGTTGTAGAGCGTGGCAATGCATTGTTGAAGCGCTTTGAACGCACAAATAGTAAATAAAATGCATGCATAAAAGTGAATGCTCAATGATTTCATTGAGCATTTTTGTTTTCTCTTACTTTATGGCTACAATAAAAAGCCTAGGTTGATTGAAACATGTGAAATTAGTTTGGATGATCTCTTATAGAGATTGAAGTTTATGAATGATATGTAGTGATTTTGGTATGGTGATTTAAATTAAGTTGTTCAAAATAATTTATGAATAACAATAGATTGTGCGAGTGTTATTTAATTTAAATGGCGATATGTTGAGCAAGTGGTATGCTTTTGTTGTTTGGGCTATTTATAGTCAGGAAAGTAGTGTTAGAAAGTTATATTATATGCTCGTTAATTAAAGTAAAAATAAAGGGAGTTTGATGACTATGAAACTGAAGAAAATTGCATTGGCAACGATTTTGGGTGCGGGTACTTTAATGTCTGCATCATATGCACAAACAGAAATTCAGTGGTGGCATTCAATGAATGGTGCTTTGAATGATTGGGTGAATGATTTAGCAAAAGAGTTCAACGAAAGCCAAACAGATTACAAGGTTGTGCCAGTATTTAAAGGTGACTATGAGCAATCAATGACAGCAGGTATCGCTGCGATTCGTTCAGGCAATGCACCAGATATTCTTCAAGTTTTTGAAGTGGGCACAGCTTCTATGATTTACTCAAAAGGTGTGACTAAATCAGTATCTGAAATCATGAAAGAGAATGATATTCCTTTTGATATCAATGCTTATATTCCAGCAGTGGCAGGTTACTATGCATCACCTGAAGGTGATTTATTGTCATTACCGTTTAACAGCTCAACAACCGTAATGTATTACAACAAAGATGAATTCAAAAAAGCGGGGTTAGATCCTAACAAAGCACCGAAAACTTGGAAAGAAGTTCGTGAAGCAACAGAAGCATTGAAAGCATCAGGCAGTAAATGCCCAATGACAATCTCTTGGATGGGTTGGACACAATTAGAAAGTTTCTCAGCATGGCACAACGTACCTTATTCAACGAAGAACAATGGTTTTGGTGGAATGGGTGCTGAATTGCAATTCAACTCACCTTTACATGTTAAGCACTTTGAAAACTTGAGTGACATGGCAAAAAATGGCTTGTTTGTTTATAAAGGCCGCTCAGTTGCATCTCAGCCAGCATTCTTATCAGGCGAATGTGCGATCTTCATGGGTTCTTCAGGCTTCTATTCAGGCCTGAAACGTGATGCAAAATTCGATTTTGCTGAAACAACATTGCCTTACTATGATGATGTAGAAGGCGCACCACAAAACACAGTGATTGGCGGTGCAAGCTTGTGGGTATTGAATGGTAAACCTGCTGAAAACTATAAAGGTGTGGCTAAATTCTTTGAATTTATTTCAGAGCCAGAAAGAGCAGCGCAAAGCCACATGAGAACAGGCTATCTACCAATCTCTAAAGCAGCATTTGAAATCACTGAAAAAGCTGGTTTCTACAACGAAAATCCAGGTGCAGATGTGCCAGTACAACAGATGATTCGTGATACAAACGATAATACTCGCGGTTTACGTTTAGGTAACATGTTACAAATCCGTACAATTGTGGATGAAGAAACAGAGCAAGTTTGGACTGGTAAAAAATCTCCAAAAGATGCATTGGATAGCGCAGTTGAGCGTGGTAATGCATTGCTAAAACGTTTTGAACGAGTAAATAAATAGCATTGATTGAGAAGTGAAGGGCAAGCTCTTCACTTCTTTTTTATTTGTTTCTAATCAAAGGCTGTTTTATGAAATTATATTTTAAACATTATCGTGTATTGCCGTGGCTATTAATCCTGCCACAGTTAGCAATCATCGCAATATTTTTCTATTGGCCAGCAGGACAAGCGCTGGTGCAAAGCTTCCAGATGGAAGATATCTTCGGCACAGCTCGTGAATGGGTTGGTTTGGAAAATTTCCAAGTATTATTTGCCGACAAAACGTATAAAGAATCCATCTATACAACGTTATATTTCTCATTTTGGGTAACATTGTTGGGCTTAGGTTTATCACTGTTTTTAGCCTTTTTTATGCAAAAAGTTGTGAGAGCATCACTTTTCTATCGTACGGCGTTAATCTTACCTTATGCAGTTTCACCAATTATCGTGGGCGTATTGTGGACATTCATGTTCGCGCCATCATTCGGGATTGTGTCATATTGGCTTGGCAAGATGGGTATTAATTGGAATCACCAATTGAATGCGGATCAAGCGATGTGGCTTGTGATTATTGCCTCCATTTGGAAGCAAATTTCTTATAACTTCTTATTCTTCTTTGCAGGCTTGCAAGCGATTCCAAAATCATTAATGGAAGCTGCGGCGATTGATGGTGCAGGCCCTTGGCGTAGATTTTTCTCCATTCAATTTCCATTATTGTGGCCAACGACTTTCTTCTTATGTGTGATCAACGTTGTGTATGTATTCTTCGATACATTTGCGATCATTGATGCCTTAACGCAAGGCGGGCCAGGTAAAGCAACTTCGACATTGGTTTATCGCATTTACTTTGATGGCTTTAAAGCGATGGATTACGGTGGTTCTGCTGCACAATCAGTTGTATTGATGGGCTTTGTATTATTGCTGACGATCGTTCAGTTCCGTTTCATTGATCGTAAGGGGAATCAATAATGATAGAGAATCGTCCTGGGTTAAAATTCTTATCCCATTTCTTTTTAATTGTGGCTGTATTGCTCGTATGTTTTCCAATCTATTTGGCATTTGTGGCATCGACACAAACAGCGCAAGATGTTGTGAATGTGCCATTGTCATTGGTGCCAGGTGATCAATTCTGGGCAAACTATTCCAAAGCATTATCAGGCGGTGAAGGTACATCCATTTCAGCTTCTCGTATGTTGTGGGTCACAATTATGATGACGTTGATCATCGCGATTGGCAAAATTGCGATCTCTTTGATCTCAGCATTTGCAATTGTATACTTTAGATTCCCATTTCGCATGCTGTTATTTTGGATTATCTTCATTACGTTAATGTTGCCTGTGGAAGTTCGTATCATCCCAACGTTTGATGTTGTGGCGAACTTAAAAATGCTCAATAGCTATGCTGGTTTAACGATCCCGTTGATTGCATCGGCAACGGCGACCTTCTTGTTTAGGCAATTTTTTATTACAGTACCAGATGAGTTATTGGAAGCTGCGCGTATTGATGGCGCTGGCGCAATGCGATTCTTCAAAGACATTTTATTACCATTGTCGATCCCGACAGTTGCATCATTGTTCGTGATTCAGTTCATCTATGGCTGGAACCAATATTTATGGCCATTATTGATGGCAACGAAAGAAAATATGTTCCCGCTCGCAGTTGGTTTGCGTCAAATGATGGGTAATGGTGATGTTGCAGTTGACTGGAATATCGTCATGGCAACAGTTGTATTGATGTTGATCCCACCAATGTTAGTCATCTTATTGATGCAAAAATGGTTGGTGAAAGGCTTGATTGACAGCGAGAAATAGACAAAGGAAACACAAAATTATGGCAACAGTTCAGTTAAAAAACATTACAAAACATTATGGTTCAGCAAGAAAGCCTGGGCCATTGATCCTCAAAGGGATCGATATTGATATTAAAGATGGTGAGTTCATCGTTGTGGTTGGGCCATCAGGTTGCGGTAAATCAACATTATTGCGTGTAATTGCGGGCTTAGAAACTAGTTCTGGCGGTGAAATTCACATTGGTGATAAAGATGTGACCAAGCTAGAACCAGCACAACGTGATATTGCGATGGTTTTCCAAAACTATGCTTTGTATCCGCATATGTCTGTCCGTGAAAATATGGCTTATGGCGTTAAATTAGCGAAAATGCCTAAAGATGAAATTGAGCGCCGTATTCAAGATACAGCAAAAATGTTGGATATCGCACAGCATTTAGATAAAAAGCCAAACCAATTATCAGGCGGACAAAGACAGCGTGTAGCAATGGGGCGCGCAATTGTGCGTAAGCCAAAACTTTTCTTATTCGATGAGCCTTTGTCTAACTTGGATGCGAAATTAAGAACATCTACGCGTTTAGAAATTCGCCGTCGTCATAATGAAATCGGCATTACATCTTTATATGTAACGCATGATCAAACAGAAGCAATGACATTAGCAGATCGCATTATTATTATGAATGGCGGTGTGGTTGAGCAATTTGGTACGCCAAGTGAAATCTTCCATTCGCCAGCATCGACATTTGTTGCAAACTTTATGGGTTCGCCTGCAATGAACTTATTGAATGTTGTGGTTCGTGATGGCAAAGCTTGGTTGGGTGAAACAGAATTAAAGGGCATTGCATTGCCAGAAGCAATTCGTAATAGTGCACAAAAAGAGTGGGTTCTAGGGATTCGCCCTGAGCATATTGTGATCGTACCTGAAAGCACAGATAACAGTTGGGATGTGACTTTATCATTGGCAGAAACTTTGGGCTCAGAGCAGTTGCTCTATACAAATTTAGGCAATGTATCTTTGACGATTCGTGCAGAAGATTCACGTTATTCTGAGAACAAATATCAAAGAAACCAAACTTTCCATATTGAGCCTAAATTGGAAGAAGTATTATGGTTTGATCCAACAACACAAAAGCGTTTAGTTAATGATTAATAATTATGAGATAATATTACTTTATTATATTAATAATGGAATAAAAACATGAAAATTATAAAATATATTGTGGGTGTAATTGCAGGTATTATTTTGCTTTCTTTTGCATATACATATTTTTTTACTGTAAAACTACCTCAAGAATGTTTGGAATATAAACGTGGTTATGATGAAGTTGTACAACTTATAGAACCATTTAAAAATGATCCGCAAGTTGGGCAGGTATATCAATCGCTTATTAGTGCAGGTAAACAGTTGGATGAGGTATTTAAGGGTGATCAACGCTTTGACAAAAGTAAAGCAGAGGGGCTTAAAATGATGTGTACTCAACAAAAGCAAGCAACTGAGCAATTACTAGAGTGGATGAAATCAGCTATTGCTGCTGAGAATTCATAGTTTAATACAACTGTATACACGGTTTGATGCTACAACACAAAAACGTATTTAGACAATCGTTCAGCGAAAGGAGCTAGCATGTCAACTTATCCTTATCCCAACTTGATCGCACACCGTGGCGCAGGTAAAGATGCGCCAGAGAATACATTGGCGGCATTTAGATTAGGTGCAGAGAATGGTTACAAGATGTTTGAGTGTGATGTGAAATTATCGAAAGATAAAGAGCTGTTCTTGCATCATGATGATGTATTGGATCGCACGACAAATGGTGAAGGATTAGCGAAGCATTATACTTGGAATGAATTATCGAAGTTAGATGCAGGTAGTTGGCATTCAGCTCATTATGCAGGTGAATCATTATCGCGTTTTGAGCAATTGGTGGATTTTGTGATTGCCAATAAGTTTCAGTTGGATGTGGAAATTAAGCCGAATCCTAATGAAGACTATGAAACAGGCGTTGCGACAGCTAAGTTTTTAGAAAGTAAGCTGCATTTTGGCACGGCAGCTTATCCATTTTTATTGTCATCATTCCAGCCTGAATCTTTAAAAGGTGCAATGGATGCAGTGCCTGCAATTCCGCGCGCTTTATTGGTGGATGATTGGGAAGGTGATGTGGATAAATTCTTTAAGGTTTTGGATGATACAGCATGTATTGGCATCATCACAAATTACAAAATTTTAACGGAAGAGATTGTAGAGCGTTGCCATCAATCAGGGCGCTTTGTGATGATCTATACAGCTAATGAACCTCACGATATTCAACATCTCTTTGAAATCGGTGTAGATTCTGTGATCACAGATAATATGAAGGTTTTGAAGGATTATACCCGTTAAGTTTTTGCAATCATTCTGATAATTAAAATCTATATTTATAAATATAATGAATTTTTTTTCAAAATTTAAAAATAAATTAGAATACTGGTTTGGCTATGATCCAATCACGATCGTAGCTTATTCAGCCATTACCTTTTTAGCTACTTATATCAGTATTACTTATGATGTGAAATTGTTGGTTTTATTGTTAGAACCTATTGCTTTCTTGGTGGCGACTTTACTAGTAGCATCACAAATTCAAAAATATTGGGAAACTAAAGAAGATATCTGTTCTTACATGAGAACGAGCTTAGTGATGGCAATCTTTTTTATGCTTTTCTCATGTGTAGTAATATTATTCAGCAATAAGTCTACAAGCTTAGGTGGTACAGCAGGGCTACTAATGTGTATTATGATGTTTTTTACAATGATTGACATCATTACTTGGTCAAATGATCAGATGGATAAGTCGTATCTTTTTTGGTGGATTATTTTAATCATTATTGCGAATGCCATTATCTTTTATATTGGTTATAGAATTATTCTTTTAACTTTTTAAAGTAGAGCTTCAAAATTAAAAAAGCACTGATGAAAATACATCAATGCTTTTGTGTGATTGGTCAATTAATTTTATACTGTTGGTACGCCTAATGCTTCAGCTTCATCGTTTGTATTGCTTTCAGCTGTTTTTGCAACTTTCTTAATTCTGAAAGGTGCAGCAACTAAGATTGCGATTAACAATAAACCTAAGTAACCGATTAATGGATAGAAGTAAGCAACTAAACCTGTGAAACCTACGAAGCTTGCAATAAAGCCAACTGCGCCAGTACCGATTGCGAACATGTATGAACGCTTAGTTTGCATTACAGTGAAGCGAGCAACGAAAGCATAGTACATTGCAACGCCTGTGTTATAGATCATACCGAACAATACAACAGTCATCATGATGCCTAAAACTGGTGAAATGTCTTGGATGATTTTCAATAATGGTAAGCTCATGTCTTTAACATCTTTGATGTTTAAGAAGATCGCATAGTGAGCAATTAAAATTAATACACCAACGCCTAAACCACCTAATAAACCACCCCATTTTGCGATGTTTTCATTTTTCTCACTGCCGCCCATAACTAATGACATACCTGCACCAACTGCAACGTTGAAGGATACATAGTTAATTGCTGAAATGAACCAGTTTGGTAATGAGCTTTTCACTGAAGTTGCAATAGGCTCTAACTCTTCAATTGGTGCATGTGTTGAGAACAATGTATAAGCACAAATGATTGTTAACGCGATGATTAAGAATGGTGTGATTGCAGCAATCAAAGCAATCACTCGTTGAATTGGCAACAATACTGTAGAAACTACCAATACAGTCATGATCAAGCTGCCAACCCAATTTGGTGCGCCATATTGTTGATTTAACATGCTGCCTGCACCTGCAACCATTACAACGCCAACACCGAATAAAGTGAAGATGATGATGTAGTCAACCGCAACACCCATGAATTTACCGCTTAATTTATAGATTGCTTCGTCATGTGATTGAGTTTGTAAGCGGCTACCCATTTGCATGAGCATCATACCTAAGTATGCGAAAAGTCCTGTCGAAAGGACTGCACCAGCTGTTCCCCAAGTACCAAAACTTGTGAAATACTGTAGTATTTCATTCCCAGATGCAAAACCTGCACCCACAATTACGCCAATAAAGGCAAACGCCATTTGTATAACTTTATACATGAATCTCTCCTTGATGATTTATCCCACTTTTGATTGTTTTTTGTAGCCTTTTTGTAAGTACATATAAACCATATTTTTAGAGATAAAACAAATTTATATGCTTAAATTTTAGTATGTTATCTTCAGTAACTTTTTAATTAATTGATATTAAATGTATTATTTTTATTCAATACAGAAGGTATTGTGAAAATTTACAAGTGAAATTTTACTAAAAAGCTACCTCTAATTATGGATTCTTATGGCAATTTGCTCTATATCAGTAAATATGTAGTTGACTACACAATGCGATCAATATTATGAAGCTGGCGATAACGATCTGGTGTTGTGCCTGATAAAGCCTGAAACATCGCAATGAAGCTGGAGGCAGAGCGATAACCTACTTTAAAAGCAATCTCCTCAATGGTTTCGCCTTGCTCCAATAATGCAATGCCATGGATAAAACGCAAGCGCTGGCACCATTCATTGAAGCTCATACCAAGCTCTTTTCTAAAATAGCGTGCTAATGTTCGCTCTGTCGTGAATACTTTTTCAGCCCATTCTTTTAACGTTAAACGATTGGAAGGATCTTGTTCGAGCGCTTTAATGATGGGTTGAAGCAAACGGTGCTGAGAGTTAGGCAAGTAAGTATGGCCGATCATTGCGTCGTGTAATTCATCAATCAATACTAAAGCTTTTCTAAAATCTTGTTCAGTTGAGAGCGTTAGGGTTTCTTTTTCAAAAAAAGCATCTATGATGCCGAGCGCGATATTGCTGAGTTTTAATAATGAAGGTGTTTGAGAGAGCTTTTCGGCTTCGTGTTCACAGATGTTAATGGAGCGGAAGCGAGCAGGTTGGTGATTGAAGCATGAATGCTCATAATTGGGTGGAATCCAAATGGCAAAACCTAAAGGTGCAAGGAAACGTTCTTTTTCAATTTCTAAAGTGACAACGCCATATTTGACGAAAATAATTTGCCCCCAAGTATGTCGATGGGGCTGATATTCACTAGCTTCATTAATATTTTCATTAGCAAGCAAAATGAGTTGGTCATTTTGGAAGGTTAGATTTTGAAAAGAACGCTTTTTCAACATAAGTAATTAACCTTTATCGTAAAATGTCAGAATAATGAGTCCGAATGTCTGATTATCATTATATATTTAATATAAGACAAATTATACTAGCGCCCTGAAGAAAAGATAGGAGTACACATGAACTTTGTTGCAATGCTGTATCCATTAATGGCGGTATTGATTTGGGCGATGAATGCAGTTGTGAATAAACTGTCAGCAGGTGTGATTGAGCCTGAAGCCATTTCATTTTATCGTTGGTTACTAGCATTTATTATTTTGACGCCATTTTGTTTGCGTCAATCCATTAAAAATTGGGCGCAAATTCGTCCATTGTTGCCTAAGTTTGCATTCTTAGGTTTTCTTGGTATGGCATTGTATCAATGCTTAGCGTATTACGCTGCTTATACAATTTCAGCGACGATGATTGGCATTTTCCTCTCATTGACGCCGTTATTAACAATTTTATTAAGCTTCATCATTTTGCGTTCGCCATTAACTGTTGGCTTGGTTGTGGGTAGTATTCTGTCATTTTCTGGCATCACTTGGTTAATCAGCGCAGGCAATCCTGCTGTGATTTTAGAAAGTGGTATTGGCAAAGGCGAATTGATGATGATTGTGGCTGCTTCTGCTTATGCGCTTTATGGCGTATTAACGATGAAGTGGAAAATTCAAGTTTCAATTTGGCAATCGTTGTACTGGCAAGTCATCTCTGGTGTGATTATTTTAATTCCATTATTTATGATCACTAAAGATGCGACGATTACTAGCAATAATGTGGGGCTGATTCTTTTTGCCGGGATACCAGCCTCCATTATTGCACCCTTCTTGTGGCTACAAGGTGTGGCGCGCTTAGGTGCAAGTAAAACATCTTTATTCATGAACTTGTCACCATTGTTCACTGCGATCATTTCGATTTTATTCTTGAATGAATCATTAGAAACGTATCATATTGTGGGTGGTGCTATTTCATTAACAGGCGTGATCATCGCTCAACGCGTGAATAAGAAGATACAGTTTAAATTTAAGCCACATGTTAGACCGAGAACTAAAGATTAACCTACCGTAATCTTTGGCAAAGCCATCATTGTTATGCAGTGATGGCTTTGTTTTTATTGGTTAAAAAATTAATGATGAAAAATAAAAATGTACCTATAAATATAATGGCAGCGGCTAAATAGAATGCATATATTTTAGAGCCTGTTGTATCAGAGATCATACCTGTTAAAGAAGGAACAATCACAGATGCAGTCATTCCAAAGAAATTAAATACACCATAAGTTGTCGCAATACTTTTGCGATGAGTAAATTGGCTGAGCCAAGCAATGATGATGGGTTCTACTGCCAATTTACCAAAAAAACCGTAAGCAATGATTCCAATGACAACAGCTGTTTGGTGTGATGCATTGACTGTAAATAATAAAGCCAAGGCAGCAATGATTTCTAATGTGATAATTAAGCTAATTTTATGCTTTGGGAATTTATCTGCCATAAAGCTAAAGGCTAACGCACCAGGGATCGCTACAAAAAAGACAAGAGATGAAGCTAGGCCAACTGCGGTACCTTCAAAACCTTTCTCTGTTTCAAGAAAGTTTGGTAGCCAAGTATCGATCAAATAATAAGTATAGAGCGTGGAAAAATAGAGGATATAAGCAGCAATCATCTGTGGCTTAAATAATGCTTTCAATTTTTTTTGTGAGATCGGTGCTACTTCGATTGTTTGAGGAGTAATCGGCCCTAAGTTAGGTTTGATACAGCGAGCAAAGATTATAATCATAACAATGACTAGAACAATTGTGATGTATAGAAGCGTTTGCCAAGAGAGAATACCTTGATTCACTAAGTAACTTGAAGATAATAAACCAATGCCACTGCCAACTGCTGTGCCACTATTAACAATGGCAGTTGCTAAGCTTTTTTTATGTTCTGGTACATATTCAGTTGTAAGGGAGTAGGCAACACCATAAAATGTTCCACAGCCTAAGCCTGCCATGATGCTACCGATATAAACTATGGGAAGTGTAGTTGCGGTTGCAACCACCAATATGCCTATTCCAAAGAGTAGAAAGCCAGGAATAATGACTTGCTTCTTGCCCAGTTTATCCACCAATATGCCAGATGGAATTTGCATACAAACATAGCCAAGAAAATAGAAGCTAGAAATATTGCCTAATTGTGCATCGCTGGCTTGTCCAAAGAACTCACTAATGATGGGATAAATGGGTGTTAAAACTGTGCGATAAATCCAAATTACTATCCAGCCAGCTGTCAAAATCATGATGATTTGCTGCCAATAAGGTAATGGACGATGGGCTGGGTTAGAATGATTCATACATTACCTGCTCATAAGTAATATGGATGGTCTAATCATTATAATATTGCATATTAACCGCCAGATGATTCAACGCAATAGAGTGGAATATATAGAAAAATTTATATAAAACACTGGTATTAATCGAATTATGTAATTAATGGTTGACGATGAAATTGTGAGTTGTTGATGCTATTTTTGGTGACATCATTCACTATTCATCGATGAAAATCACAGAATTGTAAATATATTTCACTTTAGGGATTGAATTTTTGAAAGATAAGTAGCTATGATGGGGATTCGATCAAAATAAGTTTAGGAAAATATTTATGTCAGTAACAATGAGTCAAGAGGCATCGGGCGCCCCCTCAGCGCGACCATTAAATAAAGAAGATTATAAAACATTAGGCTTATCTTCTTTAGGCGGTACATTAGAATTTTACGAGTTCGTTATCTATGCATTGTATATCGAAATGGTTGTAAAAGCACTGTTTCTGCCATCAGATCTCCAAGGCACAGTTTGGGGTGATATTTATGCTTGGGGCGGATTCGCAGCAGGTTATATTGCTCGCCCAATCGGCGGAATTATTATGGCGCACTTCGGTGATATTTTAGGCCGTAAGAAAATGTTTACATTAAGTGTTGCAATGATGGCATTGCCAACATTTGTGATTGGTATCATGCCAACATACGAAACAATCGGCATCATGGCACCAATTTTATTGATTATCATGCGTATGTTCCAAGGCGCTGCAATTGGCGGAGAAATGCCAGGTGCTTGGGTATTCATTGCAGAACATACTCCAAAAAATCGTTATGGCTTAGGCATTGGCGTATTAACGAGCGGTATCACTGGTGGTATTTTATTAGGTTTCCTAGTCTCTATCTTGATCGATCTGACTTTTACAAGAGAAGAAATTCTGAGCTACGCTTGGAGAATTCCATTCATTGCAGGTGGTTTATTTGGTGTAATTTCTGTTTACTTACGCCGTTATTTATCAGAAACGCCAATCTTCCAAGAAATGGCTGAGCGTAAAGAATTATCAAAAGAAATTCCTGTTGTAACAGTAATGAAAAAACATAAATGGGCATGTGTGATCGTAGCATTGATGACATGGACATTATCCACAACGGTGATGGTGGCAATCTTAATGACACCAGTGAAAATTCTAGGTGGCATGTATCAGCTATCATCCATTGATGCACGTGTGACAGGTTCTATCATGGCATTGATGTTAACGATTGGTTGCGTATTATTCGGCTGGTTGGAAGATATTCTAAAAACGCGTTTAACTTCATTAATCGCTTGGGGTGGTTTAGCAATCACATCATTCTTGTTCTATTCATTATTAACAACGCAACCAAGTTTAGAAATGATTTATATGGGCGCAGCAGTGATGGGGTTATTCACAGGTGCAATTGCAATTACCCCAATCATTGGAACAAGAGCATTCCCAGCGAAGATCCGTTATTCAGGTTTGTCTTTCTCATATAACTTAGCTTATGCAGTATTCAGTGCGATTACACCAGCATTAACGATTTGGTTATTAAGCAAAACGCCATTGGGCGCAGCTTGGTATATTGGTAGTGTTGCAATTTTAGCGATCATTGTTGCATGTATTCCATTGTCTTATAAGGGATGTCAAGAGTCGTAATCAAGTTTTAAGAAAATAGCAAATAATTGTTTTTATTAATTTATAAGGATTAACTTAATTATTTTAATAGCCACATTATTTGCTTTTTCTGTTTTAAACTGCGGATGTTGACACACTTAATTGAGAGGAAAACATATGAGTGATCAGAAGAAAGTGCCAGTCATGGTATTGGCAATTGGTGGCAATGCATTAATCGAAGATAACAACCACATTGATATGCAATCACAACGTGAAGTTGCAGATAAATTAGCTGTGGATGTTGTGAACTTAATTGAAGCAGGCTGGCGTGTTGTGTTAACCCATGGTAATGGTCCTCATGTGGGCATCCATTTGATTCAGGATGCAGCGGCGAAAGAATTACCGCAATATCCATTGGATCATCATGTTTCTAGCACACAAGGCGAAATCGGTTATTTATTGCAATCAGCAATTGGTAATGAATTTAAGCGTCGTGGCATTAATAAACCTGTTGTATCTGTGATTACACAAGTGGAAGTTGATCCAAATGATCCTGCGTTTGCAACACCTAATAAGCCAGTTGGCGTATTTATGGATGAAGCAACTGCAAAAGATAAAGCGGCAACTGAAGGCTGGAACATTGTAGAAGATTCAGGTCGTGGCTGGAGAAGAGTTGTTGCTTCACCATCTCCAAAATCAATTGTTGAATTGGATGTGATTAAAAGCTTAGTGGATGCTGATGCATTGGTAATTGCTTGTGGTGGTGGCGGTATTCCAGTACAACGCAATGCAGATAATACGGTAAGCGGTATTGAGTCTGTGATTGATAAAGATCGCGTATCTTCTTTATTGGCAGCAGATTTAAAAGCAGACGTATATTTGATTCCTACAGGCGTTGAGCAAATCGCTGTGAACTTTGGTAAGCCAAACCAAGAATGGTTATCTGAATTATCAGTGGCTGATGCTGAAAAATACAAAGCTGAAGGTCAATTCCCAGCAGGTAGCATGTTGCCAAAAGTAGAATCTTTATTGGATTATGTTGAAGCTTGTCCACATGGCGTTGGCATTGTGACTAAGCTTGAAACAATGGCTGATGCACTTAAAGGTACAAAAGGTACAAAGATTCATAAATAGTGTATAAAAAGTTGTGATAAAAAGGCGGGTAACCGCCTTTTTTGTTACCATGCAGATAAGTTTCACCAATACTATAAATAGGAGCTTATTATGAAAATTCGTGTGGTTCAGTACGGTTGTGGAAAAATGGCTGAAGTGATGTTGCGTTACTTGCGTGATCACGGTGCGGAGATTGTTGGCGCGATTGATAATAAGCCAGAATTACAAGGCATGGATATTGGTGATTTCGCAAATTTTGGTCATAAAACTGGTGTGAAAATTGATAATAATGCACAGCGTGTATTTGATTCATGTGATGCAGATATCGCAATCGTCACTGTTTTTAGCTATATGCCAGAAATGTATCCTTTCTTTGAACTCTGTGCAAAAAATGGCGTCAGTGTCATTACAATTTGTGAAGAGGCCATTTATCCTTGGAATACTTCACCTGCAGAAACGAATCGCTTAGATCGTTTAGCAAAAGAACATGGCGTAACACTCACAGGCTCTGGCATGCAAGATATCTATTGGATCAACATGCCATATTTAGTAGCGGGTGGCGTGAATAAAATCACACGAATGGAAGGCGTTGTGAGTTATAACGTGGATCATTACGGTATGGCTTTAGCAAAAGCACATGGTGTAGGTTTATCTGCTGAGCAATTTGATAAAGAGATCGCATCTGCGGAAAGCTTCCCATCTTATATGTGGAATGCTGCGGAATCTTTGTGCGCAAAAATGCGTTGGACGATTGCAAGCATCAGCCAAAAAAGTGTGCCAATCATCTTGGATAAAGATATCTATTCAGAAACAATGGGCGAAACTATTAAAGCAGGCATTGCAACAGGTATGAGCGCTGTGACAACGATTAAAACACATCAAGGTATTGAAGTTGTGGTGCAATGCGTTGGGAATGTTTATGGTGAAGGCGAAGGCGATCGCTGTGATTGGAAGATCATTGGTGAACCTGATGTTACTTTCTCTGTACAGAAACCAGATACAGTAGCGCACACTTGCGCAACAGCTGTGAATCGTATTCCTTCTGTATTGAATGCACCAGCAGGATTTATCACGGTAGATAAATTGGAAGAAGTGGGTTACATGACTTATCCAATGGAGTTTTATGTGGATTAATTCTGTACGAATTTAGACAAATGTAAGAAAGCGGTGGCAACACCGCTTTTTTTATGAGTTTGCGTGTGGTATACATGTTGCATGCAAAAGCATTAATTTGTTAGATTTATTTAACAAAGATAGATAAAAATATCCAGCAATGGAAAAGAGGAATGGAGAAAATGAGTCGTTTATATTTACCAACAACGCACACAATGCGGTGTTTCCAAGTCTCGGCGAAGCACTTAAGTTTTACCTTGGCAGCGGCAGAGCTGAATCTGACGCAAAGTGCCATCAGCAAGCAGGTTGCTCTATTAGAAAGCAGCTTGCAAGTTCAGTTATTTGTACGTAACCGACAGAAATTAGAATTATCCCCAGCAGGTAGTACATATCTTGCCCATGTGAATACAATCTTGCGCAAGATCGAAGAAACATCGAAAGAGATGTTGTCTTACGGCACATTTGAAGATGTGATTCGCATTGCATCGCATCCATCACTATGTTCTGCATGGTTGGTGAAAGCATTGAAAGGCTTTACTGCACATTATGGTGATGTTCAGCTCTCATTTTATGAGCAGATGTTGCCCTATGATCCGATTGAAGTGGATGTGGATGTTGCTTTCGTTTATGGTTATGGTGGTTGGCATGGCATGGAATCTATCGAACTATTTGATGAAGAGATGATTCCAGTGTGTAATCCAGAAGTTTTGGAGCGCAATAAAGGTAAGCCAGAAATTGATATTTACTTCAATACTCGATTAATTGAATGCCGTTCTCGCTTAAATACGTGGGATCAATTCTTTGAGCGTTTTAATCAAATTTATCCTGATGGTTATCGTTCATTGTTATTTGAACGTTGGTCATCTTGCATTAGCGCAGCGAAAACAGGTTGTGGCTTGGCATTGGTGCCAAAAATTCTAGTGGAAGCCGATTTGAAACATGGTTGCCTAGTGCCTGCATCTTCTCATCGTTTAACTGGTGTTGGTTCTTATTATATGGCTTATCTCAAAAGCCATTCAGCTGAGCCTAAAGTGAAAATTATTCGTGAATGGATTTTAAATTATTTAGGCAAAGATCCAAAGTATTTACCTGAAGAATAATATTTATTTTTAACTTCTATTCTTATTGCTAATTTTCTTGCTGTGCGCAAGAAAATGTCGTTGATTATTATGTTTTGATCTTCTCGCCGATGGCGAGAAGATCGATACTCCATATCTTTTAACGTGATTTAACGAATCACTTTCAAGCATTGACCCAAATGGTACATTGTAAATCCTGATTCAATGAATAGGGATTTCATTTGTGAGTAATTGCACTTAGATTGATCCACAGAAGAGAAGAATGGCAATGGAATTGGTGCTGTTTCTTGTCCTGTTAGATGATCTGCAAATAACTTACCAATCAATGTTCCTGTTGTAATGCCACGGCCGTTATAGCCAATTGCGGCGATTAAACCTGGGGCAGGCTCAAATACTTTTGGCGTATGGTTATCAGTAAAACCAATGCGACCACACCAGCTATATTGCCAGTTCATTTTAGTACCAAGCTGTGGGAAGTAATGCTGTTGAATGCGATCTGCCCAAGTTTTGAGGTACCAATCAGGCTTATTGAGTGCTCGTCCCATACTACCTAAAATTAAGCGACCATCTTTATCTAAACGAATACTACTCAATACTAATCGTGTATCCCAAGAACCTTGCTTATAAGGTAGAACAGTTGCACCAGCTTCACCCATTGGCTCTGAAGCCACTTGATAATAATAACCGCTGTAAACTGCCTTACGGTATTCGGATAATTCACCTTCTGCATAAGCATTTGTAGCAATGATGACTTTCTCAGCGCGAACTGTGTGACCCAATGCTGTTACAACCCATTCGCCAGCCTTTTCACAGTTCACAGAAGCAACTGGAGAGTTTTCAAAGATTTTTACGCCCAATTTATCTGCTGTTTTCGCTAAGCCAGTTGCATAAGCAAATGGATTCACAGTACCCGCACGATGATCCAATAATGCTGCAGGAATTTTTTTACTGCCTGAGTATTCTTCCATACGAGCACCTGTTAATAGCTCAACAGGCGCACCACGGCGTGTTAATTGCTCATAGCGATCTTGTAATTCAGGTACGCCTTTTTCACTATGTGCCATGTGCAATGTGCCAACTTGTTGTTGCTGTGCATCAATGCCATATTTTTGAATGATGGAGAATACTAATTTGGGTGCATCACCCAATGCTGCCACTAAGTTTTCACCCATTTCTTTGCCGAGAATATCCACCATGAAATCAGGCTTATTCCATGTACCTGCATTCACTAAGCCAACGTTACGACCACTGCCGCCGAAAGCCACATGTCGAGCTTCTAAAATCACAACAGATTTACCTTGTTCTGCTAAATGAATGGCTGCGGATAATCCTGTAAAACCTGCACCAACGATACAAACATCTGCTGTTTCATTATTTTGAAGTGGTTTGAAAGAAACTTTATCTTCAACTAAGGTGTGCCATAGGTTTTCATATTTAAATGCATGTTGAGAAGTTGTCATTTTTAATTCCTAATCAATGTTTTGAGATTTTCAATCAATGTATCGTCAATGTTGATTGTGCCTTGCTGTCGATTTTGATCGCGAGCATCAAAACGTCTTTCGGAAGGTAAACGAACACCTGCTTGGCTGAATTGGTTGAGATAATCTTCTGCATGTTGTGCTGCACTTTGTCTATCTGTACCCAAAATGATTTCAGGGTCAATCGCAATGATGATTTCACCACCATACGGTAAAGCTGCGCCATCTTTGGCTGCTTTTTGTGATTCTTGGCTTGTGAGATCATTGATCAATGGGCCAGCCATCAATTCGATCATAGTAGAAATAGCTGTACCTTTATGTCCACCAAACGCAAGCATTGCACCTTTTAGGGCTTCATTAGGATTATTGGTTGGTTTGCCATTGGCGTCAATTGCGACATCATTAGGCAACTGAGTATTGTTGCGTGCATGCAGTTGGATTTCACCACGTGCTGTTGCACTCGTTGCGAAGTCAAAAATATAAGGGCGATCAACATTTGTGCGAGGCCATGCAAATGCAAATGGGTTAGTGCCTAATAAAGGCATTGTGCCACCATGTGGCGCGACCCAAGCATGGCTCGTTGTCATCGCTAAGCCAACTAAGTTATGTTTGGTCAATTCCTCTAATTCCACCCAAAGCGCAGAAAAGTGAATGCAATGATTTACAGCTAATAGTGCGATACCTAACTCTTTTGCACGCTCAATCAGCAACGGAATACCAACTTGATGGCCATATTGTGCCGCTGTCATTTGGCAATCTACGCGAATAACAGCGCCTTTATTTTGGGTGATTTGTGGGATTGCAGTTGGGCTCAACATCCCTTTATCTAGATTTTTGATTAACTCTAATAAACGCCATACACCATGTGAATGACATTCGGAAACTTGTGCTGTGATGAGGTTTTGAGTAATAGCATCACGTTGAGGTTTGGAAAAACCTCTGCTATCTAAAATTTTCTCGACAAGCTCCTGTAGTTGATTAATAGAGATTTGCATTCTCTCCTCCTAATGGATGTTTTAATCATCCAATTGTTTCCTCGGTAGTTTTTGATTATTCGGCTATTGATATAGCTCTTTAATAGATGGCCAGAACAGCGAAGAGCAATGCAGGGGAGCAATCACTCTTCGCAGTCTGTGAAGATTTACATTAATCGAATTTAACGCCTTGCGCTAGTGGTAATTCACGAGAATAGTTGATCGTGTTAGTTTGACGACGCATGTAACCTTTCCAAGAATCTGAACCAGATTCACGGCCACCGCCAGTTTCTTTTTCACCACCAAATGCACCGCCAATTTCAGCACCACTTGTGCCGATGTTTACGTTCGCGATACCACAATCGCTACCCGCAGCAGATTGGAAGAACTCTGCTTCTCTTACATCATTTGTGAAGATACATGATGATAAGCCTTGTGGAACATCGTTGTTCATCGCCATTGCATCTGCAAAGTTTTCGTATTCCATAACGTATAGGATTGGTGCAAATGTTTCTGTTTCTACAACTTCATTTTGCTCTGGCATTTCAACGATTGCAGGTTTCACGTAATATGCATTTGGCATTTCTGCTGCTAATACGCGCTCGCCACCATGAACAACACCACCAGAAGCTTTTGCTCTTGCTAATGCTGATTGCATTTCATCGAATGAACCTTTATCAATTAATGGTCCAACTAAGTTATTAGTATCACGTGGTGAACCTACTGGTACTGTGTTGTAAGATGCTTTCAAACGCTCTAATACTTGTGCTTTCACTGATTTATGAATGATCAAGCGGCGAAGTGTTGTACAACGTTGACCTGCTGTACCTACAGCACTGAATAGAATTGCGCGAACTGCTAATTCTAGATCCGCTGATTCAGTCAAGATCATCGCGTTGTTACCGCCCAATTCTAGGATAGAACGGCCGAAGCGCGCTGCAACTTTAGGGCCAATTTCACGACCCATGCGAGTACTACCTGTTGCGCTCACTAATGCTACTTTGTGGTTTTCAACGATCGCATTACCGCAGTTACGTGCGCCCATTACTAATTGTGATAAGTTTTTAGGTGCTGAACCAAAACGAGCAACCGCTTTCTCAAATACTGCTTGGCAAGCCAATGCAGTTAAAGGAGTTTTTTCTGATGGCTTCCAAACAACTGGGTTACCACAGATCAATGCCAAAGCAGAGTTCCAAGACCAAACAGCCATTGGGAAGTTAAATGCTGTGATTACACCCACAACACCTAAAGGATGCCATGTTTCACGCATGTGGTGGCCTGGGCGCTCTGAAGCGATTGTCAAACCGTACAACTGGCGAGATAAGCCCACTGCAAAGTCACAGATATCAATCATTTCTTGAACTTCGCCCAATGCTTCTGATTGAATTTTACCAGCTTCTAATGTGATTACAGCTGCTAAGTCTTCTTTGTGCTCACGTAATACTTCGCCTAATACACGAACCAATTCACCACGAATTGGTGCTGGTACTGTACGCCATTCCAAAAATGCATCATGTGCTGCATCAATCATTTTATCTGTTGCTGCTTCATCAATGAATTTAAGTTTTGCGATCACTGCGCCATCTAATGGGCTGTGAACTTCGTGTGTACCGCCATTCAATACTGCATCTGAAATGCCTAACTTGTTTAATACTTTTGTTGAAATATCCATGTCAATTTTCCTTTGTTACATAGTAGATGGCTTGATCCTACAGCTTTACTACGAACCTAGACAAACGAACTATATGCACAGAGTTATTCCTTTTGGGAATGATAATCATAAATTCTTTATGAATCTTTGACTTAGCATTGCTAGGAAAAAAATTCATAAAGTTCTGAATTCATATCTTTTGACACTTTTGGTATGAAAAAGTGATGATCGAATAACCTGATGTAGGTCAAAAGATTTATAAATTTCATCTAAAACAGTTGATTAGCAGTGATTCTTTAGAGTTTTCACACTAATTAATGGCATGAAACTCAAAAAAATATCAGTAGGGATCACTACTGAGGAGGATTGGAATGAAGAAAGTGTTAGAAATTTTAATCATCGGCTTCGCTTATGCGAGCGTCGTCGTTGGTGCGGGTAATGCTTCTGGTATGGAACCATTTTTTTATTACACATCATTTGGATTAAATGGAACTACAGGTGTACTACTTGCAACAGCTTTATATGGCATTGTGGGTTACTTTGTTGTGGGCTTAGGTCAACGCTTACAATCCAAAAACTACAAAGAAGCTGTTTATCTTGTAGGCGGTAAAACAGCGGGTAAATTTGTAGATATCTTAATCATCATCATGATGATTGGTACAGGTATCATCATGTTAGCGGGCAGTGGAGCACTGTTTCAGCAACAATATGGCATGCCTTATTGGCAGGGTTCTTTGATCATGACATTGCTTGTAGTGGGCACATTGATGCTTCGCTTACGCAATATCATCTTAGTGATTGGTATGATTACTCCTGTATTGATTGCCTTGTTATCTATCATGATTTATCAAGGTTTATCCAACCAAACAGAAACATTTGCAGAGTTGAATGATTATGTGATGGCTGTGGGTAAAACATTGCCAGGTACGTTACCAAATTGGTGGGTAGCAGCAATTAACCACGTAACAATGATGACAGTTGCAGGCGTTGGTATGTCATTAGTGATCGGTGGTGAAGAAAAAGATCCAAAAGTTGCACGTTTAGGCGGTGCTTTGGGTGGTTTAATCATCGGTGGTGTTTTAGCAATGGGTCACTTTGCATTGTTTGCACAAATCAAAATCATCGCACCAACCGTTGAAACATTGGCACAAATGCCTTCATTACAGATCATGAATACTTATGCGCCAGCTTTGAGTTCATTGTTAAGTATGGTTGCATTGGCGATGATCTATAGTACAGCTGTGAGCATGTTCTATGTATTCACATCACGCTATTTTGAAATGGAAACAAAAAAGTCACGCATCGCAGTATTAGCTATTTTAGCAGTTGGCTTTTGTATCAGCTTCGTGGGCTTCATTCAGTTGATGGGTTATTTCTATCCATTTGCTGGGTATGCTGGCATTGTGCTGATTGGAATCATCTTCTATGGCCCATTGAAGTTGAAAAGGTTGGAAAAAGACGGGCAGTTGTCGAAAGTTGTTTATGGCTAAGTTTCACTGATAATAATAATTCTTTTGGTAGTTCTCATTTGAAGCGGCGAAAGCCGCTTTTTTTTATGCGTGAAAATAAAATTGTGTTTGTCAAAAAACTGTCAAAAAAGACTGATAGCATCAAGTGAGTTTCATTTCAAAGGAGTGCAACTATGCGAGATAAAACAATTATTAACTTACCCGATAATTCTCAACGCTCAATTCTGTTCATAGATATTGAAAACTGCCCCTCAAAGATCACAGAACTCATCCTAGAGTTCAAAGAATATCATAAAGTTGTGATCTGCTACGCCAACACTGGCGTGAAAATTCCCCTAGATTGGCTAACTGCACTGAGTAACTTTGTGATACAAGGTCGCTTAGAACTCATCAAAATGGGCGATACTGCTAATAATTCTGCGGATTTTGGCATTACTTTTATGCTCGGCTGTTACTTTGAGCAATATGATCGCTTTGAAATTTATTCTAATGATAAAGATTTCGATGCCATCATTAATCTAGTGAATCGCGCACCTGATAAAAAAGCCAAGCGTGTAGGCACAACACGAAGTGATAAAGAATTACAGTTCGATTCTGTGCTCATTAAAATGTGCAGAATGCTTCATAAGATCGAAGATTGCTCTCGCCCTGTAAAATTGGAAGGCTTACGGAATTCAATTCGTGCACAGCTTAAAGCCCGCGATATGACGGACAGAGCACGCGAACATTTAGTGAGCCATGTGATCAGCCGCATGGAGTTTTTGGATGTTGTGCACATCAAAAACCAAGGCAATCTTGTGAAATATAATGCCAACCGAATGCAAGATTTCCTCACTAAAATGACTGCTTAAACTCAATAAAAAAGCCCTCGTTGAGGGCTTTTGGTTATTCTTGGTTAATTAATTGTTCAATACGTTCTTTAATTTTTGAACATACCTGTGCTGCCATATTTGGATGAGTAATGATATTTCTAAAATCTTTACCTACACCAAATAATGCATTTTTTTTCTTATTTTCAGTATTGGCAACGTCTGAAAAACTTTTATTGTAGGCACCAATATAAAGAACAATCACTCCAAAGACTAAAACATTTTTTTTATTTCTATTTTTATTGTAGAAATATAGTTTCATATTTTTGTAGTCTTCAGGATTTCCTGAGCGATTAAGCCAATTACATAATTTATTAATAGCAATATCACAGTTATCTTCTGTGATGATTAAATCATTTTGTTCATCAGATATGATGAGCTCAGATAATTGATGCGCAGAGTAAATAGTATTAATGATCTGTGTAGCCCAAATTTTATGGAGATTTTGTACAACATTAGCTGAAAACTGTAGATATTTATTTATTTCTATAACATCCTGTTTCAAAATAAAATCTGTAAATGTTGATACTGAATTATGGTTCATAAGTTTATTTACTCTATTAACAATATTCTGATATTCAGAAAAAGCATTATATAAATTACTGACATTGTTTATTTTTACAAGACTTTGTTGAATCCACTGAGAAATATTATATTGATAACTTATAGGATAATACTCAAAAATGTATTGATCGTTAATTAATTGATGATTTTTGATTTTATATGCTTTCTCTAAATTTTTTGGTTCTTCATCGTCTTGAAGTGATATATCATCGGGGTCTTTTCCTGCAATAGAAAGATAGACGACAATAATTGTAATATTGGCATCGTTGTTATTATTCTGCACTTCTTTGATATAACGTGAAATTTGGGCTTTTTGATCAAGAGCATGTAATTTATTTTCAATGATAATAAATGTATTACCATCTTCAATTAATAGATCAATGTTATCTCTTTCTTTAAAAACCAGAGCATTACTTAAATTAAAGTTTTTCAAAATTTCAGGATCAATACATTCAATGAATAATTTTAAGAAAAGATCATTCTGAAAATGCGAGCCATTAGGATTAATCATTGAATATATAAAACGTGAATGTAATCTCACTTCATCATGAATGCCAAGTAAAGAGCCAATCAAGCTATAGTTGTTTTTACCTTGGCGAATTTCTTCTTCACGTTGTTGTAGGAATTTTTTATATTTCAGTAGCTCATTGGAAAGTGAATCTCTTTCTTTTTGATCCATCATCTTCTCCTATTATATTTCAATAACTAAATGTCGAACCTTATCTGGTTTATGATTTCCGCCTGCATTATAGATAAATCGATCAGGGTTTTGAGTTCTTCGAACCATTCGGGCGGTTGGTTGGTGAATATGCCCACATAGAATATATGTGCAATTCAGTATTTTGAGATCTTGTTTTAGAAAAAAATTACCAAAATTATTGCCATATTCATCTGTCGCAGCTTTACTGCCTGATGGTGGATAATGATGAAGTAAAATATCGCAGTTACGATATTTATAAAAATCTTCGCAATCCTCAGGCGCACAACCAATAGTTATATTATTAATTTTAGTGATTGAGCCATCGCCATAAGGCAATTTAGCCAGCCATTTGGTTGAACCTGCAATTACATCATGATTACCACTACAAACAAATACAGGGATTTCAAAGGATAAAAGCCATTCTTTTATCCAAGTGATTTGACCAATGATATCTGTATCACAAGTTTCATCTAAAAAATCCCCTGTTAAACAGATCGCATCATAGAGATTTTGTTGTTCTTGAATCCAATCAAAAACAAAGCTTCTAAAATGTATATCTGTAACATGGAGGATTTTTATAATGCTTTCCTATTTACTTGCCACAAACCCGATTGTAGTGCCTTTGGCTTGTTTCAAATCATTTTCCTTAACAAGCTGTGTGATGATCTCTTCAGGTTTTGTGATTACGCCCAATTTTGCTTGGCGGGCAGAAATTGCAAAGTCGCCAGGTGCTAGGCTTGTGAGTTTCTTAAAGCTCTCTTCCAATGCAGGATCAATCTCTTTAAAGCCCAAATAACGGCATTGCTCGTTGAAGAGTAACCAAGCTTGTTCTGATGTTAAGTAACTAAACTTCACTTTAAAGTCAAAACGGCGGAGCATTGCTTGATCCAAATGATCCATCAAGTTTGTGGTCGCAATGAAAATGCCTGAAAATTCTTCCATTTGTGTCAGCATTTCATTCACCATTGTGACTTCATAATTCTGCTGAGCATGGCGGCGATCACGCAAGAAACTATCCACTTCATCCATCAACAAGATTGCGCCTGTTGTATTGGCTTCATGGAATGCAGCAGCGATCTGTTTTTCAGTTTCGCCCACGTATTTATCCATCAAGTCTGATACTTTTTTGATGAGCAAAGGCTTGTTGAGATAATCCGATAAGTAATGTGCAAACGCTGATTTACCAGTGCCCGAAGCACCGTATAAACAAATACGAGCTTCATTGAATACTTTCAAACGCTCAGCTAATAGTGCCAAATTGTTATCTGTATTTGTGAATGCTGGGTTATAAATATCACTCAAACCACCAATTTTAGCGATACGAATTTCATCATTGCCTTGTGCTTTCAAAGTACCATTGATGATGGCAGCGGCAGCTTCATCGTAGCTCACATCCAAAGATTTCTCGATGGTATTGAGAACTTTTGCAGTGCGATCAATGATTGCAGGCACCAAATCTTTCGATAATGCTAAAGCATTCAAAGTATTTGGGCTGAGTGAACCTTTCAATGCTGATTCGAGCATTGCTTTACGTTCTGATTTTGGTGGTGGTGCCAAATGGAATGTGAAATCGAAACGGCGAATGATGGCAGGATCAATTTCGTAAGTATCGTTACAAATCCAAATGGTTGGAATTTTATTGGTTTCCAAAATATGGTTGAACCAGGCTTTGGAGAAGTTTGGTAAGCCTTCTGATGAAGCATCAAAGAATACATCTTCAATTTCATCAAAAATGATCAATGATTTTTGATTACAGAAGAAGTTTTGCGCAGCTAAATAAGCATATAAGCGCTGTTCGCCTTTTTCTACGCCTTCACCTTGTATGGATTCAGAAACCACTTCATAAGCAGAAACTTTAAAATATTCCACCAAAACGCGTGCGAGTTCTGTTTTCCCTGTACCAGGTTCACCGTACACAAGGATATTCACACCTTTTTCATTATTGTCCAAAGCATGCTGTAAATAAGGCACTAAAACAGATAATTCAGTTTTTAAGTAACCGAAATTATCTAAAGTTAATTCTGTTGGTTTAGACTTAGAAACAACATCTTTTAAGATATTGTACGGTGTTGTTTCATGTGAAAACATTGCTTCAATAAAGTTGCGAGACAATAAATCTACTTTGCCACGGAAGAATAGAGAAGGGCCATGATGAACACGAACTAAACCTGTGCGCGCTAATGTGCCATCTGATGCAAATGCCGTGCGAATTTCTTGCGGTGTTTTCTGTAAGAGCACAGATAAAATGCGATACATTTGATCTGAACTGATTGCGCCCAATAAATCTAACGCATTGTTCAACAATGTTTCATTGTAAGTGATCAATGTGAATTCTAATAAAGTACATTCCACATCAGAGAGATCTATCAATGTTTTGAGATTGTCCAAGTTGTGGCGAAGATCATGATTATATGCTGTTGTGAACAATGTTGGATCAGCCAAGAGTTTCTCTTGCTGCTCGCGTAATGTTTTTAAAATATCTGCACGGTTCAATGGTGGTTTATGGTTGATCCATTTATCCAATGAAAGCGCTGTAGCTAGTTGATCATCACTGAAAAAATCCTTATGGATAAATTCACGATGGCCACCTAAATCCAAAATAATGGTTAAAATCCACGATTGTACCAATGGCGGTAATTGTTCAGAATATTCCATGTTGGTGGATGGTGTTGTTTTTTTTGTCATGTAAAACTCAAGAAAATTTAGTTAAGACTGATGCGCAGTGCAAAAGCTGTAATCAATGGGGCGACGGCAAGCGTGATCAAGTCGAGGGCTGCAAATACAGCATAAAAGCCGATCACAGAATGTCCTTCAACGATGCGAAGTGTTGCCTGTACGCCAAAAATTAGTACGGGTAAAAATAATGGTAGTGCAATGATACTCAATAATAAGCCTGCACGTTTTAATTGTAGTGTTAAAGCTGTACAAATGGCACCAATGCAACTTAAAACTGGCGTGCCAATGAGTAAAAGGAATGTGGTTTCTAGTGCTTGTGGCACAGAAAAGTAGAGCATTAAGCCTAAAATTGGTGAAATGATGATGAGTGGCACAGCAGTTAAGCACCAATGTGCAATAATCTTAGCAAATACAACCACAACAAGTGGCGAGCCAGAGAGCATCAATTGTTCTAAAGAGCCATCATCATAATCACTTTTGAATAAGCGATCCATAATCAACATGTTCGACAATAGAGCACCAATCCATAAAATGGCAGGCGAAACATCACGCATGACTTTTTCATTATCCAACCCTAAACCGAGCGGAAACAGACTCACAACGATCAAGAAAAAGATCATGGGCGTCAGTAATTCTGTGCGTTGGCGCATGCCTAGTTGTAGATCACGTTGAATGATCGCGGTGAATACACTCATTCTTTCCTGTAGCTTTCAATAACATGGTGATGATTATACACACCTTCTGAAGGCGTTTGATGAGAAGTGAAAATAACTGTGCCACCTTTTTGATAATGTTCTGTGATGGCGGCTTCTAAAATCTCAATGGAACGCTTATCTAATGCTGTAAATGGCTCATCGAGAATCCAAATAGTTTTGGGTTCTAACCATAAGCGAGACAATGCAACTCTGCGTCTTTGCCCTGCGGATAAAAAGCGAATGGCACGATCTTGTGCAGGAATGGAAAGCATTTCAAATACTGTTCTGATCTCTTCATCTGTACGTTGTACATTTTGAATTTTAAGCATCGCTTGAATGTTTTCAAAGGCTGTAAGATCTTCTTTTAAGCCAAGTGCATGCCCAACATAGAGAATATTGTGATTATAAGTGTGAGCAAGTTCTTTGCGATCAACATCGTTATAGAGAATATTACCCAAGTAGATATTATTTAAGCCCGCAACAACACGCAGGAAAGTTGTCTTTCCTGCGCCATTTTCACCTTCGATATAAAGGCTCATGCCATTTTTCAATGTCAGCGAAACAGGTGTAAAAACCTTACGGTAATTACGCGTTGCGCTGACATCGTCAATAGCTAATGTGAATTCAGCAAATGTCATTATCATTGAGCCATGATGGGTGAAGCTTTAGATTCTTCACGCACTTGATCTAAAATAATTACGTTTGCTTTGCTTGGCGAAACTGCTTGTTTAGCACTTTCAATGTCACCAGCTTTACCCACAACATCTGAACCTTGGCTCAAACGACCACCCACTTCCAAGTTTTCCATAGTGAATAAGCTTGGCGAGCCTTGTATTAATTTGTTGTCATCCGTGATTTTAACTGTTAATGGGAACGTTAAGCTTTTCGCTGAAGGAATTTTCTTAGCTGCTAATGGCATACGAGAACCCGCAGGAGAAATGAACAAGTTTAAAGTTGCATCATCAGGCCAAGCGCTTAAATCAACATTGGGTGCATTCACTTGCACTAAGAAGCGTTGATCTTTTTTCGCTTTCACTAAATCCACAGTTTTTTGCATTGGTTCAGAGAATGCATGATCTTCTGAGTTTGGCTCGAACATTACTGCGCTTTCATAAGCACCTTTTGCCAATTGAGACATATCCGTTACATAAACTGATTCGCCATTATCAACATTAGTGATTTCACCAAATACAGCTAAATGCTCAAAATTGCGGATAGGGCTTTTCACATCATCAAAGCGATCAAAGTCATTCAATGATAATTCTGTTGGGAATTTAGCATCTGGCGTGATCAATACTTCTTTATAAGCCACAGAAGTATTTTCTTCTTGATCGATCATATACAACGTCAAAATAGATGGTGTAGATAACTTACTCCAATCTAGATCAGCAAATGTTTTTAAATCGATCACATAGTTGCGAACTTGCGCTGTTTCCATCGCTTGTTGAGAAACTGAAGTAATGATCATATCAATTGCTTGCAATGTTTGTTGCATCTGTTCTTTACGTGAAGGGTCGCTGTTTTGTGCGAATAGTTCGCGCAAAATGCGCCATTGCTCTACAGATTTGTCAATCATTTGATTGTCATACAAAGCTTGTGCATACATCACACGCATAGAAGTTTCTGCAGGATACAAAGCGAAGAAACGTTCCATTTTTCCCATGATTGCAGGTGTTAACTTGTTGTTAGCACTTTGCATTTCAATGTCGATGATCATTGCATTAGCAATGAAATCAGTTGGTGTTAATGATAAAACGCGCGTGTAAACTTCGTGGGAAGCACTGAGCCATTTCACATCGTACAACAGTTTACCCAATAATTTTAAAGTTGGGATATTGTCATGTGTATCTTTTGCACTCATAAAGAATAAAGCAGGGAAGCCATATTTCAATTCATTGAAGATCTCAGGATTACGTGGTTGAGGTTCAATGGCTAAGATCCCATTCAATGAATCCAATTCAGATGTCGGAATGATTTCACGCCATTCTGTAAATTCATTGATTAAACGAGAGCGTTCAGCATCAAATGTGCGAGTTTCTGGCGTATATGAAAATGCCCAGAAGCCACCAATTGCCAAAACAGGGAAGAGCAAAGCAATCAATACAACCAATAAACGCGCAGGTTTAGAGAGATTTGTACTATCTTTTTTACTCATTTTTAATAAATCACGTGCAGCTTCTGCATTTTGAGCATCATATTCTGCTTGTGTTAATTTACCACTGCTTAGTTCAGCTGACAGACGCTTTTCCGTTGCAACATAGTTCTTTTGATAGATCTCTAGCAATGTTACTTCTTGCTGTGCTGATTTGGAGCGAGTCAATGGGTAAAAAATTACCAATATTGTCAGCGCGAAAAGGAGGAAAGATGCAAAAATCATTGATGAGTATCCTTTTTATTTAACAGCTCAGCCAATTGCTCTGTTTCTGATTGTGATAAAGGTTGTACAGTGTCAACGGCAGGTTTACGACGGCGCGCAAAGATGATGATCAAAACGCCAATTAAAACTGCGGCAGGGCCGAACCATAAGAACCAAGTGAGAGGTTTAACTGGCGGCGTATACAATACGAAATCACCGTAGCGATCCACCATGAATGTTAAAATTTCACCATCACTTCTGCCATCATTGATCATGCTATAAACACGATCTTTCAAGTCTTTAGCCAACGGCGCATCTGAATCTGCCAAGTTTTGGTTTTGACATTTAGGGCAACGTAAATCTGTGATGAGTGAGTTGAAACGTTTTTCGCTCACTTGATCACTGAATGAATAAATATTGACGTTTGCTGTTGCAATTGCGCCCAAGAATAATGCAAGCATTAATAACTTTTTCATTATGGTTGCGCTCCTTGTTTATCAAGAGACTCATAAATCGCTTTTAACTTGCTGTTCCAAATATCAGGCAGGATTGCACCCACATGACGATATTGGATCACATTGTTTTTATCTACGAAGAATGTTTCTGGTGCGCCATAAACACCCAATTCAATACCAATTGCACCGCTAGCATCTGAAAAACTGAAAAGATAAGGATCGCCTAAATCTTGTAGCCATTCATGAGCCAACTTAGAATCATCTTTATAGTTCACACCATAGATATTGACGCCTTGAGTTTTCAATACATTCAATGTTTCATGTTCTTCTTTACAAGTAGGGCACCAAGTTGCCCAAACATTCACTAATGCAGGGCCTTTGATGTCATCATTTGTTAGAATTTGTGAAATACTGCCAGGTGCTGAAAGCTTATTTGTGCTGAATTCAGGCATTGCTTTACCTTCTAATTGAGAAGGTAACTTACTTGGATCATTCCATAATGTTGTAAAGAAGAAACCAAAAATTCCCACTAAAGCCGCAACAGTAATACCAACAATCATAGGTTTTTTCATATTAACTCCTTATTTCTCAGAGCGTTCTGGACGGCGTAAGCTGAACATTGCCACCAAAGCTGCAACAGCCATGATGATGCCACCTAACCAAATCCAACGAATGAATGGTTTAACATATAAACGGATTGCCCAGCTCTCGCCTGGGCGCTCTTCAGATAATGCGATGTATAAGTCATCCAATAATGATGCACGTAATGCAACTTCACTGATTGGCATGCCGCTTGCAGCATAAACACGTTTTTCTGGATACATCATCTTCAAGAATTCACCTTGGAAACTCACTGAGAATGTGCCTTTTGTTGCTGTATAGTTCGGGCCTTTAATATCTTGGAGGTTTTCCAATTTAAAGTCATAACCTTGAACAGCTTCAGTTTGGCCAACGCGTAATAAACGGTCTGCTTCAACGCTGTAATAGCTTGTCATTGTGACACCAATGATTAAAATTACAGTACCAAAGTGACCTAAGTTCATTGCAACACGTGACAATGACTGAGAGAAGAAACCTTTGATGAATCCTGCATTTTTTGGTTTATGAACGAAAATTTCAGCCAAGATGCCGAAGATCACCCAATAACATAAGATCAATGACAATGTCACCATTGGGTTAATTAAAGGCAGTGCTGGTTCATTGTTATGGCTTAAGTTATTCACATACATCACATAAAGCGCATTGGATAATGGACCCATGATCAACGATGCGATTGCCATGAAAATGAGTGGCTTCTTAATACGGCTCAATTGATCTTTCTTAAAGCGAATCATTGGCGTTACACCCATGATCACTAATAAGATCATTGCTAAAGGATTAACAGTTTTGTTGAAGAAGTTCGGACCCACTGAGATTTTACCAATTGCCAACATGTCAACAATCAATGGATACAATGTGCCTAACACAACAATGAAGCAGATTACTGATAAGAAGATGTTATTCAATAGAATACCTGTTTCTTTAGAAACCAAAGCAACAGTAGCTTGCTGGCGAATACGACCAGAACGGAATAACAATAATGCAATACCAAAGATCACAACCATTGCCAAAATCATCAAGATGATTGCACCACGGCGAGGATCAGCAGCAAATGAGTGAACAGATGTTAATACGCCTGAACGAACAAGGAATGTACCCAATACGCTTAAGCAGAAACATAAGATTGCCATCAATACTGACCAAACAGAGAATACTTGGCGTTTTTCAGTAGTAATCAATGAGTGAAGCAATGCTGTTGATAAAATCCAAGGAATCAGTGATGAGTTTTCAACTGGATCCCAGAACCACCAGCCGCCCCAGCCTAATTCATAATAAGCCCACCAGCTACCAACGGTGATACCTAATGTTAAAAAGCCCCAAGCTGCTAATACCCAAGGGCGCAACCAACGTACAGTTGTGCGGTCAATATAACCATTGATTAAGATTGCACATACGAAAGCATAAGGAATTGCAAAACCAACATAGCCCATATAAAGCAATGGTGGATGAATGATTAAGCCAACATCTTGTAATAATGGATTCAAGTCACGACCATCAAATGCAAGATTATCCAACATGCGATCAAATGGGTTGGATGTAAAGATGACAAATGCGATGAATGCAGCTGAAATTGCACCGAGGATTGCAAGTGTTGTTGCTGTCAATTCAATAGGTACTTTGCGCATGAATAGAGTCGCAACGTACATCCATAAAGATAATGTTAGTACCCAAAGTAATACAGAACCTTCATGGCTACCCCAGATTGCTGTGAATCTGAAGATTGCAGGTAATTGTGTATTGGAGTTTTTGAATACATAAGAGTAACTGAAATCATTCACATAAAAGGCGTAGCCTAAAAATAAGAATGAAACTAAAAGCATAAAGAAAACCCATGCTGTCAGCGGTTTTGCTGTTTGCATGAGTTTAATATTATGAGTAGATAATCCTACTAATGGTAGGAATAGCAGTAACAAAGATGCTGCTAGTGCAATATAAAGTGCTAATTCGCCAAATGGTAACATGCTAGCTCCTCAATTAAGGCTGTGAGCCAGGATGTCTGGAATTTTCATCGATCACGATGCCAGATTTTTCTAAAGATTCTTTCACTTCAGGTGGCATGTATGTTTCATCATGCTTCGCTAAAATTTCGGTCGCAACAAAGTTATTTTGATCTTTCAAAAGTCCTGTTGCAATCACGCCTTGGCCTTCACGGAATAAGTCAGGTAACATTTTGTCGTAAGTGACACGAACACGATCCTTACCATCCATAATGTCAAACGCGATATCGATTGTTTCAGTACTTTTCACAATTGAACCAGGTGCAACTAAGCCACCAATACGGATCGAACGTTCTAAAGGTGCTTTACCTTCTTTCACTTCAATGGGTGAATAATAGTAATTCAATTCACTTCTTGATGCGTAAATGAGTAAGCCGATTGCTGCGAGTGTGATAACCACTAACGCAACAACGATGATGCCACGTTGTTTCTGTTTTGGTGTCATTATTCAATTCCTTCCTGCTTCATAATTTGTTTTAACTTTTTACTCTCGCCAAATAGCGGAATAATTAGGCCAAGTACACAGATTAAGAAAAATCCATAACTCAACCAAACATAGAGACCATGTTTTCCCATTTGCAGAAATTCTGCAAAGCTCCCAAATGCAAACGTCATAGCGCCCCCACTATATAATTATTGATTTAGATAATGTTTCATAACTCTGTCACGATTGATTAGATTCACGCTCTTTTTCAGAATGTAACCAGTCGTAAATAGTGAGTAAGCTACGATCATTAAAATCAATGGTAACAACATATCCATCGGAATTTTCGGCCCGCCGGATGCAAAAAGTGTGCTCTTTTGATGTAGAGAATTGAAAAAGTACACTGAAAGTTTAACGAGCAATGCAACCGCGATACCGATGACTGCTAGAATAGATGTGAAAATATCAGCTGTTTGGCGATCTTCAATGGCATGATCAAAAGCAATATAGCCAATGTAGAAAAATAGTAATAATAATTGTGATGTTAAGCGAATGTCCCAAACCCACCAAGTGCCCCAGGTTGGTGCACCCCAAACTGCACCAGTGAATAAGGAAAGCAATGTTAATACTGCACCAATGGTTGCCATGCTTCGTGCAACCAACGGTAATAATTTAACTTTCCAAACCAAGAAGCATAAACTTGTGATTGCCATCGCCATATATAAAGATGTCGATAACATTGCCGCAGGCACGTGAATATAGATGATTCTAAAGCTGTTTCCTTGTTGGTAATCAGCAGGTGCAAAACCTAAGCCTAAAGCCAATCCCACAATCGCAAGGATCACGCTTCCCCAGAAACAATAAGGAATGATCGCGTTTGCCAAAGGAATGTAGTATTTATAGCTTGCATATTTTTTATACCAGCTCACTTTTTTTGTTGAAACAGCCATAATTCACTCAATATAAAATGTAATGCACAATTATAACGAAATTGCCAAATTTTGCAGTACTAGCAGGAAGTAAACGTTTGTAAATGTCGATTTTGATCAAGATTTTGTTGGGAATTCCCAAATTTCGAATCTGAATGGGTAGCTATGTTTTTCATCTTCGGGATGATTTTCGGTATGGAGGATTTTTGCATTTGAAAACGGTAATGCCAAAACTTCAGGTAAAAATGTATCGCCAGCCACTTCACTTTCCACAATTGTGAGATAAAGCTTATTCATATAAGGTAAGGCTGAGCAATATAATTGTGCACCACCAATAATCATCACTTCAGGCACATGTTGATAAGCAGCAATGGCTTTATCTAATGAATCAAAATAGAAAACATTTTCAGGTAAGTTGTCAGGTGCAGGATGACGACTGATTATAATGTTGTCGCGCTTTGGTAAAGGGCGGCCTAATGATTCATAAGTTTTTCTACCCATGATGATAGGTTTATTGACAGTATTTTTTTTGAAGAATGCTAAATCATCAGGAAGGTGCCACGGCAATGAATTGTTAATTCCAATTGTGCCATTTTCAGCGATGGCAACGATCAAAGAAATAGTGGTGGATGACATCTAAAACCCTTCCTTAAATATGTATTATCATTGGATTATACGCAACTCAAAAAGATAATGATAATTGACTGTAATATCCTTTTATTAAATTTTCTAATGTTCCTTATAAACAAAATGTTTTAGAGTATGCGCACAGAGAAATATTTATTTGATTGTGTTTTTAAATAAACATTGATTAATTAAAAATAATCTATAAACTAAACGTTGTTCATTAATAAAAAGCAGTGGTACTAAATCATGAGAACGATCTTTAAGGTTTTATTGAAATTCTTCTTTAATGTGGAAACACAATTGGATGCACAAGCGTGTAAAACACATGGTGTGATAGTTTGTAATCATCAATCATTTTTGGATGGCGTTTTGCTCGGTGCATTTTTGCCACAAAAGCCAGTATTTGTTGTGAATACAGACATTGCGAATCGTTGGTATTTTAAACCTTTTTTAAAATTGATTGATCATGTAACAGTGGATCCATTGCATCCAATGGCAATTAAAATGCTCACAAAAGAAGTGATGAATGGTCGCACAATTGTTATTTTTCCAGAAGGTCGTATTACGTTAACAGGGAGCTTCATGAAGGTTTATGAAGGTGCAGCTTTCATAGCGAATAAAGCTAAAGTGCCTTTGATTCCTGTTATTTTAGATGGTGCAGAATATACATATTTAAGCCGTTTAAAGGGTTTAGTTAAACAACGCTTATTCACGCCAATTAAAATTACAATGGGTGCGCCGTTAGATATTACAGTGCCAGAAGATTTATTTGGCAAAAAACGCCGCCAATATTTAGCGAAATATACACATGATTTGATGATGGATATGCGTGTGAATTTATTTGAGCCAACTTCTTTGTTTGATACAGTTTTATTGTCAAAACAAAGATTTGGTGGTGATGCTTATTGTATTGAAGATATTCAGCGTAAGCCTGAAACGTATGATCAGTTCATCACAAAAATTTTAGGTGTCAGCAGAATTGTTACACGTTTTACAACAGAAAATGAAAGAGTTGGCGTGTTGCTACCAAATGCAATTGGTTCAATGGCAACAGTTTTGGCATTAAACTTAACCAAACGTGTTTCAGCATTATTGAACTATACAGCTGGTGTTGATGGCATGGCAGCCGCAATTACAGCGGCAGAAGTGAAAACAATTTTAACTTCTCGTATTTTCTTAGATAAAGGCAAATTAGAATATTTAGTAGAAGCATTCCCTGAGATTAACTGGGTTTATGCTGAAGATTTACGTAAGCAAATCACGAATGAAGACAAATTATGGGTATTGAAAGCTAAATTCATGCCTAAGAAATATCTACCAAAACCTAACCCAGATGATGAAGCTGTTGTATTGTTTACATCGGGTTCAGAAGGCAAGCCAAAAGGCGTAGTGCATACGAATCGCTCTTTATTAACTAACGTAGAGCAACTATGCACAGTAGCAGATTTTACAACGAAGGATGTGTTCATGAGCCCATTGCCAATTTTCCATGCATTTGGCTTAACTGCAGGTGTGATTTTGCCTTTGCGTGCAGGTTGTAAAACATTTTTGTATCCATCACCGTTGCATTATCGTGTAATTCCAGAAATTGTTTATGACATTCAAGCAACAGTATTATTTGGTACATCAACGTTTTTACAAAATTATGCGAAATACGCAAACCCTTATGATTTTACGACATTACGCTATACAGTTGCAGGGGCTGAACGTTTATCAGAATCTGTACGTGATCTTTGGATGGATAAGTTTGGTATTCGTATTTTGGAAGGTTATGGCGCAACAGAATGCTCACCAGTTGTGTCCATCAACGTGCCAATGAGTTATAAAGATCACAGTATTGGTCGCATTTTACCGGGCATGGATTATGAATTAGAAAAAATCGATGGCATTGCTGAAGGCGGTAAATTAGTTGTTAAGGGTAAAAATGTGATGAAAGGTTATTTGTTCTATGATCGCCCAGGGCAATTGGTACTATCAGAATACAATGGTGAAAAAGGTTGGTACGATACAGGCGATGTAGTTGCAATTGATCAAGATGGCTATATGGCAATTAAAGGCCGTGTGAAACGCTTTGCAAAAATTGCAGGTGAAATGGTGACATTGGAAACGACAGAACGCTTATTTAAGTCAGTGTATTCAGAAGATGATCATGCTGCAGTTGTCCGTAAAGATCCAAGCAAAGGTGAGGCTATTGTATTGTTCACAACACAAAAAGATGTTGTGCGTGCAGATGTCGCGGCAATGGCAAAATCATTGGGTATGCCAGAATTAGCAGTAGCACGAGATGTGAGAACTTTAGTAACAATTCCATTGTTAGGTTCAGGTAAAGTAGATTATGTGACTTTGACAAAAATGGCTCAGGAAGTGTAATTAATGAAACAAGAACCATCAGATAAATTATTCAATAAAGGCGTCATCAGTGTTGTTAATGCTCAATTTTTTTCAGCATTAGCAGATAACGCACTCTTCTTCGCCTTATTGGAGCTTTTGGATAAATTGGGTGCTTTGAAAGAAAGTACCTATTTATTGCAAGCATGCTTTTTAATCTCATATATTTTGTTAGCACCAGTTGTGGGTTTATTTGCTGATAATCAGCCAAAATCGCGTGTGTTGATGATTGGTAACGGAATGAAGTTATTGGGTGTTGCTTTGTTGTTCTTCGATGCAAGCCCATTCTTATGTTACGCAATAGTGGGTGTTGGTGCTGCTGTTTATTCTCCTGCCAAATTCGGTATTTTGGGTGAATTGGTGACAACTCGTTTGTTAGTCAAAGTGAATGGCATGGTTGAAGGCTCTACAATTATGGCAATTTTATTGGGAGCGTATTTAGGTGGATTATTAGCAGAGCGCAATATTGTGATGGCTTTTGTTTTTGCTGGCGGGATGTACGCAGTTGCGGTTGTGTTCAATATCTTCATTCCTAAAATTCAGGCTGTGCGTAAAGATAGCTTTGCACCAAAAGCATTGCTGAAAAGTTTTGGCAGTATTTTGGTGAAATTAGCTTGTGATAAACAAGCGCGCTTTGCAATCTTAGGCACAAGCTTATTCTGGGGAGCTGCAACAACGCTACGTTTATTGCTGAATGATTGGGTACGCGTTGTATTGGATGGTGGCACAGAAATGGTCGCAATGCTCAGCGCTATTGTAAGCATTGGGATTGTATTTGGTGCATTGATTGCTTCACTATTCATCAGCGTGAAAAATATCAAATGGTGTTTGTGGGCAGGCTTAGCAATGGGCGTAATTGCAACAATTTTCTCATTCCAAACAAATATCTACAGTGTATATATCTTCTTAATATTGATTGGTGCTTGTGGCGGTACTTTTGTGATTCCTATGAATGCCTTATTGCAAGAACGTGGAAAGTTATTTGAAAGTGCTGGTACTGCTGTTGCTGTGCAGAATTTCTCAGAAAACTTTGTAATGATTTTGATGATGATTATTTTTGGCGCATTAGCTTATTATGAAGTTTCTATCATTACATTGATGGTATGTTTTGGCGCTTTCTTCTCTGTAGGAATCTTGGGGCTTTTTTATCATATCGGCAAGCGAAACGTATTAGAGACAGCACAAGATTAAAAACTGTTGTATTCTAAAACCTAATGATTGAATCCATTGGGTACTACCATGAAAAAATTGATTAAAATTTTTGTTTATTTGATTCTCACGGTTGTTGTCGTTATTGCTTTAGCAATTGGTGGAATTGTAATGTTTGTCAATCCCAATCAATTTAAGCCACAAATTACAGAATTGGTGCAAAAGAATGCCAATGTTATTTTAACCATCGATGGCGATATCGAATGGACTTTTTATCCTTGGTTGGGATTGAAAGTACAAAATATTTCTGTAGCAAGCCCAAATACACCAACAGTTCCCATTGCCAATATTAAATTGGCACAAGCATCTATTTTGTTAAAAAGCCTTTTCAACCGAGAACTCAATATCAATGATGTTGTGATGGAAGGCTTGTCTGTTTCATTGTTGAAAGATGCTAATGGCAATACAAATTGGTCATTGCCTAAAAAAGTACAAACAACAGAGGCGAAAGCTGAGGCAGAGACAAATCAATCAGAAAATTTTAATACAAAGCCCACGCCCAATTTATATGTGAAAAGTATCAGCATTAAAAACGCGAACTTTATCTATAAAGATGCACAAAAGAATCAAGCATTGGCGTTGAAAAATTTGAATGCAGTGACTGGTGAAGTAATGCTGAATCAGCCAGTTTCTGTTGCATTCAATAGCGGTTACTTGTTATTTAATCCCAAAGTAGAAGGGCAGATCGAAGCATCCACTATTATTGACTTTAATTCTGCAGAGAAACGTCTACAAATGCGTGATTTGAAATTGAAGAATGATATCAAAATGGATGATGTTCAGCTATTAACTGAGCTATCAACGATTGTGGATATGGATCTCAATACACAGTTATTGCAATTGTCTAATTTATCCATTCAAAGCAGTGGGAAAGTTAAAGACTTTGCTGTGAATAATCTGCAAGTTCAAAGTGTAGTTAAAGCTGATTTGAAGAAAGAATTGTTGAATGTGGATCAGTTGAAATTATCAATGGATGATTTAGTTGTAACAGGCAATGTGATAGTTGAAAAATATTCTAATGATCAGCTGAAATTTGCGGGCAATATTGTAACGAATACTTTTAATTTAAAAGCATTGTTGAACCAATTGAAGATTGAGTTGCCACAATTTGAGTCTAAAACAGCATTACAAAAAGCTTCTATTAAGATGAGCGTCAATGGCAACCTGAAAAATATTGATATCAATCCTATTGAGATTGCTTTTGATGATACAAAAGTTAAAGGATCAGGTGCGATTGCTTTGGATAAAGTGCCAACAATTGCAGTTGTGTTGAAAGGTGATCAATTAATATTGAACCATTATTTGCCACCTAAAAAACAAGCAACTAATACAAGCCAAGAGACTACCAAAGCCCATCCTAAAACAAAAGAGCCAACTAATCCTGAGTTAATTCCTGTATTGCCAAAAACAATTAATGTGATTGCGGATATTCAGTGGGAGCGCTTAACATTGGATCAATTACAATTGGCGAATAATCGCGTGAAAGGCTCACTCAAAAATGGTGATGCAGTGTTGGATCAATTATCAACTAATATTTATGGTGGCAACTTATCATTCAGTGGTTCGTTGAAAGGCCAGAAAACGCCAAAAGTTATCTTTAATGGCAAAATCCAGAAGATTGATTTAACGAAAGTTTTGCCACAAATTTCTTTGAAAGATTATATTGATAGTGATTTTTTATTATCGCGTTTGAATCAAAATCATAAAAACATCAACGTTGAAGGTATTTTGAATGCTCAGTTTGGCATCACAACTTCTGGGCGATTACAAAATCAAGTGATTGCAAATCTGAATGGCGATGCCAGTTTTGATTTGGCACAAGGTAAGATTAATAACTTGAATTATGAAAAGCTTATGTGTCAAGGTGTTGCTTTGTTAAACCAAAAACCTTTAACAGGTTCATTCAATCGAAACTATACTGATTTCCAAAAGCTCTCTGGCAAAATTATAATTAAAAATGGTGTTGTGACGAATAATCCATTCCAAATGTTGGTACCAGGTTTAGCGATAAATGGTAAAGGTGATGTGAATTTGAATCGCATGGCAATTAATTATCGTATGAATGCTGTATTAACTGGTGATCATTCCATTAATCCTGATCCTGCTTGTCAGATTAATGAGCGTTTCAAAGGTATTCCAATTCCGTTAATTTGTGAAGGTTCTTTGGAAAAAACTGATGGGTTATGCCGTTTAGATACAGACCAATTAGGTAACGTTATTGCAGGTTTAGCTGAAAATGCTATTAAGGAAAAAGCACGCAAAGAGATTGATAAGCAAAAAGATAAGTTGCAAGATAAGCTAGATGGAGAAATAGAAAAACAATTGCAGAAAAACCCAGCCGTTAAAGGCTTATTGAAAAACTTATTGTGATGAATTAAATGCAAAATATTGGTGCTTTTATTAGTTTTTTAATGTTAGTTAACTTCGCTGAAGGGTTAGAAGTTAATTTAACCAAAGAATATTATGATATTGCGCCTGCTAATGCTGAAATGATTAGGTTAGCAATGATGGAAGCCTCACATTTAAGTGAGTCGACAAATGATAATCATACTGTTGGTGGCTATGAAGCATCCACCATGATTAGTAGAATGAATTTGGTGCATGATAATGGACAATGTAAAGCTAAAACCTTCGAAATGGAATTAAACAGTGTCATGACATTGCCACGTTTGAAAATGGGCAATTATCCATTAAAGGTCCGCCAAACTTTTGAAAATGAGCAAATTAAACTAGAGGAGCATGAAAAATTTCATGAAAAGATTTGGCAGGATTCCTTGAGAAACTTTGAGCAGGATATCTTAGGTTTAGCGGTGAAAGATAATGAGAGCTGCGATCAATTAATTGATGAGATTAATCAAGAAATGGCTAAAGTGTTGGATGAAATTCTGTATCAAAATTTAGAGTTTGATTGCATTAGTTATGGTGATCAGCTGAAATTGGCGCAATGCCATTAATTTGTTTGGTCATGTGAGTACGACAGCGATGATTACTAAAATGATAATTTTTGATAGAATAGTCGAAATATGCTGAGATAATTAGAGGGTAAAATGATAATAAAACAACAAAAAGGCTCATTTCTACTAGAGTTTCTAATTGCTTTAGGAATTTTCTCTATTGCAATTGTTGGCTTAGTGAAATTACAGAATCGAGCAATCTCAGATTTGGGTGATTTGGGTACTGATATGGCAATTCCAATTTTAATTGATGATTTTACTGCAAGAATAAATTTATCACAGAATAATAAATTAGAAGATAAGTCTTTTGGTGAATTAGAGGTTACAGCGAATGCTATGATGAAAGATATAAAAGTGACAGATCAAACCATTACTATTGTAAATAAAGGTGATAATTTAGAAAATGTTACAGCTGCTCAAAAATATACAGTAGTTATTGATTATAGTGGAAGGGATCACTAGAGATTAAAAATATGAGAATACAAAAACAATTACAAAAAGGCTTTATTTTATTCATTACTTTGATGATGTTGATTATTTTTGCCATTTTAGGTATTGGTTTATATCAACAAACTACAACATCTACTTTGAATGTGCAGTATGTAACGTTTAAGCAAGAGGCGGAGGATTTGGCAATTCAAGCTTTGAATGAGTTAGAAGCTAACTTAATAACTGCTGCTGGAGGTTTACCCAAATACTCGAAGCGAGATATTTGCGGGGCATTTGCAAAAGATGCAAATGGTGATCCAATTAAAGATTCTGAGGGGAACAATGTTTTAGCAAATAGGGCAGAAAACTGTGATCCAATTTCAGATGAAACGATTGATGAAGCATTGACAGAATTAAGAGAAACAGGTGGTTTAACAGGATCAACAGCAAATAAACCTGGTTGGGATAATCTGATCCAACAAGGCTTTAAGGGGACATTTTCAGGTGATGGTAGTGTGTTTTTTATCGTACAACAGTTAGGTTTAGGTAAATGCACGGGTGATGATAAACTATCATGTAAGTATCTGCATTTCAGAATTACTATAATTGCACGTGTTTTAGATGCTTATAGTGTAATCAGTGCAGTTTCAGCGGTCCCTGAAAAGTAAGAAAAAACCCTTGTGAGAACAAGGGTTTTTGATGTTATTTATTTGAAAAGAAAATCTTTGGTGCTTCATGATTACGTTTAAATAGTGTGATCACGTTGCCAATATGCTGAATCATCACCGCATTCAAAGCAGTTGTGATTTCAGCAGCGATTGCTTTTTTTGCTTCACGATCATCACCAGAGATACGGATTTTAATCAATTCATGATATTCTATAGCGCGTTCTGCTTCTGCTAAGAATGATTCAGTCACGCCTTTTTCACCCATAATTAATACAGGTTTCATTGGATGAGCGAGGCCTTTTAAAGCATGTATGTGTTCTTTTGTTAATTTCATTTGAGTCATGAATAACGATCCTAATCTAAAAAAAGTGGAGGCAAGCTTAGCGCAACCACGAAGAATTCACCAGCTTTTCTTAAGTTTAAGAATGTTGGCTCTAATGTTTTTGGTTGCGGGTATAATCCTTGTGATTATTTTACCATTCTTTTCTTTATCTAAAAGAGATGAATTTATTCTATTGCTTTTTTATGGTGTTGTGAGTGCTGGATTTTTGATGGCACGTGCTCGTTCATTTATATTGGCATCAGAGCAGAAAAAAAATCGTTAATGCATCTTTATCAGTATTTATTAATAGAGCAGAAGCTATCTAAAAAAGCAATTCATCAACTCATTCAGTCCAATGCTATTCGTATTAATGGTAAAATTGTTGCTGATGATAAAATGGAAGTGGATGGCTTATTCCATCAATTGTCTATTCGTGGTGAAAGCTATAGTTTAATTCAGCATCATTATTATATGTTAAATAAACCAATGGGATTGATTTCTGCTACACAAGATAAAGTATTGCCCACTGTATGCGATCAATTTTCTGAAGACATTTGGCCAATTGGTCGATTGGATAGAAATACAGAAGGGCTATTGCTATTAACAGATAATGGTCAGTTAAGCTTTCGTTTACCAATGCCACAATATAAAGTGGAAAAAGTCTATCGTGTGAAAGTAAATGGTCTATTAACTTCTCAAGAAATTGAACAATTTGCGCGCGGTATTGAGTTTTATGGTGGAATTTGTTGTGCACCTGCTAAACTAGAGATTATCTATGCGAATCAAAATGAAAGTGAAGCATGGGTAACAATTACAGAAGGGAAGTTCCATCAAGTTAAAAAGATGTTTTTGGCTGTGAATTTATATGTGACTTATCTTCAAAGAATTCAGTATGGTCCGTTGAAACTGGATCATAATTTACAACCGGGCAAGTTTCGAGCATTAACCATTGAAGAAGTGGAAATGTTGTGGGGTTGCGCCCAATTGCAATATTAAAAGTGATTTAAAGCATGGGAAAAAAACGTACACCGAGTAGCTCTCGTTGGTTAAAAGAACATCATGATGATGAATATGTGTTGCGTGCACGAAAAGAGGGCTGGCGTTCACGCGCGATTTATAAAATCTCTGAGATGGATGAAAAAGATTTATTGTTCAAATCAGGTATGACGGTGGTAGATTTAGGTGCAGCACCGGGTAGTTGGTCACAATATGCGATGCATAAAGTGGGCCACAATGGCAAAGTGTTTGCATTGGATATTTTACCAATGAGTGCAATTGCAGGGGTTGATATTATCACTGGTGACTTCCGTGAAGACTCAGTGTTGAATGAATTAGAGACTTTATTGGATGGTCGTAAAATTGATATCGTAATTTCGGATATGGCGCCGAATACAAGTGGTGTGAAAGGTGTTGATCAGCCTCGTATGATGTATTTATTGGAATTGGCTTTTGATTTCTCTATTCATCATTTAAAACCAGGTGGCGATTATTTAATGAAAATCTTCCAAGGTGAAGGTTTTGAAGAATATTTGAAGTTGCTTCGTGCAAACTTCGATAAAGTGTTGACGAGAAAGCCTAAAGCATCACGTGCAAGAAGTGCAGAGATTTATTTATTAGCACGTGGTTTTAAAGGTAAGCCAGAATAAGTTTGTAACAGCTATTGAATTCGATAATTTCAACCCCATTCTTGTCTGAATGATGACTAAATTAAAGATATTCGGTATAGTTGCAGTTTGAAATTTATTCTCATGAACGACAATTTTTTAACTTAGCGTAGAGGTTAATCTTTTGAAATATAACGGAAGAGATATCATTGTTTTGATCGTTGCAATACTTGGTGTATTGCTTGTATTTCAAAACTTTGGCAGTTCCCCAGGACAGGGACTTGCCTATTCAGAATTTTTGAATGCCATTAATGATGGGCGTGTGAAAGAAGTAACAATCGCTGGACCAGAAATTAATGGTACCTATAGTAGTGGGCAGCGCTTTACAACTTATAACCCTGAAACTAGTAATGGTATGTTGATTGATACATTACGTGATAAGAACGTTACCATTGTGGGTAAAGAAATGCGTTCTCGCGGAATTTTGCTATCTATCATATTGAACTTATTACCGATCTTAATCTTATTTGGTTTAATCATGTTCATGATGCGCCAATCAGGTGGTGGTGGTAAAAATCCTATGAGTTTTGGTAAATCTAAAGCAAAAATGCTATCAGCTGACGAAGTTAAAACTCGTTTTTCTGATGTGGCAGGTGCGGATGAAGCTAAACAAGAAGTGGGTGAAGTTGTAGATTTCTTAAGAGATCCAACAAGATTTCAGCGTTTGGGTGGAAAAATGCCAAAAGGCATTTTAATGGTTGGGCCACCAGGAACGGGTAAAACATTGTTGGCGAAAGCAATTGCAGGCGAAGCTGGCGTACCTTTCTTTACGATTTCAGGTTCCGATTTCATGGAAATGTTCGTAGGTGTTGGTGCTGCACGTGTTCGTGATATGTTTGAGCAAGCTAAAAAGCATGCACCATGCATCATCTTTATTGATGAAATCGATGCAGTAGGTCGTCATCGTGGTTCAGGTTTAGGTGGTGGTCATGATGAGCGTGAACAAACATTGAACCAAATGTTGGTTGAAATGGATGGTTTTAGTGATAATTCAGGCATCATCATTATTGCAGCCACAAACCGCGTGGATGTATTGGATCCTGCATTGTTACGTCCTGGCCGTTTTGACCGCCAAGTAACAGTACCATTACCAGACATTAAAGGTCGTGAAGCGATCTTGAAAGTACATTTGCGTAAAGTGCCGATTGCTGCTGATGTTGATATCTTGAGCCTAGCAAAAGGCACACCAGGTTTCTCGGGTGCGGATTTAGCAAACCTTGTGAATGAAGGTGCATTATTTGCAGCACGTGAAAATAAAAATGAAGTTGGCATGGATGATATGGAGAATGCCAAAGATAAGATTTATATGGGTGCAGAACGCCGTTCATTGATGATGACAGCTGATGAAATGAAGCTAACTGCTTATCATGAAGCTGGGCATGCAATCGTTGCTTATCGTTTGAAATCAGATCCTGTGTATAAAGTAACAATCATTCCTCGTGGCAGAGCTTTGGGTGTAACTTGGACATTGCCTGAAAATGATAAAGTGAGTAATTCTCGCGAATGGTTGAATAATAAAATGGCGATGGTGTTCGGCGGTCGTATTGCTGAAGAGATCATCTTCGGTTATGACAAAGTAACAACAGGCGCAATGAGTGATATTCAACATTCAACAGATATGGCTCGTAAGATGGTAACTAAATGGGGATTATCTGACAAAGTTGGCTTCTTATTCTTTGGTGAAGGTGATGGCGGAATTGGTGGTCGTGGATCACGCCAAGAAATCATCTCTAACGAAACTGCACAATTGATTGATGAAGAAACTCGCCGCATTGTTGAATCTAACTATGCAAGAGCGAAGCAAGTTTTAGAAGATGACATTGATCGCTTACATCGTATGGCTGAAATATTGTTAGATGTCGAAACAATTGATGCTAAACAAGTTGATGATATTATGAATGATCGTGAGTTGAGTGATTCTTCATTGAATACAAAATCAAAAGATGATGGTAATAATGCTCCAAAGGCTGAACCAACACCACCAACTTTAGATTTTGCATAATCTATCTTGAATTTGAAAAACCTCTGTTGTTACAGAGGTTTTTTTATGATTGTTATTTAATATCACCAGCCCTTTGTTATTTTTTTTAGATGACTTATCATGGCTACTTTATTACTCAAAAAAATGAATCATGGAAAATAAGCAAGCGCTTAAGCGCAATTTGAAAAATAGACATATCCAAATGATCGCTTTGGGCGGTTGTATTGGTACAGGTCTATTTTATGGTACAGCGGAATCGATTCCATTAGCAGGCCCTGGTTTAATTTTGGGTTATTTGCTCGGTGGTTTTGTGATCTATATGATCATGCGAATGATTGGTGAAATGGCAACAGAAGAGCCTGTTTCAGGTGCCTTTAGCTACTTTGCAAATAAATATTGTGGGGAATATGCAGGGTTTCTCGCAGGTTGGAACTATTGGTTGCTCTATATTCTCGTGAGTATGGCAGAATTATCAGCAATTGGTGTTTATATCACTAAGTGGTTTCCAGATTTTCCAATGTGGGCATCAGTGCTTGCGACCATTATCATCATCACATCGATCAATCTTGCGAGCGTAAAATTCTTTGGCGAAACAGAATTTTGGCTCGCTTTAATTAAAGTCTTAGCCGTTGTTGGTATGATTGTATTTGGCATTTATTTAGTGGGCAAAGGCTTATTTGTTGAAACATCTACCGTAAAAGTTTCAAACCTTTGGGATCATGGCAATGGTGGATTGAGTAATATTTTTCCGAATGGTTCTTGGGGTGTTTGGGTTTCATTGGTGATTGTGATGTTCTCATTTGGTGGCACAGAAATGATTGCGATTGCGGCTGCTGAAGCAGAAGATCCTGAAAAAACGATTCCAATTGCGATTAAACAAGTGATGTGGAGAATTTTATTGTTTTATGTTGGCTCAATTGTGATTATGTTGATATTGGTACCATGGACTGATATCAAAGCTGGCATCAGCCCATTTGTATTAGTGTTTGATCAATTAGGTTTGCCGAATGTTGCGGGTATTTTGAATTTCATCATTTTAACAGCTGCAATTTCTGTGTATAACAGTGGTATTTATAGTAATGGTCGTATGTTGTATGGTTTAGCTGAACAGAGACATGCACCTAAAGTATTTTTGAAATTGAGCAAAAATAGCGTGCCCTATTCGGCAATTCTATTCTCATCAGCTGTGACTTTAATTGCAGTTGTGATTAATCTTTTGGTACCAAATGGTGCATTTATGATTGTGATGTCAGTTGCGATTGCAGCAGCTGTGATCACTTGGGGCTTAATCATCATCATGCATTTGCGTTTTAGAAAAGCGCATGCAGGTGAAAAATTAAAATTTAAAACACCATTTTTCCCTTATGTGAACTACTTTTGTTTAATCTTCTTATTAATTGTTGTAGGTGCAATGACTCAGTTGGGTAGCTTTAAGCCTGCCGTATTTGTGATTCCTGCTTGGTTAGTCATCACATTTATGGGTTACCAAATCAAGAAGAAAATGGACAAGAGCGCTTAAGCAACTTTATAGATTTGTAGAAATGTTAAAATATAATCAATTAGAACTTTTAAGTCCTGCGCGCGACATTGAGATCGGGCGTGAGGCAATTTTGCATGGTGCAGATGCGGTTTATTTGGGTGGCCCAAGTTTTGGTGCGCGCTACAATGCGGATAATAGTGTTTCGGATATTGCAAAATTAGTAGATTTTGCATCGCAGTATCATGCGAAAATCTTTGTGACATTTAACACGATCTTGCATGACGATGAATTGGAGAAAGGCCGCAAGTTGATCCATGAATTGTATGATGCGGGTGTAGATGCTTTGATCGTGCAGGATATGGGCGTTCTCAAAATGGACATTCCATCCATTGAGTTGCATGCTTCCACGCAAACGGATATCCGTACTTTAGATCGTGCTAAATTCTTGTCAACAGTGGGCTTCTCTCAGTTAGTTTTGGCGCGTGAATTGTCGTTGAAAGAAATTAAAGCGATCAATGACACTGTGGATACGCCTTTAGAATTCTTCATTCATGGTGCTTTGTGTGTAGCGTTCTCTGGGCAATGTTATATTTCCCATGCAGATACAGGACGAAGCGCAAATCGTGGCGATTGTTCTCAAGCTTGCCGCTTGCCTTATACTTTGAAAGATAAGGAAGGGCGCGTGGTTGCTTTTGATAAGCACTTGTTGTCCATGAAGGATAATAACCAAACGGAAAACTTAGGCGAATTGGTCAATGCAGGTGTGCAATCCTTCAAGATTGAAGGGCGCTATAAAGATATGGCTTATTCAAAGAATATCACAGCGCATTATCGCCAAATGTTGGATCAATTCTTGGATGTGAATCCTGATTATTCTCGCAGTTCACTCGGCACAACAGTTCATCATTTTATTCCTAACCCTGATAAAACTTTTAATCGTGGTTCAACTGATTACTTCGTGAATGATAGAAAAGATGATATCGGTGCATTTGATTCACCAAAATTCCGTGGTGTTGAAGTGGGCGAGGTTTTAAAATTTGGTGGTAATCACTTAGAAGTTAAAACAGCTGAGCCTTTAGCGAATGGCGATGGTTTAAATGTTTTAATCAAGCGTGAAGTTGTAGGCTTCCGTGCAAGTGAAGTGAAAGAGATTGGTGATAAACATTATTTAGTTTATTGGCATGAAGAAGCACCAGAGAATATTGATAAAGTAAAAGCAGGGCAGGTTCTATATCGTAATGCAGATACAGCTTGGCAGAAGTTATTAACACGAGAATCATCGAGCCGCAAAATTGGCATTGATATTATTTTCCAAGAAACTGATGGCAAATACGATTTGGTAATGATTGGTGAAGATGGTTTAGCAGTAACTTATCCAATCGAAGGCGAATTTGAAGCAGCTAATAATGTTGAAAAAACATTGCAAGGCGTGGAAGATGGTTTACAGAAATTAGGTGAAACAATCTTTGAAGCCAAGAGTGTGACAGTGAATGTTAAAACAGCACCATTCATGCCTAAAAGCTTATTGAATCAAATTCGTCGAGATGCGATTGAACAATTGCGTGTTGCTTATATTGAAAGCAATGAACGTGGTGTTCGTTTGTATGAAAGTGAAGATAAAGCAGCGTATCCTTCTGAGCATATTACATACTTAGAGAATGTTTATAATCAGAAAGCACGTGAGTTTTATGAAGAGCATGGCGTAAAATTGATCGAACCAGCGTATGAAGCTCACCAAGAAAAAGGTGAAGTGCCTGTGATGATCACGAAACACTGCTTACGTTTTGCGTATAATTTATGCCCAAAACAAGCGAAAGGTGTGAAAGGTGTTCAAGGACAAGTTCGTGCTGAGCCGATGGTTTTAATGCATCAAGATGAAGAAATTCGCTTAGAATTCAAATGCCGACCATGTGAAATGCATGTGATGGGTAAGATCAAGCCGCATATTTTGAAATCAGCATTGGTTGGTAGTGAAGCATAGTGGTTAATCTTTGATCAAATATAAAATTGACAACGTATGATCTGTTCGTTATTATACGTTCCTCTTTCGGGTAGTTAGCTCAGCTGGTAGAGCATCGCCCTTACAAGGCGAGGGTCGGGGGTTCGAACCCCTCACTACCCACCATATCGAAAGACTAGAGAAATCTAGTGTTGTATTGCTTAAGTCGTTAGCAAGTTGATTGGTAATAAATTGATCATCGAAAGAGATTGACATGATCAAGGCCATTCAGTATTATACGCACCTACTCGGGTAGTTAGCTCAGCTGGTAGAGCATCGCCCTTACAAGGCGAGGGTCGGGGGTTCGAACCCCTCACTACCCACCATAATAGAAAGGCTAGATGAAAATCTAGCCTTTTTTATTTGTTTTAAATAAAAATAAATATCTGCTTGCCTTTTTTTCTATCAAGATTACAATGCGCATTTTGCGATCAGGAGAATCCCAGAATGTCAGAGCAGGCTGTCAAAAGTGATTTAATTTATGGTTTAGAAGATAAACCGCCATTGCCCCAAACCATCTTTGCAGCTTTTCAGCATCTTCTAGCGATGTTTGTTGCAGTGATTACACCAGCAATGATCATTTGCCAGGCTTTAGGTTTATCTGCGCATGATACTCAGCGTATTATCAGCATGTCCTTATTTGCATCGGGCATTGCATCATTGATTCAAATTCGCGCATGGGGACCAGTTGGATCTGGTCTTTTGTCTATTCAGGGTACGAGTTTTAACTTTGTTGCGCCATTAATTATGGGTGGCACAGCGTTAAAAACTGGCGGATTAGATGATAATGCAATGATGGCAGCGTTATTCGGTACATTATTAGTTGCAGCTATGACAGAAGTGATTTTGTCTCGTACATTACATTTAGCACGTCGTATCATTACGCCATTAGTTTCAGGGATCGTGGTGATGATCATCGGTTTATCGCTAATCCAAGTGGGCTTAACATCCATTGGTGGCGGTTATGATGCATTAGCAGATAATACATTTGGTTCACCAAAATATTTATTATTAGCAGCATCTGTTTTGGCAGTAATTATTTTATTGAATCGCCAAAAAAATCCTTACTTACGTATTGCTTCATTAGTGATCGCGATGGCTGTCGGTTATATCGTTGCATGGGCAACGGATATGTTGCCAACAAAAGTATTAGAAGAAGTACCATTAGTTTCTATTCCTGAGCCTTTCTATTATGGCTTATCATTTGATTGGAATTTATTATTACCATTGATCTTAATTTTCATGGTGACATCATTGGAAACGATTGGTGATATCACGGCAACATCAGATGTATCAGATCAACCTGTGGAAGGCCCTTTGTATATGAAACGCTTAAAAGGTGGCGTTTTAGCCAATGGTTTAAACTCTATGGTTTCAGCAGTATTCAATACGTTCCCAAATTCATGTTTTGGTCAAAATAATGGTGTAATCCAACTAACAGGTGTGGCTAGCCGTTATGTGGGTTTTGTAGTTTCAGGGATGCTAATTTTATTGGGTTTATTTCCAGCAGTAGCACAGTTTGTTCAGCGTATTCCAGAGCCAGTTTTAGGTGGTGCAACATTGGTAATGTTTGGTACGATTGCAGCTTCAGGTGTTCGTATTGTTTCCCGTGAAGCATTGAATCGCCGTGCAATTATGATCATGGCATTATCATTAGCAGTTGGTATGGGCGTTTCTCAGCAACCAATGATTTTACAATTTGCACCAGATATGATTAAAACATTGTTCTCATCAGGGATTGCAGCTGGTGGTTTCACTGCGATTATTTTGAATTTAATCTTCCCAAAAGATGAAAAATAATAAATTTAAGATCTAAAATAAAAATCCCCGATAGCTCGGGGATTTTTTATGGGTTACTGAAAATGCTTAGCCCAATCTTCTGCTTTAAAACCAATTAAGGTTGCTTTGCCATCTTGGACTAAGATAGGGCGTTTAACCATACTGAGATTACTTAAAATTAGTGGAATAGCAGTATCTGCTGATTCACATAGTGCTTTTTCATCATCTGATAATTTGCGCCATGTTGTGCCTCGCTTATTGATCACAACATCTAAGCCAAAAGCATCGATCCAATTTTGAATCATTGCTGTTTCTATAGTGATCTTTTTGAAATCTTGAAATGTGTATTCGATATTGTTATCAGTGAGCCAAACGCGGGATTTTTTCACTGTATCACAATTCGGAATGCCATAAACTTCAATCATTTTAACTCCTTTAATTTTCTACATATTCTTTGCAAACTTCACGATCATTTTCGATACGTTTCACCCAACCATCTTTTTCCATTCGATTTAATAATGGAATGAATTGCTTGCGAGAAAGCTCGATGCGTTCTCTTGCATCTGCAATGGCAAAACGCTCGCCAATTTTGCGATTGATCATGATTTGTTTCACAATGTCGTTATAAACTTCTAGAGCAAAGAAAATATCATCTTCTGTTGGGACAATCAGATCTTTCTCTGTTAAAGCACGAAGTAATCGTTTGATACCGACAATACGTGATTTTCCTGCTTCAAAACCTAAAATGCCACAAGCTTTAATATCATCATATAAATTTTGGAGGTTATCAGGCAATGCATCACTGGCAAGATTGAATGAGTTAACAATGCCACCTTTGATCTTCTGCCACTCATTGCTCACACAGCCTTGATCGACCATTGCTTCTGTTAGTGTGAGCGGATGGAATGTATTTTTTGCAATATCTTCGATTGGCATGGCACTGATGGCATTATTTAAAACATTAGCACAAGCATCATGTAATTTTTTCTTGGCTTTTGGCAAGATCCACCAGCTACCCAAAACTTCAGAATTATCAGGTTGTTTAATATTAGCATGGCGTAAAGTATAACCATTGAGTTGAATTTCTAAGGCAATTTTAGATTCTAAATCAGCGCTTTTGATATTAATAGTTGTTAAAGCTTCTTGTAATAAATTACGTAATTTAGGGTTCAATGGATGTAACCACGCAACTTTGCCAGAGCCAATGATTTGGCTGCCACCATGCTGAATGATCAACATAGGTTGCCCCCAAAATGCAGGAATTGCTTCTTCTAATTGCAATCTAGCTAACTGCCCATCTGCATAGACAAAGCATTTAGCTTGTGTATGAGATGTGCCTAATGCAATTTCTACAACACCTTGTTTTTTCAATGAACTACTGAATTGAGGATCAAGTTGAACAACCCAATCTGTACTCATGGTAATTGCATCAGGATTGGCAACTAAGCAACTGCCACGGCTCACTGATTTTTTATTCACTTGTTTTAAGCCAACAGCGGTTCTAGAGTAAGGTTCCGCGATTTCCACTTGGCTGTGGTATCGTTGTAGCGATCGTACTTTTACAGACTGATTGCCAGGGAATAAAGCTAATGTATCGTTCTCTTTAATTTCAGCGCCGCGTAATGTACCAGTAATTGTGGTGCCAATCCCATTGACGGAAAACACACGATCTACATATAAATGAGCACCATGATCCAACTCATCTCGTTCAGGTAAATTTTGTGTTTTTTCCACAATGATTTGCTTAAGTTGTTCCATATTTTGGCCAGTGTGGGCACTTACATGTACAACATCAGGCAATGTTCCCATTGTATCCAAGAAATGTTCTAAAGCTTCATCTTCGACCAATTGAATTTGCGCTTTATCCACCAAATCACATTTTGTTAATACAAGAATACATTCACGTTTGCCCATTGCTGTGATAATACGTAAATGTTCCATGGATAATGGGGCCCAGCCTTCATCTGCGGCAACTACAAAGAGAACTAAATCTAAACCCCAAACAGCGCTCACCATATTACGAATAAAACGCTCATGCCCAGGAACATCGATGATGCCAATTTTATCGCCACGGGGTGATGTAAAGTGTGCAAAGCCCAAGTCGATGGTCATTGCACGTTCCAATTCTTGTGGTAATCGAGAAGGATTGATGCCAGTTAATGCATGAATGAGAGATGATTTACCGTGATCAACGTGGCCAGCAGTTCCAATAACAGCATTCATTGTGCATCCTTTAGTTCAGTTAGTACTCGAGCAACATAATCATATTCAGAAGGGAGAAGGGAAATTGGGTAGATCAAAACTTTGCCTTGATGAATCACACCGATGATTGCCGTTGGTTGCTCTCTCAATAAAGTTAATAGATCATCTGCGGATAGTTTAGATTGGATTTCTAAAGCATAAGTTGGGTATTTTGCTTTTGGCGTTGTGCCACCGCCCACAAGAAACTCAGACTTAATGATTTTAACTGAGTCGCCAATTTTGTTTGCTAGCTCTTCAGCTAATGATTTATGCCAGCTTAAAGGTTGTTTTAAAGCCCATTCTGTACGATTTACAGTGCTATTTTTATCATTGAGCTGGTTGATCAATAGTGCTTCTAATAACGCATAGGTTTCTTTGCCTGGGCGAAATACTCGCATCATTGGGTGTTTTTTGATTTTTTGAATATATTCTTTTTTACCAATGATAATGCCTGCTTGTGGGCCACCAACCATTTTATCTCCAGAGAATGAAATGATATCAGCGCCTAGTTTTTCATAGTAGCTCACAGTTGTTTCATCACGCAGTAAGGGTGATTGATTGCCTGAGCCTTGATCTACGACGAGCATGATATGTTCAGGCAAATATTTTCTCAATTCTTTAGGATCAACTTGTTCAGTAAAGCCTTCAATGAAATAGTTGGATTGATGAACCAATAAAACCATTGAGGTATTTTCTGTCACAGCATCTAAATAGTCATCCAATGTTGTAATGTTGGTTGTACCTATTTCTTTCATGATCGCGCCTGATTCTTCTAAGATATCAGGAATGCGAAAACCTCCACCAATTTGCACTTGCTCACTGCGAGATACAATCACTTCTTTATCAATTGCAAAGGCTTTTAATATTAGATGAACTGCGGCAGCATTGTTGTTGACGATCACATTATCATCACCACCAAAATAAGCACGAATTACGCGATTGAGCATGCCCATACGATTACCGCGTTTGCCATCAATCAGGCTAAATTCTAGATTAGAATAACGACAAACTGTTTCACCTGCTTGATCCCAAACAGCTTGATTTATAGGTGATCGGCCAAGATTTGTATGCACTAGAATTCCTGTGCCATTGATCACAGGTTGAGTTTTTTCACGCATCACGAGTTTAAGTTGCTGGGTGATTTGTGATGTTAAGTCATCCAAATTAACTGCTAACTGCGCTTCCATGATTTGGTTTTTGTATTGGTCAATCGCTGTGCGAATGATCTCGCTTACGATAGGTCGACCTAATGTTGTGATGTACGATGAAAATTCAGGGCGATCTAGTAGTTTGCCCACTTGGATGATATTGGATAATTGCACGATTTTCGCCTATTTTTCTAATAACAATATTGTTTGATTATAATTGAAAAATAAAGAAAAAGGGGATGAAACAATCATCAATCTTAGATTTGTGAATTGCTTATCTGAATGGTATAGTGTGCTTGGAAGTAAATGGGTCCTGGGGGCTCCGCGGTCTTCAACACCGTTGTCAGCCTATCGGCTGAGGTAGGTTCGATTCCTGCTGCTTCCGCCATATTTGAAGCCCTGATTTATCAGGGCTTTTTTATTATTTAAAAAATTTATATTAAAATGGTGTATTGTTAGTAATTTTATAATAAAACGAGATCATTATGAGAAAAATATTAATGGCTTCTATTATGGCATTATCATTTTGTAATCTTTCATTTGGGGAAATTTTAGATAAAGGCATAGTTTGTGTGATGCCACAAAAAAGCGATGGTTCCTATAATGCAACGCATCGTTTGAGATATGTTGTTGTCTCAGGCGAATACATTAATGAAGGCACAAAATCTCAAAATTATAATCCTCATGTTAATTATGCCGTCGCAGAATGGCCCAATGACCAATTCAGTGTTTTTGATATCGCGTTTGATTCAGAATTATTACCTGTAGAATTGGTGACAAAAGATGAACGAGGGCGCGTACATAAAATCAAAAAAGCTTATACAACGCAGTGTTCATAAGTCGCAATTGAGAAAATTTATTGTAAAAATTCATAATAATTTGTATTGATTTGTTATAAAAATAATCAATAGATTAACTATTTTCATAAAAGAAAAATAATATTTTCAGATGGATGTGGATATTGAATTATCCACACACTCATTTGACTTAGGTCAAATAATTTTATACGGTAAAAGGTCCTCAACAAAAAAGGAGTATGTTTTGATCGAAAAGAAACGTATTGCAATTTTGGGCGCAGGTCCAAGCGGGTTAGCACAGTTACGTGCTTTTGAAGCAGCACGATTACAAGGTGTAGAGAATTTGCCGGAAATCGTATGTTATGAAAAACAAAATGATATAGGAGGAATGTGGAATTACACATGGCGAACAGGGCTAGATAAACATGGCGAACCTGTTCATGGCAGCATGTACCGTTATCTTTGGTCAAATGGTCCAAAAGAGTGTTTAGAATTTGCAGATTACTCATTTGAAGAACATTTTGGTCAGCCTATACCATCTTATCCGCCTCGTGCAGTCTTAAAAGATTACATTATGGGGCGCATCAATAAACAAGACATTTGCAAATATATTAAATTTGAATGTCCTGTCCGCTGGGTAACATTCGATGATGAAACCCAAAAATTCACAGTCACTGTGATGAATCACAAAACAGAACAACAAGAAACTGAAGTATTCGATTATGTTGTTGTGGCAACGGGGCATTTCTCTACGCCCAATATGCCGTATTTTGAAGGTTTAGATCAGTTCCCTGGAAGAATCCTACATGCGCATGATTTTCGTGATGCTCTGGAATTTGAAGGGAGAGATATTCTTTTAGTGGGCAGTAGTTATTCCGCAGAAGATATCGCGACGCAATGTTACAAGTATGGTGCGAACTCTATTACGATTAGCTATCGCTCGAATCCACTAGGTTTTGAATGGCCTGAAGGTATTAAAGAAGTGCCATTATTGATGCATTTTGATGGTAATGTTGCGTATTTCAAAGACGGCACTAGCCAAGAATTTGATGCCATTATTTTGTGTACTGGTTATCAGTTCCACTTTCCATTTTTGGAAGATCGCTTGCGTTTACAAACGCACAATTGTCTCTATCCTGAAAATCTTTACAAAGGTATTTTCTGGCAAGAGCATCCTCAGTTAATTTATTTAGGTATGCAGGATCAATATTTCACATTCAATATGTTTGATGCTCAAGCATGGTTGGCTCGTGATTATATGATTGATCGTTTTGAATTACCGAATGAAACTGATCGACAAACGGATATGGATCAATGGCAAGCAAGACGACAATCTACAAAAACTTGTTATGATTCGATAGATTTTCAAGCATCATATGTTCGTGATCTTGTGAATTTAACTGATTACCCTGATTTTGCTGTTGAAAAACAAGCAGAAATTTTAAAAGAGTGGCAAGAGGATAAAAAGGAAGACATTATGGGATTCCGTGAAAAATCTTATCGCTCTACACAAACCAATACCTTGGCACCACAATTACCCAAGCCATGGTTGGAGATTAAAGATGATACCTTAGAGTATTTCTTATCTCTTAGCTTCGAACCTCTTAAAAAAGGGGCTTAAAAAGGGTAAGCACCAAGGCAGTGTCGCCTTGGTGTCGCGCAAGTAAAAACATACAGTAGTTAGTGATTATATTGAGGAAGTTAGTATAATCTTAGGTGTTTTTTAAAGGCATGGACATTTATGTATAAGAAGAAGCATTTTTCAACAGTAAGCTTGGAAATCCGAAAAGATATTATTAATCAAAAATTGAAGGTGGGAGAAATGTATGAAATGCAATATTCACCAACTTTGAACTTTGATGATCCTGATAATAAAGGTTCGATGATTACTAAAGCTTCATCGCCATTAAAATATACTTATATTATGTCAGTACTGATTGCAGATGCATTGGATCAGCTAGTGGATGATGGTATTTTGTTCTGTAATGAAGATGGATATGGCATTAGAAAATTGCCCAAATAGCATTTTGGTGATTGCCTAGTATTTTTTAATAGTTAAAAAACTAAAAAGGTCCGCTTCTAACCGATATAGCTTTGGCTTACCAATCAAATGGTAGTATTAATTAATCACTTTATGTATCATCATGCCCTCAATATAAATCAGGAAGTGCTTATAATGCGAATGAAATTATTATCAGTAGGATTATTAGGTTTGTTTTTAGTAGGATGCGCAAGTGTTCCAATGGAATCTGTAGAAAAAGATCAACAGTTGAAAGCATTTCCAGAGCCGCCAAAAGGACAAGCTGCAGTATATATTTATCGTGATTCTTGGATGGGTAAGGCACTTAAGAAAGATGTTACTGTTAATGGTAAAAAGCTAGGCGCAACAGCAAATAAAGTATTTTTCTATGAGCCAATTATGCCTGGTCCGACTTTAGTGCAAACTGAATCAGAATTTAGCGATAATACATTAGAGTTTAATGCAGTTGAAGGTATGAATTATTTTGTTCGTCAGTATATTAAGATGGGTGCATTTGTTGGTGGTGCTGGCTTAGAATTAGTAGATGAAGTGACAGGAAAAAAACATGTGTTAGGAACGAAACTAGCAAAGTCAGCAGAATAGTTATAGAAGAACCGAGCCTGTTTAAGGCTCTTTTTTTGTTAAGTCGCACAAGCTGATAAAATCACATATAATGGCGCGTTTTAGCCAATCAGCTGTGGAACTATGTCGAATAAACAATATGATGTGATTATTATTGGTGCAGGCGCATCAGGTTTAATGCTGGCATTTATGGCAGGGCAGCGTGGTCGCAAAGTTCTCGTATTAGAAAAAGCGAATAAGATTGGCAAAAAAATCTTAATGTCTGGTGGTGGCAAATGCAATTTTACCAATCTAGATGTGGAACCCAATAATTACATCACACATAATCATCCTTTTACGATTTCAGCTTTGAAGCGTTATACCAACTGGGATTTCATTAGTTTAGTGTGTGAGCATGGCATTGAGTATGAAGAACGTGCGCATGGGCGATTATTCACATTGAATGGTGCAAAGCAAATTCTAGCGATGTTGGTTGAAGAGTGTGAGCATACGAAAAATGTAGAGATTCGCACACATAGTGAAGTGCAATCTGTGAATGCCTTACAAAATGGGCGATTCAAAGTTCAAGCAGTTGCAGGAAATTTTGAAGCTGAATCTGTGGTTGTGGCAACAGGTGGATTATCGATACCAACATTGGGTGGATCTGGTATTGGCTATGAAATCGCTAAACAGTTCGGTCATAAAGTATTTCCAACGCGTGCAGGATTAGTGCCATTCACATTTTCAGATGCTATGAAAGATATTGCTGGGCGCTTAAGTGGTAATGCGATTGATGCAACTTTATCGAATGATCAGCAGAGCTTTACAGAAGCATTATTGTTTACACATCGAGGCTTAAGTGGTCCAAGTTCATTACAATTATCAAATTATTGGGAAGCAGGGCAGAGTTTCAATATTGATTTTTTACCGCGAGAAGATTTAGCACAGCTATTTAAAGCTAAGAAAAATAGTCAGCCAAAGATCTTATTACGTACTTTGCTCTCAGAATATTTACCTAAAAGTTTAGTGATAGAGCTGCAAGAATTACTATGGAAAGATACTGCTGAAATTATGATAGGGCAATGGAGCGATGAAAAGCTTTTGCAAGTTGCATCATCATTGCATCAATTTGAAGTGAAACCAGCAGGAACCGAAGGTTATCGTACTGCAGAAGTTACTTTAGGCGGCGTAGATACGACAGAGATATCATCCAAAACAATGGAAAGCCAAAAGCAAAAGGGATTGTTTTTTGTGGGTGAAGTTTTGGATGTTTCAGGTCAATTGGGCGGCTTTAACTTCCAATGGGCATGGGCTTCAGCACATGCCGCATCTGAATATGTATAATGAATTTAATCTAAAATTTTTGCTCTAAACTCTGTTACATCTTTCAAGAATTGATTTTCTTCTAAGCCTGCCATTTCTAGAACTTCATGGCGCTCGCCATGCTCTAAGAATGTATCAGGTAAACCAAATGTTTTGATTGGTTTGAAGATATAATTCTGTGCCAACAATTCTTGGATTGCAGTACCAACGCCGCCAGTCACAACGCCATCTTCAATCGTAATGATAATGCTATGCTTTTTAGCTTCAGCAATAATTAATTCTGCATCCAATGGTTTTACGAAACGCAAATCTACTAATGTTGCATTGAGTGCATTTGCTGTCTTTTCTGCAACATGGAGCATTGTGCCTACTGCTAAGATTACAGTATCCACGCCTTTACGGATGATGTTTGCTTTACCAAATTGAATGTCCAATGTTTCTGTCACTTCCATGCCTTCACCTGAACCGCGAGGATAGCGCACAGCAGTTGGATGCGGCACAGTTAATGCCAAATTTAGCATGTGATATTGTTCATTTTCATCGGATGGCGCCATGATTACCATGTTTGGCACAATGCGCAAATATGCTAAATCAAATGCACCAATGTGCGTTGGGCCATCAGGGCCTACAACGCCAGCACGATCAATGGCAAATACAATTGGTAAATCTTGTAGAGCAACATCATGAATCAATTGATCATAAGCGCGCTGTAAGAATGTTGAATAGATCGCAACCACAGGTTTTAATCCATTCATTGCCATACCAGCGGCGATTGTTACTGCATGCTGTTCAGCGATCGCAACGTCAAAGAAACGCTTAGGAAAACGTTTATCGAATTCGACTAAGCCAGATCCTTCACGCATTGCAGGCGTCACTGCAACGATTTTGTGATCTTTTTCTGCGACATCACAAATCCACTGTGAAAAAATCTGTGTATAAGTTTTTGCGGCAGGTTTCGTTTCAACTTTATCAACAGGTTTGGGTGCTGAAACCGCATGGAATTTTACAGGTGCAGATTCTGCTTGTGAGTAGCCTTTACCTTTTTGCGTGATCAAGTGTAAAAGTTTTGGGCCACGTTTTTGTTTCAAATTCTGTAATATCTTGATCAATGATGGTAAATCATGACCATCCACAGGGCCAAAATATTGGAAATCTAACGATTCAAATAATCCGCCATCACCTGCAACCATGTTTTTGATTTGCTCTTCTGTGCGTTTTGCCAACTCTACAGCATGTGGCAATGGTAAACTTTGGATGAAGCGTTTACCTTCAGAGCGGAGTGATTGCATGATTGGGTTGGATAATGTTTTTGTCACCATGTTGCTGAGTGCGCCAACATTCGGTGAGATAGACATGTTGTTATCATTTAGGATAACCAACATATCTGCTTTGATTGCGCCTGCATGATTCAATGCTTCAAAAGCCATGCCAGCAGTCAAAGCACCGTCGCCAATCACAGCAACAGCATGATGATGTGCATGCAATAATTCATTAGCAATGCTCATACCTAAAGCAGCGCTGACTGATGTTGAAGAATGGCCAACTGTAAATGCATCGTATTTGCTCTCTTTCGGGCAAGGAAATGGCTTTAAGCCATCTTTCTGACGAATAGATTTAAGTTGATCTCGACGTTCAGTCAAAATTTTATGTGGATAAGCTTGGTGCCCAACATCCCAAACAATGGAATCATTCGGCGCATCAAATACATAATGCAATGCAACTGTTAATTCGATCACACCTAAACCAGATGCAAAATGCCCACCACTTTCTAATACGCTGTTAATTAAAAACTGGCGCAATTCATTCACAAGTTGTTGCAACTCTTGCGGTGAGAGACGTTTTAAATCTTGTGGGGTTTGAATTTGGGTTAAGAGTGACATTGTTAATTCTGCCTTTCGATCACATAAAGCGTTAAGGCTTTTAAAGGATCTGCATTAGTTTGAAACGGTGTTAATAGTGCTAAAGCTTCGGTATTGAGTTTTTGCATGTAATCTTGTGCAGTTTCAATGCCTAGCAAATTAACATAGGTGGCTTTTTCTTGTTCAGCATCTTTGCCTGCACTTTTGCCTAATACTTCAGATGAACTGGTGGCATCTAAAATATCATCTTGAATTTGGAACATAAGCCCAACTTTTTGTGAGAAAGAAGACAAAGATTGCAAAGATTCTGTTGATTGGTTTTGACCTGCAATATAGCCCATCAATATGCTTGCTTTAATTAAGGCACCTGTTTTGTTGTTGTGTATTTCTTGTAGTTCTTCCAACGTCACAGGTTTTTGCTCTGCTTGCATATCTAGGAATTGACCTTTGATCATGCCTAGTGCGCCCGAGGCTGTGCTAAGCATTTTCAATAGCTCAACTTTAGTTTCTGCTGTGAAGTTTTCATCATGAGCTAATAAAGCAAATGCTTCTGTTAATAGTGCATCGCCGACTAAAATGGCAGTGGCTTCATCATAGGCTTTATGGTTGCTAGGTTTGCCGCGGCGAAAATCATCATCATCCATAGCAGGGAGATCATCATGGACTAATGAATAGCAATGGATCATTTCGATGGCAGCTGCTATAGGTAATAGTGCTTGATTGCTTGCACCACTTAGTTGGCCGCCAGCAAAGGCAAGTAATGGACGAATGCGTTTGCCACCATCCAAAGCACTGTATTCCATTGCTTCCTTTAATAAAGGAACTGTGGAAAGTTTATCTAAATATTTGGCTAAGTAGCACTCAAATTCTTCTCTAAATTGAAACATAATTGATACCTAAACAGAGGCTTAAAAAGGAATGTCATCGTCATCAAAGCTATCTGAATGTGATTCAGCAACTTTTGACTGCGAAACTTCTTCAATTTTTTTGGCAGTGTGATCCAAAATATTACGGCAATTATGAATGAGTTGAGTACCATCAGTGAATAACTTTAATGATTGCTCAAGCGTTAGCTCGCCAGATTCTAGCTGCTCTATGATTGTATCAATTGAATGCAATTTGCCTTCAATTGTTTCATCCGTATTTTTGCTTTTTGCCACAATAATCCTCGGTGTTTTTAATCTTAAATGACTGAGTTAAACTCTGCAATTTTACTCAAATGAAGTATATAATACTAGCTCTTTGTCTTTTTAGGTCATAAAAAGCAACTAATGCAATAATAATCAAGTAAGATTAAATTTTGGGACTTAAGGTGGTTAGGTGAAAAAAAGAATTATAGCTTTGGCAATATTGACGTTTAATTTGTTGGCATTTCAGTTAACAACAAATGTTGCGTTCAGCCAAGCATTACCACTGAATACAATTTTATCTGAAGGATTGGGAACTAAAAATAACGATAAGAAAGTTCACGATTTACCTGATCCTTTAAAATTAGTAACCACATGGTGGAGTTACTTTTCAACAAAATCTGGTGATGAATTAAAGCAAGGAATTGCAGGATTCATCGGGCGAGTGAATGAACAAATCAGCCATTTGCCATTGGATGAACAGAAAAAATACCAACCAGTTTTGAGTCAAATTTCTGCAAACTTGGTGGCTTATGAAACTTTGGTGAGCAAGAAGCAGCCAGAAGTGAGCACAGCGAAATTAGTCATTGCTGAGAAATATACAATTAAGCAATTGATTGACTTAACGCATCAAGAAAGAGAGTTAAAAGGCAATGCACAGCGTATTCGTTTAGAAATCAGTGAATATGAAAAACAGCTGAAAATATTGGATCGCCAATTAAATAATAATTTGGCACGTTATTTAGATATGACGGGCACTGATAATAATCGTTTTGGCGAAGGTTTAAATATCGTTTTAATACAGACTGAAGCTGTCTTGATTGACGAACGTAACAAAACGATGAAGCGCGAGCTGAATAATATTAATCAGCGTTTGGATGATATCAAAGTGGTGATTGGTGTTGCTGTTAATGCTATTTCCACATCTGATGAAGAGATTGCTCAGCTTAAAGAAGCCGTGAATCAATCAGAGCAACGCGTTCAAGAAGTGACAACTAAACTTTCCCGTGAACAGCAATATTTGGCTTCATTAGATTCAACAGGTACTAAAGAAGATGCCGCTGTTGGCCGTTATCGTGAACTTCGTGTGCTAAATACTCAAGTGCATTTAGCAGCAGCGCAAGCGCAAATTATCTTTTATAAGATGCAGTTGAATTTGTTGCAGTTATTGCATGATCCGGATTCAGATTATGAAACAGCTTTAAAAAATGTACGTCGTTATGATGTTGAGCTGGAAGAGCTTAATGTCAAAGCAGCAGGCCGTACAGAGCAAAATGAAATTGAACGAATTCGTTCAACAGAATTATTGGCAGAAACACCAACAGAAGGTGATCAATCACTTTTTCTACGTAATATTATTCAAGATCGTTCTAATTTAATTCAAGATACAGCCATTAATTTACAACGCTTAAATGTATTGCTGGATGATAGTGGATATATCTCTAATCTTTCCAAAGAAAAGATTCTGGCATTAAGTGGTGGTTGGCGAAATACATATTATAAAGTGCGCTTATTTTTAAGCGATTCTTGGCGTTTTGTAAAAAATTCAACATCTACAGCTTTATTTAAAGTGGGCGATACACCTGTAACAGCAAGTGGTTTAGTACGTTTCGTATTAGTGTTATTTGTTGCTTGGTGGGCTGCGTTTTGGATGAATAAATTGCTCGTTCGCGTAGGTAATCGTAATGGTGGCGAGAAACTACCTGCGTATTACTTAACAGGGCGATTAACTTACTATTCAGTCATTTCTATTGGTTTCTTAGGTGGATTGACCATCATCGGGATTGATTTCACTAACTTCGCTTTGGTGGCGGGTGCGCTGGCAATCGGTTTGGGTTTTGGCTTGCAATCCATCTTGAGTAACTTTGTATCGGGCTTGATCATTCTTTTTGAACGCTCTTTGAAAGTGGGTGATTTCATTGAATTGCAAGATCGTAATTTGCGTGGTGAAGTCCGTGCGATCAACGTTCGTGCTACGATCATTGCGGATAATGACAATATTGAAATCGTAATTCCAAACTCAGAACTCATTAATACAAAGATGCTGAACTGGACATTAACAGAACCGCATCGCCGTATTCGTTATCCATTTAAAGTGGCTTATGGCGTGGATAAAGATTTAGTCCGCGAAGCTGTTTTGAAAGCCGCAGAAGAAGTACCGCATACATTGAAAGGGATTCCAGGGCGTAATCCAGCAGTTTGGCTCAATCGCTTTGGTGATTATTATTATGAATTTGAATTGGTTGTTTGGTTGACTGCGCGCGCAGTTAAACGACCAAATGCTGTGCATGCTGCTTATATGTGGGCGATTGATACTGCGCTTCGTTCTAATAATATTGAAATCCCAGTGCCACAAAGTGAATTACGTTTCAGAGAGAAAAGTGCAATGGCAATTAAGCCATATGACGATGATGAATTTGAGAAGAGTTTTAAAGATGATATTCGTGATGCACAGTTATCATTATTTAAAAAAAGTGATTAAATAACTGTGAACTCGCTATAATATCGCCAATTTTTTAAGGTAAAACGAAATTATGTCAAAAGTATTAACATTTCAGGAAATGATCCTAAAACTGCAAACATTCTGGGCAGAGCAAGGATGTGTGTTGTTACAACCATACGATATGGAAGTGGGTGCTGGTACATTCCATTCAGCGACTTTCTTGCGTTCATTAGGGCCAGAGCCTTGGGCTTCTGCTTATGTTCAGCCATCACGCCGTCCAACAGATGGCCGCTATGGTGAAAACCCTAACCGTTTGCAACATTACTATCAATTCCAAGTTGTGGTTAAGCCATCGCCAGAGAACTTCCAAGAATTATATTTGGAATCCTTGAATGTATTGGGCATCAACACAAAAGTGCACGATGTTCGCTTTGTGGAAGATAACTGGGAATCACCAACATTGGGTGCTTGGGGCTTAGGTTGGGAAGTTTGGTTGAACGGCATGGAAGTAACGCAGTTCACATATTTCCAACAAGTGGGTGGCTTAGAATGCAAACCAGTGATGGGCGAAATCACTTATGGTTTAGAGCGTTTAGCAATGTACTTACAGAACGTTGAAAGCGTTTATGATCTAGTTTGGTCAGAAACGCCATTCGGTACTGTAACTTATGGCGATGTTTTCCATCAAAATGAAGTTGAACAATCAACATTCAACTTTGAACATGCTGATGTAGATTTCTTATTACAACAATTCAACTTCTTCGAGAAAGAAGCGAAGCGTTTAATCGAAGCAAAATTAGCATTGCCAGCGTATGAAATGGTATTGAAAGCTTCTCATACATTTAACTTGTTGGATGCGCGTAAAGCGATCTCTGTGACAGAACGTCAATCATATATCTTACGTGTACGTGAATTGGCTAAATCTGTGGCTGAAGCTTACTATGCAAGCCGTGAAGCATTAGGTTTCCCAATGTTGAAAGAGAAATAGTTTAATATTCTTATGAATCAACAAAAAGCCGATTTCATTATGAAATCGGCTTTTTTAATTATTAAAATTGGCTTACAGAGCTGATATCAATGAAAGCAATATTAATGTTTAAAATTATTTTTCAAAAATCTTCTTAAAGATTAAAGCGTAAGCAAAGTTACATAATGGCAATGTCCAAATTAAGCCAATGCCTAAAGGAATTGCAGAGATGAATAAAATCACTCCCAATACTAAGCTTAAGATGAAGAATTTAAACCAGCGGCGGGTTACAATTTTGCGTGATGCTTCTAAAATATCCCAAAATGAAGCGTTTGGATGAATCACTAAAATCCAATAAGCCAATGAATATGCAACAGCTAAGTAAATGCCAGGAATAATTAATAATGCAAAACCAATTGCAACGATGATCGACATTACGATGGATAAAATTAAAATTGGTACCCAGTATTTTGTGAATTGGCAGAAATCACTTGCCGCATCGACTTTTTCACGATTAGCTAATTTTAAAACAACGATGATCACACCAATGGCAAAAATCGAACTTGCAGCACCAAAAACGATATTCACAACAAAGCTTAATACTGGAATGGCAATCACTAGGGCAGAAATAATTTGGCCAATATAGGAAACGATTGTGCCTAAAATACCAGCCAAAACAATCGCGATGAAAATTGGCAATTTATTACCGTTCACCATTCCCCAAGCTTCTGAAATCAAGTCAGAAATAGAGAAGTCGTAATCATAATTAATGGCTTCATTCAATGATCTGTATTTATCATTATTATTGGAATAGTTCTGTGATGAATTATGTTCATCTTTAATTATTACTACATCGTATTCTTTATCATTATTCATATTATCAGTACCTGATTTAAAAATTATTTAAACGAATGGAGCATTATAAAGATTTTGTAAACTATTTCTTGAAAATTGTACTTTACAGTGTTTATAGGCGATGTATACTCGAATGAGTGCAACATCAGCGACAAAATCGCATCAATCAGCACACTATCCAAAGTTTGTACAAAAAAACTATTAATTTATTTATTCGATATTGATTGAAGGCTGTTTTATGCGTTTGTTAAATTTATTTTCAGAATTCATCGGCAAAACTTTTGCGCTTTGGACATTATTATTTGCGTTGTTGGGCTTTTTTATCCCTTCATTATTTAATTCGTTAGGTTGGCTCATCACTTATTTCCTTGGCATTATCATGTTTGGAATGGGTTTAACGCTGACTTTAGAAGATTTCTCTCAAGTGGCTAAAAAACCTTGGCAAGTTCTATTGGGCATTGCTGCTCAGTTTGTGATTATGCCTTTGTTGGCTGTTGCTTTGGTTAAGATTTTTAATATCGATCCATTATTAGCTTTAGGCGTTGTTTTAGTCGGTTCTTGTCCAGGTGGTACATCCAGTAATGTGATTACTTATTTATCTCGTGGAGATGTAGCATTAAGCGTAACAATTACAAGCATTACAACGTTATTGGCACCATTAATGACACCATTATTATTAAAATTATTAGCATCAGAAAGCATTAATGTTTCTTTCTATGCAATGATGATGTCAATTGTTCAATTTGTGATTGTGCCTATTGTATTGGGTTTGGCTGTGCGTATGGCTTTACGTTCGAATGTTAAATATGTAATGCCTGTGCTGCCAATTGTATCTGTATTTGGCATTGTAATGATCGTAGCAATCGTTGTGGCATTGAATCAGGCTCGTTTACAGGAAACTGGTTTGATCATCATTGCAATTGTTATGTTGCATAACACATTGGGTTATTTAATTGGCTATGTGATAGCAAGAATTATGGGCTTGGGATTAGCTCAACGTAAGGCAATCGCAATCGAAGTGGGTATGCAAAATAGCGGATTGGGCGCTGCGTTGGCTAATAAGCATTTTGACCCAATTGTGGCTGTTCCAAGCGCAATTTTCAGTGTGTGGCATAATATCAGCGGAGCAGTTTTGGCTAACATCTTTGCAAAAATGGAAGATAGAAAATCTTCACAATAAAAAGCTTAAAGTAAATTTTTTCTTAAAAAACGCAAGATTATTTGCTATAATCGACAAGATTAACATATTAATATGGAAAAAAAGATGTCAAGAATAAGGTGCTTAATCTTGACGCAAACCATTTTTTTTTATACAATCACGTCCTTTTTATGGACTGTTATTTCTTGTTGGCTTGTTCAACGTGATAGCAAAAGAATTCAGATTCACTTAACTATTTGGAGCATTACACATGTATGCTGTAATCAAAACAGGCGGTAAACAATACCGTGTAGCTGAAGGTCAAATCCTTCGCATCGAAAAATTAGAAGGCGCTGCTGAAGGTTCTAATGTAGAATTTGCAGAAGTATTGTTGGTAGGTAAAGATGGTTCTACAACTGTTGGTACACCACTTGTTGCAAATGCTAAAGTAGTTGCAGAAGTATTGAAGCAAGGTCGTGGACGTAAGATCGAAATCATCAAGTTCCGCCGTCGCAAGCACTCTCGTAAGCACGCAGGACATCGTCAACACTTTACTGAAGTTAAAATTTCTAGCATCTCTGCATAATTGCGAGATTCCTAGCCGTATAAGAGGATTTAAACATGGCACAGAAGAAAGGCGTCGGCTCGAGCCGTAATGGTCGCGATTCCGAAAGTAAACGCTTAGGTGTTAAGCGTTTTGGCGGTGAATTAGTTCCAGCTGGTTCTATCATCGTTCGTCAACGTGGTACTCGTTTTCACGCTGGTGATAACGTAGGTTTGGGTAAAGATCATACTTTATTCGCTAAAGCTGATGGTCACGTTGTATTCGAAGTAAAAGGTCAAAAAAACCGTAAATTTGTAAGCATCCAACCAATCGTTGCTTAATAAATTTTAGTTGTTTTAAAAGCCCCTTTTATTGGGGCTTTTATTATTTATGCTGTCAGATCAAGGAGGGCAAATGAAATTCGTTGATGAGGTAATCATTACGGTTGAAGCAGGTAATGGTGGTGATGGATGTTTAAGTTTTCGTCGCGAGAAGTTCATCCCTTTCGGAGGACCTGATGGCGGTGATGGTGGTGATGGCGGTAGTATTTTTCTACAAGCATCAGATGCTGTTAATACATTGGTTGATTTCCGTTTTGCTAAAACGTTTAAAGCAAAGCGTGGTGAAAATGGCCGCGGTGCAAACTGTACAGGTGCAGCAGGTGAAGATTTAATTTTGGTTGTTCCATTAGGTACACAAGTGCACGATGCGGATACAAATGAATTCATTTGTGACTTAACAGAAGATGGTCAAGTGGCTAAAGTTGCTCAAGGTGGTTTCCACGGATTGGGTAATACTCGCTTTAAGTCATCCACTAACCGTGCACCAAGACAAACTAAGCCAGGTACACCAGGTGAAGAGCGCCGTTTGCGTTTGGAATTGAAAGTATTGGCAGACGTTGGCTTGTTAGGTTTACCAAATGCAGGTAAATCAACATTGATTCGTGCTGTATCAGCAGCGCGCCCAAAAGTTGCAGATTATCCATTTACAACATTGCACCCTAACTTAGGTGTTGTGAGTGTTGGCCCATTGGATAGTTTTGTAATGGCAGATATTCCAGGATTGATCGAAGGTGCTGCAGAAGGTGCTGGCTTAGGCCATAAATTCTTGCGTCACTTGTCTCGTACATCCATCATGTTGCATTTGGTTGATATGTCTCCATACAGCGATTCACAAGATCCTGTTGAAGATTTCCGTGTAATCACGAATGAATTACAACAGTATGATGAAGAAATGGCGAAGAAAGATCGTTGGTTAGTTTTGAATAAATTGGATTTAATTCCTGAAGATGAACGTGAAGAGCGCATTGCTGATTTCTTAAAAGAAATTCAGTGGGAAGGCCCATGTTTCCAAATTTCTGCGATTTCTGGTGATAATACAAAGCCATTAACAAGCGCAATTATGGATTACATTAATGCTGAAAAAGCAGCACTAAAAGCATTAGAAACACCAGTACCAATTGAGCAGTTAATCACTCAATAATCACTTAAAAACATATTATTTAAAAAGCCTTTAGAATTTCTCTAAAGGCTTTTTTATTGCACGGATGAAAAAAATAATAATTTAAATCGGCAAGCTATATGTGAGTTTCACTGTATCCATCGGCACATCTGTTTTAACACTTTGAATGGCTTTAATAGTCGTGAGCTTATGAGCGTGAAATTGGCGATAGCTGTCTAAATCTTTGGTGACAATGCGAAGCCACGCATCACATTCGCCCGCCATCAAATGGCATTCAATGATTTCTGGCATATCTTGAATGGCTTCAATGAAGCTATCAATCGTTTTGGCATCTTGCGCTTTGAACCAAATACGGGAGAAAAGCGTTAAGCCTGCATCCACTTTTGCACCATCCACGATTGCAATATAGCGCTTGATCACGCCTGCTTCTTGCAAGAGTTTAACTCTGCGCAAGCAAGGTGAAGGTGATAATCCTACGATTTGGGCAAGTTCAGCGTTTTGAATACTGGCATCTTTTTGCAATATGCGCAAAATATGACGATCTATGCTATCTAATTTTATTGGCATTTTATTTTAACAATATTAAAGATAATGAAATTAATAGCTAAATTATCATTCGTAATTGATAACAACAAGTAAAAATTTCAAGAGTGAAGGACTACAATAGCCTCCGATTTTTGAGAGGATCGTAGATCATGTATTTTGATAATTTGTTGTTATTTGGTTTGGCAGTTTTTCCATTAGTGTGTACGCCAGGGCCTGATGTGTTATTCATTGCATCTCAGGGTTTGACAGCAGGTAAAAAAGCAGTGATGAAGGCAAATGCTGGGATTTTAACTGGCTATTGTGTTCATGCAGTTTTGAGTGCGTTGGGTGTTGCAGCATTGGTTGCGGCTTCGCCTGTATTATTTAATGTGATTCGTTGGGTGGGCGTTGCATATTTGCTGTATTTGGCATTTTGTATGATTCGTTCAGCAATGAAAAAAGGCTTATTAGAAATACAAAAAGATGCCAAAGTTCACAAGCATTTATATCGTAAAGGATTTTTAACAAGTTTCTTAAATCCAAAAGGTTTATTGATTTATTTGGCAATTTTACCGAATTTTATCGATAAATCTGGTAACTATGGCATGCAAGCATTGTCATTGGCGGCTGTATTTATTGTGAGTTGTGCGATCGTTTATACGATCATTGGTGTAAGCTTAGCGAATTTAAGTAGTAAAAGTGCACCCAGTGATAAACGCCGTCGATTAGTGGAAGGTTTCTCAGGCAGTTTGTTAATCATTGCAGCAGGTTTTATTGCAGGTAACTAAACTGTCGATGCAAAAGTTAAAGCCCAATGAAATTTCATTGGGCTTTTGTTTTAATCTAACTTAATGGCATAAGTTGCTATGAAGGTTGGTAGATAATCATCGATTAAGAACCGCGCATGGGGTGCAAATTCTTCGATAAAATCTTTAATCAAAAACCCTGCTTTAGTTTGTCCGCCAATTAAATCTGTTAAAGAGTGCCCAAACACTAAGGATTCACCTTTATCGATTTTCTGTTGCAGTAAATCTTTGGGTAAATCACGAATATCAGAGAAAGGAATTTTATAAGTTGGCTTTAACAATCCTTTTTGACGAAGCAGAGCATCATGATTATCCACGAATACAATGGGATTATAGAAACTTGCCAATAATCTCCCGTTAGTTTTTAAAACTCTGAAACATTCTTTCCATACAGGATTTACATCTGGCACATATAAATTAGAAATCGGGTGAAAAACTAAATCAAAACTACCATCTTCAAATTGGCTCAAATTATTCATGTTGCCTTGTACAGTTGTGAGTGTAAGCTCATGTTTATCAGCAATATCTTGATCTTTTTTCAGTTGCCCTTCTGAAATATCCAATACTGTCACAATTGCACCAGCTGCTGCTAAAATTGGTGCTTGTTGTCCACCAGCAGAAGCTAGGCACAAGATTTTCTTACCTTGAATATCGCCAAGCCAATTTTTATAAATCGCTGATGGCATTAAATGTACATCCCAATTACCATTTTTAGCATTGAGCACTAATTCATCAGAAACTGGCTGTGACCATGGAGAATCCTGAGCTGCTTGTTGATCCCAGTAGGATTGGTTTTGGTTTAAATAGTGTGTCGACATATTATTCTCCATCTTTTTATTATCGTTTTATCATACGCTCATTAACCGCTAAATAGCTAGAATTTATAGTGTTTGTCAGCATAAGTTTAATAATTCAGAAAACAACTAACTAGATTATTCAAATTTGACATTCAAAAAAATATCCTTACAATGCGAAACTTATTTTCATGTTGAATACAGCTAGAGGACTTTTAAATGTTTTATCGCATTTTAATACCCCCCAAGATACCGCGAGAGCGGGATCAGCATAGCTGTATCTCCTTCCTTTCTAACATTCGCTAGGCGACGCTAGATTAAATAGGTGAAGGAGGTGACTTAAAGACATACCCAAAGAAATATAAGCAAATGTTTAAGTTACCTTTTCAAATCAGCATCTTCATCGATGCACTTCATCTAAATTATCTAGGAGTCACAAGTGTCAGCCTTTATAGAACGATATTTCGAACTAAAGCGCCACAATACAACGATTAAGCAGGAATTAATTGCTGCTTTCACAACCTTTATCACAATGGTTTATATCGCGTTTGTTAACCCAAAAATTTTGGGCGCAGCAGGTATGGATACACAAGCTGTGTTTGTGACAACTGTTTTAATCACAGCCATCGCATCAGTTTTAATGGGTGCTGTTGCAAAATTGCCAATCGCATTAGCACCAGGAATGGGAATTAATGCTTACTTTGCTTATGTTTTAGTTGGGGCGAACGGCCTCACATGGGAAACAGGGATGACATTGATCTTCCTCAGTGCCGTTTCTCTGTTCTTATTGTCTTTATTCAAAATTCGTTATTGGATGGTTTCCAATATTCCATATTCTTTGAGAGTCGGGATCAGTGTTGGCTGTGGCTTGTTAATCACATTGATTGGCTTACATAACGCACACATCATCGTTGCTAATCCAGACACAATGGTTGCATTGGGTGATCCTAAAAGTATTTCATTTGCATTGGGTGCTTTAGGGTTTTTGATTGTAATCGTACTAGCACAGCGCAATGTTTATGCTTCTGTTTTGATTTCATTTGTTGTGATTACAGCAATTGCTTTATTGATTGATCCTGAGGTTTCTTATCACGGTTTAGTGAGTATGCCACCATCCATTGCACCTGTTGCAGGGCATTTAGATTTTAAAGATGTATTTAGCGCATCGATGGTTGGAATCATTGTCTCAGTCATGCTGATTAACTTATTTGAATCGTCAGGCACATTCATTGCGGTAACTTCTAAAGCAGGTTTAACTAACGAGCAAGGTAATTATCCTAATCAGCAAAAATCATTATTGATCGACAGTAGTGCATCAGCTGTGGGTTCTTATATGGGGACATCAGCAGTCACAGCTTATATCGAAAGTGCATCGGGCGTTGCTGTCGGCGGCCGCTCAGGTTTGATGTCTGTAGGCGTTGGCTTGTTATTCTTAATATTACTATTCTTCTCACCATTGGAAAAAATGATTCCGTTATATGCAACAACGGGTGCGCTTCTTTACATCGGCGTTTTGATGATTTCTGAATTGGCTAAAATTGATTGGGAAGATTTAACAGAAGCAACGCCATCATTCGTTGCAGCGATTGCAATGCCATTTACTTTCACAATCACAGAAGGTATCGCATTGGGCTTCATTACTTACGTTGTATTGAAAATTGCCGCAGGTAAATTTAAAGACATTACATGGTGCACAGGCATCATGGCGCTTCTATTTTTATTACGCTACATCTTTTTGTAAAAGACTAAATATACTGAAAAATTATTTTTATTTGAATTTATTAAGTTTTATCAGGAGTAAAACATGAGAAGAGAACCTATTCGTGAAATAATTGATGCAGGTGCAGCTAAGATTCCAGCGGATCGCGTAATTAAAAACGGACTATTAGTGAACGTTACATCTAGCGAAATTTATCCTGCGGATGTTGCGATCTACAAAACACAGATCGTAGCAACAGGTAATGTAGATGCTTACATTGGTGAGAAAACAGAAATCATCGATGCAAAAGGTAAATACCTAGTACCAGGTTTGATTGATGGTCACTTGCATATCGAATGCAGTAAATTGTCTATGACAAGCTTTGCAAAAGCAGTGGTTCCTCACGGTACAACTAGTATTGTTTCAGGCTTGGATCAATATGTTGTAACAACTGGCTTGGAAGGCATCAAAGAAATTTTAGCGGAAATTGATGACTTGCCATTGCATGTATTCTGGGGCTTGCCATTCTTTACGCCATACACATTGCCACAAAGTAACGTTGCATTTAACGTAACAGCAGAAGTTCATGAAGAAGTTCAAAAATGGCCTGAAGTTTTCGGTGTGTGGGAAACTGTTTCTGAATTCGTAGAAAACAAACATCCTGATGTTATGCGTGCATTAGAATTAGCACGTGAAAATCGTTTGCCAGTATTTGGTTGTGCACCGATGAATCGTGGCGAAAAATTGAACTCAGTATTATGTGCTGGCGTTCGTTTGGATCACGAAAGCTATAACCATGAAGAAATGATGGAAAAAGTGCGTAAAGGCATGTTTGTAATCATTCGTGAATCTTCAATTTCTCACTTCTTGGAAGAAAATATGAAGATCGTAACACATTTGAATCCTCGTGTTGCGCGCCGTGTGAGCTTCTGTACGGATGACGTTGTTGCATCAGAAATCTTAGCAAATGGTCACATGGATAAATTGATCCGTATGGCGATTGCAAATGGTGTTGATCCTTTAACAGCAATTCAAATGGGTTCTATTAACTCAGCGGAAGCTTATCGTGTCGATCATTTAGTGGGTTCAATTTCTCCAGGACGTTATGCAGATATCTTGATGGTTGAAGACTTAGTGAAGTTTGAAATCGATACAGTCATCGCAAAAGGTGAAACAGTTGTTGAAGCTGGCAAAATGAGCAAAACATTAACGCCACCAAAGCGTAGTGAATTGTTGTTGAACACAATGAAAATGAAGCCAGTTGCAGAAGCTGACATGAATGTGAAAACAGAATTGGATGCAGATTCAGTTCATGCTTTATCATTGGCAGTAGATTTCGATGTGCCATTTGTGCGTAAAGCTCGTAACGTAGAATTGAAAGTAGTAGATGGCGTTGTTCAGCCTGACTTGGAGCAAGATGTTCTATACGCAACAGTGATTGAACGCTTTGGCATTACGGATGTTAAACCAGCAGTTGGTTTCGTAACTGGTTGGAAATTGAAAGGTGGCGCAATGGCAAGTTCATGCGCACCAGATGATAACAACGTAGTTTGTATCGGTACAAACAGCAAAGATATGACAATTGCTGTGAATCATTTAGCTGCACAAGGTGGCGGACAAGTGATTGTGAAAGATGGTGAAATCTTAGGTTTCTTGCCATTACCAATCGCGGGTATTGTTTCTGATTTAGAGCCTGAAGCGATGGCGATTGAAGAAGAGAAATTATTCAATTTAGCGCGTGAATTGGGTTGTGATTTACCAGATCCAATGTTCTATATGTGCTGTTTACAAATCACGGCGATTCCTGATTTTGCAATTACAGATTTGGGCGTGATTGATTTTGCTGCACAAGCAGTTGCAGAACCTGTACTAAAATGTAGCTGTAGCCACGGTAGAATTGCAGGAAAGTAATTTTCTTATATTCAATGGAACATGCTCTTTTCCCGAAAGGGAAAAGGGTTATCGGAATCTTGAGGAAACAAATATGTCAGAAAAAGCAAAATTAAATCATTTGATTGATATGGCAGCGGGCAGAGCACCAGTTGATCTATTGATCACTAACTGTAAAGTTGTAGATGTTTATAACCAAACTTTGATCGAAGGTCCATTGGCAATTGGTGATGGCAAAGTGGTTGGCATTGGTCATACTTATGATGCTAAAGAAACTTTAGATGCAAAAGGCGGCATTGTAATGCCAGGTTTGATTGATGGTCACGTTCACATTGAATCATCATCATTAACACCAGCACAGTTTGCGCGCACGATTTTGCCATTTGGTACAACGACAATCATCGCTGATCCACATGAAATTGGTAACGTTTGTGGTGTAAAAGGCATTCAATATATGTTGGATGCAAGCCGTAATTTGCCTTTGCATGTGAAAATTCAGCTGCCATCTTGTGTACCTGCAACGCCATTTGAATCAGCAGGTGCAGTTTTAGAAGCTGAAGATTTAGAACCTTTGTTTGCAGATGAAGGTGTGTTAGGTTTAGGCGAAGTGATGGATTACCCAAGTGTAATTAATCATTCTGAACCAATGATCAATAAATTATTGATGGCGAAACGTCATAACCGTGTGATTGATGGTCATAGCCCAGGTGTTAAAGGCTTGGCATTGAATGCTTATGTTGCATCAGGTGTGATGACAGATCACGAATGTAGCGATACAGAAGGTATGTTGGCACGCTTGCAAATGGGTCAATACATTTTGCTCCGTGAAGGTTCAACGTGTAAGGATCTATTGAACTTGTTACCAGCGGTTACGCCTGCAAACTCTCGCCGTTGTGTATTCTGTACGGATGATCGTGAACCAGATGATATTTTAACAACAGGCCATATCAATAAGAGCTTACGTTTAGCGGTTGAATATGGCGTTGATCCAATGATTGCAATTACAATGGCAACATTGAATGGTGCAGAATGCTTCCGCTTACATGATAAAGGTGCGATTGCACCAGGTAAAGATGCGGACTTGTTGATCGTTAAAGATTTGAAAGATTTCGAACCAATGCACGTATTCTCAATGGGTACAGAAGTTGCACGTGATGGCAAAATGCTAATCGAATTGCCTGAGTATCATTGTGAAGATGTGTTGAACACAATCAATATTGCACCAATCAAAGTTGAAGATTTTGCATTGAACTTAACAAGTGATAAAGCGCGCGCGATTGGTGTGATTCCAAAAAGCGTTGTAACGAAGAACTTGGAAGTGGATGTTGTGCGTGATGAAAATGGTCAATTCAATGCTAAAGCAAATGGTGCATTGAATAAAATGGCTGTGATCGAGCGTCATCATGCTTCGGGCAAAATGGGCATTGGTATTTTGGAAGGCTACGGCATTCAAAATGGAGCGATCGCTGTTTCTGTTGCGCACGATTCACACAACATCGTTGTGGTTGGTGATAATGATGCGGATATGTTGGCAGCAGTGAAAGACATCGAAGCAATCAAGGGCGGTTTCTCATTGGTACAAAATGGTGAAGTATTAGCGCATTTACCATTGCCAATTGGTGGTTTGATGACGAATCAAACCGCAGAAGAAGTTGCAGAAATCATTGAGCACTTAATCATCACAGCGCGTGATAAATTCAACTTGTCACATGAGTTCCACCCATTGATGACATTGGTATTTATGACATTGCCAGTAATCCCTGCATTGAAATTAACATCGAATGGCTTGTTTGATGTTAAACAATTCAAATTGGTGGATGTTTCGGTTTAGTTGTTGAATTAAACTAAATTAGAAAAACAAAACCGAGCTATGCTCGGTTTTATCTTATTATATGTACTATTAAAAAATATAGTAAGGCACATTCAATGGATAACTCAGAAGTTCAAGAATTATTAGGTGAGGTGGAGAGGTTGATTGCTAACGGTAAGGCCGAGCAAGCTAAGAGTCTGCTTAGCAAATTTAGTTCACAAGACCAGTATTTTATTAATAAAAAGAATCTGTTTGCAGGAAATGTAGAAAATAGCCTAGGTAACGTTGATGAAGCTAAAAAATATTGGAGCTTAGTTGATAATAAATATGATTTTTCTGTATATGCTTGGGCTCAATTAAATTTAGGAAATGCAGAGAATATCTTAGGTAATATCGATGAAGCTGAGAAATATTGGAGCTTAGTTGATAATAAACATGATCTCATTGTATATGCTTGGGCTCAATTAAATTTAGGTAATTTAGAAAGAGATAGGAAGCTTTTAAATAATGCTAAAAAATTTTGGTTATCTATAGAGTTTTCTTGGAACATATCAGCTTATGAACAGGCTCAGATTCAATTAAGTATTTTGGAGATGAACCAAGGAAACACAAATGGTGCGAGAATGCACTTAGAAAAAGTTAACCATCTAAATCATTTTAATTATGCTGATGCACAGTTGAAATTAGGTTTTTTAGAAAGCGGTTTAAAAAATATTAAGAGAGCTAAATATTATTGGGAAACTATTGAGGAAACTTGGAATTCATGGGCTTATGCTGGTGCTCAATTTCAATTGGGACTTTTAAAATATAATGATGGTAATAGGGGGGATGCTGCTGAGATATTTAACAAGCTTCAATTAGATTGGAATAGTTGGGTATATGCTAATGCCAAATATTATTTAGGTGTAATAGATAAAGAAAATGGGCATCTGTTAGAGGCTAAAAAACATTGGGAATCTTTAAAATCAGAATGGAATCCTTGGACTCATTCAATGAGTTTATTTGAATTAGGCCTTTTAGAAAAAGAAAAGGGGGATATAAAAAAGGCAGAAGAGATATGGGATTCAATAGATTCTGATATCAATGCTTTTGCTTATATGCATATTCAATATCATTTAGGTAATATTGAATATTCTAAAGGTGAATATGACCGTACTATTAATTATTGGAAAAAAATAAATAGAAATTGGAATGTTGTAGCGAATAATCAAAAAGAACGTCATATTTTAGAAATATGTGATGGTTTTTTGAAAGCTGAGAAGTATGAGCTTGTCAAAAAATTCTTAGAAAGTACAGAAGAGTTTGAATTGGCTTATCATAAGGATTGTCTGATGCGTCTTAATGATATGGAAGATAAAGGACTTATAGATATATATGATTGTATTAATAACATCCTTAGCTTGCTACAAATTAACGATTCACAAGAAGAATTAAGTAAATACTGTGGGCAAGTAGCGCATTATACTAGCAGTAATGTGGCTCTTAAAATTTTAGATGATGAAAAAGCATCAAGTTTGAGATTGAGTTCTATTGAATTTATGAATGATCCAACAGAAGGAAAGCTGATGCATAAATGGTTGAAAGTACCACTCAAAGAAAATATTGAAAAAAAACATTATGGTTTTGCTAGTTGTTTTTCTTTTAACCATGATTCTTTAAACCAATTTCGATTATATGGAAAACAAAATGCTATAGAAGCAACAGGAGTAAGCCTAATTATAGAAACAGATTTTTTTTCTAAGGAAAAATATTCAAGTTATATTGGTATAAACCAAAAGGATGTGAATGAAAATGTTGAAGTAAGTATTTCTCAACAAAAGAAGTATCCTATATACCGTTGTATTTATATTAATCCAGAAATAGAATATTTTAAGATCGCTCAGCGCTCTGAATATACGTTCTATAAAGGAGATCCTAGTGAATCTAAGGAGCAGTATAATGAATACTCTAAAGCTACTAATAGATTAGAAAAAAAGTTAAAAAAGCTATTTCTAAAGTTACAGAATAAAACTAAGAAATTAGGGAGCGAAATAGATAAGAGAACTTATGAATTACTAGATGACTTGTTACTACCTCTAAAGTATTTGATAAAGCATCCTGCCTTTGAAGAAGAACAAGAATGCCGAATGGTCATGATCACATCTTTAAATACTCAGTTGATTCAAAAAGATTATGAAAAAAAATTTTTCTATATTGATTACGATATTCCAATAAAAGATCATATTAAAAAAATTTACTTAAGCGAAGGTGCCAAACAAGATAGGGTTTTCTTTGAATATGCTTTAACGGATTCAAGCAAAGTAGAGGATTCAACTAATCCTTTTCGGATTAAATAGATTTGTAGTTAATCTTCAATATATATATTTGATTAAGGGGGTATTATTGTGTTATTGGTGATTATTTTGCTATTTATGTATTGTGTAAACTCTCACGAAACCCAATCGCTATAGCTTTTAATAATTCCACATCTATAGAAATCGCTGAAAACATATCCGCTTCGGGATCGAAGTCGATTAAGTGAGCAGATTCTCTGAAATTTTCTTCAATGAATTTAGCAACAACTTTTTGCCAAGCATAACCGTTGAAATAATCGCGGTTTGTGCCTGTTTGTTGTTCTAAAATATCCATGATTGGATCATTATAAAAAGCATCCGACATAAAGAAAAATGATGCTTTGCCATCATCATGAATCAAAAAGTGAAAAGGTTTAATGGATTCAGTCATAAAAGCCTAATAATATTTTGGTGAAAATGATTAGGCCGATTATAGTAAATATTGAACCATTATGGGCAATTAAACGGAATATTATGAAACAGCAAACCATGAGCTTATTTGATGATGAGATTGATTCGACGATTAATCTTTTGCCTTATGATGGTACGGTTTTATATTTCGGTAAAATCATGGATAAAGTAACAGCAGATTATTATTTTAATGAGCTGCTGAATCACATTGCATGGAAGAGCGATGAAGCTGTGATTTATGGCAAGCACATTTTCACAAAGCGCAAAGTGGCTTGGTATGGCGATCAAACTTTCTCTTATACATATTCCAATACAACGAAAGAAGCATTGCCTTGGTTGCCTGCATTATTAGAGTTGAAACAATTGGTGGAAGAAATATCAGGTGAAACTTTCAATTCCTGCTTAGCGAATCTCTATCATGATGGTGAAGAGGGAATGGCTTGGCACAGCGATGGCGAAAAGGATCTCAAAAAGAATGGGGCGATTGCTTCTTTAACTGTGGGTGCAGAGCGTAAATTTTGGTTCAAGCATAAAGCCAGTGAAGAAAAAGTTAGCATTGATTTGGAGCATGGCAGTTTGCTCATTATGAAAGATGAAACCCAAACCTTTTGGCAGCATCGTTTACCACCAACTAAAAAGGTTAAAACTGCAAGAGTTAACTTAACCTTTAGAACAATTGATCCTAATTAATGCATTTAGTACAAGATAGCGTAGAATGGTGACCTAGTTTAATCGGGAGAAGCCAAATGAGTTCAGGTGTTGATCATTTGTTACATAATGCAGAGCTATTATTGTACGAACAAGAAAATACAGATGCAGCAGAGTTTTTAGAGTCGATCGATACAGATCGCCCATTTAATTCTGCGAGAAAGCAACTGCTCTTGGGGATGGCTTGCTCAGCAAATGGTGAAGTGGAAAAAGCACGTGAAGCTTGGCAAAAAATCTATGCCGAATGGGATTTATCAATTTATGCTTTGGCTCAATTATATTTAGGTGATTTGGCAGAAGAGCAAGGCCAATTGGATTTAGCCATTCAATATTGGCAATCCATTGAATTATCTTGGAATGAATCTTGTTATGCTCAAGCACAATTAAATTTAGGTGAATTAGAATTTAATCGTGATCATAAAGATGCAGCGATTGCTCATTGGCAATCAATCCAAAAAGATTGGGATTTGTGTTGCTATGCCAAGGCATTATTCAATTTGGGCGAATTAGAAGATCAACGCAATGATCAAAAAGCAGGCGTTTCTTATTGGTCGCAAATCGAAAAAGATTGGGATCCTAATTCTTATGCTTGGGCTCAACTGTATTTAGCAGATTTTGCTATGACTCAAGGCGATGAAGAGCTGGCTGAAGCACATTGGAAAAATATTGGTGAGAACTCAAATGAATGGTGCTACGGCCAAGCTTTGTATGGCTTAGGTAAACTGGCAAAGAGCAAAGCAAACCTTCAAGAAGCAGAGCAATATTGGCAAGCAATCACAAGAGAATTAACGGATACTAATTATGCTTGGGCACAATTGCAGTTGGGAATATTGGCTGCTAATCAAGGCGATTTGGAAAAAGCAAAATCATATTGGCAAGGCATTCAGCAGGACTGGCACGAAACAGCATATAATTGGGCACAAAATTATTTAAAAAACCTATAAAATGTATATCTTGTTCTATAATTAATTATGTTAATAGAATTTTTATCGTAAAATAAAAATAATATCTATAATAAAATGATTGTAAATTTATTTGCTAATTTGTAAGCTGTATGTAAAAGTATAATAACTTAATTTACGTTTTGGTTTTTAAGTTAAACCAAATTACATCATTAATGACTAACAAAATTGATAAGAATAGGTCAGGATATGGAAAAAAGAATTCTTAAAAGTTTTTTAAGTGTATATGCTTTTTTAGCAATTCAGAATATTAGTATTGCTGATGCTTTGAGCCCAACATTTCTACCAATGCTAGAAGGCGAATGGCGCGTGGATATTGACCACGAAAAAGATGGTAAAACTTCGGAGCAAAGATGTTTTGCCTTGGGAGAATTATTGCCAATATATTCTGCACAAACATTATTGGAACAGGCTCAAGCTAATAAGCGAAAGTGTCGAATGACAGCTGAAAATACGCGCAATAGTCAGACTTATTTGTTGAAATGTGATGAGCAAAAACTTACAACAATGGAATCTTATAAACTGACTAAAGAAGCTTACAATAAATATGTGCTAGATCGCACATTGACAACAATTCCTTATACGCGTGCCGTTAATTATGTTGAAAAAATTACATTCACACGAATTGGCCGTTGTGCTGCAAATTAGAATGGTAGCTTGATCTGTTGATTGTGATATGGATCGGGTGATTGAATCGTAATGCCAATCAATCGAATTGGTTGTTTAGGGATGCTATTAAATAGCTCCCAAAAACATTGCTCGATAAACTCTCGTTCATAGGGCAAAACTGTGCTGAATGTTTTGCTGCGAGTAACGGCTGTAAAATTTGCAAAGCGAATCTTAATAGAGATGCCTTTGCCATAAAAACTATCGTGAGATAATCGTTCTAATAATGTCGTGATGAGGATGTCCACTTCTTTTTGGATATCTTCAGTTGTGCTGATATCTTTTGAAAAAGTGTTTTCAGCACTGACAGATTGCGTTTCTTGCACAGGATCAACTGCTCGATTATCTTCACCGTGTGCATTTTGATAATAAAACTCTCCTGATTTTCCAAAATATAATTTCAATTCTTCTCTGGATTTTTGTTTTAAATCTAATCCTGTTTTAATGCCCAGAATATGCATTTTTTTAGCAGTTTGTTGCCCAATACCATAGAATTTTTCAATGGGTAATTGCTCTAATATTTTGGTTGCAGTTTTGTGTGTAATTACTGTAATGCCAAAAGGTTTATGCATATTGGATGCAATTTTTGCTAAGAATTTATTATAAGAAACACCTACGGAAGAGGTTAAATTTAGTTCTCTATAAATGGCTTGTTGGATGCTTTTGGCAATCTCTGTTGCATATTGCCCATGTTGGGTAATAGCGCTGACATCTAAATAAGCTTCATCTAAGGATAAAGGCTCAATTAATTCTGTATATCGTGCGAAAATGGTATGAATTTGCTGAGAAACAGATCGATAAACATCAAATCTATGGGGCGCAAAAATTAGATGCGGACATTTCTTTTTAGCTGTCGATGATGGCATCGCAGAATACACGCCAAACTTGCGTGCTTCATAACTCGCAGCTGCAACAACGCCACGAGAATCAGCAGAGCCAACCACTAAAGGTTTATTTCTATATTGCGGAAAATCTCTCTGCTCAACTTGAGCAAAGAATGCATCCATATCAACGTGAAGAATTTTTCTAGTCATGGCAATTAATAAAATATATTGTTCAATGATTGTTAATTAATGTAAATTTTTAATTATGAAAAAGAAAATGATCGATGAAGGAATGACATTAGTGGAAGTGATGATCGCGCTCGCTATTATAGTTGGGATTGTCATGATTGCCTATCAATATCATGCAACGATGATGGTGAGTAATCATGAGCTATTACAGCGCCAAGAGAATCTCATATCTGATGAAAATCAGTTTGATCAAAATTATTCTGTGGAGTTTTAATGCGAAAATCTATGGGGTTTACTCTAATTGAATTGATGATATCTATGGCAATAGGTTTGTCGTTATTGTCATCATTGATGATTTTTTGGTTGGCCTTGTCTAAAAATAGTCATCAAGAAATTATTAAATTAGAGCTATCGCAGGATTATTTAGAAGCAGCGAGCTATCTCCGTTCAACATTAGGTCGAGCATTTTTTCAGCCACATTGTTTAAATCCTGAATGGCTACAATATAAAAGTACTGAAGCTAATCATCCTATTGCGCCATTTATTATACGAAATGAACGTGTCACTTTACATCCAACAAATTCTGAAGCTTTGGTGGAAACAGATACGATGTTAGATGCAAGTCAGCAATATCCTGATTTAATTCTGAATGATTACAAATTAAAAACACTTGTAGGCAGTGATTTATTAGAAATTATTGAGTTAGTACCATTGGTTGTGAAAGATGGTGAAATTCTCAATACAGATGAAGTGAAAGGTGCAATAGGGTATTTATACATAACAGATTGCCAATCCCATTTATTGGGCAGATATCAAAAATCAGGGTTAAATCAGTACAAAGTTACAAGCCAATCTGAAAGCGATGTGCAGCGTTATTTAAATAATCAATCTCATATTCAATATTACAAAATTAGCCGTTCATTGATGTATGTGAGTTATGAAAAAGATCAACATTATTTAATTCATAATTTCTTAGATGGTTCTAATCATATGCGCTTTCCTAATGTGAAAGGCTTAACTGTTCAACATTCAGGGGAAGATTGGCAAGTGCTGAATATAAGTTTATTAATGCCATATTTATCACCCGCAAATCTTGTGGTTCAAACACTATCGATAAGGTTGCTGAATCTATGAAGAAATCTAAAGGAAGTATTCTCGCAATTGTTGTGATTATGGTAGGTGCGCTGTATTTATTAGCAGGCATGCTTTTTATTGTGAACCAACAATATTTCTCAGATATGTTCATGGCGCGAAGTGTTGCCAATAATCGTCAAAAACTATTAAGTGCAGGGCAGGAAAGTATTCAGCAAGCATCAAGAATTTCATCTGCTGATGATGAACAGGAGCCGTGGAAAAATTGTGATGCTATGAACTTTCCTGATATAGATATGGAGGAGGATATATTTCTACAAAAAGTACAATTGGCAAATCATTGTCATGATGGGCATTTTGCACATCGCATTTGGTTGGCCAGTTTGGATAACTTGGGCGATCGTTTAGTGATTGATCAATTGATGGCGAAAGATGATTGGCAGAGCGAGATTAATGATGGGCAGAATTCTGTAAGACTTATTAATACAGATAATGCTTGGCAGTTAATGTTGAGTAATGGTGTATTAACTAAAGAAGTCACGTTAATAGAATCAGATGATCTACCACAATTAGTGGATCAAGCGATGCGAATTCATCATTTGCATTATGAGATTGTGCTGGCATTTGAGGATAAAGTTAATCAGCAGGTGATGCTTTATCATTTATGGATTCCGATTGAAGAATTGCACTTTGATATCAGCATGATTTTTCAATTTCACTTGAGTCAATATTCAGCATATGATCACAGTGATATAGTGACTATGAGTATCAATGATGCTAGAAATCCAAATTGGCAGATGAAGGTTGATCAAAAATATTTTGATGCAATGCTGATTAAAAATAATGTGATATTCACAACGCTGCATTCAAAAGATCAAGCTCACAAAAGTATTATTGGTATGTATTTAAAAGGTCAGCCATTTTTTGATGAGCGTTTGGTGGGGTTTGAGTATAAAGCGAATGATGAAGTGATTGAGCTGATTCCGTGTTTGTATCGTTTGCCTTTAATTGTAGCAGGGCAGTGGCAGATTGGTTGCGATGTTCAGCAAAAAATACGTTATTACTTTCCAGAGTGATAGAATAATCAGAATTTCATTATAGATATTGTGTACCTTATGGAAGCGATTAAAAAATGCCAAGTGGTAAGTTATCAGCATGATGATCATTGTGAGAAAGATGATTATTTGATCTCAGAAGAGCCGATTCAATTCATTTATAATGGTGTGCCACATTTAGTGATGATGTGTACGCCAACAGACTTAGAAGACCTTGCATATGGCTTTAGTTTGACAGAAGGTATTGTGCAATCTGCTCAGCAAATCTTATCTGTGAAAGTGAGAGAAACTCATGAAGGCATAGAGTTGCACATAGAAATTGAACCCATTTTAATGAGTCGCTTAGAAGGTAATCAGCGAAAAATGAGTGCAAGAACAGGTTGTGGTGTCTGTGGCGTTGAAAATCTATCATTAGTTGAGAAGACGCTGTTTGAATTAGCAGCGGCTGAGCCGATCACTTATGAGTGTATTCAAGTTGCATTATCACAAAGTTATGATGTTCAGGATTATGGTCAGCAAACAGGGGCATCACATGCAGCTTTTCTCTGTGATCGAAATGGTGCTATAATGATCACTCGTGAAGATGTAGGTCGTCATGTTGCATTGGATAAATTAATTGGTGCAATGATGCAATTGAATATTAATGTTCAAGATGTTTTTATTTTAATGAGTTCGCGTGCCAGTTTTGAAATTGTGCAAAAAACAATTGCAATTAAAATTCCAATCTTGGTGACAATGTCTGCACCTACAGATAAGGCTGTTCAACTAGCCAAAAAGTATCGTTTGTCCCTTTGGGGATTCGCAAGAAAAGGTCGAGTTAATTGTTACGCAACTTGACACTTTCTATACAGTCTTATAAAATCTCGCATCTTTGGATTATTTTATCCAAGATTGGCTTATGTATAATTTTTATAATCATAGGATTGAATTTTAATGGTAACAGTAAATCAGTTAGTGCGTCGTCCACGCTCTATCAAAGCTGACAAGTCTGACGTACCTGCATTACAAAGCTGTCCTCAGCGTCGTGGTGTGTGTACTAGGGTTTATACAGCTACGCCAAAGAAGCCAAACTCTGCTTTACGTAAAGTTTGTCGTGTGCGTTTAACGAACGGTTTCGAAGTATCGAGCTATATCGGTGGTGAAGGTCATAACTTGCAAGAACACAGCGTAGTATTAGTACGTGGTGGACGTGTTAAGGATCTTCCAGGTGTTCGTTATCACACAGTTCGTGGTGCTTTGGATGCGCAGGGCGTTGCAAAACGTCGTCAAGGTCGTTCAAAATATGGTGCTAAGAAGCCTAAAGAATAAGTAGTTGTTCTTTGAAAAGGTCTTTTAGTTAGGATTTAGTATTTGTTGAGAGTATCTCATGTCAAGAAGAAGAGAAGTCCCAAAACGTGATATTTTGCCAGATCCCGTTTATGGTAGTAAAACGTTGGCGAAATTCATGAACATGGTAATGGTTTCTGGTAAGAAAGCTGTTGCTGAAAGCATTTTATATGGCGCTTTAGATGGTGTTAAAGAGAAGGGTCATGAAGATCCTATGGCTATATTAGATCAAGCGTTGGAAAATGTACGTCCTAAGGTTGAGGTTAAATCTCGCCGCGTGGGTGGTGCTACATACCAAGTTCCAATCGAAGTTCGCGCAACTCGCCGTGATACTTTGGCTATGCGCTGGATTATTGATGCTGCACGTAAGCGTTCAGAAAAATCAATGTCACGTAGAATGACGGCAGAATTATTAGATGCTGCAGAAAGTCGTGGTGCTGCAGTGAAAAAACGTGAAGATACACACAGAATGGCAGAAGCGAACAAAGCGTTTGCTCACTTCCGCTGGTAGTAGTCGCGTGTTTTTAGTATGAATGTAATGCGGTGCTATCAGTATTGATGGTGCCGCATCGTCATTTTTAAGATAATTTTCTAAAATAGAAGGAAATAAATATGGCTCGTACAATGCCAATTAATCGATATCGTAATATCGGTATTAGTGCTCACATCGACGCTGGTAAAACTACTACTTCTGAACGTATTCTATTCTATACAGGTCGTACGCATAAAATCGGTGAAACACACGATGGTACGGCAACAATGGATGGTATGGATCAAGAGCAAGAGCGCGGTATTACAATTGCATCAGCAGCAACAACTTGCTGGTGGAAAGGTATGGATAACCAGTTCCAAGAGCATTTGATCAACTTGATCGATACGCCGGGACACGTTGACTTCACAATCGAAGTTGAGCGTTCAATGCGTGTATTAGATGGTGCTGTAATGGTTTACTGTGCTGTGGGCGGTGTTCAGCCTCAGTCAGAAACAGTATGGCGTCAAGCAAATAAGTATAAAGTTCCACGTATGGCATTTGTAAACAAAATGGATCGTACTGGTGCTGATTTCTTCCGTGTAATGGAACAAATGAAAGATCGTTTACGTGCAAACGTAGTGCCTCTTCAGATTCCAATTGGTGCGGAAGATAACTTTGAAGGTGTTGTTGACCTAGTATTGATGAAAGCAGTTTACTGGGATGAAGCAAGTCAAGGTTTGAAATTTGAATATCGTGATATTCCTGAGCATTTGCAAGCACAGGCGGAAGAGTATCGCGTTAATCTAGTTGAAGCTGCGGCAGAAGCTAGTGAAGAAATGATGGAAAAATACCTTGAAGAAGGTGAGTTGTCTATCGAAGAAATTTATGAAGGTATTCGCGCTCGTACGTTGAAATCTGAAATTGTTCCTGCGCAATGTGGTACAGCGTTTAAGAACAAAGGTGTTCAAGCAATGTTGGATAACGTAATTCGTTATTTACCAGCACCTACAGATATCGAAGCGATCAGAGGCGAATTGCCAAATGGTGAGCCAGCTGAGCGTCATTCAACTGATGATGAGCCTTTCTCTGCGTTGGCGTTCAAAATTATCAATGATAAGTTTGTTGGTAACTTGACGTTTATTCGTGTGTACTCAGGTGTGATTAAGTCAGGTGATTCAGTATATAACCCTGTTAAATCACGTTCTGAAAGAATTGGTCGTATGTTCAGAATGCACTCAAATGATCGTGATCCAATTGATGAAGCGCGTGCGGGTGATATTGTTGCGTTGGTAGGTTTGAAAGATGTAACAACTGGTGATACTTTGTGTGAACAAGCGAATATGATTACGCTTGAGCGTATGGAATTCCCTGAGCCAGTTATCTCTGTAGCGATTGAGCCAAAAACTAAAGGCGATCAAGAAAAAATGGGTCTTGCGTTGTCTCGTTTGGCTCAAGAAGATCCATCATTCCGTGTTTCGACTGATCATGAATCAGGTCAAACAATCATCGGTGGTATGGGTGAGTTGCACTTGGAAGTTATCGTTGAGCGTTTGAAGCGTGAGTTTGCGGTTGAATGTAACGTTGGTGCGCCTCAGGTTGCTTACCGTGAAACAATCAAAAAATCTATCGAGCAGGAAGGTAAATTCGTTCGTCAATCAGGTGGTCGCGGTCAGTTCGGTCATGTTTGGTTGCGTATCGAGCCAAGAGAATCTGGCGAAGGTTACGAATTCGTTAACCAAATCGTTGGTGGTGTTGTTCCTAAGGAATACATTCCTGCGGTTGATAAGGGTGTTCAAGAGCAAATGCAAAATGGTGTTCTTGCAGGCTTCCCTGTTGTTGATGTAAGAGTAACGTTGTTTGATGGTTCTTATCATGAAGTTGACTCAAACGAAATGGCGTTTAAAATCGCTGGTTCTATGGGTTTCAAAGAAGGTGCTCGTAAAGCAGGCGCTGTATTGTTAGAGCCAATGATGAAAGTTGAAGTTGAGACTCCAGAAGATTACTTAGGTGATGTTATGGGTGACTTGAACCGTCGTCGTGGTAACTTGCAAGGTGTTGATGATGCATACGGTTCTAAATTGATTCGTGCTGAAGTTCCTTTATCAGAAATGTTTGGTTATGCGACTGCATTGCGTTCAGCAACTCAAGGTCGTGCGACATATTCTATGGAATTTGCTAAGTATCAAGAAGCTCCAAATCATGTAACAGAAGAAATCATCAAGAAAAACCAAGGCTAATCTAAATTAATTTTTAGATTTGCAAACATAAAAAATAGCGCTATAATATAGCGCTATTTTCATTCATTCTTTAACAATTGAGGTGATATTGTGTCTAAGGAAAAATTCAGTCGTAATAAACCACACGTAAACGTGGGTACAATCGGTCACGTTGACCATGGTAAAACAACATTAACAGCTGCGTTGACAAAAATTGGTGCTGATCGCTTTGGCGGATCTGCGTCTGCATATGATCAAATCGATAAAGCTCCAGAAGAAAGAGCTCGTGGTATTACTATTTCTACATCACACGTAGAATATGAATCAGCAAACCGCCATTACGCGCACGTTGACTGTCCTGGACATGCGGACTATGTTAAAAACATGATCACTGGTGCTGCTCAAATGGATGGCGCTATCTTGGTTTGTTCAGCAGCTGATGGTCCTATGCCTCAAACTCGCGAACACATCTTGTTGTCACGTCAAGTAGGTGTTCCATACATCGTTGTATTCTTGAATAAAGCTGACATGGTTGATGATGCTGAGTTGATTGAATTGGTAGAAATGGAAGTTCGTGATTTGTTAAATACATACGATTTCCCAGGTGATGATACTCCTATCATCGTTGGTTCAGCATTGAAAGCATTGGAAGGCGATGAGTCAGATATTGGTGTTCCTGCTATCGTTAAATTAGTTGATGCTTTGGATTCATATATTCCAGAGCCAACTCGTGAAATCGATAAAGCATTCTTGATGCCAATCGAAGATGTATTCTCAATTTCTGGTCGTGGTACAGTAATCACTGGTCGTATCGAATCAGGTATTGTTAAAGTTGGTGAAGAATTAGAAATCATTGGTATTACTCCAACAATGAAAACTATTTGTACTGGCGTTGAAATGTTCCGTAAGTTATTGGATCAAGGTCAAGCTGGTGACAACGTTGGTGTATTGTTGCGTGGTACTAAGCGTGAAGAAGTTCAGCGTGGTCAAGTGTTGGCAAAACCAGGTTCAATTAAGCCTCATACTAAATTCGAAGCTGAAGTATATGTATTGTCTAAAGATGAAGGTGGTCGTCATACTCCATTCTTTAAAGGTTACCGTCCACAGTTCTACTTCCGTACAACTGACGTAACTGGTGCTGTAGAATTACCAGAAGGCGTAGAAATGGTTATGCCTGGCGATAACATCAAAATGGTAGTTGAGTTGATCAACCCAATCGCAATGGATGAAGGTTTACGTTTCGCAATTCGCGAAGGTGGCCGTACTGTTGGTGCTGGCGTTGTAGCTAAAATTATTGCGTAATAGATCAATTTAATTAGTATGCGCTCTGCTAGGGCGCATCATTTTGAGAAATAGAAATGACCAATCAAAAAATTCGTATTCGTTTAAAAGCTTTTGATCATCGTTTAATCGATCAATCAGCTAAAGAAATTGTTGAAACAGCTAAGCGTACAGGCGCGCAAATTAAGGGTCCAATCCCATTGCCTGTAAAAACTGAGCGTTTCACAGTATTGATCTCTCCGCACGTAAACAAAGATGCGCGTGATCAGTATGAGTTAAAAACGCATAAGCGTTTGATGGATATCATTAATCCTACTGAAAAAACAGTTGATGCTTTGATGAAGCTAGACTTGGCAGCAGGTGTTGATGTTCAGATTAAATTAGGTTAATCCTAATTTAGTCGACTAGGGCGAAGAAGGTGGCCAACCTTCCTCTCGTAATTTATCTATATTGAGGTTTTAAAATGGCAATTGGATTAGTAGGACGTAAAGCGGGGATGACTCGCGTATTTACTGAAAGTGGTGAATCCATCGCTGTAACTGTTTTAGAAGTTTCTCCTAACAGAGTAACTCAAGTTAAAAACAGTCAAGTAGATGGTTATACTTCTGTTCAAGTAACAACAGGTGTAAGAAAAGCAAGCCGTGTAAATAAAGCAGCAGCTGGTCACTTTGCTAAAGCAAAAGTGGAAGCTGGTCGTGGTTTGTGGGAATTCCGCGTTGAAGACGTAGCAGAATATGCACTTGGACAAGAAATCACAACTTCAGTGTTTGAAGAAGGTCAGAAAGTTGACGTAAGCGGTACGAGCCAAGGTAAAGGTTTTGCTGGTACTATCAAGCGTTGGAACTTTGCTGGTCAAAGAAATTCTCACGGTAACTCATTATCACATCGTGTTCCTGGTTCTATCGGGCAATGTCAAGATCCTGGTCGTGTTTTCAAAGGTAAGAAAATGACAGGTCACATGGGTGCCGTTAAGCGTACAGCATTGAACTTAGAAATCGTACGTATTGATGCTGAAAGAAATATCGTTTTAGTTAAGGGTGCAGTACCTGGAGCTAAAGGCGGTAACGTGATTATCAAACCTTCAGTTAAGGCAAAGGGGTAATCAATGGAATTAAATATTAAAAATGGTTCAACGATTGCAGTAGAAGATTCAATCTTTGCTCGTGAATTCAATGAAACTCTTGTTCATCAAGTAGTTGTGGCGTATCAAGCGGCAGGTCGTGCTGGTACTCGTGCTCAAAAAACTCGTGCTGAAGTTGCTGGTGGTGGAATTAAGCCATGGAGACAAAAAGGTACAGGTCGTGCGCGTGCAGGTTCTTCACGTAGTCCAATTTGGCGTTCTGGTGGCGTAACATTTGCTGCTAAACCACAAAACTGGGAACAAAAAGTTAACAAGAAAATGTATCGTGCAGCTATTGCATCAATTTTCTCTGAATTAATCAGACAAGATCGTTTGGTTATCGTAGATAAAATTGAATTGGCTGAGTCAAAAACTAAAGCAGCTTTAAAAATGCTTCAGGATTTAAATGTAGGTAATAACGCATTGTTAGTAACTCAAGCGATTGACTTGCCTTTATACTTAGCAACTCGTAACTTGCCATATGTTCAAGTTATCGATGCGGCAGGTATTGATCCAGTAAGCCTAATCCAATTTGAAAAAGTTGTTATGACTCAAGAAGCATTAACATCTGTAGCGGAGTGGTTAGCATGAGTATGAAAGAAGAACGTTTAATGCAGATTATTCTTGCGCCTCACGCGTCAGAAAAAACAGCTCGTTTAGAAGAATCAGCTGGCCAAGTCTGCTTCAAAGTATTGAAAGATGCTACTAAGCTTGAAATTAAACAAGCGGTAGAATTAAGCTTTAACGTTAAAGTTAGCGCTGTAACTGTTGCAATTCAAAATGGCAAGCAAAAACGTTTAGGTCGTTTTGTTGGTCAAAGACAAGATTGGAAAAAAGCATATGTTACTTTAGCTGATGGACAAACTATTGATTTTGTAGGTGGTGCATAATGGCAATTGTTAAGACTAAGCCAACATCAGCTGGTCGTCGCAGTATGATTAAAATTGTGACGCCTGGTTTGCATAAAGGCGCTCCATACGCTCCATTGTTAGATAGCAAGTCAAGAACTGGCGGTCGTAACAATAATGGTCGTATCACAACTCGTCACATTGGTGGTGGTCATAAGCAACACTATCGTATCGTTGACTTCAAACGTGATAAGGATAATATCCCTGCACGTGTTGAGCGTATTGAATACGATCCTAATCGTACTGCGCATATCGCATTGTTATGTTACGCAGATGGCGAACGTCGTTATATCATTGCTCCTAAGGGTGTGAGCGAAGGTACAGTATTATTGTCAGGTTCTGGTGCGCCAATTAAACCTGGTAATGCATTACCTCTTCGTAATATCCCAGTAGGTTCTACAATTCATTGTATCGAATTGAAAGAAGGTAAGGGTGCTCAGTTGGCTCGTTCAGCTGGTGCTGGCGTTCAGTTGGTGGCTCGTGAAGGTCAATTCGTTACATTGCGTTTACGTTCTGGCGAAATGCGTCGCGTTCATGTTGACTGTAAAGCAACTTTAGGTGAAGTATCTAACGGCGAACACAGCTTGCGCGTATTGGGTAAAGCTGGTGCAAAACGCTGGTTAGGCGTTCGTCCTACAGTTCGTGGTGCGTGTATGAACCCAGTGGATCACCCTCACGGTGGTGGTGAAGGCCGTAGTAAAGGTGGTCGTCATCCTGTTACTCCATGGGGTGTACCAACTAAAGGTTACAAAACAAGAAGCAATAAACGCACAGATAAGTTTATTGTTCGTCATCGTAATAAGTAAGATAAAGGATAATTTATGCCACGTTCTATTAAGAAAGGCCCATTTATCGATCATCACTTAATGAAGAAAGTTGAAGAAGCTATCGCTTCTAAAAGCCGCAAGCCAATCAAAACTTGGTCTCGCCGCTCAATGATCCTTCCTGATATGATTGGTCTAACAATTGCAGTGCACAACGGTAAAGTGCATGTTCCAATTTTAATTACTGAAAACATGATCGGTCATAAGTTGGGTGAGTTTGCTCTTACTCGTACTTACCGTGGTCACGTTGCAGATAAAAAAGCGCGATAGGAGTTTATTATGCAAACAGCTACATTAAAATCTGCGCGTATCTCTCCTCAGAAAGCGCGCTTAGTTGCAGATCAAATTCGTGGTTTACCAGTTGAGCGTGCATTAGCTCTTTTGGAATTCAGCGATAAGAAAGCAGCTGAAATTATCAAGAAAGTTTTGAACTCAGCAATTGCTAATGCGGAAAATAATGCTGCATTAGATATCGATGGTTTGAAAGTACAAACTATTATGGTTGATGCTGGTCCTGTTCTTAAGCGCATGAGAGCACGTGCAAAAGGTCGCGGTAGCCGCATCCTTAAGCGCACAAGCCATGTTGCGATCACAGTAGCAGAATAAGGGAGACTATAATGGGTCAAAAAGTTAATCCAACCGGAATTCGTTTAGGTATCTCTAAAGATTGGAATTCACGTTGGTATGCAAGTAGCAAAGAATTTCCTGGATTTATCGAAGCGGATTTTAGAGCTCGTGAGTTTCTTCGTAAAGAATTAGCAAGTGCTGCGGTTTCTAAAATTCAAATCACTCGTCCAAGCAAATCAGCACAAGTAACGATCTTTACAGCTCGTCCTGGTGTTGTGATTGGTAAGAAAGGTGAGGATATTGATAAATTACGTATACAGTTAACTAAAATTATGGGTTGCCCTGTACATGTAGCTATCGAAGAAATCAAAAAGCCTGAGTTAGATGCTTATTTGGTTGCTGAAGGTATTGCACAACAATTAGAGCGCCGTGTAATGTTCCGCCGTGCAATGAAGCGTGCTGTGACTAACACTATGAAAGTAGGTGCGGAAGGTATCCGTGTTAACGTTTCTGGTCGTTTGAATGGTGCAGAAATTGCTCGTATGGAATGGTATCGTGAAGGCCGTGTGCCATTGCATACATTGCGTGCGAATATCGATTATGGTACAGCTGAAGCTTTAACTACTTATGGTATCCTAGGTATCAAAGTTTGGATCTATAAGGGTGAAGTATTTGATTATCAAAAAGCTGATGAGCAACCAGAGAAAGGTCGTCGCTCTAAAAAGAGAGGTGAATAATTATGTTACAGCCTAAACGTACAAAATTTAGAAAAATGCGTAAAGGCCGCAACCGCGGTAATGCACTTGCTGGTAATCAAGTTAGCTTTGGTGAATTCGGCTTGAAAGCTACAACACGTGGTCGTATCACAGCGCGTCAGATCGAATCTGCGCGTCGTGCGATCAACCGCTACGTTCGTCGTGGTGGTAAAGTTTATATTCGTGTTTTCCCAGATGTTCCAATTACTAACAAACCATTAGAAGTTCGTATGGGTAGTGGTAAAGGTAACGTTGAATATTGGGTGGCTAAAGTTCAACCAGGCAGAATGTTATACGAAATCGAAGGTGTGGCTGAAGAAGTTGCACGTGAAGCATTCCGTTTAGCGGCTGCTAAATTATCTGTTCAGACAACATTTGTTGCTAGAACAGTACTTTAAGGTGATGATTATGAGTAATAATTTTATGGAAACATTATCTGCTAAGAGCGTTGAAGAGTTAAAGGCTGAGCGTTTAGAATTACGCAAAGCACAATTTAACTTACGTATGCAAAAAGCAACTGGTCAGTTGGAAAAGCCACACCAGTTCAAAGCAACTCGTAAGCAAATTGCTCAAATCAACACTGTTTTAGCACAAAAGGCAGGTGAGTAATGTCTGAAGTTAAACAAAAAGTTGAGCGTACAGTAGTTGGTCGCGTTTCATCTGATAAGATGGATAAAACAATTACAGTATTGGTTGAGCGTTTAGTAAAACACCCAATCTACGGTAAATACATTAAGCGTTCTACGAAGTTTCACGCACATGATGAAAATAACATCTGTAAAGTGGGTGATTTAGTTGAAATTAAGCAATCACGTCCAATGTCTAAGTTAAAATCTTGGGCTTTGGTTAAAGTGATCGAAGAAGCAAGAGGCTAGTGAAATGATTCAAACTCAATCTATGCTTGAAGTTGCTGATAACTCAGGTGCAAAACGCTTGATGTGTATCAAAGTTTTAGGCGGTTCACATCGTCGTTATGCTGGTGTTGGTGATATCATCAAAGTATCTGTTAAAGATGCTATTCCACGTGGTCGTGCGAAAAAAGGTGAAATCTACAATGCATTAGTTGTTAGAACACGTAAAGGTGTGCGTCGTGATGACGGTTCATTGGTAAAATTTGATGGCAATGCAGCAGTACTATTGAACTCAAAATTTGAACCAATCGGTACACGTATTTTTGGACCAGTAACTCGCGAGCTTCGTGGTGATCGTTTCATGAAGATCATCTCTTTGGCTCCAGAAGTAATTTAAGGTGATAGCATGAATAAATTACGTAAAGGTGATGAAGTTGTAGTAATTACTGGTAATGACAAAGGTAAAACTGGTCATATCGTTTCAATTACTAAAGACGGTTCAAGAGTTTTAGTTGCGGGTGTTAACAAGAAAACTAAGCATGTTAAACCAAACCCACAACGTGGTATCGAAGGTGGTCGCGTAGAGCAGGAAGCAACAATCCATATTTCTAACGTTATGATCTTCAATCCAGAAACTAAAAAAGGTGATCGTGTTCGTATCGAAGTAACTGCTACAACAGATGCAAACGGTAAAAATACTTTCACAAGAGAACGATTTTTTAAATCAACTAACAAAAAAATTGGCTAATCCCTAATTTTTCTGTTATTGTATTGTGCTCTACTCTCATAGATGTATGTCTATGAGAGTGTTTGTTTTAACAGTCGCTGAATAGGATGCATTTCTTCAATATATCCGTTTGGCTAGGATTAATTTATGACAAGATTAAATCAATACTACAGTGATGTAGTTGTTCCAAAATTAATGGAACAATTTGGATATAAAAATCCAATGGAAGTACCAAAAATCACTAAAATTACCTTGAATATGGGTGTTGGTGAAGCTGTTGCTGATAAAAAAGTAATGGATTTTGCTGTGGCTGACATGACTGCTATCGCTGGTCAAAAACCAGTTGTAACATTGTCAAAAAAATCAATCGCTGGTTTTAAAATCCGTGATGGTTGGCCTGTAGGTTGTAAAGTGACTTTACGTCGTGCTCACATGTATGAGTTCTTAGATCGTTTGATCAATATCTCGTTGCCACGTGTACGTGACTTCCGTGGTATTAATGGTCGTTCATTTGATGGTCGTGGCAACTATAGCTTCGGTATCAAAGAGCAAATCATTTTCCCTGAAATTGATTATGAGAAAGTTGACTCTATGCGTGGTATGGACATTAACTTTACGACAACTGCAAAAACTGATGCAGAAGCGAAAGCACTTATCGCTGCATTCGGTTTCCCATTCCGTAATTAATAGGTAATATTATGGCAAAAAAATCAATGGTCAACCGTGAGCTCAAAAGAGCAAAATTGGTTGAGAGATTACAAGCTAAACGTAATAACTTAAAAGATATTATTAAGAGCGAAACTGTAAGTTTTGAAGAAAAACAAGCAGCTGTTATCGCTTTGCAAAAAATGCCTCGTGACTCTTCTGCTTCACGTAAACACTCACGTTGTTCGATCACTGGTCGTCCACATGGTGTGTACAGCAAATTTGGTTTGGGTCGTAACAAATTGCGCGAAATTACTATGCGCGGTGACATCCCAGGCTTACGTAAAGCAAGTTGGTAATTGAGGAGATAATTCATGAGTATGCATGATCCGATTGCAGATATGTTAACGAGAATTCGTAACGCACAAACTGCACAAAAAGAAACTGTAGCAATGCCTTCTTCTACTAAGAAAGAAGCAATTGCAAAAGTATTAAAAGATGAAGGTTATATTTCAAGTTTTGAAGTAACAGCTGAAGGTGCTAAAAAGACTTTATCTGTAACATTGAAATATTACCAAGGTAAAGCTGTAATCGAGACTTTAGACCGCGTAAGCCGTCCTAGCCTTCGTATCTACAGAAGTAAAGATCAACTTCCATCAGTATTGGGTGGCTTAGGTATTGCGATCATCTCTACCTCTAAAGGTTTGATGACAGATCGTAAAGCAAGAGCTATGTCCTTAGGTGGTGAAGTTATTTGTTTCGTAGCATAAGGAGTAGGAAATGTCTCGTGTAGCAAAGAAAATTATTCCAATTCCTGCTGGTGTTGAAGTATCTATCACAGGTAACTTGGTAAAAGTTAAGGGCGCTAAAGGCTCAAGTGAATTACAATTGCACTCAGCAGTTGGTATTAAACAAGAAGATGGTAACTTAGTAATCGTTCCTGATTTAGATCAAACTAAAGGT